>DATNJB010000085.1:0-85371 GCA_035604135.1 Caulobacteraceae bacterium | reverse complement strand
CAGATCGTCGGCGTGCTCGATGCGCTCGGCATCGACGCCGACCTGGAGCCCGTCCTGGGCGCGCCTGAGCTGTCACCGTATTGGACGACGCAGACGTAAGCTGTCCGCCTGCCACCAAACTTGCCACCAATGAAACGGTGCGGGATGGTTTCGAACGGCGCAACCGCCCTCGGGTGTCGAGCCGAAACGGCTTACAGCGCCTCAGAACGGCGCTAAGCGGCTCAAACCTCGCCGCTTTTCAAGACCGCTGCCTTCAACCACTCGGCCACCCGTCCGCTGGCCGCGGCCTCTTAACAGGCACCTGCCGCCCGCTCCAGCGTTGGCCGATGGCCGCAGTCTTGCGCCGACGGTTGATACGGCCGATTGAGCGGACATGCGCCAAGGACGCTTCATCACGCTCGAGGGCGGCGAGGGGACCGGCAAGTCGACCCAGGCCGCCCGGCTGATGCAGCGACTGACGGCCGCCGGTCGCGAGGTGGTCGCGACCCGCGAGCCAGGCGGGTCGCCTGGGGCCGAGGCGATCCGCGCGCTGCTCGTCGAGGGCGCGCCCGACCGCTGGTCCCCGACGACCGAGACGCTGTTGATGTACGCGGCGCGCCGCGACCACATCGAGCGCGTGATCGAGCCGGCCCTCGCGCGCGGCGCCTGGGTGGTGTGCGACCGCTTCCTCGACTCGACCCGCGCCTACCAGGGGGCCGGCGGCGGCGCGCCGCCGGCGCTGATCGCGGCCCTGGAGCAGCAGGTGGTTGGCCTCTGCATGCCCGACCTGACGCTCGTGCTCGATCTGCCGGTCGGGCTTGGCCTGAAGCGCGCGGCCGGCCGCGCCGGGCGGGAACGCCGGTTCGAGGCCAAAGGCCGGGCTTTCCACGAACGGCTACGCCAGGCTTTCCTCGATATCGCCGCGCGCGAGCCGGAGCGCTGCATGGTCATCGCCGCCGACGCCGGCGTCGGGGCCGTGGAGGCGGCCGTCTGGCGGGCGGTCGAGGAACGGCTCGGGACGCTCGCGCGTGGCTGAGACCCCGTCGATCCCGCATCCGCGCGCCGTCTACGGCTACGAGCGCGGCGAACGGGTCGAGACGACGTTCCTCGCCGCGCTTGAGCGCAATCGCCTGCACCACGGCTGGCTGCTCACCGGACCCGAGGGGATGGGTAAGGCCACCTTCGCCTACCGCGCCGCCCGTCGCCTGCTTGGGGCGGCGGCCGACCCGGCCTTCGGCCAACTGGGCGCTTCGCCCGAGGATCCTGTCAGCCAGCTGGTCGCCGCGCGCTCGCACCCGGACCTTTTGGTGATCGAGCGCTGGACCGACGACGGCAAGGCGCGAAAGGTCATCCCCGTCGAAGAGGCGCGCCGGCTGCCGGAGTTCTTCTCCAAGGCCCCGGGTCTTGCCCGCTGGCGCGTTGCCATTGTCGATGCGGTCGACGACCTAAATGCGAGTGGCGCCAATGCATTACTAAAGATATTGGAGGAGCCGCCTGAACGCGGGGTGTTGCTGCTGATCAGTCACGCGCCCGGCGCGCTGCTCGACACCATCCGCTCCCGCTGCCGACGGCTGGCCTTCCGTCCCTGGCCCGACGAGGCCGTCGCCGACTTCGTCCGCCGCCGGACCGATGCATCCGGGGAAGACGTCTTGCATTTGGCGCGGATGGCGCATGGCGCGCCAGGTCAGGCGTTGCAATATCTTGCGCGAGGAGGAATTGCGGCAGACGAGGCGGCGCGCGCCCTGATGGGCCGCCTTCCGAACGCCGACCTTACGGCGCTGCAAGCGTTGGCGGACGGATTCCGCGGCGGCGAAGGCGCCGAGCGCTTCGCCGTCCTCGTCGAGCGGCTCAGCGACCAGGCGCGTGTCGTCGCCATCGCCGCGGCCGGGGAGGGCGCACGGGAAAGCGCCCGCTGGGCCGAGATTGCGACGCGGCTCGCTGCGCTGCCCGGTGAGGTCGACGGCTTGAACCTTGACCGCGCCGACGCCTTCTGGACGGCGATCGGCGAGCTGCGCGCGGCGGCGAAGGCCTAGCCGCGACCATGCTCATCGATAGTCACGTCAACCTTCATGCAACCCAATTCGCGAATGATCGGGAGGATGTGATCGCCCGCGCGCGGGCGGCCGGCGTGCGGATCATGGTCACCATCTGTGATCGGATCGACCGGTTTGCGGCGGTTCGCGAAATCGCCGAGACGCATGGCGATATCTGGTGCTCGATCGGCGTCCATCCGCACGAATCGAAAGATTTTCTTACACTTTTTGTTAACGATCTTACTGACCGCATCAGCGCTCGTGTGGTCGCGATCGGCGAATCAGGGCTCGACTTCTTTTACGATCATAGCCCCCGCGAGGCGCAGGTCCAGGTCTTCCGTACACATATCCACAGCTCGCGCGAGAGCGGCCTTCCGCTGATCGTGCATGCCCGCGACGCTGATACACAAATGGCTGAAATCCTTGAAGAAGAGCACGCTCAGGGGCCATTCAAGCTGCTGATGCACTGCTATACGAGCGGGCCGGAGCTGGCCCGCCGGGCGGCGGCGCTGGGCGCCTGGTTCTCCGTCTCGGGGATCGCGACCTTCAAGACGGCGGAGGCGGTGAGGGCGGTCATCCATGACCTTCCGGCCGAGCGGATTCTGGTCGAAACCGACTGTCCCTACCTCGCGCCGGTCCCGATGCGCGGACGACGGAACGAGCCCGCGTATTTGTCCTACGTGCTGGCCAAGCTCGCCGAGATTCGGGGCTGGGATGTGGCCGACGCAGAGGCTAGAACCGAGGACGCCTTCTTCGCGCTGTTCGACCGGATCCCGCGTCCGTGACTGGCTCGCTCGAGTTCACGATTCTGGGGTGCGGATCCTCCGCGGGCGTACCGCGCGCGGACGGCGCCTGGGGCGCGTGCGATCCGGCCGAGCCACGCAACCAGCGCAGCCGCTGCTCGATCCTCGTCCGCCGGCCGACCGACGCCGGGCCGGAGCACGCGACCACGCTCTTGGTGGATACCTCACCGGATCTGCGCCTGCAGACGGCGGCGGCCGGCGTGAAGCGTCTGGATGCCGTTCTCTTCACCCACGACCACGCCGACCAGGTGCACGGCATCGACGACGTCCGCGCCTTTGCGCTGCGCAACCGTCGGCGGACGCCCTGCTACATGGATGCCCCGACCCACGCCACGTTGATGCGCCGCTTCGGCTACATCTTCCGGGGCGAGGGCGGCTATCCCGCGGTCTGCGACGACCACCTCCTGCCGCCGCATGGCGTCCATTGGAGCATCGAGGGGCCGTCAGGCGCGATTCCGATCGTGAGCTTCGACCAGGACCACGGCGGCGTCCGTTGCGTCGGCTATCGCTTTGGATCGGTTGCCTATTCCTGCGACGTCGTGGGCTTGCCTGAGGCGGCCTTCGCCGCGCTCGCGGGGGTCGACGTGTGGATCGTCGACGCCCTGCGTTACGCGCCACACCCGACGCACGCCCATCTCGAGCGAACGCTTGAGTGGATCGGGCGAGTCAAACCGGAGCGGGCGATTCTGACGAACATGCATATCGATATGGATTTCAATACACTGTGCCATGAACTTCCAAACGGTGTTGAGCCCGCATACGACGGTCTTCGCTTCGTTACGCCAGACGCGCCCTAGCTCGAGCACCGCAGTTATTGCTGATAATCTATCTTAGACGCGATACGGATATCGCTCGCGGGCGGCCGTACAGCGCGCTGCCCTCAACGCCGCTCCCCGATGCGGAACCGCAGCACAGGGCCGTTCCAGAGTGCGCTGTCGACATCCACCTCCTCGATATCGCTCACGGCGGGGTGCGTGGCGACGGCGTTGCGCCAGAAGGGCAGCGCGCCGGTGTTGCGGCGGGCGACTGCGGCCTCCCAGCGGCCAGGATAGGCGGTGAAGATGGCGTGGGCCGCCGCCGTTCCGACCCCGCCGCGGCGGTGTTTTCGCACGACGAAGAACTCAGCCATGTCACGGTCGACGTCTGCGCCGCTGTGCGAGCTCGCGTCCAGCAGGGCAAAGCCGACAAGGTTGCCGTCGAGCCTAATCAGCAGCGGAATATGCTGCTGTTCTTCCCAGTAGGGATCAAAAAATTGATCGTCGCCAAACCTGCCGTTGTTCTCAAGCTCGCCATAGGGGCGGTCCCACCACTGCTCAGAGAAGTCGTGGACGTAGAGCTGGAACATGTTTTCGAGCGCCACGCGCTCGCCGGGCTCTGCTTGTCTGACCTCGATGTCCGGCACGCTCGGCCCTCGCGATGGTTCGTGTCGGGCTCGGCATAGACATTCGTCGGGGTCGCGCCTAGGTCGGGAGCCTGCCTTGCCGCATTCAAGGACCCCATGAGAGGCCCGCCCACCGAATCCGACCCCCTCGCCCGCCTGATCGCGATCATGGCCCGGCTGCGCGATCCAGACGGCGGCTGCCCATGGGATCTGGAACAGACGTTCGCGACCATCGCGCCTTACACGATCGAGGAAGCCTACGAGGTGGCCGAGGCGATCGACCGTGGCGACCTGGGCGAACTGAAGGAAGAGCTGGGCGATCTGCTGCTACAGGTGGTCTATCACGCCCGCATGGCCGAGGAGGACGGCGCGTTTACCTTCACGGACGTCGCCGAGCGCATCTGCGATAAGATGATCCGGCGGCATCCTCATGTCTTTGGTGAAGCTAGCCATCGGGACGCCGCCGAGCAGACCCGAGCGTGGGACAAGATCAAGGCCGAGGAACGCGCCGCCAAGGCGAGCCAGGCCAGCATCCTGGATGGCGTGCCCGCCGCCCTGCCCGCGCTGATGCGCGCCGAGAAGCTCACGCGCCGCGCCGCCCGCGTCGGATTCACCTGGGCCAAGCCTGAGGACGTGATCGAGAAGCTGCACGAGGAGCTGGGCGAGCTCGCCGCCGAGACCGCGGCTGGCGATGCGGCCAAGGTGCGCGAGGAGATGGGCGACGTGCTCTTCGTCTGCGCAAACCTGGCGCGGATGCTCGACGTCGACCCGGAGGATGCGCTGCGGGCGGCGAACGCCAAGTTCGCTCGCCGCTTCCATGCGATCGAGCAGGCCTTGGCGGCGCGCGGCCGTACGCCAGAACAGTCGGACCTGGCGGAGATGGACGGGCTCTGGGACGCGGCAAAGCGCGCCGAGCGCGGCTAGAGCCGATGTGCAACGGCTTCGAGCAGGACATCGCCTACCGCGCTTACTGCGCGGCGATGGAGGCGATCGAATGGGGCATGCCGACCCAGCAGAGCGAGCTCGATCTGCCGCCGCGCCCGCACGTGCACATCAGCGAGATCGCCGCGGTCATGCGACTTGCGGCCAACGGCGTCGAGCTTGCGCCCATGCGGTTCGGCTTCCCGCCGCCCCGGCCGAAGGCGAGCCCGATCTTTAACTTCCGCTCCGACGAACGGCGTTTCAAGGACAGCCGGCGCTGCCTGATCCCCGTCTCGGCCTTCTTCGAGTACGTGGGCGCGAAGTACCCGAAGACCCGCTACCGGTTTACGGCCGCGCGCGAGGACTTCCTGTGCATCGCGGGGATCTGGCGGCCGGCGAATGACGACACGGCCGGGGGCGACTTCACGCTGCTGACCACCGCCCCCGGTGAGGACATCAAACCGTACCACGACCGCCAGGTGGTGCTCCTAGGGCGCTCCGACTGGCCGCACTGGCTCTATCTGTCGAAGCCGGAGGCTGAACTCCTGAAACCGGCGCCGGCGGGCACGCTGCGGGTGACAAAGGACGCCGAGGGCGCCGAGCCTAGCCTGCTGCGCTAGTCTCGACGCCTTCCACCCGCCGCCACGCACTGAGTGTCTGGATCGCCTCGCGGGTCAGCCAGCCGCGCCAGTCAGCCTTCGCCTTGGCCCAAGCGTGGGCGTCGACAAAGCTCCAGTCCCAGAACAGCGGCCAGCCGCCATCGGCCTCCTGCGCGCCGATCAGGGCGTCGATCGCCATGTCGATCCGCCCGGCCAGCGGTTCGGCGAGCGGGCTGGCCGGCGTTGGCGAAAGGTCGAGCGAGGACCCGTGCTCGTCGCCAGGATCGTGCGCGAGCTCCGAGCGGACGACGCGCTCGACAATCTGCTTTCGAAGGTCGGCCGGAACGCCGGGCGCTCGCGCGAGCCGCGCGGCGCACTTGAGATCATAGGCGCCTTCGATGATGCGCACGTCGGCGAGCGTGCGCCTGAGCCTCGCCTCGGCGGCCTCGAGCAAGGCTGGCGCCGCGGCCGTGCGCCAGCGATAGAGGTAGCCGAGCAGTTCGGCGCTCGGGTTGAAGGCGAAGCCGTTCCAGTTCTCGGCCAGGTCCTTCGACCAGCTCCACCACGGCGCATGCGGCGCGAGATCCACCTCCGGCGGGATGATCGGCCAGACCCCGCGGTCGAACGCCTGCTCGAGCCAACCCAGCGCCGCGCGCACCATCGGATGGCCGGCGTCCGCATCGACCTCACTCAAGACCCGCAAGCCCACGCTGGTCGCGATCGCGCTCGATGCCGGCGTGGCGAGATCGGGCTCAAGGCCATGGCCTAAGCCCCCGTCGGCGTTCTGACAGCTGACCAGCGCGTTCAAGACCGGCGCTGGCCCGGCTTCGCCGAGGCCGAAAGCGAGCAACGCCCGGTCGAGCGGCCGACCGGTCGCCTCGATGAACGCGCGCGCTCGCGCAAAGCCCTCGCTCGACAGTCGACTGGTCATGGCCGGGATGGTCCCTCCCCTGGCCCAGCCTCCCTCGGTCAGCCGTACGCTGTCAAGAACAAAGCAAGAACACGCGTCTTCCTATTGCGCCGCTTCCTTGAACAGCGCTTCGGGAAACAGCCGCTCGAAGCGGCCCAACGCCGGACCGTCAAGCTTCACGGATAGCCGCACCTGGCCATCCGCCTCATCGCGGCGTGCGACGATGCGCCCGTGCCGATAGAGCCAGGCGAGCGCGCGGCCGTCGTCGGCGCCGAGCACCGCCTCCACCGGCTCGCTGGCGTCGACCAGGGCTGCGAGGGCGGCGAGCAGGGCGTCGGTCCCCTCCCCGCTCGCCGCCGAGATCGGGAACGCGGGCGTCTCGCCAGCGCGGCGCGCGCGAGCGGCCAGGCGGCCGCGCTCGATCTCATCGAGCAGGTCGATCTTGTTCCAGGCCTCGACCATCACCTGGCCTGCGTCTGGCCCGGCTTCGATCTCCGCCAAGACCTTGCGCACGTCCTCGGCCTGGGCGTCGGTGTCGGGCCCGGCGATGTCACGCACATGCACGATGACGTCGGCTTCGCGCACCGCTTCCAGGGTGGCGCGGAACGCTTCCACCAGCTCGTGCGGCAGGTCGGAGATGAACCCGACCGTGTCCGACAGCATGGCCGGGCGCCCATCGGGCAGGCGGACCGCGCGGACGGTGGGGTCGAGGGTCTCGAACAGGCGGTTGCCCGCGCCAGCGCTGGCCTCGGTCAGCCGGTTGAACAGGGTCGACTTGCCGGCGTTGGTGTAGCCGACGAGCGCGATGGTCGGGTGCGGCGCCCGTCGGCGCGCATCGCGCTGCAGCCGCCTGCCCCACCGCACATCCGCCAGCTCGCGCTTCAGCCGCGCGATGCGGACGGCCAACAGGCGTCGGTCGGTCTCGATCTGCGTCTCGCCCGGGCCGCTCATGACCCCCAAGCCGCCACGCTGGCGTTCGAGATGGGTCCAGGTCTTGACCAGGCGCGAGCGTTCGTACGCCAGGCGAGCGAGCTCGACCTGCAGACGTCCCTCGCGCGTGCGGGCGCGGCGAGCGAAGATCTCGAGGATCAGCCCGGTGCGGTCGATCACCTTGGCGCTCCAGGCGCGCTCGAGATTGCGCTGCTGGACGGGCGTCAGCGCGTCATCGACCACGACGACGTCGATCGACGCCTCGGCGCAGCGGGCGGCGATCTCGTCCACCTTGCCGCGGCCGAGCAGCGTCGCGGGTACGGGCGCGCGCAGCGGGAGGGTCTCCGCGCCTTTGATCGCCAGGTCTAGGGCCTCGGCCAGGCCACGCGCTTCGGCGAGCCGGGCTGCTGGGTCGCGTGCGCCGTCGACGCCGGGTCTGACGGGGTGGAGAACGAGGGCCGTCTCGACGGGCGGCCTATGGTCGATCGGACGCTTGCTCAATCGTTGTCCTGGTCGGGGCCGGGCTCATAGAGCTGTACGGGCTGTGCCGGCATGATGGTCGAGATGGCGTGCTTGTAGACGAGCTGCGATTGCCCATCGCGGCGGAGCAGCACGCAGAAATTGTCGAACCAGGAGACCACCCCCTGAAGCTTGACCCCATTGACCAGGAAGATCGTCAGGGGCGTCTTCGATTTGCGGACCGAATTGAGGAAGGTGTCCTGCAGATTCTGCTTCTTTTCGATCGTTGTTGACATGGCGCCTCTCGCGCTCCTTTTTTGTTCGAAAGCCAACGCTTTCACACACACGTCCTTGATGTAGGCCGGCCCGGCGGGCGCCCGCAATGGCGCGAGCCTCAGCGCGCGGTCGCGCGCGCGTTCTGCTCATATAAGGCGCGCAGCTTCATCCCGACAGGCCCTGGCTTACCGTCGCCGATGGTCGCTCCGTCGATGGCGACGACCGGCAGCACCAGCGCCGAGGCCGCGGTCATGAAGGCCTCCCTGGCGTGTTTCACGTCCTCGACGGTGAACGGCCGCTGCGAGACGTTGAGCCCGGCATCCGCGGCCAGTTCGATGAGGCTTCTACGCGTGATTCCGCGCAGGATGTTGGCGTTGGTGTCGCGGGTGCGGACGGTTCCGTCGGCGTCGACGATCCAGGCGTTGGTCGAGGCGCCTTCGGTGATGAAGCCCAGCTCGTCGACGAGCCAGGCCTCGTAGGCGCCAGCCGCGCGCGCCGCCTGCTTGGCCAGCGCGTTGGGCAGGAGGCCCACCGTCTTGATGTCGCAGCGGCCCCAGCGGTTGTCGGGCTGCGTGAGCACCGCGACCCCCTTGGCGGCCTTCGCCTGCTCGGCGGCGTAGTTCACCGTCTTGGCGGTCACCACCACGCTGGGTGGCGTCGATGGGTGCGGGAAGGCGTGGTCGCGGCGGGCCGTGCCGCGGGTGATCTGCACGTAGGCTGCGCCGTCCTTGATCCGGTTGCGCCTGACCGTTTCGTGCAAGACGACCACGAGCGCCGCCTCGCTCATCGGCCGCCGGATGCTGAGCTCGGACAGACTGCGCCACAATCGCTCGAGATGCCCTTCGGCGTCGGCCAGCCGGCCCGAGAAGACGGCGAAATACTCGTAGACGCCGTCGGCGAACTGGAACCCGCGGTCCTCGACATGCACCACGGCGTCGCCGTGCGGCACGTAGCGGCCGTTCACGTAGGCGATGCGCCCCATCAGGCGTCTTCGTCCTCGTCGACCCGGGCGGGGGCTACACCCAGCGACTTCAGCTTTCGGTGCAGGGCCGAACGCTCCATGCCGATGAAGTTGGCGGTGCGAGAGATGTTGCCGCCGAACCGAACGATCTGGGCGTTCAGATATTCGCGCTCGAACACCTCACGGGCGTCCCGCAGGGGCCGGGCGAGGATGCGCTCTGACCCGATTTGCCCTACCTGGCCGGCCGCGGCGACCTCGGCCGGCAGCATGTCCGCTGTGATCGGCTCGTTGGGGTCTCCAGCGGCCAGGATCAGCATGCGCTCGACGTTGTTCCTGAGCTGCTGGACGTTGCCGGGCCAATCGTGGACCTGCAGCGTGGCGATGGCGTCGTCGCTTAGCCGGCGGCGCGGCAGGCCCGTCGCCTCGGAGATGCGGTCGATGAAGTACTCGACCAGCTGGGCGATGTCCTCGCGCCGCTCGGTGAGGCCTGGCACATGCACAGGCACCACGTTCAGGCGGTGGTAGAGATCTTCGCGGAAGCGGCCGGCGACGATCTCATCGCGCAGGTCGCGCGACGTCGATGAGATCACACGGACGTCGACCTGCACCTCCTGGTCGCCACCCACGCGGCGGAAGCGCTGTTCGACCAGGACCCGCAAGATGCGCCCCTGGGTCTCCCGCGGCATGTCGGCGACTTCGTGCAGGTAGAGCGCGCCGCCGTGGGCGCGTTCGAAGACGCCGATTTTGCGCGGGCGGCCGCCCTCGCCTTCCTCGCCGAACAGCTCCAGGTCCATCCGGTCGGGCGTCATGCCGGCCGCGCCGATGGCGATGAACTCGCCCTTCGCGCGCGGACCGGCGGAATGGATCAGCCGCGCCACCAGCTCCTTGCCGGCGCCCGGCGGTCCGGAGACGAGGAGCCGGCTGTTGGCCGGGCCGAGCTTGGCGATCAGCTGCCTGAGCTGTTGGGCGGCCGTCGACTTGCCGATGAAGGTATCGGGCGAGAACGCCTGCGTCCGCAGCCTGCGGTTCTCGCGCTTGAGCTGGGCCTGTTCGAGCGCCCGCTCGACGACCAGCAGCAGACGGTCGGATTTGAATGGCTTTTCCAGGAAGTCGTAGGCGCCCCGCTTGATGGCGCTGACGGCCGTTTCGATGTTGCCGTGCCCAGAGATCATGATCACCGGCAGGTCGCCGTCGAGCGACTTGACCAGGTCGAGCAGCTCGAGCCCGTCCATGCCGCCGCCGTTCATCCAGATGTCGAGCACGAGCAGCGCCGGCTTCCGCGCGCCGATCGAGGCGAGCGCCGACTCCGAGTCCTGCGCGGTGCGCACCGCGTAGCCTTCATCCGACAGGATGCCCGCGACCTGGTCGCGGATGTCGGCTTCGTCGTCGACCACGAGGATGTCGGTCGCCATGGAACCTCTCACGCCGCTTCCGTATCCGTCTCGGCCCGCACATCGAGTGTCTTCATCCGCGGCAGCCGCAACACCGCTTTCGCGCCTGGGCGCTCGGCCGCGTCCAGGAGCACCAAAGCGCCGCCGTGGTCCTCCATGATTCGCTTCACGATCGCGAGTCCGAGGCCCGTGCCTTTCTCGCGCGTCGTCACGTAGGGCTCGGTCAACCGGTCACGATCCTTGGCGGGCAGACCCTTGCCGTTGTCTTCGATCTCGAAGGCGAGATCGTCGCCCTCGACGACGAGCCTCGCCCGTATCCGTCCCTTCAGCCCCGGCTCCGTCCGCTTGCGCGCGGCGATCGCCTCGCCGGCGTTCTTCAGCACATTCGCCAGCGCCTGACCGATCATCCGCTCGTCGCAGAGCGCGGGCGCGGGCTCCATCGGCTCGGCGAGCTCGACCTCGGTCTCCGGGTGGGCAACGCGCTGGGCGAAGACCGCTTGGCGCAACAGCTCGGCGGCGTCAGCTCGCTCGAACTTCGGCGCCGGCATGCGGGCAAAGGCGGAAAACTCGTCGACCATTCGGCTCACGTCGCCGACCTGGCGGATGATCGTCTCCGTGCAGCGGTCGAAGGTCTCGAGGTCGCCAACGATATCCTTGCGGAACTTTCGCTTCAGCCGCTCGGCGGAGAGCTGGATCGGCGTCAGTGGGTTCTTGATCTCGTGGGCGATGCGGCGGGCCACGTCCTTCCAGGCGGCGTTGCGCTGGGCGGTGACCAGGCGGGTGATGTCGTCGAAGGTCAGCACCAATCCGCCGTCCGCATGGCCGCTGGCGCGCACACGAAGCCGCCGGGTCTCCCGCTCGCGGACAAGGTCGATTTCGGCCTCGGCGTCGCCGCCGTACTCCTGCGCCTCGGCGACCACGTCGGCGAACTCCGGCGCGGCTTCGTCCAGGCGTTTGCCATGCGCCGCGCTCGCCGGCAGACCCAGCAGGACCGCAGCCTGGCGGTTTAGGGTGAGGATGCGGCCCTCGCCGTCGACGCTGATCACGCCGGCGCTCACGCCCGAGAGCACCGTCTCGATGAACTGGCGTCGCGACTCCGCCTCCTCGCCGGCGGCGCGCAAGGCCGCCTGTTGCTCCTGAAGGTCCCCGGTCATCCGATTGAACGACCTCGCAAGATCGCTCATCTCCTGTGAGCCGGGGCCAACGTTGACGCGGGCGGCGAGATCGCCGGCGGCGATGCGGTCGGCCGCCTGGATCAGGCGGGCGACCGGCCCGGATATGCCGCTCGCAGCGGCCATGCCGATCCAGACCGCGCCGACCAGCACAAGCAGCACGGTCTCAATGTAGGAGAGCTCCAGCGCCGCCTCGATGCGGTCGCGGTTGGCGGCGGTATCTCGATAGGCGGCGAGCGAGTCGTTGGTTTCGCTCAGGTGGGTCAGGATGCCCCGCTCGACCGGCCGGGCGACGTAGAGATAGGCGTCGTCGAAGCCCTTCAGCTTGTAGAGCGCGCGGATCATGTCGGTGGAGTCGAAGCGCTCGGCGTCGATCACGCCCGAGTCGGCGGCGGCGAATGCGGCCGGCGGCGGAGCGAGGAACTCGGGCGGCGCGTCGACCTCGGCGCGCGCCAACACACGGCCGTCCCGGTCGAGCACATAGACGGCGGGAAACCCGCGCAGCGACGCCTGCACCGCGAGGAACTGGCTGAAGCGGATCGGATTCTGCTTCAGCTCCGGCGCGGCGTGGTTCAGGTCCTCGGCCATCAAGGAGACGTTGTCGCGGATGAAGTCCATCTGCGAGCGGACGTAGGACCGGGCCACCGTCGCCGAGTTCTCCACCACGGTAGCGACGCGATGGCTGAACCAGCTGTCGACGCTCTGGTTGACCAGGACCCCGAAGACGATGGCCACCACGATCGCCGGCGCCACAGCCGCCGTTGCAAAGACGGCCACAAAGCGCAGGTGCAGCCGCGCACCAGCATCGCGCCGCTGAGCGACGACCAGGCGAAAGACGCGGCCGCCGGCCACGAAGGCGAGCCCGCCGATCAGCACGAGGTTCAAGCCCAGAACGATCAGGATAGCCCGGCTTGGCGGCCCGACCGGGCCGGTCACCGGCGCGGAGGAGGCCATCCAGACCGCGATGCCGATCAGCGCCGCCGCCAGCGCATAGCCCGCGCCTAGGGCCGATCCCGCGGGCAGGCGGGCTCGCCACGCGCCGGCCACGCGGGGAAGGGTTGGACTCGAATCGTCCTCTGAACGCGACGCGTCGACGGCCATGGCCGGAAGCTACGAGGGACTGTGCCCCAATTTCAACAGGGTTGTTGCGGATTCATCACCGCCGGCCGCGGCTGACCTCCAACCCCAGGTCCTGGATCTTCTTGCGTAACGTGTTGCGGTTGAGGCCGAGGATCTCGGCCGCCCGAACCTGATTGCCACGGGTGGCCGCAAGCGTGAGGCTGATCAGCGGCCGTTCCACCTCATGCAGCACGCGATCGTAGAGGCCGGCTGGCGGCACGCCGTCGGGCTGGTCGGCGAAGCTCTGCGCAAGGTGGCGCTCGACCAGCCCCGACAGGGTGATGGGGCCGCCGGGCTCGGTGGGCGCGGTGCTCTGATCCTGCAGCTCGCGCTCGACGATGCGCGCCGTGATCAGATCCTCGGCGTAGAGGGCGCAGATGCGGCGGATGAGGTTCTCCAGCTCGCGCACGTTGCCGGGCCACTCGTACGCCTTCAGCCGCTCGAGGGCGGCAGCGTCGATCGCCTTGGCCGGCAGCCCCTCGCGGTTCGCGCGGAGCAAGAACGCGCGGGCCAGATCCGGGATGTCCTCGGTGCGATCGCGCAGCGGCGGCAGGCGAATGCGCGCCACGTTCAGGCGGAAGAACAGGTCTTCGCGGAACAGGCCCTCGCGGATGAGGGCGCGGAGATCGCGGTTGGTGGCGGCGATGATCCGCACGTTTGGCCGGCGGCCCGTGCGCGGATTGGTCGCCGCTTCCGAGCCGTCGATGATGCGCGACAGCCGCGTCTGGGCGTCGAGGGGCATGTCGCCGACCTCGTCGAGGAAGAGCGTGCCGCCATCGGCTTCGACCAGCTTGCCGACGTCCCCCTCGCCCTTGCCGAACAACTCGGCCTCGACCCGCTCGCGCGGGACGGCGGCGAGGTTCACGACGGCGAAGCGGCCGTCCCGCCTCGGCCCGAGATCGTGCAGCGCGCGAGCCACCAGCTCCTTGCCCGTACCGGACTCGCCCAGGATCAGGACGGTCAGGTCCGCGCCCACCAGGCGCGCGATCGTGCGGTAAACCTCCTGCATCGGGGCGGAGCGGCCGATCAGCGGCAGCCGCTCGTCGCGCATGGCCCGCGCTTGCGCCTTGTTCGCCTCGGCGTCGACCGGCCGCGCCAGCGCGCGTTTGGCGGCGGCGGTCATGTCGTCGAGGTCGAACGGCTTGGGCACGTACTCGAACGCGCCGATCTCGGCGGCGTTGACGGCGGTGAGCAGGGTGTTTTGAGCGCTCATCACGATCACCGGCAGCTTCGGGCGTTGCTTGCGGATGCGCGGAAGGACTTCGAACACGTTCTCGTCCGGCATGACGACGTCGGTGATCACCAAGTCGCCTTCGCCTTCCGAAACCCACTTCAGCAGGGTCGCCGCGTTGCCGGTGGCGCGGACTTGGTAGCCCAGCCGGCCGAAGGCCTGGCTCAGGACGAGCCGGATCGAGGCGTCGTCGTCTGCAATGAGGATCTTGTGTTGAACCGTCATGCTCAGTCGCCCTTATCCGTTGGCCGCGGTGGTTTCGATCGGCAGCAGGACCCTGAAGACGGTTCGCCCCGGCTCTGACTCGAAATCGATCAACCCGCCCTGGGCGGCGACCAGTTTTGAGACAAGCGCCAACCCGAGCCCCGCACCGAAGCTTTTCGAGGTGACAAAGGGCTCGAAGAGATGTTCGCGCAGCCGCGCGGGCACGCCAGGCCCATTGTCCTGCACACGCACCTCGAGTGGCGTTGCGCGCCAACCCATGCCCTCCCCCACGCGCACCCTCACGCCGTGGCGGTAGGCGGTGGAAATGACCACCTCGCCGCGCCCGTCCCCGCGCGCGTGGGCTGCTTCGGCGGCGTTCTTCACCAGGTTGAGGAAGACCTGGATCAGCATGTCTTCGTCCCCGAGCGCGGCGGGCAGCGAGGGGTCGTACGCCTCGCGCAGCTCGAGTCCCTCGGCGACGCCGTTGGCCGCCAACGCCCGCACCCGGTCGAGCACCTGATGGATGTTCACCGGCGCGCGCACCGGGCTCACTTCGTCCGAGAAGGCCTCCATGCGGTCGACGAGCCGGCGGATCCGCTCGGTCTCATCGACGATCAGCTGCGCCAGCGACGCGTCCTCGGCCTTCAGGCCAGACTTCAGGAGTTGCGCGGCGCCCCTTATGCCCGCGAGCGGATTCTTGATCTCGTGCGCGAGCATGCGGCCGAGCCCGATCACCGAGCGCAACCCCGGCCCGTCGACGCCGCGCTCGGCGCCCAAGCCGGCGCCGCGCACCTGCAGGGTCAGCAGCATCGCGCCGCCTTCCAACGGGGCGGCCGCCCCGTCCGCCTCGAACGGCGGCATTCCGAACAGCGAGATCACCAGGTCGTGCTCGCGCACCTGGGCCTGTTCCTCCGCCGCGCGGGCCAGGAGCGCATCGAGCGGCGAGCCGACCGGCAGAAGGTCGCGGAAGCGTGCGCTGTTGAGCACTGAAAGGCTCTGGCCGAAGAGCCGCTCCGCCGCTGCGTTGGCGGCGCCGAGGCCACCGTCCGGCTCCAGGATGAAGGCGGGATCAGGCCCGAGCTCGAACGCCGCCGCCCGAAGCGACTCCATCGCTGAGCCGCCGTCAGCGACTATCGAGTTCGCGGCCGGCCGTCGCGCTACTGTCATCGTTGCACAAATTTTAGACACTCCGTTCGACCAACTTTTAGGCAAGAACGAGGCCCTCGTCCAGTCTGGACATCGGGGCGCCCTGCGCCGAGAGAGAGGCTGATGGAATGGAGCGCCGTGATCGTGGCGGCGGGCGCGAGCTCGCGCGCCGGAGCTGGCCCGCGTAAGCCATGGCGCCGCCTAGGCGGCCGCGCGGTGGCGCGCTGGTCGCTCGACGCGCTCAGCGCCGCCGGCGCGGGCCGGGTCGTGCTGGTGGTCGCGCCTGAGGACGAGGCCCTCGCCGCCGAGGTCGCCGGCTCGCCCGAGACCTGCGCCGTCGTGATCGGCGGCGCCACCCGCGCGCAGTCGGTCCGCGCGGGGTTGGCGGCGCTGTCGGACGCGCCGGCCGCCAGTGCAGTGCTCGTGCACGACGCGGCGCGGCCGTTCGTGGCCGAGCGGCATGTCCGAGCGCTGCTCGATGCGCTCGAGCACGCGGATGGCGCCGTGCCGGCGCTGCCGGTCTCCGACACGCTGAAGCGCGCAAACGCCACGGGCGAGACGAGCACAGCCGCGCGGGAGGGCCTCAATCGGGCGCAGACGCCGCAGGCGTTCCGGTTGGGCGCGCTCCGTGACGCCTACGCCGCCTGGGAACCGGGCGACGGCGAACCGACCGACGACGCGCAGGTGGTCGAGCGGGCCGGCGGCAGCGTCGTGCTCGCGCCCGGCGACCCGATGCTGATGAAACTGACCTACCCGGAGGACTTCACCATGGCCGAAGCGCTCGCCCGCTCGGCCTCGGTCACGCGCGTCGGCCATGGGTTCGATGCCCACCGGTTCGGCCCGGGCGACCACGTCACCCTTTGCGGCGTGCGCATCCCGCACGGCCAGGCGCTGATCGGCCACTCCGATGCGGACGCCGGCCTGCATGCGCTGACCGACGCGCTGCTCGGCGCCATCGGGGACGGCGACATCGGCGAGCATTTCCCGGCCTCGGACTCTCGCTGGCGCGACGCCGACTCGGCCGTCTTCCTTGCCGATGCGATGGCGAGGGTGCAGGCCCGCGGCGGAGCGGTGGTGAACGTCGACGTGACGCTGATCTGCGAGCAGCCCCGACTCTCGCCCTACCGCCAGGCGATGCGCGAGCGGCTGTCCGCGCTGCTCGACCTGCCGCTGGATGCAGTCAGCGTGAAGGCGACGACGACCGAGCAGATGGGCTTCACCGGTCGTCGCGAGGGCCTGGCGGCGCAAGCGCTCGCGGTCGTCCAACTGCCGGCTTGACGGCCTGGCGCGAATGTTGGCCTTCGAGGGCGGCGATCGAGCGGAAGGGACGCGCGAATGTTTTCACTGGAGATCGAGACCAACGCGCGCCTCTTGATCGATGAGGCGCGCGAGCGGAACCTTCGGATCGTGGCGGCGGAGAGCTGCACCGGCGGGTTGCTATCGGCTGCTATCACGGCCATTCCCGGCTCGTCGGCCGTCTTCGATCGAGGCCTGGTCACCTATTCGAACCGCGCGAAACAGGACCTGCTCAGCATCCCCGGCGACATGATCGCCGACGTAGGCGCGGTCTCCGAGCCGGTGGTCCGCATGATGGCGGAAGGCGCGCTCGAGAACTCGAACGCCCACGTCGCGATCGCCATCACCGGCGTGGCCGGCCCCGACGGCGGCACCGCGCTGAAGCCCGTTGGCCTGGTCCACTTCGCCACGGCCCGGGCGAACCAGTCGATCATGCACCGCGTCGAGCGGTTCGGCGACATCGGCCGCAACGAAATCCAGCTCGCCGCCGTCGAGATCGCGCTGGAAATGCTCCGCGACCGGATGCGCTAGGTCGAGGATCCGTAGAGGGCCCGCGCCCGCTCTTCGAAACAGCCGATCAGGCGGTTCATGGCGTAACCGACATTTGCGCGCAGCAACGCATCGAGCAGGCGCGAGCTGAACTCGAAGTCGATCTCGAATTCGACCAGTGTTCCAGCGCCTTGCGGCGTAAACCGCCAGCGGTTTTTTAGCTTGCGGAACGGCCCACGGATCAGGCCGACGCCGATCTCAGCGGCGGGGGCGTCTCTGCGCACCCGCGTCGAAAACCGCTCGGTCAGAAAGGCGAAGCTCACCGAAGCTTCGGCGTCCAGTTCGTCGACGCCGGGCGCGACCTCGCGCGGGTTGAAGAGGCGCATACGGGTGATCCAGGGCACGAACTCAGGATACCGTTCGACCTCGCCCACCAGCTGGAACAGCTGCTCGGGCGCGTAAGGAAGGACCCGCGTCAGGCGGTGGCGCAACGGCGCTAGCGCCCTGGCCCTTGAGCCGCGCGAGCGGCCCTCAGCTTGGCGAAGTCCTCGCCGGCGTGGTGCGAGGAGCGCGTCAGCGGGCTCGCCGAGACCATCAGGAAGCCCTTCGCGCGCGCGATCGCCGCATAGCCGGCGAACTCCTCCGGCGTGACGAACCGCTCGATCGCGGCGTGGCGGCGCGTCGGCTGCAGGTACTGGCCGATGGTGAGGAAATCGACGCCGGCGACGCGCATGTCGTCCATGACCTGAATCACCTCGCTCTTCGCCTCGCCGAGACCCACCATCAGCCCGGACTTCGTGAACATGGCCGGATCCCGGGTCTTGACCCGCTCGAGCAGCCGTAACGAGGCGTAGTAGCGCGCGCCTGGGCGGATCGGGAGGTAGAGCCGCGGCACGGTTTCGAGGTTGTGGTTGAACACGTCGGGCCTGGCGTCGATCACCCGGTCGCCGGCGTCGCCCTTGCGCAGGAAGTCGGGGGTAAGGACCTCGATGGTCGCCGCCGGCGCCGCCGCGCGGATGGCCCGGACCACCGCCGCAAAGTGCTCGGCCCCGCCGTCGTCGATGTCGTCGCGATCGACCGAGGTGATGACGACGTGGCTCAAGCCCATCTGCGCGACGGCGCGGCCCACACGCTCGGGCTCGGTCGGATCGAGCGGTCCGGGCAGACCCGTCGCCACGTTGCAGAAGGCGCAGGCCCGCGTGCAAACCTCGCCCATGATCATCATCGTGGCGTGGCCGACAGACCAGCACTCGCCGATGTTCGGGCAGGCCGCCTCCTCGCAGACGGTCGCCAGCCCATTCGCCTTAACGATCGCGCGGGTGGCGATGTAGCCGGCAGAGCCGGGCGCCCGCACGCGCAGCCACGGCGGCTTGCGCAACAATGGCGTCTCCGGCCGCTCGCGCTTCTCGGGATGCCTGAGCGCGCGTGAATCGATGACCGTGGTCATGGGCGTTAGATCGGCCTTCGCGTTCACGCGATCAAGCGATCAGCCGCAGACCGCCTGGCGCGCCTCGAGCTGGCAGGTGGCCACATAGTCGGCCGCGCAGACGGTTCCGCCCAGCGGCGAGGGCCGGCAGTCGAAGGTCGTGCTCGTGATCTCGACGCCGTCCAAGCGCTCGTTGGCGTCGACCGGCGCGCAGGTGGTCTGCTTGGCGTCCTCTACGGCGCGGGTCTTGGCGTCGGCCTGAGCGGCGGCCGCGCTGGCGAACCCGGTCATCGACTGGCGGACGTAGCCGCGTGTCGTGCGCGGGTCGGACGCGAACGGCGAGGCGCTGCTCACCGCGGCCGCTTGCAAGAGATCGGCGGCCTTGGAACGATAGGCCCCGTCGGGGAAGTCCTTGATGATCGCCTGCAGGTCGCCGCAGCTGCCCGGCCGCCGCTTGGCCCACGCGATGCGCTCGGCATAACTCGGCCGCCCGCCGACGTGGACGGCCCCGCACGCGTCCGACAACCCCGGCTGGGCGATCGGAATGGTGCAGAACCGATCCTGGGTGGCGAACATGTTGCCGGCGAAGGCCAGCGCGCTCATCAGGAGCGCCGTCGAACTGGTTCCGATCGCGGCGCGGCGAAGCAGGCGGCGGCCCGGCGCCTTGGCCGGCGGGGCGGCGCGGCCTTCCAGCTTGGCCTTCACAGCCTCGACCAGGTCGCGCACGGAGGGGTCGTTCGGGTTGCCGCGCCACCCGGACAGATCGACCGCCTGGATCTCGCCGAATCCCAGCGGCGGCATCACTTTGTCGAGCCGAACCGGGACCAGTATCCCCCTGCCCTTGGCGCGCGCCGCCTCGTCGCGGACGAACTCACCCTCCGGCCCGACCGAGCCATGGCTCCAGACCACCACCACGCACCCCGCCTCGGTCAGGGCTTTTTCGATGTTGGCGCGCCACTCCTCGCCGCCCGGCAACCCCTGATCCCACCAGATGGTCAGGCCGTGGTGTTGCAGCGCCCGGATCAGGCGCGCGACCCTGGGCTCGTCCTCGCGTTTGTATGAGACCAGAACGTGCTGCATCGCTTGCCCCCGGCGCGACGGGGGCAAGCTTTAGGACTTGCGCCGTCCAGATCAACCGCGACCGCGTTACGCCGCCGCAACAAGGCCCGCGAGCGCGTCGAACATTGCCGCCCAGCCCGCCGTAAGAGGCCCGATGCTGTCCGTATGCACGCGGTCTTGCGACAGCGTCATCAGGCAGCCGTCCCCGTCCGGCGCGAACTCCACTGTGACTTCGGCGAACTCGGGCGAGAACTGGGGCATGCCGAACGAGAAGACGAGCCGCCGCGGCCGGTCGATGACGCGGTACTCGCCGAGCGCGGTGTAGTCGACGCCGTCGCGACGGTCGGTCATCTTCCAGGCGCCTCCGACGCGGACGTCGAGCGCGGTGGTGTGGCGTTCGCTGCCGGGCGTGGTGAATAGCCAGCGTGCGGCCACCTCCGGATTGAGCCAGGCGTCGAACACTCGCTCCGGCGGGGAGTCGAAGCGACGCGTGAGGCGCAAGGTCTCAAGCACAACGTCCGTCATGAGCTTTCTCCGTCGGATCGGGCGCTTGGCGCCGGTTCTTCGCAGAGGATGTCGTCGAGGGCGTCGAAGCTCCGGCTCCAGAGCCGTTGGTAGAATCGCAGCCAGTCGTCGGCGGCTGCCAGTGGTCGCGTCTCGATGCGGCAGAGGTGGCTCCGTCCCATGATCCGCCGGCGGACCAGTCCAGCGCGCTCCAGCACCTTGACGTGCTTCGACGCCGCTGCGAGCGACATCGCATGCGGCGCCGCAAGCTCACCGATATTGCGCTCCCCTGCCGCCAAACTGCGGAGCATGGCCCGCCGCGTGGGATCGGCCAGGGCGTGAAACACGGAGTCGAGGGCGGGCGGCGATAACTCAACCATTGAGTTGAGCATAGCCTAGCGCCGGCCGAATGGTCAACTGTTTGGTTTAGCGAACAGGCATGGCCATTGCGCAACGGCGATCGGCTGGTAGGCCGGCCGCGGCTTCTTGGCTGAGCACCGCCTCGAGGCGATGGCCGAGCTCGTCGGCTTCGAGGATTCGGAAGCCGTGTCGGGCATAGAAGGGCGCGTTCCAGGGCGCGTCGCGAAAGGTCGTGAGCGTCACGGCGGGGAGGCCCAGCCGGCCAGCGTGATCGGCGGCGGCTGCGAGCAGGCGGCCGCCGACGCCCTGTCCCTGCGCGTCGATCCTGACCGCCATTTCCCAGATGTGCAGGGCGTCCGGGACCCCTTCGGCCGCCAGGAAGCCGACCAGCGCGCCGCGATCGTCCTCGGCCACCCAGAGCGCGCCGGCCATGACGGCGGCCGCGTGCGCCTCGGCTGACATGACAGCGTCGCCTGCGATCCAGGCTAGATCAGGGATGGCGGCGAAGCGCCGACCCGCGTCGCGCTCGATATCCGGCAACGCTTCGGCATCGCCATGACGCCCCGGGCGGACAACGAACGGCATGCTGCGGTTTTCTGCCACCGAATGAAGTCCGACGCGTTCCCGCCTCGCGGGCGAGGTCCCTTCCCTATTGCCGGCGTGAACTATAGCCTTCTAAACCAACGGAAAGCCCGCAAAGAGGCTGGTGGAGGAAGCATTATGCCGCGCGCCTACGACCCCAAGGCCGGAAACCGGGCGGTGTTCGACGCGCTTGTCGATGCGCGCGACGCCCATGGCCGCAAGAAGCCGATCCTTGAGGACCAGGAGCGCAATCCCCTCACCTACACCGACCTGATCCGCGCCGCTTTCGCGCTTGGGCGCAAGATCGCGGCCATGACCGACAAGGGCGAGCGGGTGGGCGTCATGCTGCCGTCGAGCTCGGCCGGCGTGGTCACGCTCTTTGCTCTCTATGCCTTCGGGCGCATCCCGGTGATGCTCAACTTCACGGCCGGCATCCGCAATCTGAAGGCGGCCTGCGCCGCCGCCGGGGTCAAGCGCATCCTCACCGCCCATCGCTTCGTCGACCAGGCCAAGCTCGACGACGTGATCGACGCGCTCTCCGCCGACCACGCGATCACCTATCTCGAGGACGTGCGCGCAACGGTCGGCCTGGTCGACCGCGCGTTCGCCGCTTTGGCGGGCGCCATGCCGCGCACCTTCCGCGCCCCGGCGAGCCCGTCAGACCCGGGCGTCATCCTTTTCACCTCCGGTAGTTTCGGCGCGCCGAAGGGGGTGGTGCTGAGCCAGGGCAACCTGGTCGCCAACGTCGAGCAGATCGCCGCTCACATCGCACTCGACCCGGACTGGGTGATGTTCAACCCGCTGCCTATCTTCCACTGCTTCGGCCTGACCGGCGGCGTGCTGCTGCCGATCCTGACCGGCATGAGGGCGTTCCAATACCCTTCGCCGCTGCATGTGAAGCAGATCCCGCCGCTGGTGCGCGACACCAAGGCTTCGATCCTTCTCGCCACCGACACCTTCGTGAACCAGTACGCGCGGCAGGCCGAGCCCGGCGACTTGTCAGGGCTCAAGTTCGTCGTCTGCGGCGCGGAGCGGGTGCGCGAGGAGACCCACGACCTGATCGCGAGCCGCTTCGGGGGTGTGCCGCTGGTGGAGGGCTATGGCGCGACCGAGGCTGCGCCGGTAATCGCCGTCAACCGGCCTGAGGACAACCGGCGGGGCACCGTCGGCGACCTCGTGCCGGGCATGGAAACGCGGATCGACCCCGTCGAGGGCATCGCCGAGGGCGGCCAGCTGTTCGTTCGCGGACCGAACGTCATGTCGGGCTACCTCGACGAGCACGGCGCGCTGATGCCGCCGAAGGACGGCTGGCACGACACCGGCGACATCGTCACCATCGACGAGGACGGTTGGATCCGCATCCATGGACGGGTCAAACGCTTCGCCAAGATCGCCGGCGAAATGGTGTCGCTGACCGCGGCCGAGAACCTGGCGTCCGGCACCTGGCCCGGCGCGCGCCACGCCGTCATCGCCGTGCCGGACGCGCGCAAGGGCGAAAAGCTCGTGCTGGTCACTGACCGCCTCGATGCGCAGATGACGACGCTGATCGCCCACGCGCGCGAGATCGGCGCCCCCGAGCTGCTGGTTCCGAGTCGCATCGTCCGCGCGCCCGAGGTGCCCGTGCTGGGCACGGGCAAGACCGACTACGTCGCCATCCAGCGCATCGCCGAGAGCGAAGCCAAGGCGGCCTGAACGCGCGTCACCGGGAACAAATCGGGCGCTCCGTTCGTCGACTCCTGGTAGAGGAGGCGCAAATGGCGCGGGCTGGCTCCAGGCATGGCGAAGGAAGAGCTGCGCTGAGCGCGCTCGCCCTCATCGCCCTGATCTTCCAGCTCGCGGTTCCCCCCGGCTTCATGGTCGCGTCGGCGGCGGCCGGGCCAGCGATCGTCATCTGCACTGGCCACGGGCCGTTTCTGGCGCAAGTCGATCCGCGCGGCGCGCCGGCCCCGGCGCCGAAAGGCAAGCCCGCGCCGATGTGCCCGTTCGCCGGCCATGGCGCGACGCCGGTTGCCTCAGCACCGCTCGGCGTCGCGCCCGTCCGCTTCGAAAGCTTCGCCGCGCCGGCGGCGAGGTTCTCCGCCGTCACCCCCGGCCACGGCCTCGCCGCGCCGCCGCCGCCGTCCCAGGCGCCGCCGACCCACCTCATCTGACCCTTCGCTGAGCGCCCGCGCGCTCGCGCCCGCCCGCGCCCATGCGCGCGACCTCGAATCAACGGACGAAGTATGAAAGTCTTACTCACAACCGCCTTTGCGGCGGCCCTTTTGCTGCCGGCGAGCGCGCTCGCCTGCGCCTGCGGCTGCGACGTCTTCGACGTCGGCGGCGACCAGATGCTGCCGCCGATGGGCGGCGGCGAGGTCTTCTTCGAATACAACTACATGGACCAGAACCAGAACTGGGCGAGCACCAAGGCAGCGCCGGCTTCCGCCAACTCCGACAAGGAGATCAGGACCAACTTCTTCACCGCAGGCGTGACCTACACGTTCAACGCCAACTGGGGCGTGATCGTGCAGGTTCCGGTCTGGGACCGCACGTTCCGCACTGAGAACGACGCGGGAACCGCGGTCGACACCTTCAACCACGCCGCGCTCGGCGATATCCGGCTGATGGGGGTCTACACCGGCCTGTCGAAGGACATGTCCACCGGCTTGATCTTCGGCGTGAAGCTGCCGACCGGCGATTGGCGCTACCCCAACTTCGACCGCGACACGTCGATCGGCACGGGCAGCACGAATTTGCTCATCGGCGGCTATCATACCGGAACGATCGGGAGAGCTGGCGACTGGGGCTACTTCGCCCATGTGCTCTGGGATGTTCCGGTCGCGGCGCAGGGCGGGTATCGGCCTGGCCAGGAGCTCGATGGCGCGGCGGGCGTCACCTACAACGGCTTGTCTGTCGACGACGGCAAGACCGTCATCGCGCCGCTGTTGCAGGTGGTCGCCTCGACGCGCAACCGGGACAGCGGCGTCAACGCCAACACCGGCAATAGCGGCTACAACCGAATTCTACTCTCGCCCGGCGTTCAGGTGACGAGGGGAGCTTGGAAACTGTACGGCGACGTCGAGTTCCCGCTCTACATCCACAACAACGGCGACCAGCTCATCGCGCGTGAGCTGCTCAAGGTGGTGCTGAGCCGCGCCTTCTGACTGCGCCTACTCAATCCGCACGAACGAGACCGGCCGCCCATCGCGCATGGTGATCTCGAACAGATCGGGGTTCCTCAGCGCACGCCAGCCTTCGAACCCAAAGGATGGATCAGCGGCGCGCAGGATGGCGGAGATAAGGTTGCCGTGGCTGACGGCGAGCGGCAGGGCGTGCCCGGCGGCGGCGATGACGGCCAGGGCCGCGCTGCCGCGAGCCTCGACCTCGCGTAGCGTCTCCCCGCCCGCGCCGGCGCGATGGTCGACGTCCGCGTAGGAGCGGCGGATGTGCTCCAACCAGTCGTCCAGCGGCGTGGCGGCCAAGATCCGCTCATGCAGGCGAGAGTCCTCCACGATGGGGAGCCCCGCCCGCTCGGCGAACGGCGCAACAGTGCTTCGCGCGCGCCGGTAGGGGCTCGAATAGACGGCGTCCGGGGCGAGCAAGGTCAGCCGATCGGCGAGGACCTGCGCGGCGCGGCTTCCCGCATCGGTCAACGGCGCGTCCGGCGCCTGCCCGCTGGATTCGCAGTGACGGATCAGGATCAGCCGGGCCATCGCGGCGTCAGATGTGCAGGACGCGCCCGAAGGCGTCCAGCGCCGCCTCATGCATGGCTTCGCTCATGGTCGGATGCGGGAAGACGGTGGCGATCAGCTCCGCTTCGGTGGCTTCCAGCGTCATCGCGAGCGCAAACCCCTGGATCATCTCGGTGACCTCGGCGCCGATCATGTGCGCGCCAATCAGAGCCCCGGTCTTGGCGTCGAACACAGCCTTGACGAACCCCTCTGTCTCGCCGGCGGCGATGGACTTGCCGTTGGCGCGGAACGGGAAACGGCCAACCTTGACGTCGCGCCCGCCCGCCGCCGCCTGGGCTTCGGTCAGGCCAACCGAGGCGATCTGCGGGTCGGAATAGGTGCAGCCGGGGATCGGCGCGGCAAGGTTGTCCGGGGCGAGGCCGGCGATGTGCTCCACGCAGTACACGCCCTCGTGGCTCGCCTTGTGCGCCAGCCAGGGCGGGCCGACCACGTCGCCGATCGCATAGAGGCCAGCGACGTTTGTCGCACCGTCCGCGTCGACGACAACGTGGCCGCGCTGGACCGTCACGCCCAGCGTTTCGAGCCCCAGATCCTCGACATTGCCGGCGATGCCGACGGCGACGATCGCGGCGTCGGCGTCGATCGTCTGCGCCTTGCCGCCTACCTCGAAAGCAACGGAGACGCCGGTCCTTGTCTTCGCTAGCTTGGAGACGCTCGCCGCGACGTGGAATTTGAGCCCGCGCCGCTCGAATGCCTTGCGGGCGGCTGTAGACACCTCCTCGTCCTCGACCGGCAGGATGCGGTCGAGCGCCTCCACAACGGTAACATCAGCGCCCAGCGCCCTGTAAAAACTGGCGAATTCGATTCCGATGGCGCCGGAGCCGATCACCACCAGGGACTTTGGCGCGGCTTTCGGGACCATCGCCTCGCGGTAGGTCCAGATGCGCTCCCCGTCGGGCTCAAGGCCGAGCGCCGGGATGGTGCGCGCCCGCGCCCCGGTGGCGAGGATCACCGCCTTGGCCTCGAGCACCCTCGACTTGCCGTCCTTGAGCGCGACAACGACTTTGGGGACCGCGCCACCTTTCTCCAGCCGCGCGGCCCCGTCGACGACCTCGATCTTGTGCTTGCGCATCAAGAACGCGACGCCGGCGGAGAGCTGCTTGGCGACCTTGCGCGAGCGTTCGATGACCGAGGCGAAGTCATAGCCGCGGTCCTTGGCCGAAAGGCCGTAGTCCCCCAGATGGCCGAGAGTCTCGTAGAGCTCGCCGGATTTGAGCAGCGCCTTGGTCGGGATGCAGCCCCAGTTCAGGCACACCCCGCCCAGCGCCTCACGCTCGACGATCGCCGTCTTCATGCCGAGCTGGCTTGCCCGGATCGCCGCGACGTAACCGCCCGGCCCGGAGCCGATCACCACCAAGTCGAAGGGATCGGCCATTAGAGCAGGGCTTCAACCGCCCCTGCGATCTTCTCGGGCGTGTCAACAGGGGCGAACCGGCGCACGACCCGCCCCTCTCTGTCGATGAGGAACTTGGTGAAGTGCCATTTGATCCCTTCTGAGCCGAGCACGCCCTTCTGTTGCTTCTTCAGATAGGCGTAGAGCGGGTGCGCCCGCGCGCCGTTGACGTCGATCTTGGCCAGCAGCGGGAAGCTAACGTCGTAGGTCAGCGAGCACAAGTTGGCGATCTGCGCCGCATCGCCTGGCTCCTGGGCGCCGAACTGGTTGCAGGGGAAGCCCAGGATCGTGAAGCCGCGATCCTTGAAGCGGCGATAGAGCGCCTCCAGTCCCTCGTACTGCGGCGTGAACCCGCACTTGCTGGCGGTATTGACGATGAGAAGGACCTCGCCGCGGTGCTTGGCCAACGGCGCCGGCTTCCCGTCCAGCGTTTCGGCTTCGAAGTCATAGACGCTCATGAGTCCCCTAGACGATCATAGTGACGGGTTCCTCGATCATCGCCTTGAAGGCGGCAAGGAAGCGCGCGCCGATCGCGCCGTCGACGACCCGGTGGTCGCAGGTCAGCGTGACGCTCATAACGGTTGCGACGGCGAGCTGATCGCCGCGCGCGACTGGGCGCTTTTCGCCAGCGCCGACGCTCAGGATCGCGCCTTGCGGCTCGTTGATGATCGAAGCGAAGCTCTTGATGCCGAACATGCCGAGGTTTGAGACCGAGAAGGTGCCGCCCAGAAACTCTTCCGGCTTCAGCTTGCGCGTGCGAGCACGCTCCGCCAGGTCCTTGGTTTCCTTGGCGATCGCGGTCAAGCCTTTGGTCTCGGCGGCGCGGATGATAGGGGTGATCAACCCACCCTCGACAGCGACCGCCATGGCGACGTCGGCGTGGTGGTGGAAGGCGATGCCATCCGGCGTGTAGGAGGCGTTCGCCTCCGGCACGCGCTTCAGCGCCAGCGCCGCTGCCTTGATGACGAGGTCGTTGACGCTGACCTTGACGCCTTCGCCCTCAAGCATGGCGTTGATGCGCGTTCTCGCCTCGAGCAGACGGTCGATTTCGAGGTCGATGCTCAAGGGAAAGTGCGGGACATCGCGGAAGCTCTCGGTCATCCGCCGCGCGATCGTCTTCTTCATCCCGTTTAGCGGGACAAGGCCGTAGGAGCCCGCCGGTATGCCCATCTGTTCGAGCGAGAGGACCTGGCGATGGGGCGCTTTCGCCTCGGCCGCCGTCCCCGCCAGTGCGGGCCGGACCGCCAGTTCTTCCACGTCACGCTTGATGATCCGCCCATGCGGACCGGACCCTTGGATGCGCGCCAGATCGACGCCGGCCTGCTGCGCTAACCGACGGGCCAACGGCGACGCAAACACACGGGTCGCTTCTCCCCTTGCGAGAGAAGGTGGCGGCAACGCCGACGGATGCGGGGTCGCGCTCGCTTCGAGCGCTTGATTGGCGGCCGCCGACCCGACGTCTCTGAGCGGCCCGCCATCCGGCCCGCTACCGGGGTTGGCTTCTCCGGCATCGGCAGAAGAGCTCTCTGAAGCCGGTTCACCTTGTGCCTTTGTCGGCGCCGCCGGGGCCACCGCGTCCCCCTCCCCCTTCAATCGCGCGATGGGGGTGTTGACCTTGACCTCTTCCGTGCCCTCCGGGACCAGGATCTCGGCGACTTCGCCCTCGTCGACGGCTTCGACCTCCATGGTTGCCTTGTCGGTCTCGATCTCGGCGATGACGTCGCCTGAGCGGACCGTGTCGCCGGGTTTGATGAACCACTTGGCGAGGGTCCCCTCCTCCATCGTCGGCGATAGCGCCGGCATGAGCACCTCGGTCATGCGGCCACCTCGAGGACCAGGGGCGTCCAGCGCTGGCGCCGCCGTTCGGCGCGGCTTTCGGGCGTCTCGCCGTCGTAGTCCACCGGGCGCGCCGGGCGCTCGGCCAGGGCGCCGATGCCGGCGCCAACGACATTCAGCACGCCATAGCCGTCGATGATCGCGGCCATGAAGCTCCCGCACCGGCGGCAAATGATAAAATCGGAGCTGCGCGTCCCGAAGCGATAGCGCTCGACGCCCCTCTCACGGAAGCTGAGCATGAGCGTGCCGGCCGGGTCGCTGACCGTCTTGGCCCCGTTGCGGCGGCAGAAGCTGCATTGATCGGCGCGGACGTCGATCGCTTCGGGCGCGATCTGCGTCTCGAAGCGGGCGCTGACCGCGCCGCAGTGGCAGCGGCCCTCGTAGGCGGTCATGAGGGTTCGTCTCGGCTGAGGTGCGCGAGCGAGGCCGCATGCGCCTCCCAGTTCCGCCCGTCGAACGGCTCGATCTGGATGTCGAGCGCGTCGGCGTCGTCAAGGCAGCGGGCGTTCACCGACCAGCCGTCGGGGTTCGAGCGCGGGCGGTAGAAGCTCTTGATGCCGCAGATCGAACAGAACAGATGATCGGCGACGCCCGTGTTGAACCGGTAGCTGCTCAGCGCCTCGGCGCCCTTCATCAGCCGAAAGCGGCTCTCGGGCGTGATGATGTGGACGAAGCCGGTGCGTTCGCAGATCGAGCAGTTGCAGCTCTGCGCCACGACGGCGTCGGGCAACGAGACCTCGAAGCGCACCGCCCCGCAGTGGCACCCGCCGCTCCGCCAGACATCGCCGCTCATCGGTATGAGACCGCCTTGGCCGCGCGCACGATCTTCTCGACCGAAGGCAGCGACAGCGCCTCCAGATTGGCGGCGTAGGGCAAGGGCGCGTCCTCCTGATGCACCCGCGCCGGCGGCGCATCCAGCCAGTCGAACGCCTGCTCGATCACACGCGCCACGACCTCGGCGCCGACGCCCATCGGTCCCCAGCCCTCCTCGCAGGAAACCAGGCGGTTGGTCTTCTTCACGCTCTCGATGATCGTCGCATCGTCGAGCGGACGAAGCGTGCGCAGGTCGATCACCTCCGCCTCGATGCCCTCGTTGGCGAGCGCCTCGGCGGCTTCCAGCGCGAACCCGACCAAGCGCGAGTGGGCGGTCAGCGTGACGTCCGCGCCGGTCCTGCGCACCTTCGCGCGGCCAATGGGGACGATCCAATCCTCGACGTCCGGTACGTCGAACTCGTGGCCGTAAAGCATTTCATTTTCGAGGAAAATGACCGGATTGGGGTCGCGGATCGCCGCCTTCAGGAGGCCCTTGGCGTCGGCGGAATCGTAGGGCGCCACAACCTTCAGCCCCGGCACGTGGGCGTACCAGCTGGAATAGTCCTGGCTGTGCTGGGCGGCCACCCGAGCGGCGGCGCCATTCGGGCCGCGGAAGACGATCGCGCACTCCATCAATCCGCCCGACATGTAGCGCGTCTTCGCCGCCGAATTGATCAGCTGGTCGATGGCCTGCATGGCGAAGTTGAAGGTCATGAACTCGACAATGGGCCTGAGGCCCGCAAACGCTGCGCCGACGCCCAGGCCCGTGAACCCGTGCTCGGTGATCGGGGTGTCGACCACTCGGTCGGGGCCGAACTCCCGCAGGAGGTCGCGACTGACCTTGTAGGCGCCCTGATACTCGGCGACCTCCTCGCCCATCAGGAAGACGCTCGGATCCCGCCGCATCTCCTCGGCCATCGCGTCGCGCAGCGCGTCGCGGACGGAGAGCCGGACGAGCTTGGTCCCGGCGGGGACGTCGGGATCGGCGGCGACCGACGGTCTTGGCGCTTCCCCTGCCCCTTGCGGGGAGGGGCTGGGGGTAGGGGTGTAGCCCTGAGTTGGCGAGTCCGCGCGGGCGCCCCCATCCCCAACCCCTTGCCCGCGAGGGGGAAGGGGCTCCTGGAGATCGTCCTGCGGCTTGGATTGCCGCGGAGCGGCCGCTTCTCCATCCGCCTTCAGCCGGGCGATCGGTGTATTGACCTTGACCTCTTCAGTTCCCTCAGGGACCAGGATTTCGGCGACCTCGCCTTCGTCGACGGCTTCGACCTCCATGGTCGCCTTGTCGGTCTCGATCTCCGCGATGACGTCGCCCGACCGGACATGATCGCCAGCCTTCACGAACCACTTGGCGAGGGTGCCCTCCTCCATCGTGGGCGACAGCGCCGGCATGAGCACGTCGGTCAAGCGACGTTCTCCGCATAAACGTCGGTGTAGAGCTCGCTTGGGTCGGGTTCGGGGGCGGTGCGGGCGAACTCGGCGGCGTCGGCGACGCGGCGGCGGATCTCGGCGTCGACCGCCTTCAGCTCCGCTTCGTCGGCGTAACCTGCGGCGATCAGGCGCTCCTGCAGGTGGTCGATCGGGTCGCGGGTGTGGCGCACCTCTTCGATCTCCTCGCGCGTGCGGTACTTGCCCGGATCGCTCATCGAATGGCCGCGGTAGCGATAGGTCTTCATCTCCAGGATGAAGGGTCCGGCGCCGGAGCGGGCATGCTCGGCAGCCTTGGCGCCGGCGTCGCGCACGGCGGTCACGTCCATCCCGTCGACCTCGGCGCCCGGGATGTTGAAGCTCGCGCCGCGCCTATAGAGGTGCGTTTCCGACGACGAGCGTTCGACGCTGGTGCCCATGGCGTACTGGTTGTTCTCGATCACGTAGACGATCGGCAGCCGCCAGAGTTCGGCCATGTTGAAGCTCTCATAGACCTGGCCCTGGTTCGCCGCGCCGTCGCCGAAATAGACAAAGGCGACCTTGCCGTTCTTGCGGTAGCGGTTGGAAAAGCCAAGGCCGGTGCCGAGCGACACCTGCGCGCCGACAATGCCGTGGCCGCCATAGAAGTCGTTCTTCGGCGCGAACATGTGCATCGAGCCGCCCTTGCCCTTCGACGCCCCCGGCTCGCGGCCGGTGAGCTCGGACATCACCGCCTTCGGATCGACGCTGCAGGCCAGCATGTGGCCGTGCGCGCGATAGGCGGTGATGATCTGGTCGCCTGGCTGCTTCACCACCTGCATGCCGACGGCGATCGCTTCTTGGCCGATGTAAAGGTGGCAGAAGCCGCCAATCAGGCCCATGCCATAGAGCTGGCCCGCCCGCTCCTCGAAGCGGCGGATCAGCAGCATTTGGCGATGGAAGGCAAGCATCTCGTCCTTGTCGGACGTGCCCGGCGCCGGCTTCGCTTTGGTCTTCGTCTTGGCAGCCGCCGCGCGCGCCATTGTCGTCCCAGATTCAGCCACCATCCGAGTCGCAAACGCTCAGCGGTCGGTGCGGATCACATAGTCCCTGGGGTCGGCCAAGCCTAGGAGGGAACGGGCGCGCTCGTCGAGAAGGTCGGCCGAGAGGCTGTCGTCGCGCAGGAGGCGCGCCTCGCGCTCCAGATCCTGCCGCTGGGCGTCCAGCTTCGCGAGCTCCTGGGTCTTCTCGGCGAGGATAGCGTTGCGCTCGGCGCGCTCGAGCAGGCCTCGGTCGCCGGTGAAGGCCTGGAAGCCAAAATAGAAGATGAGCCCCGCCAGAACGGCGGTCGGGATGTAGGATCTGAGCGTCCGGCGCATGGCGGCGTTAGGCTGCAGCCGCGTGCTTAATGAAGGGTTGATGCGGCCCTAGAGCCGCTTCAGCGCATCGGCGGCCGCGTAGACGGCCTGATCGCCCAGCTCTTCCTCGATGCGCAGCAGCTGGTTGTACTTCGCCAACCGGTCCGAGCGCGATAGCGACCCGGCCTTGATCTGGCCGCAGCCGGTCGCCACGGCGAGGTCGGCGATGGTCGAATCCTCGGTCTCACCCGAGCGGTGCGACATCACCGCCGTATAGGCGGCGCGATGGGCAAGCGTGATCGCATCCAGCGTCTCGGTGAGCGTGCCGATCTGGTTGACCTTGATCAGGATGGAGTTGGCGATGCCCATCTCGATCCCCTCGGCCAGGCGGTCGACGTTGGTGACGAAGAGATCGTCCCCCGTCAGCTGGAGCTTGCCGCCCAGCTTGTCGGTGAGCAGCTTCCAGCCCGCGAAGTCGTCCTCGGCCATCCCGTCTTCGATGGAAACGATGGGGAACGCAGCGGCGAGCGCGGCCAGGTAGTCGACCATGCCGGCCGCATCGAGGCTCTTCCCCTCGCCGCTGAGCTCGTACTTGCCGTCCTTGAAGAACTCGCTGGCGGCGGGGTCGAGGCCGAGGTTGAAGTCGCGCCCGGGCTTGTAGCCGGCTGTCTCGCCGGCCTTGACGATGAAGGCCAGCGCCTCCTCGGCGGACTTGAGGTTTGGGGCGAATCCGCCCTCGTCGCCGACGTTGGTGGCCTGGCCCGCCGCGTGCAGCGCCGACTTCAGGCTGTGGAAGATCTCCGAGCCCATCCTGAGCGCCTCAGCAAACGTCGGCGCGCCAGTGGGCAGGATCATGAACTCCTGGATGTCGATCGGATTGTCGGCGTGGGCGCCGCCGTTGATGATGTTCATCTGCGGCACGGGCACGAGGCAGGCGCCGACGCCGCCCACGTACTTGTAGAGCGGAAGCTGGGCCGAGACGGCGGCGGCTTTAGCGGCGGCGAGCGATACGCCGAGGATGGCGTTTGCGCCCAGCCTGCTCTTGTTCGCCGTGCCATCGAGGGCGATGAGCGTGTGGTCGATCCGCCGCTGGTCCTCGGCCTCGAAGCCGGAGAGGGCGTCGAAGATCTCTCCATTCACCGCATCGACGGCGTGCATGACGCCCTTGCCGCCATAGCGCTTGGCGTCCCCATCGCGCTTCTCGACCGCTTCGTGGGCGCCGGTCGAGGCGCCGGAGGGAACCGCGGCGCGCCCGAACGACCCGTCTTCGAGGGTCACGTCCACCTCAACGGTCGGATTGCCACGGCTGTCGAGGATCTCGCGGCCGATGATGTCGACGATTTCGGTCAAGAGGCGCTCTCGGCTGGCGCGGTCATCCCGCGGCGAGCTGTGGCTAGTCTTCCTTCGGCGTCAACACCTGCCGGCCCTTGTACATGCCGGTCTTCAGGTCGATGTGGTGCGGCCGGCGGAGCTCGCCGGTCTCCTTGTCCTCGATGAAGCTGTTGGCTTTCAGCGCGTGGTGCGAGCGGCGCATGCCGGCGCGCGAGGGAGAGACTTTGCGTTTGGGAACGGCCATGGATTGCGCTTCTTGGTCGACTTGAAGGGGGGGCAGGCGACCAGGGTCGCTCGCGTGAGCCGGCGTCTATGCCCGAAACCGCCTGCCGATTCAAGGAAGCGCAGTACTTGGCGATGTCGCTGAGCTGTTGCCAGTTCGGCGGGCCGGGATGAAGGTGCGGGCGACAGAGAGACGCGGAGGAACCGCAGTGCGGCATACGTTCGTCATGATCGCTGCGCTCGGACTCGTTCTGTCCGCCTCGCCAGCCGCAGCGATCAGCTGCTTGAACAGCAAGCCTTGCGGGAACAAGTGCATCGCGCGGGACAAGGTGTGTCAGCTCCCGCCGCCCTGCCCCAAGGGCTACTTCCAGTGCGGAAAGCGCTGCCTTCCCGACAAGGATTTCTGCGCCGTCAACTAGTGGCCTCGACCCTGCGCAGCAAGCGGCTCGGGACCACGGTCGGCCATGCCAGGTCGAGCGCGAGCCTAGCCAGCGCCTCGTCGGCCGACTCGAAGAAAATGAACGTCGAGCCCTTGCGGCCCCAATACCCCGGGACCGGCTCGACCACCCCTGGATGCGCCGCGCTCAGATTGTGCTGATCCTCGGGCGCGAGCTTCACCATCATCCGCGGATGCTCGATGTGGATGGTCGAGAAGATCTTCCCCCCCACGCGGAACGAGGGAATGCCATGGTGGCCGGCCTCCTCCGCTTCCGGAAGCATGAGCGCCAGGCGGCGGATGTCGTCTCGGGTCATCGCTTGCTCCGGCTTCCAGCGACGCGATAGCTTGCCGACATGCAAAATGACGGCAACGGCAAAATTGCGCTCGTCACCGGGGTCACCGGCCAGGACGGCGCCTACCTGTCGCAGCTGTTGTTGGACAAAGGCTACATCGTCCACGGCATCAAGCGCCGCTCGTCCTCGTTCAACACCGGACGGATCGAGCACCTCTACCAGGACCCGCACGAGCGCAATCAGCGCTTCATCCTGCACTACGGCGACATGACCGACTCGACGAACCTCATCCGGATCGTCCAGCAGGTCCAACCCGACGAGATCTACAATCTGGCCGCCCAGAGCCATGTGCAGGTGAGCTTCGAGACGCCGGAATATACGGCCAACGCCGACGCGGTCGGCACGCTCAGGCTGCTCGAGTCGATCCGCATCCTCGGGCTTGAGCGCAAGACGCGCTTCTACCAGGCCTCGACGTCGGAGTTGTACGGCAAAGTGCAGGCCTCGCCGCAGAACGAGACCACGCCCTTCTACCCGCGCAGCCCCTACGGCGCGGCAAAGCTCTATGCCTACTGGATCGTCGTGAACTACCGCGAGGCGTACGGGCTGCACGCGTCGAACGGGATCCTGTTCAACCACGAGAGTCCGCTGCGCGGCGAAACCTTCGTGACGCGCAAGATCACCCGCGCGGTCGCCGCCATCCACCACGGGCTGCAGGACAAGCTCTACCTGGGCAACCTCGACGCCAAGCGCGACTGGGGCCATGCGCGGGAGTACGTGCGCGGCATGTGGCTGATGCTGCAGCAGGACGAGCCTGACGACTACGTGCTGGCGACCGGCGAGACCACGCTGGTGCGCGATTTCGTCGCCCACGCCTTCGCCCAGACCGACATCGCCATCGAATGGCGAGGTCGAGGGGTCGAGGAACAGGGGCTGGACGCCAGGAGCGGCCGGGTGCTGGTGGAGGTCGATCCGCGCTACTTCCGCCCGACCGAGGTCGATTTGCTGATCGGCGACGCCTCGAAGGCGAAGGCCAAGCTCGGCTGGCAGTACGAGACCAACTGGCGCGCGCTCTGCGAGGAGATGGTCGCAGAGGATATGGTCGTGGTGCCGAAGGAAGAGCGGCGCAATGCCGACTGAGGCGGTGTTCCCGCTCAAGGGCAAGCGCGTGTGGGTGGCCGGCCACGGCGGCATGGTAGGCCAGGCGCTGGTGCGGCGGCTGGCGCGCGAGGACTGCGAGATTTTGACCGTAAGTCGCGCCGACCTCGACCTGAGGCGGCAAGCGTCGACGCAGGCCTGGATGGCCGACGCCCGCCCGGACGCGATCTTCCTTGCCGCCGCCAAGGTGGGCGGCATCCTGGCGAACGAAAACTATCCGGCGGAGTTCCTGCACGACAATCTGGCCATCCAGACCAATGTAATCGAAGGCGCGCGTCTGGCCGGCGTCGCCAAGCTGCTGTTCCTGGGCTCGAGCTGCATCTACCCGAAGTTTGCTCCACAGCCGATCGCCGAGGAAGCGCTGCTCACCGGGCCGCTCGAGCCCACCAACGAATGGTACGCGATCGCCAAGATCGCTGGCCTGAAGATGGCGCAGGCCTACCGACGCCAATATGGCTGCGACTTCATCGCCGCGATGCCGACCAACCTCTACGGGCCGGGCGACAACTACGATCTGGCCTCCTCGCACGCGCTGGCGGCGCTCTTGCGCAAGGCGCACGAGGCCAAGGCCAAGGGCGAGCGGACGCTGACCGTCTGGGGCACCGGCGCGCCCTTGCGCGAGTTCCTGCACGCCGATGATTGCGCCGACGCGCTCGTCTTCCTGATGACGCGCTATTCGGGCGAGGGCCACGTGAACGTCGGCACGGGCGACGAGGTCTCGATCCTCGAGCTCGCCAATATGATCGGCGCGGCGGTGGGCCTCGATGCCGAGATCGTGCACGACCTGACCAAGCCGGACGGCACGCCGCGCAAGCGGCTGGACTGCGGCAAACTCGAGGCGCTGGGGTGGCGGCGGCGCATCCCGCTGGCCGAGGGCCTGGCCGACGCCTATCGCTGGTTCCTCGAGCATCAGGCCGCGACGGCGTGAAAGCCCGGATCTGACTGATCCAAACGCGCCTTTAGGCGCTGTCACGGCGGCGTGATGGACAAATGTGCGTGGCGGTGCTTACCAGCACCTGCGACGCGAGGGCCGGCTCATGTCTTTTCAGTTCCCCGAGCGCATGAGCCCGGCGCTGCTCGCCCGCTTCGCGCGGCGGCAGTTCACACCGACCCGCGGCGACCTCGTCACCATCTTCATGATCGCAGGCATCGCGGTGCTGGTGGTGCACGGCGCGCAGCAGATGGGCCGCCCTCTGACCGCCCTGCAGATCGCGCCGGTCACGCTCGATCCGACTCGGCTGCCTGGCTATGCCCTGCTCACGGTCCTGCGCATGTTCGCGGCGCTGGCGGGCTCGCTGCTTTTCACCTTCGTGGTCGCGACGCTGGCAGCGAAAAGCCGCAAAGCCGAACTGGTGATCATTCCGGCGCTCGACATCCTGCAGTCGATACCGGTCTTCGGTTTCCTGACCTTCACGGTGACCTTTTTCATGAACCTGTTCCCCGGCAACGAGCTGGGGGCGGAGGCCGCCGCCATCTTCGCCGTCTTCACCGCCCAGGCGTGGAACATGGCGTTCAGCTTCTACCAGTCGCTGAAGACCCTCCCCGCCGACCTGGACGAGGCCGCGCGCGGGTTTGGGCTCTCGCCCTGGGGTCGCTTCTGGCGGCTCGAGCTGCCGTTCGCGACGCCGGCGCTCGTGTGGAACACGATGATGTCGATGTCCGGCGCATGGTTCTTCGTCGTGTTGTCCGAGGCGATCACGGTCGGCAACACCACCGTCACCTTGCCCGGCATCGGGTCATGGCTGGCGCTGGCGGGCGAGCGCGGCGACACCCGCGCCGTCGTCTGGGCGGTGGCGACCATGGCGGTTGTGATCTTCCTCTACGACCAGCTGCTGTTTCGCCCGATCGTCGCCTGGGCCGACAAGTTCCGCGTCGAGCAGACCGCCTCACAGGATCCGCCGAGGTCCTGGTTCTTCGAGCTCTTGAAGCGGATGCGGCTCATCCCGCGTCTCTTTCGCCCCGTGTCCCGCACGCTGACAAACCTGCCACCCCTCCCCGGGATCAGGATTCAGCCACCGCCGCCGTTCGACCCCCGCGTCTCCCGTGCGCTCGACTGGATCTGGTTCGCTGTAGTCATCGTCGCCGCGCTTGCCGGCGCCTGGCTGGTTTATCGCTATGTCAGCGAGACGCTGACGCTGCATGACGCCGTCGTCGCGTTCGGCTTGGGCCTGATCACGCTCACCCGCGTGCTGGTGCTGATCGCCATCGCCAGCCTGATCTGGGTTCCCATCGGGGTATGGATCGGCCTTCGTCCCGCCTGGACTGAGCGGGTGCAGCCGATCGCCCAGTTCCTCGCCGCCTTCCCCGCCAACGTGCTCTTCCCGATCGCCGTCGGCCTCATCGTGGCGCTGCACCTTGTGCCCAACATCTGGCTCTCGCCGCTGATGATCCTCGGCACCCAGTGGTACATCCTGTTCAACGTCATCGCCGGCGCCAGCGTCCTGCCAACCGACCTGAAGGAAGCGGCCTCGATCTTCCACGTGCGCCGCTGGCAGTGGTGGCGCCAGGTCGCCCTGCCCGGCATCTTCCCCTATTACGTTACCGGCGCCCTGACCGCCTCGGGGGGTTCCTGGAACGCGAGTGTGGTCGCCGAGGTGGTCACCTGGAACCACACAAAGATCGAAGCGGCCGGCCTCGGTTCCTATATTGCCGACGCGACGACGGCCGGCGACTATCCGCGCGTCGCCCTCGGCATCGCGGCAATGTCGGTGTTCGTCATCATCATCAACCGCACGCTCTGGCGGCCGCTCTACGGTTTCGCCGCGCGGCGCCTTCGCCTGGACTAGAGGAAAGCCCGCCATGACCGTGCTCGAGGCGCCCGCCCGCGACGACGTGAACCTGGTCGAGGTCCGCGACCTGCGCCACGTCTATGGCAAGGGCGCCGGCGCCAACCTGCTCGTGCTCGACCACGTCGACTTGACGCTGAAGCCGAACGAGATCGTGGGCCTGCTGGGCCGCTCCGGGTCAGGCAAATCGACTTTGCTGCGCGCCATCTCCGGCTTGATCCGGCCGACCGAGGGCACGGTCATGGTGCGGGACATCCCCGGCGACGACGCCGCCCACGGCGTGGCCATGGTGTTCCAGAGCTTCGCCCTGTTTCCCTGGCTGACGGTGCTGCAGAACGTCGAGCTTGGACTGGAGGCGCAAGGCATCGCACCGGATGAGCGGCGCAAGCGCGCCATTGCCGCCATCGACCTGATCGGCCTCGACGGCTTCGAGAGCGCCTATCCGAAGGAGCTCTCCGGCGGCATGCGTCAGCGGGTAGGCCTTGCCCGCGCGCTGGTCGTACAGCCCTCGGTCTTGCTGATGGACGAACCCTTCTCGGCGCTCGACGTGCTGACGGCGGAGACGCTGCGCACCGACCTTCTGGACCTCTGGTGCGAGGGCCGCATGCCGATCCGCTCGATCCTGATGGTGACGCACAACATCGAGGAGGCGGTCTTGATGTGCGACCGCATTTGCGTGTTCGCTTCCAATCCGGGCCACATCATCGCCGAGATCAAGGTCGACCTGCCGCAGCCCAGGAAGCGCCTCGATCCCGCCTTTCGCGCACTGGTCGACGACATCTACGCGCGCATGACCGCGCGTCCGACCACGGCGGCGGTCCATGCCGTCACCGGCTTTGCCGGCACCGGCATCGGCATGGCGTTGACCCATATATCGACCAACACGCTGAACGGCATGATCGAGTCGGTGTTCGCGCCGCCGAACAACGGCAAGGCCGAGCTGCCGGATCTGGCCAACGATCTGCAGCTAGAGGCCGACGAGCTGTTGCCGATCGCCGAAACGCTGCAGCTGATGCGCTTTGCGGAGATCGACGGACGCACGATCCGGCTGAGCCCCGCCGGGCGGCGTTACGCCAACGCCGACGTCGACGAGCGCAAGCAGCTGTTCGCCCAGCATCTACTGACCTACGTGCCGCTCGCCGCCCACATTCGCCGCGTGCTCGACGACCGCGCCTCGCACCAGGCACCGGCCCGGCGCTTCCGCGACGAGCTCGAGGACTTCATGAGCGAGACCTACGCCGAGGAGACGCTCGACGCGGTGATCACCTGGGGCCGCTACGCCGAGGTGTTCGCCTTCCACGAGGACGTGGACCAGTTCAACCTGGAAGATCCGGGCTGATGGTTTGGACCAAGACATGAGCATTGCAGGCGGCGTCGCAGCGACGCCGAACCTTGGCTGGATCGTCTCGCGGACGTTCGCGATCATCGGCCGGCGCTTTGCCGGCATCGGCGTCCTGACGCTGCTCCTGGTCTGCGCGCCAGATCTTGTTATCGCCTTACTGCCCGCGTCGCTGAATTCGGGATTGAACATCGCGTCGAGCGTGCTGAGCGCCTTCTACTTCGGCAGCGTCGCTCTGATCGTCTACTACGAGCTGGCCGGCGAAGCACCGATCGGAGCCCAGGCGGCGTTTTCGGCGGCCGCGGGCCGTTTCGGCGTCCTGTTTGGCGCGAACATCCTGAGCGGGCTGGCGGTGCTGGGCGGATTGATCGCCCTTATCCTGCCTGGTCTCTTCCTGATGACCGCCTGGATGCCGTTGACCGCGGTCGTGGTCGCCGAACAATTCGGCGTCACCGCGTCGCTGGGCCGTGCGTGGCGGCTGACACAAGGACACCGCTGGCTGCTCGGTGGTCTGCTAGCCCTATACGTGGCCGGAGCGGTCCTGCTCTTCAGCCTCCTGGCGCTCGTGGTCGGCCTGACGCAGGGAGCCGCTGGCCTGCAGCTCGTCGCGTCGACCCTGGTCGGCGTCTTCATTTCCAGCATCGTCTACGGAATTGGCGCGGTCGGTTCGGCGGTGGTCTACGTGACCCTTCGGCGCGCGAAGGACGGGATCGCCTCCGAGGTGGCCAGCGTCTTCGCTTAGTCCGCCAACGAAAGCGGCCTGGCGACCTCTTCAAGCGGCTTGCGCTCGGCATCGAGGCCGAGCGCGCCCTCGATCGCCGCGGCCGCCAGCATGGCGCCCGCCCCGACCAGGTAACCCACGAAGAGCTGAGGCCTCGAGCCGTTCTCGATCAGCCGCCCGAACACCGCCGGGGCGGCCACGCCGCCGATGCCGGTGCCGACCGCGTAGAACAAAGCGATGGCGACGGCCCGGATCTCGATCGGGAAGGACTCGCCCACGGTCAGGTAGCCGGCGCTCGCCGCCGCCGAGGCGAAGAAGAAGATCACCGTCCATGCCGCCGTCTGCTCGACGGCGCTGAGCAGGCCGTGCGCAAAGAGCCAGCCGGTGACCGCAAGCAAGACGCCGGAAAGCGCGTAGGTCCCTGCGATCATCAGCCGCCGGCCGAGGCTGTCGAAGAAGTGACCGAGCAACAGCGGGCCGAAGAAATTGCCGACCGCGAAGGGCAAGAGGTACCAACCGACGCCGGCTGCCGGCACGCCGTAGAACTTGGTCAGGATCAACGCGTAGGTGAAGAAGACGGCGTTGTAGCAGAAGGCTTGGCTCGCCATCAGGCTCAAGCCGACGAACGTGCGGCGCGGATAGGTCACGACCAACGTGCGGGCGATGTCGAGCCAGCCGCCTCGAACGGCCGCGGTCAGGCGGAGCGTCGGCGCGCTGTCCGGCGGCTCGAGCCGATGGCCGGCGGCGGTGAGTTGCGCTTCGATCCCGTCGACCACGGCCCGCGCCTCGGCCGACCGGCCGTGCGTCATCAACCAGCGGGGGCTCTCGGGGATGAGGCGGCGGATGGCGACGATGACGACGCCGAGCGCGGCGCCGATCAGAAAAGCCACGCGCCAGCCAATGGCGACGGGGAAGAGGCGCGGGTTCAGCACGACAAGAGAGCCCAGCGCGCCCAGCGCCGCCCCGATCCAATAGCTACCGTTGATCGTAAGGTCGGTCACGCCCCGCCGCCGGGCCGGGATCAACTCCTGTACCGCCGAATTGATCGCCGCGTACTCGCCCCCGATGCCAGCGCCGGTGAGGAAGCGGCAGGCTGCGAAAGTGGCGAAGTTCCAGGAGAGTCCGCTGGCGACCGTCGCGGCGAGATAGAGGCCGACCGTGACGAAGAAGAGTCGCCGTCGCCCGAACGCGTCGGACAGCCGTCCGAACACCACCGCGCCCAGAATGGCGCCCATCAGGTAGGCGCTCGCGGTCAGGCCGACCTGGCTCTCGCTCAAGCCCAGCGCGCGATGGTCGCCCAGCACGGCCGAGAGCGCCCCGACGAGCGTCACCTCGAGCCCGTCGAGGATCCAAGCCACGCCCAGCGCGGTGATCACCAGCCAATGGAAACGACTCCAAGGCAAGCGATCGAGCCTGGCCGGCGCGTTCGTCTCTATGATGTCTTCGTTGACCATGCCTGCGAGTGACCCAGCCGAGCTTGAGGGCAATAACGCCCACGCCAAAGGAAGGCGCCCAATGGCCGCTTCGTCCGCCACCCTCACCGTCGATGCGCGCGGCCATCGCTGTCCCGTTCCGACACTGCGTCTGCGTCGAGCGCTCGAAGCCATGCGCGCCGGCGACGTGGTGCGGCTCATCGCCGACGATCCGATCGCCCGGATCGATGCTCCCCACTTCGTGCGCGAAGCGGGTCATGAGCTTATCGAAGCGACCGAGGACGCCGGCACGCTGATTTTCGTGGTCAGGAAGGCCGCCGCGGGCGGACCAGGTGGTTGAGCCGCTTTCGTCCCGCCGGATGGGTCAGGAGCTCGATCTCTGTTGTAAGCGAGGCGCCGAAGAAGATCGCGTTCACGTTCCAGGAGAGCCAGATCAGCAGCACGATGACCGCGGCGATCGAGCCGTAGGTTGCGCCGAAGTTGGCGATCTGCGTGACGTAGACGGCGCTGGCCCACGACGCCGCGAGGGAGAGGCCGGCCGCCGCGACGCCGCCCACCGCCGCCAGGCACCATGAGACCGGCTCGCTCGACATGGCGTAGCGATAGATCAGCGTGAGCCCGATGCTGATGCCCACGGATGCCCAGGTCCACTCGTTCAAGAACAAACCCAGGTGCAAGGGCAGGTGTAGCTCCGTGCGGGCGAAGCGGAGCGCGAGGAAGAGGCCGGAGACCAGGGTCAGAAGCACGAACGCGGCCAGGAGCGCGAACAGGGCCAGGAGGTTGAAGCTCAAGAAGCCCCGCGGCGTCTCCTCGTCGTGGATGAAGGAGAGCCCGGCGAAGAGCGCCTTGAAGCTGCGATGGGCTGCGTAGACGCCAATCACGAGCGCCAGCAGGCTTTGCAGCGAGATGGCGCGGATTGGAGCCTGCGAGAGGCGCAGGAGCTCGGACTGGAAGAGGGTCAGCGCGGCGGGCGGCAGGATCTGCGCAAACGCACTGGCCTGCGCCAAAGCCTGCTCTGGCGTGAGCAGAACAGAGTAGACGCCGAGCACGATGGCCAGCGCCGGGAACACCGCCAGCATGGCGAAGAAAGAAACGCCGCCGACGTAAAGCATGACGTCGCGGCCCCACATCCGGACCAGCGTCCGCCAGAGCAGGCTCAAAAGCCTGATCCCCCAATGGCCTACGCCTTGCGCGGCCCCCTGAACGGCGGGCTGGTCCACGCCCCCGACATAGCCGCCCGCATCGCTTTGTCGACGCGAAAAAGAAGCGGCGCACCGCCACTAGGGACAGCGCGCCGCCGCCGGGACGCAGGGGAACGTCCTTCGCTCAAGGTCGGCCGCTGCCGGAGGGACAGGGAGGAACCACGGCCGACGATGCCGCCACTATGCGCGGGGCATGCTGAATCGAGCTTGAAGACGGCGCATTTTTTTCTGCGTCAGAGCGCCGCAACCGACTCCAACGCCGTTATCGTCTCGGCGTCGAAGCCCCAGTCGGCCAGGGCCTCACGGTTGTGCGCCCCGATCGCGGGCGGCGGCGCCGGTGGGCCGGAGGGTGAAGCCGAGAACCGCGGGGCCGGCGCCGGCTGCACCACCCCCTCGACGGTCACGAAAGTCTGCCGGGCGGCGTTGTGCGGGTGACTGGGCGCCTCGTCGATGCCCAAAACCGGCGCGAAACAGACGTCGGAGCCGCCCATGATCTCCTCCCACTCGTCGCGGGTGCGGGTCCTGATCACCGTGGCCAGTTTGCGCTTCAGCTCGGGCCAGTCTTCGCGGTTCATCTGCGCCTTGAACTGTGGATCGTTTATCCCCGTCTTCTCAAGTAGTAGTGCGTAAAATTGAGGCTCAATTGATCCGAGTGCGATCCACTTATCGTCCTTGCACTGATAGACGTCGTAGAACTGCGCGCCGCCATCCAGCATGTTGGCGCTGCGCCCAGTGCGCCACATACCGGAGGCGGTCATCCCGTAGAACATGGCCATCAGCGAGGCCGACCCGTCGGTCATGGCGCAGTCGACCACCTGCCCCACGCCGGTCGCCCGCGCGTGGATGATCCCGGCCAAAAGGCCGAAGGCGAGATAGAGCGCCCCACCGCCGAAATCGCCGACCAGGTTGAGCGGCGGGACGGGTTTTTCCGCCGTGCCGATCGCCGCCAGCGCGCCGGTGAGCGCGATGTAGTTGATGTCATGCCCGGCGGCTTGCGAGAGCGGGCCGGTCTGCCCCCAGCCCGTCATGCGGCCGTAGACGAGCCTCGGGTTGCGCTTGAGCGCGATCTCGGGACCGAGGCCTAGACGCTCCATCACGCCGGGCCTGAAGCCCTCGAACACCGCGTCGGCGCGCTGCATGAGCGTCAGGCAGGCTTCGACGGCCTGCGGGGTCTTCAGGTCGAGTGCGACCGAACGCCGTCCGCGGCTGGTCACGTCGAACTTTGACCCCCGGCCCGAGCCCTTGCGGTCGATGCGAACCACGTCCGCGCCGAGGTCCGACAAAAGCATGCCGCAGAACGGACCCGGCCCGATGCCGGCGAATTCGACGATCTTCAATCCCGATAAAGGCCCCTGGCCCATGCTGGCGCTCCCACCTTGGTGAGGGCCGCCGAATCGCTACCGCCTTGCGGCGCCTCTGCTATGGTGGCGGCGGGCCCTGAGTCCACGCTAGTCCAGTTGCGCGACGGCGAAAACGGCGCCGCGGCGTCAAGACGGAAGGGAAGCTGTTGTCGGTCCGAGCGCGCGTTCTGATCGTCGCCCGCGATGACGCCCTTGCGGGGCCGCTGGCCGAAGGGCTCGACCGGCTGGGCTGGCGCACGCTCACGGCGAGAGGTCCCTACGCCGCCCTGGCCGCCCTGGCCGACATGGAGATCGAAGCCGCGATCGTGGACGCCACCACGGGGCCGCAGGATGCGCCGACGCTGGCGCGGCGGCTGAAGGCGGCCTACGCACCGCGCCGCCTGCCGGTGATCGCCATCGGCGAGCCAGAACCCGGGGCGCCGACCGACAACCTCGATCTGACGCTGGCGCCGCCGCTGCATCCGGCGCAAGCCGCGCTCCGGCTCGAATCTCTCGTGCGCATGGCGATCGCCGAAGAGGAGTTCGAGCTCCGGCGGGAAACCTTCGCCGAACGCGGACGCCGGCTCGAAGTGCCGACCGAGGCGGCGAGCCCGTTGCGCATCCTGGCGGTCGGCGAGCCGGCGCCCGAGTTCCTGGCGCTGTCGAACGCCCTCGCCCGCACCGGCGCTGAGGTGGTGGGCGCGTTCACCGCCTACACCGCCTTCGACTACCTGCACGAGCGCACGTTCGATGCGGTCGCGCTCTGGGCCGGCGAGAACCAGTCGGAGGCGCTCTCGATCGCCACCGGCATGCGGCGCAATACCCGGCTCTACCACATCCCCGCCCTCCTCTACCTGCAGAGCCCGGCCCAGATCGGCGTGGCCGAGGCCTATCACCGAGGCATCTCCGACCTGGCGACCCCGGACACGCCGGCGCTGGAGACCGCCAAGCGGGTGATCGAGCTCGCCGCCGCCTATCGGCGGCAGATCGCCATCCGCCAGGCCTTGGAGAAGGCGCGAAGCTCCGGCCTGATGGACGCGGCGACCGGCCTTTTCACGCGCGACCTGTTCGCCGCCCACCTCGCGCGGCTCGTGCAAGCGAGCCGCCAGCGGCGGCGGCCGTTGTCGCTCTGCGTGCTGCGCGTCGCCGACCGGCCGGAGCTGACGCTGGCCCGCAAGGGCGGCTGGCTGGACCGGGCGACGCCGCAAATCGGCTCGATGATCGGCCGGCTGATCCGCGTCGAGGACACCGCCGCCAGGCTCGGACCAGAGGTGTTCGCCCTGGCGCTGCCGGCGACCGGCCAGGCGGCCGCGCAGGCCGCCGGCGAGCGCATCTGCGCCGTCATCGCCTGCACCGCCTTCGACGCCGGCGAGAACCGCGCGCCGTTCGTGGTCGAGTTCGACATCGGGGTCGCCGAGGTCGAGGCCGGCGAGAACGCCGCCCGCGCGCTTGAACGCGCGGCGGCGACGGCGCTGCAGCTCAAGGCCGGATAGACGCACGCATGAGCTTGAGTCCGCAGCTGATCGGCCTGCTCGTGCCGTTGGCGATCGTCATCCCGATCCTGATCCTCAGAAATTCGCGGCCGCGGCCGCTCAGGATCGAGCGGCTGTGGATCCGGCCGGCGATCTTCATAGCGATGATGGCGCTGGCGCTCACCGCTTCGGCGCCGCCGCTCGACTTCCCGAACATCGCGCTGCTGGTCGTCGCGCTCGCCATCGGCGGCGGCCTGGGTTGGCTGCGCGGCAAGTCCATGCACATCCACGTCCATCCGGAGACCCACGAGCTCAGCGCGCGCGCTTCACCACTCGGTCTGGTGTTCATCTTCGGGTTGCTCGTTGTCCGCTACGCGCTCCGCGGCGCAGCGCTCGAGAGCGCTTCGGTCGCGCATCTGTCGATCATCGCCATCGCCGACGCGTTCGTTCTCCTGGCGGTTGGGATGATGGTGGTCCAGGGGCTGGAGATGTGGCTGCGTGCGCGGCGCCTGCTCGCCGAAGCGATCGCCGCCAAGGCCGGCGCCCAGCCGCCGGCCCCGCCGCCGATGCCCACGATCATCAGTTAGGCGCTCAGGGCCTTCGCGATCAGGTCGGGCGAGGTCGCTGGGCGTGGTCGCAGCCGCGCGCCAGTTGGCCTTGAGGCGGCCTACCCCTCCGCGCCCGCCATCCGGGCGAGCTCGCTCAGGATGCGTTCAGCGGCGCCCAGGCGCTGGTCGGAGGTCTCCCATTCCCCGCGGACGAGCACCGTCTGGTCGGGGCGGATGCGCCAGGTGCTGGCGTTCTTCTGAATGTAGGCGACGAGCGCGGTCGGGTGGGCGAAGTGGTTGTCGCGGAAACTGATGGCGGCGCCCTTTGGACCCACGTCGATCTTCGCAACGTTCGCCTGCCGGCAGAGGCCCTTGATGGCGACGACCTTGAGGAGCTGGCCGGTCTCGGGCGGCAGCGGACCGAAGCGGTCGATCATTTCGGCCGCCAGCGCCTCTCGGTCCTCGGGCCTCTCGGCGTCGGAGAGACGACGGTAGAGCGCCAGCCTGACGTTCAGGTCAGGCACATAGTGGTCGGGGATGAGGACGGCCGCACCGGCGTTGATCTGCGGCGACCAGCCGCGGTCGAGCACGATCTCGCCAGCGCCGGCCTTGGCGCGCAGCTCGGCGACCGCGTCCTCCAGCATCTGCTGGTAGAGTTCAACGCCGATCTCGCGGATGTGGCCGGACTGCTCCTCGCCAAGCAGATTGCCGCCGCCGCGGATGTCGAGATCATGGCTGGCAAGCTGGAAGCCAGCGCCCAGGCTGTCCAGCGACTGCATGACGCGCAGGCGCTTTTCGGCCGAGGCGGTCAGCGCCCGGTGCTCCGGCGTCGTCAGGTAGGCGTAGGCGCGCGCCTTGGCCCGTCCGACCCGGCCGCGCAGCTGGTAGAGCTGGGCCAAGCCGAACATATCCGCGCGATAGACCACGAGTGTGTTGGCGGTCGGGATGTCGAGGCCGGACTCCACGATCGAGGTCGAGAGCAAGACGTCGTAGCGGCCGTCGTAGAAGGCGCTCATCACGTCCTCGAGCTGGGTCGGCGCCATCTGGCCATGGCCGGTCACGAACTTCACTTCCGGCACCTGCTCGCGCAGGAACTTCTGGATCTCCGGCAGGTCGCGGATGCGCGGCGCGACCACATAGGCCTGCCCGCCGCGGTACTTCTCGCGCAGCAGCGCCTCGCGGATGACGATCGGGTCGAGCGGGGTGATGTGGGTGCGCACGGCCAGGCGATCGACCGGCGGGGTGGCGATGATCGACATCTCGCGGATTCCGGAAAGCGCCATCTGCAGGGTTCGCGGGATGGGCGTGGCCGAGAGCGTCAGCACATGCACTTCGGCGCGCAGTGTCTTCAGCGCCTCCTTGTGCTTGACCCCGAAGTGCTGCTCCTCGTCGACGACCACGAGGCCGAGGTCGTGGAACTGCACCTGTTTCGACAGCACCGCGTGGGTGCCGATCACAATCTCGATCTCGCCCTTCTTCAGACCCTCGCGGGTCTTGGCCGCTTCGGCGGCCGGAACGAGGCGCGAGAGGCGGCTCACCCGCACCGGCCAGCCGTGGAAGCGCTCGGTGAAGGTCGTGAAGTGCTGGCGCGCGAGCAGCGTGGTCGGGCAGACAACCGCGACCTGCCGGCCGCTCATCGCCACCACGAAGGCGGCGCGGAGCGCGACCTCGGTCTTGCCGAAGCCCACGTCGCCGCAGACCAGTCGGTCCATGGGATGGCCGGACGCCAGATCGGTCAGCACGTCGCCGATCGTCGACAGCTGGTCGTCGGTCTCCTCGTAGGGGAAGCGGGCGCAGAACTCGTCGAACAGCCCCGCCGGCGGATCGATCTCGGGGATGGCCTTCAGCTGCCGGGCGGCGGCGATGGCGATCAGGCTCTCGGCCATCTCGCGCAGGCGTTCCTTGGCCCGCGCTTTCCGCGCCTGCCAGGCCGCGCCACCCAGCCGGTCGAGCTGCACGCCCTCGGCGTCCGAGCCGTAGCGACTGAGGAGGTCGATGTTCTCGACCGGCAGGTAGAGCTTCGACTCCTCCGCGTAGTCGATGGCCAGGCAGTCGTGCGGCGCATCCTGCACCGTCAGCGTCTGCAGGCCGGTGTAGCGGCCGATGCCGTGGTCGATGTGCACGACGAGATCGCCCGGGGCGAGCGAGGTGGCCTCGGTGATGAAGTTCTGCGCTCGCCGCCGCCGGCCAGAGCGGGCCAGGCGGTCGCCGAGGATGTCGGTCTCGGAGATGACGGCCAGGTCCGGCGTCTCGAACCCGGCGTCGAGCGGCAGGACGACCCGGAGCGGCTGACGGGCGTCCCTGCCCTGCACAGACGGCCAATCGCGCGCCAGCGCTATGTCCTTCAGGCCATGGTCGGCCAGCATGGTCCCCAGCCGCTCGGACGAGCCGTCGGACCAGGAGGCGAAGAGCACGCGCTTGCCGGCGGCGGTGAGCCGCCGCGCATGGTCGACGGTCGCTTCGAACAGGTTGGTCGTCTCGGCGGCCCGTTCGGCGGCGAAGGTGCGGCCGAGCTTGGCGCCCAGGTCGACCTTGTCGGCGGCGCCCTCGTGCTCGAATGGCGTGAACCGGCGCGACGGATGGACGGCGAGCCGCGCGTCCCACTCGACTGGGGTGAGATAGAGCGCGTCGGGCGGCAGCGGATGATGGGCCCCGCGCGCCTTGTCGGCATCGATCCGCGCCTCGAACGCGTCCGCGATCATCGCCAGGCGTTCGTCGCGTGCTGCATCGGCGAGATGGTCGAGGGCGATCAAGGCATCGGCGGGCAGGTAGTCGAACAGCGTCTCGAGCTTGGGGTAGAACAGCGGCAGGAAGTGCTCCATGCCGCCGCGCCGGCCGCCCTCGCTGACCGTCGCGAACAGCGGGTCCTCGCTCGTGGCGCCGAACGCCGAGCCGTAAGCATGGCGGAAGCGGGCGATTGAGTCGTTGTCGAGCAGCACCTCCGACACCGGCATGAGCTCGATCGAATTGAGCCGGCCGGTCGAGCGCTGCGACACCGGGTCGAAGGTGCGGATGGTCTCGAGCACATCGCCGAACAAGTCGAGGCGGACCGGCTCGTCCGCACCCGGTGGAAAGACGTCGATCACGCCGCCACGGATGGCGAACTCGCCGCGCTCGCTGACGGTCGAGGCGCGCTGGTAGCCGTTGACGGCGAGGTAGCGTTCGAGGCCGGCAAGATCGACCTCCTGCCCGGCCCGGGCGGCATACCCGGCCTCGCCCAGGATCGCGCGAGGCGGCACGCGCTGCATCAAGGCGTGGGCCGGCGTGACAAGGACGCGCGGTCCCTCGCCGTCGCCCTTGGCCAGCCGCGCCAGCGCAGCCACCCGGCGCGCGGCGATGCCCGATGACGGGCTCATGCGGTCGTAGGGCAGGCAATCCCAGGCAGGGAAGGCGATCAGCTCGGTATCCGGAGCGAAGAAGTCGAAAGCGTCGGCGAAGGCCTGAGCGCGCGCGCCGTCGCGGGCGACGAAGACCGTCAGGCCGCCCCGCGCGCGGGTCATGTCGGCGACCGCCAGCGCATCGAACCCCTCCGGGGCGCCGGTAAGCTCGAGCGCGCCTGGCGCGAACGCCACGCTGCTCAGGTCCGCGCGCTCGCGCTCGATCAGGCTCATCGGCGGAGCGCCCCGCTGACGTCGAAGGCGCGGATCTGCGCGATGAGGCCGCTGTCGATGGACGGCGGCGCAGGAACGTTGAGCACCACCCAATCCCACACGTCCTGGTCCGGCTGGTCGAGCAGGTGTTCGAAGGCGTCGACCGCGGCGGGGTCGAGGCCGGCGAGCCGCGCGTCGGCAAAGCTGCCAAGGATGAGGTCGGCCTCGCGAAACCCTCGCCGCCAGGCGCGATAGCGCAGTTTGTCGAGGCGGGCGTCAGGCATGGGAAGGCGCATATAGAACGCCCGCGCAACCGCCGCCACCTGCACTATATGCTGCGCAAGGCATGCGTCCGGAGATTCTCTTCCCGCTGTTCGCGCCGTCAGCCTCGCTGAAGGGCGTCGGGCCGAAGCTCGCGCCCACGCTGGAGCGGTTGGCGGGACCGTATGTGCGCGACGTGCTGTTCGTGAGCCCGCACAGCATCGTGCACCGCTCGCGGGCGACAACGGCCGAGGCGCGCGAGGGCGAAGCGCAGACCTTCGTCGTCGCCATCGACAAGCATTTCCCGCCCGGACGCCGCGACCTGCCGTATCGCATCCGCACGCTCGACGAGGCGGGGTTCCTGTTCCTGGTCTGGTTCCGCGGCGCCGGCGAGCACCTGGCCCTGCGGCATCCGCCCGGCGCGCGGCGCGCGGTCAGCGGCAAGGTGGAGCGGTTCCGCGACGAGATCACGATCGCCCATCCCGACTACTTCCTGCCCGCCGAGCAGGTCGACGAGATCCCGAGCTTCGAAGCCATCTACCCGGCCAGCGGCGACCTGCACGCGCGCACGGTGCGCAAGCTGGCGTTGGAGGCCCTTGCCCGCGCCCCGGAGCTGCCCGAGTGGCAGGACGCGGCCTGGATAGCCCGCCAGCGCTGGCCGGGCTGGCGCGCGGCGCTGGCGGCCATGCACGCGCCTTCGACCGACGCCGATCTGGCCCCCAGCGCGCCTGCCAGACGCAGGCTGGCCTACGACGAGCTCTTCGCCCACCAACTCGCGCTGGCGCAACGCAAAGCGGGACAGAAGGCGGCGGCGGCGCCCAGCATCCGCTCGGGCAGGCTGGCCGAGGCGGTGGAACGCGCCCTGCCCTTCCGCCTCACCGGCGCGCAGGTGCGGAGCCTGGGCGAGGTTCGCGCCGACCTCGCGTCCGGCCAGCGCATGTCGCGCCTGCTGCAGGGCGATGTGGGCGCCGGCAAGACGATGGTGGCCATGCTGGCCATGGCCGACGCCGCGCAAGCCGGACTGCAATCGGCGCTGATGGCGCCGACCGAGATCCTCGCCCGCCAGCACTTCGAGACCATCGCCGAGCCCCTGGCGGCGCAAGGGATCAAGACCGTGCTCCTGACCGGCCGCGACCGCGGCGCGCCGCGGTCCGAGAAGCTCGCGCACCTCGCCTCCGGCCAGGCGGCCGTCGCGGTCGGCACCCACGCGCTCTTCCAGGACGACGTCGCCTTCCGGTCGTTGGCGCTGACCGTGATCGACGAGCAGCACCGCTTCGGCGTCTCCGAGCGCAAACGGCTGACCGACAAGGGCGCCGGCGCCCACGTGCTGGCCATGTCGGCGACGCCGATCCCACGCACGCTGGAGCTGACGGTCTACGGCGACCTCGACATCTCACGGCTGGAGGAGAAGCCGCCTGGCCGCAAGCCGGTGGCGACGCGCGCCGCGCCGAAGACGCGGATCGGCGAGGTCGTCGAGCGGCTGCGCGCGGTGATCGCTCAGGGGGCGCAGGCCTTCTGGATCTGCCCGCTGGTCGCCGAGTCCGAGGACAGCGACCTGGCGGCGGCCGAAGCGCGCGCCGCGGCGCTGCGCCGAGTGCTGGGTCCAGAGGTCGGGCTGGTGCACGGCCAGCTGAAGCCGGCCGAGAAGGACGCGGTCATGGCCGCCTTCGCCGAGGGCCGCATCAAGCTCCTGGTCGCCACCACCGTGGTCGAGGTCGGCGTCGACGTGCCGGCCGCCTCGATCATGGTCATCGAGCAGGCCGAGCGCTTTGGCCTCGCCCAGCTGCACCAGCTGCGCGGGCGGGTCGGGCGCGGGCAGGCAGAGAGCGCCTGCGTCCTGCTCTACGACCCGCCGCTCAGCGCGCTTGCACAGTCCAGGCTGGATATCCTCAGGCGCACCGACGACGGCTTCCTGATCGCGGAGAAGGACCTCGAGCTGCGCGGCGGCGGCGATCCGCTGGGCCTGAAGCAGAGCGGCTTTCCCGCCTATCGGCTCGCCGACCCCGCCGCCCACCGCGACCTTATCGCCGTCGCCGCCGACGACGCACGCCTGCTGCTGAGCCGCGACCCCGACCTCACCAGCCCCCGCGGCCGGGCCGTCCGCACATTGCAAGCGCTCTTCGACTGGCGCCCCGACGGGGGCCAAGCGGCGGGGTAGAAGTCGTTTAACCGCTAAGGACGCGAAGTTCGCCAAGGGGGCCGCGCTCGCCCAGACGTTTGCGGATCAACACTTCGCGTCCTTAGCGTCCTTGGCGGTTAAACCGAGCATCGCAGCGCCGTCGGCGGCCTAGGCTCGCAATAGCGGGTTCGGGGTGGGTGGGGCGGTGCGGGTCAGGGTGTTGGAGTCCTTGTGCAGGAAGGGCGCCGCCTGGCCCTTGATGGTCAGCACCGTCTCCTCGTCGTAGGACCAGCGGCCGTCGTCGTGGACGGTGACCGTGATCCGGTAGGAGTCGGTGCGGAAGGCGTATTCGAGGAAGGGGCCCGAGACGATGCCGGCCTCGGTCGAGCCGCGCGTCGCCATAAGCTCGAACTGCTTTGCGTCCTTCGTCGCATGGCCGGACGCCAGCACCGCCTGCACACGAGGGATGGCGAGCGTCTGGAAGACCGTCTCGTTCGCTGCGTCCCACAGCCAATAGCCGGTCTGGTGGTGATAGGTCTCTGGCGCGTCCGGCTTGACGATGCGGGTGACGTAGTGAAGCCCGTAAAGGAGCTGTGGCCCGTTCGTCTGCGGGTCGATCGGCTGCAGCGCCATGTGCTCGATGAAGACCTGGCGCTGGGGCCCGGGGCCAGGGTTGATGTCGAGGCCCTTGGTTCCCTCCCAGACCCCGGCCATCGGCGCGAGCGGACCCAGGTTGGCCAGTGTGTCGGGATCAACGTCCCCGGGCTCGGTGAAGATGTCGTCTGGGAAGTTCTGCATCGCTTGCCCTTCCAGCCGGGAGGGGCGACCGTCAAGCTCGATCTCGAGGGTTCCATGCCAACGGTTAGCGTCAACATCGACTACAAGAGCCCTTACGCCTTCATCGCCAAGGACCTGATCTACGAGATGGCGAAGGCGACGGGCGCGACTCTCGACTGGCTGCCCTATACGCTCGACATCCCGAGCTATCGCGGCGCCGCCGAGGTGGATGACGCCGGCAAGGTCATCTGGGAGAACCGCACGCCGCACCAGTGGCGGCAGGTGCGTTACGCCTACATGGACTGCCGGCGCGAGGCGAACAAACGCGGGCTCGTGCTGCGCGGCACGCAGAAGATCTGGGACTCCTCGATTGCCGCGATCGGCCTGCTCTGGGCCAAGCGCCAGGGCGATGCGGTTCTGCGCGGCTACACCGACCGCACGTTCGAGCGCTTCTGGCGGCGCGAGCTGAATATCGAAGACCCGGCGGTCGTGCAGGGCTGCTGGCGGAAGCGGGCGCGGACGTGGCGGGCTTCACCGCTTTCCTCGTCGGCGCCGGCCGCGCCGAACACGACGCCATCAGAGCAGCGGCCGAGGATTTCGGCATCTTCGGCGTGCCCAGCTTCGTCATCGATGGCGAGCTCTTCTGGGGCAAGGAGCACCTGCCCGCCATCCGCGAGAGGCTCTTGCAGACAAGCGGCTAGAACGGGCGAGCGAGAGCGCCGCCCGAGGCAAGCGCCGCGGCGTTCGATGGAGAAGGTCCCAGCTCGGAAATGGTGGTGGTGGTGTTGGTCTGCTTTTGACGAGCGCAGGGCCCGCCGAACTGGGAACTTCTCAATCGAACGCGCGCGGTACTGAGAGGCATTAAGCCACACCCCGAGACCCGCTCAGCAAACCGCTTAGCGATGGGCGCGGAGTCGCCGGTGGGGCTCGTTTGCATTGTCGATGGCTTCGATTGGCGGCAGAGTCCCGCCCATGGCCGATGAGATCCGCGAAGGCGGCTGCAACTGCGGCGCGGTGCGGTTTCGCATCAGCAAGCCGCCGCTGACCGCCTATCTCTGCCACTGCCACCTCTGTCAGAAGCGCACCGGCAGCCCGTTTGCGATGAACGTGGTCTTCCCGGGCGATGGGCTCGAGGTCACAGCCGAAGCGCCCTTCGAACTCGCGCGTGACCTGGGCGGCGGGCTCAGGAGCGTCTCCTCCCTCTGCGGGGCTTGCGACAGCCGCCTCTGGACGCGGCGAACCGGCGCCGCAGTCGTCAACGTGCGCGGCGGGGCGCTCGACGACGCAGGCGACCTTCGTCCGGTGGCGCAGATCTGGGTCTCGAGCGGCCAGCCCTGGGCGGTGCAGGCCGACATGCTGAGCTACGACGCGCAGCCGAGCGATTTCACGCCATTCATCGCCGCATGGCGCGAACGGTCGGTCAGCGGCTGAACACGCCGACGAGCTCCACGTGCGGCGACCAGAGAAACTGGTCGACTGGCAACACCTTTCTGAGGACGAAGCCGCCGTCGACGAGCGTGCGGGCGTCGCGGGCGAAGGTGGCCGGGTTGCAGGAGACGCCGATGGCGAGCGCCACGGCCGCGCGGGCGATCTCGCGCGCCTGTTCGGCAGCCCCTGCCCGCGGCGGGTCGAAGACGACGGCGTCCAGCCGCTTCATGTCGGCCGCCAGCAGTGGGCGACGAACGAGGTCGCGCGCTTCGGTCGTGATCGGCTTGAGGCCGGACACCGAGCCGCTGGCGGCTGCCAGCGCCTTCACCGCCGCGGCAGACTGGTCGATCGCCCTGACTGCGGCGGTCTCGGCCAGCGTGAACGTCAGCGTGCCGACGCCGCAGTAGAGGTCGGCGACCTGGGATGCGGCGCCGACCGCCTCGGCGACGAACGCCGCCATCGCGGCTTCCGCAGCCGGCACGGCCTGCAGGAAGGCGCCCGGCGGCAGCGCGACCATGGCCTTCCCGAGCCGCACGATCGGTTGCCGCGCTTGGTAGAGGACCTCGCCGGCGAGGGTGACGCGGGCGAAGTCGAGCGCGGCGGCGCGCTCGGCGACGGTCATGCGCGCATCTGCCGAGAGCCCGCCCGCGCGCCGCTCGACGCCGGTCACGTCGATGTCGAGCCCAGTTTCCGTCAGGGTGACGTGCAATGTCGGGGCCGACTTCGGGTGCTCGAAAAACGGCGCGGCGAGATCGGCGAGCGCCGGCAGCGCGCCCTCGAGCTGCGGATCGGCGATCGGGCACACGCCGATCTCCACCAGACGCCACGATCGCCGCGCCTTGAACCCGACCGCGATGCGGCCGCCAAGCTTGCGCGCATGCAGGGCAAGCCTTCGCCTGGAGTGCGGCGGCGACGCGAACGGCGGCAGGATCTCCGTCTCTATACGAACCGATGCGAGCGCCGCCCTCACCTGCTCCGCCTTCCAAACGAGATAGGGCGCAAGCGCCCATTGCTGCAGCGCGCAGCCTCCGCAATCGCCGAAATGCGGGCACGGCGGCGTCACCCGCTCGGCGCTCGGCTGCAGAATCTCCGTGAACTCAGCCCGGTCGCCGGCAACGCTCGCCCGCAGCCGCTCGCCCGGCAGCGTCAGCGGCGCATAAACAGGCCCGGCCGCGACCCCATCGCCGCGAGCGCCGACACGCTCGATCAAGAGCTCGCGAACGACCTCCGGTGAGTGCTCTAGCGGCACCGAATCCTCCGCACAGCCCGCGCAAGCGGGTCCTCAGCTCTTAACCGCAGAGGGCGCAGAGGATGCGCAGAGAACGCAGAGCCTCCGCGCTCTCTGCGCGCTGACCCGCGGGCCCCGCCGGGTTCAGCGGATCTCACTCTTCCACGAACAGCTTTTTCAACTCGTTCTTGAGGATCTTACCCTGGGGGTTGCGGGGAAGAGTTTCGTGCCAGAACAGTATCTTGACGGGAACTTTGAAGGCGGCCAAACGCTCAGCCACGAAGCTTCTTAGCTCCTGTTCGGTGGCGTCAGCGCCGGGTTTCAGCGTCACGACCGCTCCCGGCTCCTCGCCGAGCTGCTTGTGCGGGATGCCAACGAGGGCTGCGTCCATCACCGCCGGGTGGTCGTAGAGCGCGTTCTCGACCTCGATGCAGTAGATGTTCTCGCCGCCGCGGATCAGCATGTCCTTGGCGCGGTCGATGATGTAGCAGAACCCCTCCTCGTCGAGGCGCGCGAGGTCGCCGGTCTTCACCCAGCCGTCGACGAAGGTCTCGGCCGTGGCTTCCGGCTTGTTCCAGTATTCGCGCACGACCTGCGGCCCGCGGCACCACAGCTCGCCCACCTCGCCGACCGCCAGCTCGCGATCCCCTTCGACGGTCACGATCTTGAGGTCGCTGACGGGCACGGGTACGCCGCAGGAATCCGGCTTGGCCTCATAGTCCTCCGCCGAGTTGCCGGTGACGCCAGCCGACGTCTCGGTCATGCCCCATCCCTGCCCGGCCGACGACTTCGGGAAGGTTTCCTTGATCTTGCGGACGAGCTCGGGCGCGGACGGCGCGCCGCCGTAGGCCACCGACTGCAGCGAGGAGAGGTCGTAGTTTTCGCGCAGCGGATGCTCGATCAACTGCCAGGCGATCGTGGGGACGCCGCCGGCCATCGTCACCTTCTCGCGCTCGATCAGCTCGAAGGCGCGGACGACATCCCAGCGGTGCATCATCACGATCTTCGCGCCGCCAATGAGCATCGGGTTCAGGATCGCGAAGCAGCCGGTGGCATGGAAGAACGGCACCGAGAGCAAGCTCGTCATCTGCGGGGCGTTCGGATCCGGCGCCGGCGGCCGCTCGCCGCGGCGCAGGAACGTGCGCGGGCCGCCGATCGCGCCGGTCAGGATGTTGGAATTGACGTTGCGGTTCGACGCGAGCGCACCTTTCGGCCGCCCGGTCGTGCCTGAGGTGTAGAAGATGGTCGCATAGTCCTCGGGGCCGATCTCGACGTCGGGCAGCGCCCAATCGGGCAGGCTGGCCCAGTCGGCGGTCGCGCCGAGCACCGACTCGAGCTTGATCACCCTCGGATCGGCCACCTCTTCGGCCTCGCGGCTGACGTAGATGCGCTTCAGGTCCGGACAGTTGTGCAGGTGCTCGGCCAGGCGCTCGAGCCGCTCGGCATCGACGATGGCGACCTTGGTTCCGGAATCGGTCAGGCCGTACTCCAGCTCAGGCCCGGTCCACCAGGCGTTCAGGGGAGTCACGATCGCGCCCAGCGCCTGGGCGGCGTAGAAGGCGACCGGCCACTCCGGCAGGTTGCGCATGGCGATGGCGACGCGATCGCCCTTCTCGACGCCCTGAGCGCGAAGCTCGTGCGCCAGCGCCGAGGTCGCGCGAAAGAAAGCCTCGAAGCTCGCGCGCTCGTCCTCGTAGACCAGGAAGATCTTGTCGCCGTGGCCGCGGCCGGCTTCGAGCACGCTGCGGAGCGTCGGCGGCGCGTTCTTCCAGGCGCGGGTCTGCACGCCCCGGATATCGAGCGTCTCCATCTCGAAAGGCATGCCCGGCGCGGTCAGCAGCGCATGCGCCTGGGCGATCGACATCGCCGGCCAGGCGGGTTTGGGCTGCTCGGCGGCTTCACTCATGGATCGTGCTCCTCCGGATGCGACTCGGGCGCTTAGATGCCCGATTGAACCACGAAGATCACGAAGAACACGAAGGAACACGAAGGGGGTGACCGCGAAACGGCGACAGGCGGGGCGCCTTCGCGCTCTTCGTGTCCTTGGCGCCCTTTGTGGTGAAAGGACCGCGCCGCAGTCGCGGCGCAGAAGGCGGATCTACCGCGGCTCTAGCCGCCCCTCTCGGATCGCGAGGACACGCTGCATGTGGGAGGCGAGGTCCATGTTGTGGGTGGCGATGAGGACGGCGACGCCGGTCGCGGTGGCAAGCTCGTAGAGGTTCTGGAACACCGCGCCGGAGGTCTCGGGATCGAGGTTGCCGGTGGGCTCGTCGGCCAACACCAGCCGGGGCTCGTTGGCCAGCGCACGGGCGATCGCCACCCGCTGCTGCTCGCCGCCGGAAAGCTGGCCGGGCTGGTGGCCCAGCCGCTCGCCTAAGCCAAGGTGGGTCAGAAGCGCCTCGGCGCGCCGGCGTGCGTTCGGGCGCGAGCGGCCGGCGATCATCTGCGGAAGCGCGACGTTGTCGAGGGCGCTGAACTCCGGCGCCAGGTGGTGGAATTGGTAGATGAAGCCGATCAGGCCCAGCCGCACGCGGCTGCGCGCGGCGTCGGCGAGCTTTGAGCAGTCGCGCCCGTCGATGACGATCTGCCCCGACGTCGGCCGCTCGAGGAGGCCTGCTGCGTGCAGCAGGCTGGACTTGCCTGAGCCCGACGGCCCGATCAGGCCTACGACCTCGCCGGGATGGACGTCGAGGTCGACGCCACGCAGCACGTGCAGCACCTTGTCGCCGGAGGGATAGTCGCGCGTGACCCCCTTGAGCCTCAGGATCGGCTCACTCAAAGCGCAACGCCTCGACCGGGTCGAGCCGGGCCGCCTGGAAGGCCGGCGGCAGGGTGGCGAGGAAGGAGGCGCCGAGCGAGAACGCCGCGACGCCGGCCACCTCCACCCAGTCGATCTTCGCCGGGATGTGGGAGAGGAAGTAGATCTCGGCATTGAACACCTGCGTGCCCGTGGCCCACTCCACGACTGCCTGGATGGTCTGGATGTTGGCGCAGAACAGCAGGCCGAGCAGCAGGCCCGCGGCGGTGCCGAGCCCGCCGATCATCGCGCCGGCCAGGAAAAAGATGCGCAGGATCGCCCCCTGCCCCGCTCCCAGCGTCCGCAGCACCGCGATATCGCGCCCCTTGTTCTTCACCAGCATGATCAGGCACGAGATGATGTTGGCCGCGGCGATCAGCACGAGAAGGCCCATGATCAGGGTCATGGTCGTGCGCTCGACCTCCAGCGCGTTGAAATAGGCCTGTTCCTGGTCGCGCCAGTCGCTGACCACGCCGTCAGGCCCGGCCGCGCGCTGGATGGTCGGCCGCATGTCCTCGGTGCGGTCGGGGTCGTCGACCATGATCTGGATCGAATCCACCGCGTTGCCACGCCCGAAGAAGAGCTGCGCCTGGGCGAGCGGCATATAGATGAAGGACTCGTCGTACTGGCTCATGCCGACGCTGAAGGTCCCGGCGACGGTGTAGGCCTTGCTGACCGGCGCCGAGCCCAGCACGGTCGCGCCCGCCGACGGCGAGGTCAGAACCAGCGTGTCGCCCGGCTCCACCCCCATCGCCGCCGCCAGCCGGTCGCCGACCAAGATGAGATCGCCGCCGTCGTCGCCCCGGCCGAACCCCTGCAGCGAGCCGGACTTGATGTTGCCAGCGATGAACGGGGTCGCGCGCACGTCCTGAGGCGTCATCCCGCGCACGATTGCGCCGGATGACTGGCCGCGCCCCTGCACCAGCGCCTGCGCATCGATGATCGGCGCGGCCTCCACGACGCCGGGGACGGCGCGGATGCGCGCGAGCGCCAGATCGAGCTCGGGCTCGGCTGTCACCATGCCGGTCACGTGCATATGCCCGTTGAAGCCGAGGATGCGGTCCAAGAGCTCGCTCCTGAACCCGTTCATCACCGACATGACGATGATCAGGATCGCCACCGCCAGCATGATGAGGATGAAGGAGATGGTGGAGATCAGCGCCACCCCGCCGTCCTTTCGCCGGGCGCGCAAGTAGCGGAGAGCGACGGAGCGCTCCCAGAAGCTGAACGGCCCGGCGGGCTTTGCCTCGGCGGTCATCCGATGCCCGGTCCGCCGCCGGTCAGGCTGGGCAGGGTGATCAAGTGGAAGAAGACGGTGAGCCAGATGACGACCAGCGGGATTACCGCGACCCAGGTCGCGGTCCGCGCTTTGCGCCAGATCTTGGGCTCGAGCGGCGCACCAGGATCGCCGCCGTCGCCGTGATCGATGCCGGCCTCGGAATGGCTGACCGTGCCCATCGGCAAGATGGCCAGAAAGACGATCCACCAGAGGGTGAGATAGACGACGAAGGTGAGGCCCGGACCCATCAGTGCGCCGCGGTCGGCTCCTGCATCAGCTCGACCAGCACCCCGCCCATGTCCTTCGGGTGCACGAAGATCACCGGCACGCCGTGGGCGCCGATGCGCGGCTCGCCGGTTCCGAGCACGGTCGCGCCCTTCGCACGCATCTCGTCGCGCGCCGCGACGATGTCGGGCACCTCGAAGCAGACATGGTGCTGGCCGCCGCGCGGATTGCGCTCGAGGAACTGCGTGATTGGCGAGTTGTCGCCGTACGGCTCGATGAGCTCGATCTGGGCGTTGGGCAGGTTGACGAAGCTCACCCACACCCCCTGCTCAGGCAGGGCGCGCTTTTCGGTGATGTCGGTGACCCCGAACACCTCGCGATAGAGCTTCCACGAGTCTTCGATGGAGGGGGTGGCGACGCCGACGTGATTCAGTTTGCCGATCATGGGCGCGTGGGTAGCACCGCCGGGCCGCCGAATGAAGGCGGGCGGCGATTCAGCCCCTAAGCGCAGCCGCGACCGCCGCGACCGCGCGTTCGACGTCGCGGTCGGTCGTGCGCCAGTTGCAGACGCTGATGCGCATGGCGCGACGGCCCTGCCAGACTGTCCCGCTGAAGTAGGCTTCGCCGCTCGCGTTCACCGCATCGATCACCGCCAGCGTTTGGCGATCGTGAGCGTCGTCGTCGCTGGCGCGCGGATCTGGAAAGCGAACCATCGCCTGGTTCAGGATCGCGGGCGCGACCAGCTCTGCGCCCGGCAGGGCCGCGATCCCTTCCGCCATCGTCGCCGCTTGCCGGCAGCAGCGGTCGATCATGTCGGCGACCCCTTTCCGGCCGAGTTCGCGGAGCGCGGCATAGACAGCGTGGCCGCGGGCGCGGCGGGTCCAGTCAGGCGTCCAATCGATGGCGTCGCGCAGCTCGCCGCTGGTGTCGATGTAGCTCGCGCTCTGGGTCATCGCGGCCCGGTGCGCCACAGCGTCGCGTACGATGGCGACGCCGATGTCCTTCGGGGTGTTCAGCCACTTGTGCGCATCGGTGGCCCAGGAGTCAGCCAGGTCGACGCCCTCGGTCAGCGCGCGGTGCTCCCGGCTCGCTCGCGCCCAGAGCCCGAAGGCGCCGTCGACATGCACCCAAGTCCCGGCGGCCCTAGCGATGGGGATGAGCCGCGTGAAGTCGTCGAAGGCGCCGAGATTCAAATCGCCGGCGTTCAATAGCACGATCGTCGGCCCGCCGCCGTCCGCCAGAGCCTGCTCTAGCGTCGAGCGGCCGAGCCGCCCGTCCCGCGTCGGAAGCGACCGCAAGGACCCCGCGCCCAAACCGAGAAACCGCAGCGCCCTGACGGCCGAGCCGTGGCGCTGGTCGTTCGCCAGCACCCGGATCGGCGGCGCACCGAACAGCCCCTGCTCCTCGACGTCCCAGCCTTCGCGGGCGAGCAACGCGTGGCGGGCCGCCGCGAGGCCAGTGACATGCGCCATCTGGCAGCCGGTCGTGAACGCGAACGACGCCTCGCGCGGCAGGTCGAGCACCTCCTTGATCCAGGCGCCGGCGACCTCCTCGACGGCCGCGCCGGCTGGCCCGCTGGCGGCGATCGTCGTGTTCTCGTCCCAGGTCGACGTCAGCCAGTCGGCGCCGAGCGCCGACGGCAGCGCGCCGCCGATGACCCAGCCGAAGAAGCGGCCGCCGGCCGAGCCGACGTGACCGCCTTCGGTCGCCGCGACGAGGTCGTCGATCACCCTTGCCGCCGGCGTTCCGGTCTCGGGAAGCGGCGCGGCCAGGCGGGTGCGCAACGTTGCAGCCGATGTCGTTGCGCTGACCGACTGTGCGTCGAGCCCGGCGAGATAGGTCAGGGCATGGTGGTAGGCCCGCTCAAGGGCGTCAGTCTCTGCGCTCACGCTCAACTCCAGGCAAACAGGCTTGTCCGACAAGCTTGTGCGGCCTTGCGAGCGGGTCGTCTCGCGGTTTTCGGACGCAGCAGGACAATGGGGCGGGCTTGTTCCGCCTTGCGAGGCGGCGACTGGCGATGCAAACTCGCTGCACCGTCCGAGGAGCGGCTTTGCCGTGTGGGACCGAATTCGTAGCGCCTAGCGACGCCCGAGCCGGTTCGCCCGACTCGCCCCACAACGTCGCTCCTCGGTTATCCCATGCCGTTCTTCACCAATGACGCGGTCAATCGCGTCAATCTGCACTCCGGCGTCCGCGCGCTCGCGGTCGGCGCCGGGGGCGTCTTCTTCTTCGCCTTCCTGTTGCGCGCCGGCGTCTCAGTCCCGATGACGCTGCTCGCCGAGGCGGCGATCGTCGGCGGCCGCTTTTGCGTGCGCCCGCTGCTGATCTGGCCGGCGAGGCGGTTCGGCGTCAGGCCGATGCTGATCGTCGGTACGATCGGCCTTGCCGTCGAATACCCGGTGCTGGCCGAGGTGCAGGGCGTGGGCCCGATGCTGGCCGTGCTCTGTGTCGTCTCGGCCATCTCCGACATGGTCTACTGGGTCGCCTACAACGCCTATTTCGCGCAGATCGGGGACGCCGAGCATCGCGGCAGCCAGATCGGCGTGCGCGAGGCGTTGACGGCGGCGATCGGCATCGTCGCGCCGCTGATGGGCGCGGCGGCCCTGATCACGTTCGGCCCGCGCTGGGCGTTCGGCGCTGTCGGCATCGTGCAGCTCCTGGCGGTGCTGCCGCTGATCGGCGCGCCGAATGTCGCGGTTGCGCCGGAGGCGCCGGGCGCCTACCGCGCGGCGCGGGTGGCCGGCGCGCTACTGGCCGCCGATGGCTGGTTCGACGCGAGCTACGTCTTCATCTGGCAGATCGCGCTCTTCGTGACCCTGCACCAGAGCTTTGCGGCCTATGGCGGGGCGATGGCGCTGGCGGGCGCGGTTGGCGCGGTCTGCGCGCTGGTGTTCGGACGCCACATCGACCTCGGCGGCGGACGCCGGGCGGTGGCCGCGACCTACGGCCTCGCAACGCTCATCGTCGTCTCGCGCGCGGCCAGCATCGGGTTGCCGTGGCTCGCCGTCGGGGCGAACGCGCTTGGCGCGCTGCTCATCCCGCTGCTGTCGCCGACGCTGGGGACCGTGACCTACAACCTGGCCAAGGCCTCGCCCTGCAGCTTCCGCTTCCACATGACGACCGAGGGCGGCTGGGACGTGGGCTGCTTCTTCGCCTGCCTCTCGGCCGCCGCCATCGTCGCCGCCGGCGGCTCGCTGGCCATCCCGATCCTCCTGGCCCTCCCCGCCGTCGCCGCTTCAGCCTGGATCCTCTGGCGGCACTACTCCGGCGCGCGGGTCATGTTGGCCGCTTGATCGACCGACGCCGCGAAGCGGCATGGTCGATTTCGACCACCAAGCACACCAAGGGTTCTGACTAACCGCGGCTGCACCCTCTCAGAACCCTTGGTGTGCTTGGTGTGCTTGGTGTGCTTGGTGGTTGGTCAGGCGGTCGCCGTCGTCTTCATGCGCGCAATGCGTTCGTCGCGGAGTTGGGTGCGGCGGACCTTGCCAGCGTCGTCGCGGATGTTCTCAGGCACGAACTCGTAGGTGCGGGGCTGCTTGTAGGTGACCAGCATGTCGCGCAGGTGCTCGCGCAGCGCCGCCTCGGTCAGGCCCTCGCGCGGCTGGACGATGGCGTGCAAGGTCGCGCCCATCTCCTCGTCGGGCAGGCCGACGACCGCGCTCGACTGCACCAGCGGATGCTCGTCCAGCGCCGCTTCGATCTCGGCCGGATAGATGTTGGAGCCGCCGACCAGGATCATGTCGGTGCGCCGGTCGGCGAGGTAGAGATAGCCGTCCGCATCGAACGAGCCGATGTCGCCCAGGCTCTCCCAGCCGTCTGGCAAGGTGCGCGCCTCGGCGCCCCGATACTGGTAGGAGGGCGGGAACTCGGGCGGGCGGCGCAGGTAGACCTCGCCGATCTCGCCGGGCGGCAGCCGGTTTCCGTCAGCGTCGAAGGCGGCCATTTCGCCGAACGCCACCTTGCCGACCGAGCCGCGATGCTCGAGCCACTCGGCGCCGGTGATGATGGTCGCGGCCTGCGCCTCGGTGCCGGCGTAGAGCTCCATGATCACGTCCGGGCCGAGCCAATCGATCCAGGACTCCTTCAGCCACGGCGGGCACGGCGCAGCCATGTGCCAGACGGTCTGGAGCGAGGTGACGTCGTAGCCTTCGCGCACCCCCTCGGGGAGCCGCCAGATGCGGCTCATCATCGTGGGCACGACGTAGAGCCAGCTCGCGCGGTGCTGCTGGACGGCGGTCAGCGTCTTCTCGGCGTCGAAGCGAGGCAGGATGACGAGATGGGCGCCGAGGTTCAGGCCCGTGACCGCGCAGGTGAAGGGGCCGTTGTGATAGAGCGGGCCTGGCATGACCATCACGTCCTCACTCGTCAGCCGATAGCCGCCTGTCGCGCCCGCGGGACTGCGCAGGACAACTCCGGGCTGGCCGGCCAGGATCAGCTTCGGCCGGCCGGTCGAGCCGCCGGAGGTCGGGGCCTTGAAGATGGGCGGGACGCGGTCCTCGACCCGGCTGTCGTCGCCCGACAGGGCAAGCAGCGCGTCGACGTCGTAGCGCGGGCGGCTGCTCTCGATGGTCTCGCCGGCGATCAGGATCGGCGTTTCGGCGAGCGCCATGACCGCTTCCGCCTCGTGGGCGGGCAGGCGCCAGGAGATCGGCTGCGGCGTCGCCCCGACCTTCCAGATTCCATAGACCGCCTCGAAATAGTCGACGCTGTTTTGCAGGCCGACCGTGACCAGGTCGCCCTGCTTGACGCCGAGGCTCTCGAGCGCCCGCGCAATCCGGTTGGTGCGCCGGTCGAGCTCGGCCCAGGTGACGGTGCGATGCTCATCGGTGATCGCCGGCCGCTCCGGCCGCTCCCGCGCGAGCTCCGAAAGCCGCGCGCCAATCGAAATCGGTCCGTCCATAAAAGAGGTCCTGAAATCCCTGCGACCGCCAAGGCGCGCGGCCCGCAATTCCTTTCATAGGAAGGTCCGCCGCCGCAAGCGCGTGGCGCCTACACCCGCATCACCGTCGCGGTGACGATGGGGCGGCGCTCCCAGATGCGGAAGGCGGTGCGCTTGAGGGTGCGCATCAGGGCCTGTTCGACCAGGTGGTCGTCCTCACGTTCGTAGTCGTTCAAGCCGCGGATTGCCTGTTCGGCGGCGTCGGCCAGGTCGTCGAGCGCTTGGTCGAGGGGCGTCGCCTCGTCGCCGGGCAGGCCGATCGCGTTCACCTGCGGGCCCGAGGCAATGCGGCCGTCATCGTCGAGGACGACGGCGACGGTCAGCACGCCGGAGTGGGACGCGTGCCGGCGCTCGCGCAACGCCTCGCCGTTCTCGACCGTGAGCACGCCGCCGTCGACGTAGAGGCGGCCCGAGGGGACCTCATCGATGATCTCCGCGCGGCCGGGCGCGAGGCGCACCATCTCGCCGTTCCGGGGCGCCACGGTCTGCGGCACCTGCAGGTCATGGGCGAGCGCGGCGTGCTCGAGCAGATGCCGCCGCTCCCCGTGGGTGGGGATGGCGATCTGCGGCCTGGCCCAGCTGTACATCTCGGTCAGGTCGTCGCGGCACGGGTGGCCGGAAACGTGGATTCCCGGGTGATCACGCTCCGTGTACAGACGAATCCCACGATCGGCGAGCTTGTTCTGCAGATTGCGGATGGGAACCTCGTTCCCCGGGATGATGCGCGAGGAGAAGATGCAGTGGTCGCCGGCGCCCAGCTTGACGTGCGGGTGCGTACCGTCGGCGATGCGCGAGAGCGCCGCGCGCGGCTCGCCCTGGCTGCCGGTGCAGAGGTAGAGGATGTCCTCGTCGCCGAAGCGGCCGGCCTCGTTATCGCTGAGGAACGGCGGCAGGCCCTTCAGGAGCCCGACCGATTGGGCGGCGGCCGCCATGCGCAGCATCGAGCGTCCGACCAGGCAGGCGCGGCGGCCGTTCGCCAGGCCGGCGCGGATGGTGGAGTCCATGCGCGCGACGTTGGAGGCGAAGCAGGCGACGGCGATCTTGCCGTGCAGGGAGCCGATCAGCCGGTTCAGCGTTTCGCGCACGTCGGCCTCGGATCCCGCGGTCCCGTCGACGAAGACGTTGGTGGAATCGCAGACCATGGCCAGCACGCCTTCGTCGCCCAGGCGACGGATGGCGTCCTCGTCGGTCACGCCGCCCAGCAGCGGATCGGGGTCGATCTTCCAGTCGCCGGTGTGCAGCACGACGCCGAGCGGGGTGCGGATCGCCAGCCCGTTCGGCTCGGGGATGGAGTGGGTAAGCGTGATCAGCGTGAGGTCGAACGGGCCGAGCTTGATCGACCCGTTCAGCGGCACCTCGGTGATCTTCGCTTTGTCGAGCACGCCGCGCTCGCGCATCTTCTCGCGCAGCAAAAAGGCGGTGAACGGGGTGGCGTAGATTGGCGCGCCGAGCCTCGGCCAGAGCCAGCCCATGGCCCCGATGTGGTCCTCGTGCGCGTGGGTGAGCACCACGCCAAGGATGTCGTCGGCGCATTCCTCGATGAAGGCGGGATCCGGCATGATGATCTCGACGCCCGGGGTGGTGTCGTCGCCAAAGGTCACGCCAACGTCGACGATGATCCACTTGCGGTCATGGGCAGGCCCGTAACCGTAGCAGTTGAAGTTCATCCCGATCTCGTTCGACCCGCCCAGGGGCAGAAAGACGAGCTCGTCGTTGGCATTGGCCGTCATGCGGCCGGCCGGCCCTTGTTGCGCCGGTAGATCTCCAGAAGGCCGCGGATGGTGACGTCGTGGTCGAAGACGTCGATGGCGTCGGTGTCGCCCTCGAACAGCGAGGCGATGCCGCCGGTGCCGACGACGGTGAGCGGTTTGCCCCGCTCCTCCCTGATCCGCCGCACGAGCCCCTCGATCATCGAGATGTAGCCCCAAAAGACGCCGGACTGCATGGCCTCGACCGTGTCGTGGCCCACCACGTGGTTGCTCTCCGGGCGGCGGATCGCCACGCGCGGCAGCTTGGCCGCCGCATCGTGCAACGCCTGCATGGAGAGATTGATCCCCGGCGCTATCACGCCGCCCTCGAAGCCGCCGTCGGCGGCGACGACGTCGAAGGTGGTCGCCGTGCCGGAGTCGACCACAATCAGGTCGCCCGGGTAGGCGACATGGGCGCCGATGGCGTTCACCAGCCGGTCGGCGCCGGCCTCCGACGGCTTGTCGATGCGCACCTGGATACCGAGATCGACGTTCTCGCCGACGACCAGCGGCTCGGTGTGCAGGTAGCGCCGCGCGAGGTTCCTGAGGTTGAACACCGACTGCGGCACGACGCTGGAGACGATGCAGGCGTCGAGGTCCTTCATCGACAGGTCGCGCATGGCGAGGAGCTGGGCGAGCCAGACGGCGTATTCGTCCGCGGTGCGGGTGGATTCTGTCGCCGCGCGCCACTGGGCGGTCCACTCGTCGCCGTCGTGCACGGCGAAGAGCGTGTTGGTGTTGCCCTGCTCGATGGCGAGCAGCATGGCTCAGGCCGCCCCGAAGAAGACGTCGCCGGCGGTGATGCGGCGAAGGCGTCCGTCGCGCAGGCGAAGGCGAAGCGCGCCGTCGCCGTCCAGGCCCTCGGCGACGCCCTCGATTTCCTCGCCGGGCAGCCGGGCGGTGCAGGTCTCGCCAAGCCCGTAGGCGCGCTCGGTCCAGGCTTCGGCGATGGGCGGAAAGCCACGCGCGTCCCAGCGCAATAGCCACTCGGAGAACGCCGCGGCCAGGCCCTCCAGGGCGGCGAGCGGCTCCGGCGGCGGCGTCTGGGCTTCATGCGCCACGGTGGTGGCAGGCCGGTCGGCGGCTGCCGGGGCGCTGGCCAGATTGACGCCGATGCCGATGGCGAGCCAGAGGCCGCCCTCCTCCCGCGCGCCGGACTCCACCAGGATGCCGGCAAGCTTGCGGCCCGAGACCATCACGTCGTTCGGCCATTTCAGCTTCACCCGCTCGGCCGGCAGGTAGGCGCTGGCCAGGTCGGCGACGGCGAGGGCGGCGACGAAGGAGACCTGCGCGGCCTCGGCCGCAGGGCGGTCGGTGACCATAAGCAGGGTCGCCGCCAGGTTGCCGGCCCCGGTCTCCCAGCTCCGCCCGCGCCGGCCGCGGCCGGCCGTCTGCCGGGTCGCGGTGATCCAGACGGGACCCGCCTCGCCGGCTTCGGCGCGCCGGCGCGCCTCCGCGTTGGTGGAATCGACGACGTCGAACGCCAGTATGCGCGGCGCGGTGCGGATCGACGTCATGGGATTGAGCTTAGCCCAGCCCGAAGGCGGATGCAGCCGACTTCGCCAATGGATCAAGACCGATCAGCGCGACGAGCACGACCGGGAAGGAGAAGAGCGCCGCCGCAAAGGCGACCCCGCGGGCGTCGGCGGGGCCTGCGTCGACCGCGCCGCCCGGCGGATCGAACCACATCACCTTGACCAGGCGCAGGTAGTAGAAGGCCGCGACCACGCTGGAGACCAGGCCGACCACGGCGACCCAGCCGTAACCGGCGTCGATGATCGCCTTGAACACATAGACCTTGGCCCAGAAGCCGGAGAACGGCGGAAAGCCGATGGCCGAGACGGCGAACGCAGTCATGGCCAGCGCCATGCCCGGCCGCTCACGCATCAGGCCGGCCATGTCGTCCATGGTCTCCATCGGCTTGCCGTCGCGGTTCAGCGCCATGAGGCAGGCGAAGAAACCGGTCACGTCGATCATGTAGAGGACCATGAAGACGAGCATGGCCTGCACGCCTTCCTGGGTGCCGGCCGAGAGGCCGACGAGCGCGTAGCCGATGTTGGCGATCGAGGAATAGGCCCAGAGACGCTTGAGGTTCTTCTGCACGAGGCCCGCGAACGCGCCCAGCAGCATGGAGATGACGGCGATAACGATCAGCACCTGCCGCCATTGATCGGCGGCGCCCGGGAAGGCGTCGGCGAGCGCGCGCGCGAACAGGACCATGGCCGCGAGCTTGGGCGCCGCGGCGAAGAAGGCCACGACCGGCGTCGGCGCGCCCTCGTAGACGTCGGGGATCCACATATGGAACGGCGCGGCCGAGACCTTGAACGCCAGCCCGCAGATCAGGAAGACGAGGCCGAAGAGCACCCCGTTCGCCGCGCCCGCGTGGGCCGCGACGGCGATATCGGCGAACTTCACCGAGCCAGCAAAGCCGTAGATCAGCGAGGCGCCGTAGAGCAAAAGCCCCGACGAAAGCGCGCCGAGCACGAAGTACTTCAGCGCCGCCTCCGAGGCCTTGGCGTCATCGCGGCGGAAGGCGGCGAGCACGTAAGCGGCGAGCGACTGGAGCTCGACGCCGACGTAGAGCGAGATCAGGTCGCCGGATGAGGCCATGATCCCCATGCCGAGCGCCGAGAGCAGGATCAGGATCGGATACTCGAACTGCCGCGCCTTGAGCCGCCCGAGCCAGCCGGAGCCTAGGAACAGCGCAACCGCCGTCGCCAGATAGATCGCCACCTTGGCGAACGCCGCGGCCTGGTCGGCGACGAAGCCGCCGGCGAACGCGGTTCCGAGCGGGCCGATGGCGGCGAGCACGGCGGCGACGATGAGCGCAGCTCCCGACGCGACCCAGACCGCGACGGCGCTTGGGCGCAGCATCGCGCCCACGAGCAGGAGCGCGAGCGCGCTGATGGCCAGGAAGAGCTCCGGCAGCGCAAGCATCATGGCGTTTGCGAGGTTCATCGCCTGATCACCCGCCGCCGAACAGCTGGTAGAGGGCGACGTACTTCGCGGCCGAGGCCATGGTCAGATTCAGCACGAGCCAGGGCGCAAGGCCGAGCGCGACCGTGCCAATGATCAGTGGGGTGAAGATCGCCGTCTCGCGCGGCTCGAGGTCGGTGATCGTCTCGAGCTTCGGATTGGTCAGCGGGTCGAACATCATCCGCCGATAGAGGGTGAGCGCGTAGGTGGCCGAGAGGATGACACCGGTTGCGGCGAAGATCGCCGTCCAGGTCGAGGCGCGATAGACGCCCACAAGGCTCAGGATCTCGCCAACGAACCCCGACGTGCCGGGCAATCCGACGTTGCCGAGCGAGAACAGCATGAAGACCGCGGCGTACCACGGCATCCTTGCCGTCAGGCCGCCATAGAAGGCGATCTCGCGCGTGTGCATCCGGTCGTAGACGACGCCGACGCAAAGGAAGAGCGCGCCACTGATCAGCCCGTGGCTGAGCATCTGGAATATGGCGCCCTGTTCGCCCTGCAGGGTCCCCGAGAAGATGCCCATGGTCACGAAGCCCATGTGGGCGACGGACGAATAGGCAATCAGCTTCTTCACGTCGGTCTGCCGGAACGCGACCAGCGAGGTGTAGACGATCGCCACCACCGAAAGCGCGAACATCAAGGGCGCGAAGGTGTGCGACGCGTTCGGGAACATCGGCACCGAGAAGCGCAGGAAGCCGTAGCCGCCCATCTTCAGAAGGATGCCGGCCAGGATGACCGAGCCCGCCGTCGGCGCCTCCACGTGCGCATCCGGGAGCCATGTGTGCACCGGCCACATCGGCAGCTTGACCGCGAACGAGGCAAGGAAGGCGAGCCAGAGGACGACCTGCAGCTTCGGATCGAAGTGGTAGGTCAAAAGATCCGGGATCGAGCTCGTGTGCGTGATCCCGATCATGGCCAGGATCGCCGCCAGCATCAGGACCGAGCCCAAGAGCGTGTAGAGGAAGAACTTGTAGGCGGCGTAGACCCGGCGCTGGCCGCCCCAGACCCCGATGATCAGGAACATCGGCATCAGCTGACCCTCGAAGAACAGATAGAAGACGATCAGGTCGAGGGCGCAGAAGACCCCGATCATCAGGGTCTCGAGCACCAGGAACGCGATCATGTACTCGAGCACGCGCTCCTTGATCGACGTCCAGCTGGCCGCGATGCAGAGCGGGAGCAAAAACGCGGTCAACAGCACGAAGAGCACCGAAAGGCCGTCGACGCCCATGCGATAACGGAAGCCGGCAAACCAGGGCTGGTTCTCCACCATCTGGAAGCCGGCCTGGTGGGCGTCGAAGCTGGCGACGACCACAATCGAGAGCGCGAAGGTCGCCAGCGTGGTGACCAGCGCGATCCAGCGCGCGGCGCGCGCGGCCGCCTCCTCCTGGCCCTCACGGCCGAACAGCCGAATGAGCAGGATCGCGGCGACGCCGATCAGCGGCGAGAAGGTGGTGAGGCTGAGGATGCCGCTCATCTCGTCCTCACCGCGACCAGGCGTAGAGGGCGAACGAGAGCAGGCCGGCGACGCCGAGCAGCATCACGAACGCATAGTGGTAGACGTAGCCGCTCTGGAAGCGGCCGACGCGGATGCCCAGCCGGTTGGAGAGCCAGGCGACGCCGTCAGGCCCGAGCCCGTCGATGATCCGCTGGTCGCCGCCCTTCCAGAGCAGGTCTCCGAGCGCCTTCGCGCCGCGGACGAAGACCAGGTCATAGAGCTCGTCGAAGAACCACTTGTTGTAGATGAAGACGTAGAGCGGCCCGCGACGGGCGGCCAGCCGCGCGGCCATGCCCTCGTTCAGGATGTACATGTAGGCGGCGACCAGGAAGCCCGCGGCGGTCACGGTCAGCGGCGCCCAGACCACCCAGGCCGGCAGCGTATGGATCTGATCGAGCACGTGGTTCGTCGGACCGACGAAGATCGCGCCGCGCCAGAAGTCGCTCCGGCGCTCGCCGATGAACTGCTCCACGAACAGGTAACCGGCGGCCGCCGCGCCGATGGCCAGGATCACGAGCGGGAAACGGATCGACCAGCTGGGTTCGTGCGGATCGAGGTCGTGGGCGCCCAGCCCATGAGCGTCGTGCTCGAGCGGCTCGTCGTGGGTCTCGCCGTGTTCGGCCTGGACGTGGGCACCCCAATGCGGGGTCCCGTGGAACGTCATGAAGATCAGCCGCCACGAGTAAAAGGACGTCAGGCCCGCGGCGAGCACGCCGATCAGGAAGCCGAACGCGCCGACGCCGGAGCCCGAGCGCATCGCCGCGTACGCCGCGTTGATGATCGCGTCCTTCGAATAGAAGCCGGCAAAGCCGATATCGACACCCGGCAGGCCGAAGCCGGTGATGGCCAGCGTGCCGATCAGGATCACCGCGTAGGTGAGCGGCAGCTTGCGCCAGAGCCCGCCCATCGCCCGCATATCCTGCTCGTGGTGCATGGCGGTGATGACACTGCCGGCGGCGAGGAACAGCAGCGCCTTGAAGAAGGCGTGCGTGAAGAGGTGGAACATCGCCGCCTGGTAGGCGCCGACGCCGGCGGCGATGAACATGTAGCCGAGCTGCGAGCAGGTCGAATATGCGATCACCCGCTTGATGTCGTTCTGGGCAAGGCCCACCGTCGCGGCGAACAGCGCCGTTACCGCGCCGACAACGGTCACGATCGCGCGGGCGACCGGCGCAAATTCGAACATCGGCGAGAGCAGGCAGACCATGTAGACGCCCGCCGTGACCATGGTCGCGGCATGGATCAGGGCCGAGACGGGGGTTGGCCCCTCCATGGCGTCGGGCAGCCAGGTGTGGAGGAAGAACTGCGCCGACTTGCCCATGGCGCCGACGAAGAGCAGCGCGCAGGCGAGGTCGATGCCGCTCCAGTTCTGGCCGGCGAAGGTCCAGACTTGGCTTGCGTGCGCGGCGACGGCCGGAAAGACGTCGGCGAAGCGGATCGAACCGAACATCCAGAACGTGGTGATGATGCCGAGCACGAAGCCGAAATCGCCGATGCGGTTGACGATGAAGGCCTTGATGGCGGCGGACGACGCGGTGGGTTTTTTGTACCAGAAGCCGATGAGCAGGTAGCTCGCCAGGCCCACGCCCTCCCAGCCGAAGAACAGCTGCATGAAGTCGGCGGCCGTCACCAGCGCCAGCATGGCGAAGGTGAAGAAGGACAAGTAGGCGAAGAAGCGCGGCTTGGAGTCGTCCTCCGCCATGTAGCCCCAGCTGTAGATGTGCACGAGGGCCGAGACGGTGGTCACCACGACCAGCATGACCGCCGAGAGGCTGTCGATGCGCACCGCCCAGTCGGACTGGAACGCGCCGACCTGGATGAAGGGCGCGAGCTCGGCGATGAACGGTTTGGTCCAGGCGCCGTAGATCACTTCAAAGAAGACGTAGATCGAAAGCCCGAACGCCAGGATCAACAGCCCGGTGGTGATGCTCTGGGAAACCCGATCCCCGAGCCGCCGCCCGGTCAGCCCCGCAATCGCCGCGCCCAGCAGGGGCGCGAGCACGATGACCTGAACGATGAGGTTGGGGCTCATGCGCAGCCCCCGCCGTCCAATTTAGACCCGCTCATCCCCGCGAAAGGGCGGACACGGGCCATTTTTGAACCACGGAAAACACGGAAAGCACGGACCGGGCTCAGCATCAGCGCCGCGGTTCCGTGTCTTTCCGTGTTCTCCGTGGCCTCTTGCGGTGCTGCAGCAGCAACCATCGCCCAAGCAAGAGCTGGGTCCCCGCTTGCGCGGGGATGAACGGGTGGGAAGCGCGCAGCGAACACTGCCCTACCCCTTCATCACGTTGGCGCCGTCGACGGCGATGTCGCCGCGATTACGGAAGTAGGTGACGATGATGGCCAGCCCGACAGCGGCTTCCGCGGCGGCGACGGTGAGCACGAACATGGCGTAGATCTGCCCGGTGACCTGGTGCAGGTAGACCGAGAACGCCACGAGATTGATGTTCACCGCCAGCAGGATCAGCTCGATCGACATCAGGATGACGATGACGTTCTTGCGGTTGATGAAGATGCCGAGCACCCCGATCGTGAACAGGATGGCGGCGACCGTGAGATAGTGGGCGAGGCCGACGGTCATCCGACTTCGCTCCTTGCGGAGCTTCGACGGATGGCCCCCCTTGAAAGGATGAGCGCGCCGTAGCCTTGGCGAAGGGGGCTCACTCCGGAATCCCCTCACCGCTCTTGATCTCGACGAGCCGCATGCCGGTGGCCGGCGTGCGCGCGGTCTGATCGGCGACGCTTTGCCGGCGCACGTAGGTGCGGTGGCGCAGCGTGAGCACGATCGCCCCGATCATGGCGACCAGGAGGATCAGGCCGGCCGCCTGGAAGAAGTAGACGTAGTCGGTGTAGAGCACCCGGCCGATCGCCTCGGCGTTGGTGACCGAGCCGGGGCTGAGCGGAACGGCGCCGGCGGCCGCGCCGCGATTGGCCACGCCGACCGAAATCGCCGCCATCTCCACGACCAGGATCAGCGCCACGACGCCGCCCACCGGCAGGTAGCGCGTGAAGCCGGCCCTGAGCTGCGCGAAATCGACGTCCAGCATCATGACCACGAACAGGAAAAGCACGGCGACCGCGCCGACGTAGACGACCACGAGGATCATGGCCAAGAACTCGGCGCCCAGCAGCACGAACAGGCCCGCGGCCGAGAAGAAGGCCGTGATCAGGAACAGCACCGAATGCACGGGATTGCGGGCGCTGATCACGAGCAGCGCGGACCCCAGCGTGGCGGCCGCCAGAATGTAGAAGGCTATCGCCTGCAAGGCCATTGAGCCGCCCACGCTCCCCAAAAAACGCTACCCTCAGCGGGACGACCGGCGCCCGCTTTGCCGTGTCGACTCAAGGACTGCCTCTTAGCGATAGGGCGCGTCCAGTTCCAGGTTCTTCGCGATCTCGCGCTCCCAGCGGTCGCCGTTATCGAGCAGCCGCTGCTTGTCGTAGTAGAGCTCCTCGCGGGTCTCGACCGCGTACTCGGTGTTCGGCCCCTCGACGATGGCGTCCACCGGGCAGGCCTCCTGGCAGAGCCCGCAGTAGATGCATTTGACCATGTCGATGTCGTAGCGGGTCGTGCGGCGCGAGCCATCCTCGCGCGGCTCGGCCTCGATGTAGATCGCCTGCGCCGGGCAGATCGCCTCGCAGAGCTTGCAGGCGATGCAGCGCTCCTCGCCGTTCGGATAGCGGCGCAGCGCATGCTCGCCCCGGAACCGGGGCGACTGCGGATTGCGCTCGTGCGGATATTGGACCGTGGTCTTCGGCGCCCAGAGGTGCTTCCAGGCGAGCCCGAAGCCGCCGACGAAGTCCATGAGCGCAGCGCCTCTGGCGGCCTGGCTGATGCGTTCGGCAAAGCTCATCGGCGCCCTCCAGCTAGCCCATGTACACGCGCCAGCCGCCGGCGAGCGCGACGGCGAACAGCGATGTGGGCAGGAACACCTTCCAGCCCAGACGCATGAGCTGGTCGTAGCGGTAGCGGGGCACGATCGCCTTCACCACGGCAAACAGGAAGAAGAAGAAGCCGATCTTGGCCATGAACCAGACGAGGCCGAAGAGGCTGGCGAGGCTCGGGTTCCAGCTCTTCAGGAACGGCGTCGGGAACGGCGCCTGCCAGCCGCCGAAGAACAGCACCGAGATCAGCCCGCAGAGCAGGACGATGTTGGCGTACTCGCCAATCATGAACAGCAGGTACGGCGTGGACGAGTACTCGACCTGGTAGCCGGCCACGAGCTCGGATTCCGCTTCTGAAAGGTCGAACGGCGGACGGTTGGTCTCCGCCAGCGACGAGACGAAGAAGATCACCGCCATCGGGATCATGACGAGCGCCAGCGGCAGGCCTTTCAGGCCATGGCCGCCCAGCACGTTCCAGTTCCAGAACCCGCCGCCCTGCTCGGCCACGATCGTCTGCAGGTTCATCGAGCCGGCGAGCACGATCACGGTCACGATGACGAAGCCGATCGAGACCTCGTAACTCACCATCTGCGCCGCCGAGCGCAGAGCGCCGAGGAAGGGATACTTCGAGTTCGACGCCCACCCACCCACGATCACGCCGTAGACGCCGAGCGAGGAGATGGCGAACAGATAAAGGACGCCGACGTTGATGTTGGCGACCACCCAGCCGGGCGCGAGCGGGATCGCCGCCCAAGCCCCGAACGCCAGGGTGAACATCAGGATTGGCGCGAACAGGAAGAGGAACTTGTCGGAGCCGTCCGGAAGGACGATCTCCTTGATCAGGAACTTGCCGAAGTCGGCGAAGGCCTGCAGCAGACCGAAAGGCCCCACGACATTGGGCCCTTTGCGCATCTGGACGCCGGCCCAGACCTTGCGGTCGGCGAGCAGCAGGAACGCCAGCGAGATCAATACCCCGACCATCACGGCCAGGATCTGCACCACCGTCAGCACGGTCCAGCCGACGGGCGTGCTCCAGAAGGCGTTTGAAACCATCGCCGGCTACTCCGCCGCCAGGGGATGGCCGGCGCGCGCGGCGGCGACGCTGGCCGAGCATTCGGCCATGGTCACGCTCGCCCGCGCGATCGGGTTGGTGAAATAGAAGTCCTTGATCGGGCTGGCGAACGGCGCGTCCGAGGGCGCGCCCTTGGCCCCGACCTTGGCGAGATCGAGCGCGGCCCCGCCCGGCGCGTGGTCGACCTGGCCGAAGCTCGGATGCTCGGCGAAGAGTCTATCGCGCAGCTGTTCGAGCGTGTCGTACGGCAGGACCGTGCCGAGGCGATCGGAGAGTGCGCGGAGGATCGCCCAATCCTCCCGCGCATCGCCCTTGGGGAAGACCGCCCGCTCGCCGAACTGCGGCCGGCCCTCGGTGTTGACGTAGAGACCATCCTTCTCGGTGTAGGCGGCGCCCGGCAGGATGACGTCGGCGCGGTGGGCGCCCTGGTCGCCATGGCTCCCGAGGTAAACGACAAAGGCGTCCGTCTCCGAGAGATCGATCTCGTCGGCGCCGAGAAGGAGCAGCACGTCGAGCGCGCCCTTCTTCACCATCGCCGGCGCATCGAGCCCGCCGTCGCCGGGGATGAAGTCGAGATCGAGGCCGGCCACGCGACCCGCGGCGGTATGCAGCACGTTGAAGCCGTTCCAGCCGTCGGTGATCACGCCGACCTGGGCGCCGAGCTCGGCGGCGAGCGCCAGAACGGCCGCGCCGTCCTCGCGGGCGATGGCGCCGGCGCCAAGCACGATCATCGGCTTGGCCGCATCCTTCAGCGTCTTGGCGAATCCGCCGCGCGCCTTGGTCAGCTCGGCGATGGACGCCGGTCCGGCGCCCAGGTGCTCGTAGCTGTAGGTCAGGTCGGCGGGCTCGCCGATCAGCCCGACCGGAAGGTTGCGCCAGAGCCAGCTTTTGCGGATACGCGCGTTCAGCACCGGCGCTTCCAGCCTGGGGTTGCTCCCGATCAGGAGCAGCGCATCGCATTCGTCGATGCCGGTGATGGTGGAATTGAACAGCCAACTTTCGCGCGGGCCAGAGCCGATCTTCGCCCCGTCCTGCCGACAGTCGAGACTCTTCACCCCGAGCTTGCCGAAAAGGTCCAGCGCCGCCTTCATCGACTCGGCGTCCTGCAGGTCGCCGGCGATGACGCCGATGCGATCGGGCGCGGTTCCGCTGATCTTGGCGGCCACGGCGTCGAACGCCTCGGCCCAGGTGGCCGGTTGCAGCTTGCCGCCCTGGCGCACATAGGGCCGGTCGAGGCGCTGGCGCATCAGGCCGTCGCAGGCGCAGCGGGTCTTATCCGAGATCCACTCCTCGTTGATCGAGTCATTGGTGCGCGGCAGGACGCGCATCACCTCGTTGCCGCGCGAGTCGACGCGGACGGCGCATCCCATGGCGTCCATCACGTCCACGCTCTCGGTCTTCGTGAGCTCCCAGGAGCGGGCGTTGAACGCGTAGGGCTTCGAGGTCAGCGCGCCCACCGGGCAGAGGTCGATGACGTTGGCCGACAGTTCGCTGGTCACCGCCCGATCGAGGTAGGTGGTGATCTCGACATCCTCGCCGCGCGAGATCAGGCCGATCTCCGACTGGCCGGCGACCTCGCTGATGAAGCGGACGCAGCGGGTGCACTGGATGCAGCGGGTCATCACCGTCTTGATCAGCGGACCCATGTACTTCTCTTCGACCGCCCGCTTGTTCTCGATGTAGCGGGTGGCGCCGCGGCCGAAGCCCATCGACTGGTCCTGCAGATCGCACTCGCCGCCCTGGTCGCAGATCGGGCAGTCGAGCGGGTGATTGATGAGCAGGAACTCCATCACCCCTTCGCGGGCCTTCTTGACCATCGGGGTGTTGGTGAAGATCTCCTGGCCCTCGGCGGCCGGCAGCGCGCACGAGGCCTGCGGTTTCGGTGGCCCGGGCTTCACCTCGACCAGGCACATGCGGCAGTTGCCGGCGATCGACAGCCGCTCGTGGTAGCAGAAGCGCGGGATCTCCTCGCCGGCGAGTTCGGCCAGCTGCAGCACCGTCATCCCGGGCTGGAACTCGATCTCGACGCCGTTGACCTTGGCCACGGGCATTAGGCGCGCGCCCCGCTCAGAACCACGTCCGGTCTCCCACCACATAGTCCTCGAAGAACTGCTGGTCCGACTTGGTCAGGTAGATGATGAACTCGATGATCGCGATCACCCAGCTGGCGAGCGCCGGGATGACCAGCAACCAGCCGACCGTGCCCATGAGCAGCATGATGATGCCGGCGTTGGTCTTGCCCAGATAGAACTTGTGGACGCCCCAGTGGCCGAGGAAGAGGGCTAGCACTGCCGCCACGATGCGGTTCTTCTCCCAGCCGCCCGCGACGACGAAAACGCCCGTCGCGGCCCCGTTCTCGACCTGGAAGTCGACCTCCATGCCCGGAGCGACCGAGGTGTAGCCGCCCTGCAGCGCGGCCTGGGCGAAGCGGTACCGCTGCCCGTCCTCGCCGCTGATCAGGCCGGAGCCGCTCACGTTGTCGTAGGCCAGGACCTTGCCGCGCATCTGGGGCTACTCCGCCGCCGCCGTGGCGAAGCTCGCGCCCTGTACGTTGGCGCGGCGGGAGCGGTAGGCGTTGATCCGCTCCTCGATCTCGGAGCGGAAGTGGCGGAACAGGCCCTGGATCGGCCAGGCCGCCGCGTCGCCGAGCCCGCAGATGGTGTGGCCCTCGACCTGGCTCGCCACGTCGAGCAGCGTGTCGATTTCGGACGGTTCGGCCTCGCCGGAGGCCATCCGCTCCATGACCCGCCACATCCAGCCCGTGCCCTCGCGGCAGGGCGTGCACTGGCCGCAGCTCTCGTGCTTGTAGAAGTAAGAAAGTCTTGCAACGGCGCGGACGAGGTCGGTGGACTTGTCCATCACGATCACCGCCGCGGTGCCTAGCCCCGACTTCAGCGCCAGGAGGCTGTCGAAGTCCATCAGGGCCTCTTCCGCCTCGTGGGCGGGGATCATACGCACCGACGAGCCGCCGGGGATCACAGCCTTCAGGTTCCCCCAGCCCCCGCGCACCCCGCCTGCATGCACCTCGATCAGCTGCTTGAGCGGGATCGACATCACCTCTTCAACGTTGCACGGCGTGTTCACGTGGCCGGAGATGCACATGAGCTTGGTGCCGGTGTTGTTGGGCCGCCCGAAGCCCGCGAACCAACCGGCCCCGCGCCTGAGGATCGTCCCCACCACGGCGATGGTCTCGACGTTGTTGACCGTGGTCGGACAGCCGTAGATGCCCGCGCCGGCGGGGAACGGGGGTTTGAGGCGCGGCTGGCCTTTCTTGCCCTCGAAGCTCTCCAGGAGCGCGGTCTCTTCGCCGCAGATGTAGGCGCCCGCCCCGTGGACGATGTGGCACTCGAAATCCCAGCCGTGGATGTTGTTCGGGCCGATCAGCTTGGCGGCGCGCGCCTCGTCGACCGCCGCCTGCAGCACCTCGCGCTCGCGCACGTACTCGCCGCGCACGTAGATGTAACAGGTGTGCGCCTGCATCGCGTAGCTGGCGATCAGGCAACCCTCGATGAAGAGGTGCGGATCGTGCCGCATGATCTCCCGGTCCTTGCAGGTGCCGGGCTCCGATTCATCGGCGTTGACCAGGAGGTAGTGCGGCCGCGCGGGATCGACGACCTTGGGCATGAAGGTCCACTTCAGCCCCGCTCCGAAGCCCGCGCCGCCGCGGCCGCGCAGGCCGGAGTTGTTCATCTGGTCGCAGATCCAGCCGCGATCCATCTGCAGCATCTCGACCGTGGCGTTCCACGCGCCGCGCCGCTTGGCCGCCTCCAGCCGCCAGTCCTGCAAGCCGTAGAGATTGAGGAAGATACGGTCCTTGTCCTCGAGGATGCCCGCCATCAGCCCCTCCCCTCGCCCGCATCGCTGAGCGAAGGCATCGAAAGGTCATGGGTCTTCGCCCACCGCCGGCGCTTGACCACCGCGACAATCAGGAAGACCCAGCCCACCGCGATCAGGACGAGTGAAACCCCGCCTAGCGGCAGCGCCGACGCGGCGATGGCCGGCGGCAGGCGGACGAAGCCCAGGAGCACGCCCTGTAGCAGCGCCAGCAGGACGATGCCGGCGCCGGCGAAGGCGATCCCGCGACGGCTCCAGGGCTGGCCGGCGGCGCGCAAGGCGGCGCGGAAGGTCTCGATGTCGCCGGTCACGAAGCCGTCTCCGGCGCGTTCGGCAGCGTCTTGATCGGCTTGGCCAGCGAGCCGTCGTAGAGCGAGGGGTCGGTGAGCGTCTGCGCCCCGCCGGCCGGCTCCGCCGCGTGGCGACCGGCGTAGGAGCCCGGCTTCGCGCTCTTGCCGGCGGCAAAGTCGTCGATGATCTGCGCCAGCGTCTCGGGGGTCAGGTCCTCGTAGTAGTAGTCGTTGATCTGGGCCATGGGCGCGTTCACGCAGGCGCCGAGGCACTCGACCTCCTCCCAGGTGAACTTGCCGTCGGCCGAGACGTGATCCTTCTCGCCGAGCTTCTTCCTGCAGACGGCCATCAGCTCGTTCGCGCCCCGCAGCATGCAGGGCGTGGTGCCGCAGACCTGGATAAGGGCCGTGGTCCCGACCGGGGCCAGCTCGAACATGGTGTAGAAGGTCGCGACCTCGAACACGCGGATCGCCGGCATCTCGAGGAGCTCGCCGACGGCGCGGATCGCCGGCTCGGAAACCCAACCCTCCTGCTTCTGCACCAGCCACAGGATCGGGATCACCGCCGACTGCTGGCGGCCTTGCGGGTATTTCGCGATCCATTCCTTGGCCGCCTTCATCGTGGCGGGCTGAAAAGTGAAACTCGCCGGCTGCTCCTTGGCGAGACGTCTTACAGACATGGGCTAGGCCCTCCGTGAGGGAGAAGGGCGCCCCGATCCTGCGAGGCCGTGGACACTGATGCGCCCCTCACCGGTCGATCTCCCCGAAGACGATGTCGAGGGAGCCGAGGACTGCGGCGACGTCGGCCAGCATGTGGCCGCGGTTCATCCAGTCCATGGCCGCCAAGTGCGGGTAGCTCGGCGCGCGCATCTTGCAGCGGTAGGGCTTGTTGGTGCCGTCGGAGACCAGATAGACGCCGAACTCGCCCTTCGGCGCCTCGACGTAGGCGTAGACCTCGCCCGGCGGCGTGCGGAAGCCCTCGGTGTAGAGCTTGAAGTGGTGGATCATCGCCTCCATCGACCGCTTCATCTCGGCGCGGCGGGGCGGGACGATCTTGTTGTCCTCGACCATCACCGGCCCCTCGGCCTGGCGTAAGAGGTCGATACACTGGCGCATGATCGCCACCGACTGGCGCATCTCCTCCATGCGGCAGAGGTAGCGGTCGTAGCAGTCGCCGTTCACGCCGAGCGGAATCTCGAACTTAAGCTCGTCGTAGCACTCGTAGGGCTGGTTGCGGCGAAGGTCCCAGGGCACGCCCGAGCCGCGCAGCATCACGCCGCTGAACCCCCCCGCGAAGGCTTCCTCTTTGGTCACCAGGCCAATGTTGACGTTGCGCTGCTTGAAGATGCGGTTGCCCGTGATCAGGCCCTCGATGTCGTCGATCACCTTCGGGAAGGTCCCGCACCAGGTCTCGATGTCGTCGACGAGCTCAGGCGGCAGGTCCTGGTGGACGCCGCCCGGGCGGAAGTAGTTCGAGTGCAGCCGGGCCCCGCAGGCGCGCTCGTAGAACACCATCAGCTTCTCGCGCTCTTCGAACCCCCAGAACGGCAGCGTCCAGGCGCCGACGTCCATCGCCTGGGTGGTGATGTTCAAGAGGTGGTTCAGGATGCGGCCGATCTCGGAATAGAGCACCCGGATCAGCGAGCCGCGGCGGGGGATTTCGACGCCGAGCAGCTTCTCGATGGCCAGGCAGAAGGCGTGCTCCTGGTTCATCGGGCAGACGTAGTCGAGCCGGTCGAAGTAGGGGATGTTCTGGAGGTAGGTGCGCGCCTCCATCAATTTCTCGGTGCCGCGATGGAGCAGGCCGATGTGCGGGTCGACGCGGTCGACCACCTCACCATCCAGCTCGAGAACCATGCGCAAAACACCATGCGCTGCAGGATGTTGCGGGCCAAAGTTCAACGAGAACTTGCGCGGACCTTCTGTGGCCGCGGAGTCCGAGGGCGGCGGAACGGGATGGGCGTCGTCGGCCATCTACTTCGGCTCCGCCTTCTCGTCTCCCGGCAGCGCGTAGGTCGCGCCCTCCCACGGGGAGAGGAAGTCGAAGGCGCGGAACTGGCTGATCTTCACCGGCTCGTAGACCACCCGCTTCTGCTCGTCGTCGTAGCGGACCTCGAGGTAGCCGGTCATCGGAAAATCCTTGCGCAACGGGTGCCCCTCGAACCCGTAGTCGGTGAGGATGCGGCGCAGGTCCGGATGCCCGTCGAAGGGGATGCCGAACATGTCGAACACCTCCCGCTCGTACCAGTCGGCGCACGGGTAGACGCCGGTCGCCGTCGGGACCGCCTCGTTCTCGGCGACCACGGCCTTCAACCGCACCCGCCGGTTCTTGGTCATCGAGAGCAGGTGGTAGACGACTTCGAAACGCGCCGCGCGCTCCGGGCGGTCGACGGCGGTGACGTCGAGCAGCTGCTGGAACGGCGTCGTCGCGTTGTCGCGCAGATGCGTCAGGGCTTGGACGATGCCCGGCGCGGCCGCGTGCAGCGTGAGCTCTCCGAAGGCGACGGAGGCTTCGGTGAGCGCGCCGGCGCTGTCAGCGACCAGCCGCTGGCCCAAGTCCGCCAGCACATCGTCCGCGACGGCGAAGCTCATCGCTCGATCGTTCCCGTGCGGCGGATCTTCTTCTGTAGTTGCAGCACGCCGTAGACCAGCGCCTCGGCGGTCGGCGGGCAGCCGGGGACATAGATGTCGACCGGGATCACCCGGTCGCAGCCGCGCACCACCGAATAGCTGAAATAATAGTAGCCCCCGCCATTGGCGCAGGAGCCCATGGAGATCACATACCGGGGCTCCGGCATCTGGTCGTAGACCTTGCGCAGGGCGGGCGCCATCTTGTTGGTCAGCGTTCCGGCCACGATCATCACATCCGATTGCCGGGGGGATCCCCGCGCGGCGAAGCCGAAGCGCTCGAGGTCGTAGCGGGGCGTCAGCGCCTGCATCATCTCGACCGCGCAGCAGGCCAGCCCGAACGTCATCGGCATCAGCGAGCCGGTCCGCGCCCAGGTGATCAGGTCATCCAGGCTGGTGGTGACCAGGCCCTTGTCGGCCAGCTGGTTCGAAACGCCGTCGAAGAAGGGGTCCGCCTGCGCGGGGGCGTCGGCTACTCCCATTCCAGCGCCCCCTTCTTCCATTCGTAGATGAAGCCGACGGTGAGCACGCCCAGGAAGACCATCATCGACCAGAAGGCGAAGATCCCGGTCTGGTGCGGCAGCTTCATCAGCGCCACGGCCCAGGGGAAGAGGAACGCCACCTCGAGGTCGAAGATGATGAAGAGGATGGAGACCAGGTAGAAGCGGACGTCGAACTTCATCCGAGCGTCGTCGAAGGCATTGAAGCCGCACTCGTAGGCGGAGTTCTTCTCCGGGTCCGGCGCCGAGGGCGCGAGCACCAGCGATCCGACGATGAAAAGCGAGCCCAGCACCGCGGCGATGGCGATGAAGATCACGATCGGCAGGTACTGGAGCAGGAACGCGTTCATTCAAGGGGTCCGGGGGAGCGGGCGCCATCTCTCTAGAGAGAGTCGGCGGGGGTTGTAGACCATGGGCGCCGGGGGTTCAAACGCGGTGGGCGCGCATTCGTGGGCCTGAAGCTGCGCGCCCAAATTGTTGACAGCCAAAGGCGGCGCGACCTATGTCACGCGCCTCGCGCGAGCGGCCGCGTTCGTGCGACAATCGCCGTCAGATGCGGGTGTAGCTCAGTTGGTTAGAGCGCCGGCCTGTCACGCCGGAGGTCGCGGGTTCAAGTCCCGTCACTCGCGCCACATTTTCAATGACTTGTTCCATTTGTCCTTTCCACTTCCAACTCGCCGTGCCGGCGACTTCCAACTTTCGTGCTCTAGCTGTTCTCCCGCATGGCCCTCCGGCCACGCTGGCGGGCCGCGTCGGCGGACTTCACTGACGTCAAATCGACCGGCTGATACGTCTGCTGCAGCTCGCGTGACTGGTTGACCGTGTTGGCCATCTTGGCGGCCAGCGCATTCATGTCGACGCCACCGGCCGAGGCCTCGACCGCGCCCGAGCGCCGCAGGTCGAGCAACTGACGGTTGTCTCCCGGCAGGACGCCGGCGCGCACCGCGCGGAAGTCGTCACCCAGGGTGTCCTTGGAATAGGCGTTGCCCGACCGGTTCCGGAACAAAGGGGCGTTGGCCAGCGGAGCGGCGCCCAGGGCCTCGACGTATCTCGCGACGAGACGTTCCGTCCGCCGGGAGAGCGTGCCCAGCGCAGGTTGACCGGTCTTTGTCCGCTTTACGGCAAAGATCAGGCGCCCCTGCTGATAGGTCATGTTCGCTGGCGTCAGCTTGCGCACGTCGCCCGGCGAGAACTGCGTGTCCCAAGCGACAGCCAGGACGCAGGCCAGACCTCGGCCGCCTCGCCGCTCGCAGCGTTGTCGCCCACTGCCGCGCGAGTTTCCTCGGTAAGAGGCGTCGCGGCGTCGGCGAAGTGAATGAATGGGACTAGCGCCCCAAGGATCACATCGCCTTGGCGCCACTCAAGAAGACTCGCCGCGAGTGAATCGGATGGTTCCGTCTCCATCCGCTCATCCCGGGGCCTTCACTCGCCGGGTGCGGTTGGCGCGCAATGATCCCGCGGGGGCGGAAACGCCGGCCTCGCGCAGATCCATCCGCGTGACGGGCGACGTCGGCGAAGTGGCGATTTCCTTCAGCTCGGCCTCGGAGACAGAATGCCTCGCACCTGTGACCTGAGCGATCGCCGATTCAAATCGGCCTTCTCTGAGGAGATCGTATAGGCTGATCTCGTGGGGCTTGTGAGCGAACAAGAGTGTCTGGATATCTCTTGGTTCTGTCGCGCCGAGCATCTCGAGGAAATCCGCGACTGCTCTAAGGCGAGCGGCCTTGCGGCCGCTGATCGGCTCTCCCGCCCGCCACTTTTGCACGCTGCGCCGACTTACCCCAGCGAGTGGAGCAATTTGCTCCAACGTCAGTCCTGAGCGCGCCCGAATGCGCTCGAGCGCGTCGAGGGGAGTTGGAGCTGGATCGACCGGATCGGCATCCCGGGAAGTCGGTCTGGCGCCGTGCCCAGGCTGTCTCAGCACGATGCAGGTGAGATTGGCGACACCACCGGTTTGTTCCCAATCGAGTGCCGTCAGCTGAGCGTGCTCAAGCAAATCACGGCCAACAATCGCGACGAACGCGCCGACGGCCGGCGTCATAGTCACGATGCGAAGATCCGGCACCCACCGGAGAGCCTCGAGCCTGGTGGGCTGGCGTGACTGGACAAAGTGTTCATAGGGAATCGCGCCGCCGAACGCCAAGAATGCGGGACCGTCGTCTCCGGGGGCCCTGAACGCGCCGCGAGACGAGAAATTGGGAGCAAGATTTTGGGTTGTCGTCGAGGTCAAAGCACGCCTCCGTAGAACCGGAGGAAATCAT
>DATNJB010000084.1:0-98652 GCA_035604135.1 Caulobacteraceae bacterium | reverse complement strand
AGACGCTCTTGGCCAGGTCGAGGCCGACAGTGGTAATCTGCATGGCGGATGGCTCCCATCGCTCGTGGTTAGCGTGACAGCTTCCACATTGGCGCTTCGACGCCGGGAGCGGGAGCCATCCACCCCATCTGCTCTCGGGCAGGGAGCCAAGGTCGGCTCTCGACCCTGAGCAGACATTGACTGGGCGACGATTGGAGGTCCGCTTGACGGTCGCCCAACTGTGGCCCGCGACCAAACTGGCCCGTCCTCTGGACTGAGAATGGGACCGAAATCGCCGAGTTCAAGTCTGCCCGGATCTGGGATTTCTGCATAGTTTGACCGCCCACCAGAAAACCACGGGGGCCGTATGAGGCGAACAGAAGAGGCGATCGACGCAGTTCTCGCCGCCGAGGTCGCGCCCGACGGTCCAGGCGCGGCCATCGCTGTAATCAGGGACGGCCAGTTCATCCATCGCAAGGCCTACGGCCTAGCCAACATTGAGTGGGACATTCCGCTCAATCCGGACTGCGTCTTCCGTATCGCCTCGCTCACCAAGCAGTTCACCGCCGTTGCGATCATGATGTTGGTCGAGCGCGGATTGCTGTCGATCGAAGCGCCAATCGAGACCTATCTGACCTCCTGGCCGGCGCGTGGGCGCAAGGTCACCGGGCGCCACCTCCTGAACCACACATCGGGTATCTGGAGCCACGACAGCAGTCTTATAGATCGGACCCTCCGCCCCAACCCGCCCGTCGATGAGGTCGTTCGGCTCATCTACGAGGGCGACTTCGAATACGAGCCAGGGGCTCGATACAGCTACAACAACTCAGGCTACCTCCTGCTCGGCGCCATCATCCAGGCGGTGAGCGGCAAGCCCTACGAGGACTTCCTGCAGGAGGCGATTTTCGAGCCCCTCGGCATGAGCCACACTCGAATCCTGCGGCACGAGGCGATCGCGCCGCAACGGGCCTACGGATATGTCCGAGGTCGCAAGCGCTTCCACAACGCGCGGCTCGACGCGATGAGCTGGTCGCATGCTGCGGGCGCGCTCGGCTCAACCTTGGACGACCTCGCCAAGTGGGACAGGGCCATTCGGAGCAATCGCCTCATCTCCGCCGAGACACTGGAGACGATGCTCGCTTCGACCACCATGACCGATGGATCGATCTTTCCTTACGGATCCGGATGGGGAACGGCGGTCTACGAGGGGCGGCGCATCTACCACCACACCGGCGGGATAAGCGGATACGCCTCGCAGATGCTGCATCTTCGCGATGAGGACCTGACCACGATGGTCCTGTCGAACCTCTACCTGTTCCCGATGGACAAGGTTACGCGAGGCCTGCTTCGGGCGGCTCTCGACCTTCCAGCCGTCAGCCGCAGCGACGCGCCTCTGCCAAACGATCAGCTCGGCGCCTGCGCCGGCGCATTTGGCGGCGACGGCTACGTCCGGTCGTTCTTCGCATGCGAAGGCGGTTTAGCAACTGTCGACGGCGGTCCGGCAACGCTCCGGCCGCTTGGGCTCGCGAGCTTCTGGCAGGCCGACGATCTAGAGGTCGAATACCACTTCAGCGATCTGCGCGATTGCCGTTACCAGCGGCTGACCCACACGTCGCCCCTATGGCCGGACAGCGTCCTTGATCGAGTGCACGAGCCCTAGCCCGGCGGCCCCGAAAATTTCCGCTGTCGGGCGCCTCGCCAGCGTCTGCTTCCGACCCAAATCGGACGTCGACCAAGCGGGCGTTGGGCTCTCTAGCAAAGCATGGCCGCCGGCCAGGCCTAGAGGCGGCAGACCTTGCCCTTGGGGAGGCAGGTGGGACCGCATGTAACGAACCTGCAGCAGACCCTGTTTGGGGAAATACAAGCGCCGTGACAGATTTTGCCCGTCAGCTCGCCACTAGGGCCGCGCCTGCACTGCTTCGCTTCGGCGGCGCCAGCGGCCATTACCAGGATCGTGGCCAGCACTAGAGCGCGTTTCACGTCGGTCCTCCCAAGGTAGACGCAGCACGGTGGCACCGCCGCGTGACGATGTGAAGAGCCAGGCGCTCGACCGCTAGGAATGCAGGTCCTGGCTCCGAGCAGCTCACGACCATGCGGCGCGAAAGTCCGCTAGCCCCTCAGGACCAGCCCTCGCGAAAGTCCGCTTCCTGGAAGCCGCGCAAAGTCCGCTACCGACCCTAAGCACGGCGGAGGCCCTCGCTGTTGAGGATGTTCGCTTGTGGACAAAATGGTCGCGGGATGAACGCATGCCCGTCCTCCCTAGCGCGCGTGCCATGGCCGAAACCACCTTTTGGAAGCAATCTCGCAAGGCGCTGCTTGAACAATTGAGCGCCACCGACAGCGGCCTCAACTCAAGCGACGCGGCGGCGCGGCTCCTGAAGTACGGCGTCAACTCCGCAGCGGCGGCGAGGCCGACACCGATCTGGCTGCGCTTGGCCCGTCGGTTCGCCAATCCCCTCGTGATTATCCTGCTCGTCGCAAGCGGGCTTTCCGCCGTCACTGGCGACGTGGCGAGCTTCGTGATCATCGCCAGCATCGTCCTGCTCTCAGTGATCCTCGATTTCACGCAGGAGAGCCGGGCGCAGGCCGCAGTGGACGCCTTGCGCGCCCAGGTGGCGTTGCGGGCTGACGTGATGCGCGACGGCGCGGTCGTGAGCTTGCCCGTCGATCAGGTCGTCCCTGGCGATGTCGTCCGGCTCGCCGCGGGTGACCTCGTTCCCGCTGACGGCGTCCTGCTGTCGGCCCGCGACTTCTTCGTCAACCAGGCCCTGCTCACCGGCGAGTCCTATCCGGTGGAGAAGCAGGCGACCGACCCGCCCGAGCCCGCGGCGGCGGTCGGCGACGCGGTCAACGTCGCGCTGGCCGGCACCTCGGTGATCTCCGGCAGCGCCGTCATGCTGGTCTGCGAGACCGGGCCCCGCACCAGCCTGGGGCAGATCGCCGACACGCTGATCGCCAAGCCGCCGCCGACCTCCTTCGAGATCGGCCTGCGGCGGTTCAGCATGCTGATCCTGCGCATCACCTTCGTGCTCGTCCTTTTGGTGATGGCCGAGAGCATGGCCTTCCACCGGCCCTGGCTGGAATCGCTGATCTTCGCGCTGGCGCTGGCGGTGGGGCTGACCCCCGAGCTCTTGCCGATGATCATGACCATCACCCTGGCGCGCGGGGCGGTCCGCCTCTCGCGGGAGCGGGTGATCGTCAAGAGCCTGCCGTCGATCCACAACCTCGGCGCCATGGACGTGCTCTGCACGGACAAGACCGGCACGCTGACCGAGGCCAAGATTGCGCTCACACGGCATATCGATGTCTCCGGCGCGGACAGCGAACGAGTCCTCACGCTCGCTTGGTTGAACAGCCACTTCGAGAGCGGCCTGAAGAGCCCGCTCGACGATGCGATCCTAGCCGCCGCCACGATCGATCCTTCGCCCTGGAAGAAGATCGACGAGGCGCCGTTCGACTTCGAGCGGCGGCGCGTTTCAGTGCTCGTCGAGAACGCGGGCGAGCGCACCCTGATCATCAAGGGCGCGCCCGAGGACCTCATGCGGCTCTGCGCCAGCGTCGAGGGGAGCGGCGCAGCGTCGCAGCCGATGAACGACGACGTTCGCGCCCAGCTGCGGGCGCGCTTTGACGACTTGAGCGCCCAGGGGCTGCGGCTCTTGGGCATCGCGACCCGACAGGAGCCCAAGGATCAGTCGAAGGTGGACCCGGCCGACGAGAGCGACCTCACGTTCGCCGGCTTCGCGGTGTTTCTCGACCCGCCGAAGGCGTCCGCGGAGGCGGCCTTGGCGGGACTGGCGGCTTCTGGCGTCGAGGTGAAGGTCCTCACTGGCGACAACGAGCAGGTCGCCCGGCACGTCTGCACCCAGCTTAACTTCGATCCCGGCGAAGTCATCACCGGGGCGGAGCTCGCGGCGCTCAGCGACGAGGCCTTGATAGGGCGCATGGCCAAGACGCGGCTGTTCGCTCGCGTCGCGCCGCAACAGAAGCTCCGGGTGATCATGCTCCTGAAGCGGATGGGACAGACCGTCGGCTTTCTCGGCGACGGCATCAATGACGCCCCGGCGCTGCACGCCGCCGACGTGGGCATCTCCGTCGACAGCGGGGCCGACGTGGCGAAAGCTGCAGCTGAGATCATCCTGCTCGAGCCTGATCTTGGCGTCGTTCAGCGGGGCGTGACCGAAGGCAGGCGGACGATCGTAAACACTGGCAAATACATCCTGATGGCCGGCAGCGCCAACTTCGGGAACATCTTCAGCATGGTTCTGGCCGGCCTCTTCCTGCCGTTCCTGCCGTTGCTCCCGATCCAGGTTCTGCTCACCAACCTGATCTACGACGTCGCGCAGACCGGCCTGCCCCTGGACAACGTCGACCAAGAGGCCATCGCGCAGCCGATCCACTGGGACATGCGCCTCATCGAACGCTTCATGATCGTCATGGGCCCGATCAGCACGATCTTCGACGTCATCACGTTCGTCGTTCTGCTGCTGCTCCATGCCGGCGAAGCCTTCTTCAGAACAGGATGGTTCGTCGAATCGCTAGTGACTCAGATTCTGATGATCTTCGCGGTCCGCACCCGGCGGAGCCTGTTCGCGAGCCGGCCGCAAGGACTGGTCACGGCGCTTGCGATCGGTGGCGCGGCGCTGACGCTAGCCCTGCCGTTCCTGCCGTTCGTCTCAGGTTGGTTCCAGTTCGTGCGCCCGCCCGCGCTCTATTTCGTGTTCCTCGCGGCTGTGGTCGCGGGCTTCCTGGTGACGATCGAAGTAGTGAAGAGGCTGTTCTTCGGTCTCATGGTCCCGACCACGCGAAGCTGACCGGGCGTCACCAACTCGACGCGCCGCCACCGTCGCTGTAGGAGAATCCTAGCTAGGCTGGGGAGAGCGGCAAAGGAAAGCTGACCAGCGGAGCGAGACGATTGTCCGCTTTCCAGCGGAGACCCAACGTCTCTGCTAACGACTCTGAGCTACCGGTGAGTCGGCTAACGCAGGATCACCCCTACTCTCCATAGGGTCCCGATCAGGCTCGCTAGGAAAAGCAGGATCGCGGCTTCCGCCCAGTGGTTAAGCGGCAAGAGCCTCACGGGCTCCCGTCTAATAAACGCGGCGAGCGCGCATCCAACAGCCAGAGCTGCACAAAGGATAGCCGTTGCCGCGGCACGGTCGCTTGTGCGCCACAGGATGGCGAACGCAACGACCACGAGAATGCGCACGGCGAGTCGCACTAGGGCGGGCGCTGAAGCCAAAGGTCCCCGGCTCACTATCGGCTCGCGGCGCCAGGGCAAGCTGGGGTCATGGAACAGAGAACTGGTTTGCCCTCATAAGGCGGTGAACCGGCTGACGGTCCGAGACCTGTCGTCGTAGGCGAGGACTCCGCCGTAGCGTCCCCATGCGATCAGTGTGTGCAGCGTGCGTTCGGCGTCCCGAGTGTCCAGGTGGTCTTCGAGTTCGGTCTTGAACCGCTCGCGCGGTGCGCGATGTCCGGGCCGCTCCTCCAGCACCCGCTGGACATGAGCGGCGAGCGGGACAAACCGCATGAGATGCTCGGCGAAGAGTTGCCGACGGACCTCGCCCGCCGCGTGGGCGAAGACGCGTCCCGCCGCTGTCAGGCTCAAGGCGCTTTCGGGATCTCGCCGAACTCTAGGATGTGCAGGGCTTCCGCCACCGGCGTGATCTCGTCGACCCGCACGCCGAGCGCGCTCGCGAGCGCCGTGACGGATGCATGGCCGTCAAAGGTCGGGGCGGCCAGGGCCTCGGTCAGAGCTTCGATCTGATGGATGCTGGCGGCCGGCAGCCGCTGGGCGAGCCCGCCATGGGCGTCCTTGCGGGAGCGCAGGGACTCGACCGCGCGGGCGGTCAGGGTCGAGTAGATCTGGTCGACGACTGCGCGGAAGGACTCGTCCAGCCGATTGCGCGGCTGCGGCCGAGTCACCGGGAGCTCGAGGCTGATCCGTCCAGGATTGGACGACAGCACCAGGATGCGGTCGCACATCAGGACCGCCTCCTCGATGTTGTGGGTCACCATCAACACCGATCGCGTCGGCAGTTGATGGCTCGTCCAAAGATCGATGAAGTCTGTGCGCAGAGTCTCGGCCGTCAGCACGTCGAGAGCGGAAAACGGCTCGTCCATCAAGAGGATCGTCGGGTTGATGACAGTCGCGCGCGCGAAACCCACGCGCTGGCGCATTCCGCCTGAAAGCTCGCGCGGATAGGCGTGCTCGAAGCCCTTCAGTCCGATGGTGTCGATGGCGACCGCCGCTCGGCGCCCGGCTTCGTCAGGCTTCACGCCAAGGGCGTCCAGACTGGCCTCGACGTTCTGCTGCACCGTCAGCCACGGGAACAGCGCGAAGGTCTGGAACACCATCGCGATTCCTTCGCCGGGCCCGGACAGCGGATGTCCAAGATAGGTCACCCGCCCCGATGTCGGTTTCAACAGCCCGTCCGCGATGCGCAGCAGCGTGGACTTGCCTGAGCCGGATCGGCCGAGCAGACCCAGTATCTCGCCGTCCTTGAGCGTGACGTCGATATCCTCGAGCACCTTCAGAGGCTGCTCGGATTCCGTGGCGAAGGTCATGCAGACCTTCTCGAGCTGTAGCACCGGCGGGATGATCTGTTTGTCCATCGGGACGCCCCCCTCAGTCCAACCGTGTGCGCCGCTCAGCCAGCGCGTAGAGCGGCCGCCAAACTAGGCGGTTCGCGGCGATGACCATCACCGACATGACCGCGACGCCCAGGATGATGCGGGGGAAATCTCCTTTGTTCGTCATCTCGGCGATGTAGGCGCCGAGCCCTAGGCCATTCAGCTTGGTTGCCCCCAGCTCACCGCCTCCGACACGATGCTGGCGTTCCACGCCCCGCCCGAGGCCGTGATCGCACCGGTGACATAGTAGGGAAAGATCCCGGGCAGGATCACGTCCCGCCACCAACGCCACCCATGGATGTGAAAGGTCGACGCCGCTTCGCGGAAGTCGGTGGGGAACGCCGAGGCCCCGGCGATCACATTGAACAGGATGTACCACTGGGTGCCAAGGATCATCAGCGGGGTCAGCCAGATCTTCGGTTCAGCGTGGAAGCGAACGATCAGGAACACGACGACCGGGAAGAGCAGGTTGGCCGGAAACGCCGCCAGGAACTGCGCGATGGGCTGCACCTTCTCGGCGAGCCTGGGGTTCAAGCCCACGTACACCCCGACCGGGACCCAGACTGCCGAAGCCAGGACGATGAGGATCGCGACCCGAACGAGCGTCAGGAAGCCGTTTGCGATCGCCGTCTCGACATCGCGCCAGGACAACACCGATACCTCGTGCCGCACCAGGACCCAACCTCCCCATCCAACGAGGGCGGCGACGGCGCCGAACCAGACGACGTCGATCCAGCGGCTCGCCATCGGCCCCGCCGGCAGGCGCGGCACGGGAAGCGCGAGCCGTGCTCGAGCGACATAGGAAAGCCCCGACCGGATCGGCGAGAACAGCCGCTTGACGGCGTTGGCATGGTCGAAGAGGTCGTAAACGACGCTCTCCTGGAAGACCTGGGCGGCGGATTGCTCGTAGCGAAACTTCTCCGCCCAGACCACCAAGGGCCGAAACATCAGCTGGTCGTAGAGGAAGATGGTCGCGGTCATCGCCAGGATCGCCCAGCCCACGGCGCCGAGATCGCGCTCTTGGATCGCAAGGGCGACATAGGACCCGACGCCAGGCAGGGTGACCTGGACGTTCCCAACCGAGATCGCTTCGGCCGCCACCACGAAGAACCAGCCGCCCGACATGGACATCATCATGTTCCAGACCAGGCCTGGCACCGCGAATGGGGCTTCCAACCGCCAGAAGCGCTGCCAGCCCGAAAACCGGAAGCCGCGCGCAGCCTCATCGAGGTCGGTCGGCAGGGTCCTCAGCGACTGGTAGAAGCTGAAGGCCATGTTCCAGGCCTGGCTGGTGAACACGGCGAAGATGGCGGCCAGTTCCGCGCCCAACATCCGCCCTGGGAACAAGGAAAGGAAGAAGACGACGGTGAACGACAGATAGCCAAGGATCGGCACCGACTGCAGCACGTCGAGCAGCGGGATAAGCACCATTTCCGCGCGCCGGCTCTTTGCCGCCACGGTCGCGTAGGTGAGCGTGAACAAGAGCGATGCGGCGAGCGCGGCCAGCATGCGCATGGTCGTTCGCAGGGCGTACAGCGGCAAGGCCGTCGGCGAGAGCGAGATCTTGGGCTGGTGTTCTATCGACAGCGGCGCAGACGCCAGATGGCCGCCGACGCCGACGAGCACGAGAACCGACAGGACCAGCACCATCGCGGCCGCATCCGGCCAGCTCGGCGCGCGCGGGCGCCACACCCGCCCCCGCAGCACCTCGGCGTGCAGCTCCATGCCGCTCCTCGTCGATCGGCCCTAGATCAATCTAGCCGGGATGATCGACTTCCACCTGCAAATCCACCAGCGTCGGCGCCGTGAGCGGGAGCCGGTCACTGGACGTGGCTCAGGAGTGGGCAGCGGAGGTCGAATGGACGACTACGTGCGCGCCACGATCGTTGTTGCGGTCGTCTTCGTGACGAGCTTGGTCGGGCTGCTACCCGCAACGATCGCCGCTCAAAAGGGTCGTAGCTTTCTAGTTTGGTGGCTGTTTGGGACCGCGCTCGTACCCATCGCGCTGCCCTGGGCCTTCTTCCTGCGCACACGCGACGGGATCGAAACCTCATCTCTGACGGAAACGGGCGACCCTAACGTCCGCTAACGACCGAAGGCGGTCGGTGGACTGGGCGGCGACCTCTATTGTAGCTCTCGACTTTCGACGGAGCACCTAGATGAACTTCGGCGCGCGACTGGCCGCGTTCGCGGTGCAAGTCGAAGGGGCCGCGTTGGTTGGAACTTACGAGGTTCTGGTCGTCGCCTGCGTTTGTGGCGGCCCGATCAGGCTCGAGCGCCAGCTGCGGCGGCGCTGGCGGGCCTGTGCAGGCTGGTGCTCGTCTCCCAGCGAGGGCAAGGCGAAGCTGGCTGAGGGCGCCTGGCAGCCCCTGACGCCAATGTCCGCTAACCCCCCATAGCGGACGCTCCGAGAGTCTGCTTTCGGGCATTCTGCGGAACTCAGCGTCTCGGCTGTTTCCCTAGGACTCACCGCCCGCCGCCGCCGCGTGCAGCAGGGCCGAGCTGCGCGGGCGGCGCTCGGCCATCGGGATGGGCGTCTCGCCGATGACGCCGACGGTTTCCAGCCGGTCGAGCTCTTCGGCCGTCACGCCGAGGATGCGGCTCAACACTTCGCGCGTCGACTGCCCGAGCGTGGGGGCGGGATTGCGGATCGGGTAGGCCGCGCCGTCCTCCCGGAAGGCTGGCGAGGGCTGCATCGTCAATTCCAGGTGCGCGCGGGGCACATCCTGCCAGTAGCCGCGCGCCGTCAGCTGCGGCTCGTAGAGCACCAGCTCGTGGAACCCGCGCGCGGCGCCTGCCGCGACGCCCCTGGCCTGCAGGGCCTCCATCGCTTCGTCGGGCGAGCGTCCGCGTGTCCAGGCGGCGATTGCTTCCTCCAGACGGTCCTCAGCGGCGCGCCGGGCTTCCGCCGTCGCCAGCGCCGGATCGGCTGCCAGATCGGGGCGCTCGATGACGTCGCAGAGCGCCGCCCAGGCGTCGTCGTCGGTTACCGCGACCACGATCCAGGCGTCGTCGCCGTCGCAGGGGAAGATGCCATGCGGCGCGTATTGCGGATGCCGGGCCCCGAGTCGCGGCCCGACCTTGCCGGTCACCGACTGCTCGATGAGCCAGGGGGCGACCAGCGGGAACATGCACTCGACCTGGCTTAGGTCGACGAACTGGCCCACCCCGGTCCGCTTGCGGTGCAGGAGCGCAGCCAGCGTCGCCGCGCAGGCGTTCAGGCCGCCGATCGGGTCGCCGTAGGCCACGTGGTTCATCGTCGGCGGCGCGCCCTGAAATCCCGTCACGGTCGGCAGGCCCGAGCCGTGCTCGAGCGTCGAGCCGTAGCCGCGCAGCTCCGCCCAGGCCGTGTTCGAGCCGTACGCCGGCATCGAGACGGTCACCAGGTCCGGGCGCTCGGCCCGCAGGCCGTCGTGGTGAAGACCGAGGCGTGGCAGTACGTCCTGCGCGTAGTTCTCGACCACGGCGTCGGCGGTGCGCACCAGCCGCCGCAGCAGGTCGGCGCCGTCGGGCTGGGTCAGGTCGAGGGTGATCCCGGTCTTGTTGCGGTTGACGAACTGAAAGTAGAGCGCCTTCTCATGCAGCCAGTCGGCCATCGCCGCCTCGCTGTAGTCGCCGCCGCGCCACCAGTCCGGATAGGCGCGGCCCTCGACCTTGATCACCTCGGCGCCAAGGTCGGCCAGCTGGCGGGTGGCGAGTGGGCCGGCCCAGCCCATGGTCAGGTCGATGATGCGGACGCCCTCGAGCGGCAGGCCGCCATCGCGGCCGGCGCGCGGCGCCCGCGGCGAGGGGCGCCAGGTCTCGTTGTCGGCGCCGGCCAGCGGCGCAACGCCGATCGCCGCCGGCGGGGTCTGGTTCAGGTGCTGGGGCAGGACGGGCGCTTCGAACGCAGCCTCGCCGATCCGCACCTGGCCGAAGGCGCCGTGCTCGCGATGGGCCGGCGTCGCGAGCACCTGCGCCATGTCGGGCACGACCACGAGCGGGATGCGCCGGCGCAGGCCCTCCTCGGCCCACTCGCGCGCGGTCCGCTGCATCAGGGCCGGCCCGATCGCCGCGTCGACGGCGTCCGCGGCCATGAACCGCACGGGCGCAGTGGCGAACGCCGGGTCCGCACGCACTTGCGGCAATCCCAGCATGTCGCAGAAGCCGCGCCACTGGTCGTTGGAGAAGGCGGTCACGCCCAGCCATCCGTCAGCGGTCGGGTAGATGCCGCACGGAAAGACCGGGAAGAAGCGGTTCAAGCCCCAGCGCCGCTCATCGGCGCCGAGGGAGACCGTGACGGCGGCCTGGAACTCAGGCTCGCAGGCATTGGCCTCATGGATGCTGATCTCGAACCTGCGCCCGCGCGGGGAGTCGCTCATCAGCGCCGCCAGCGCCGCTGAAAACGCCGAGAGCGCGCCCGGAAGATAGGCCTGGCTCTGCCCCTGCACGATGGGGGCCGCGCCGGGATCGCCGACCTGGCGGACGCACCCGGCCAGCGCGCGCACGGTGGCATCGGTCGCGGCGTAGTCGCGGTAGGGACCGCTCTCGCCGAACCAGCTGATCGAGACGATATGCAGGTGGGGGAAGGCGGCCCTGAGCGCGGCGTGGCCGCTCGGGCCTGCGTCCCAGCCGGCCCCCGGCCGCGCGTCGATCAGCACGTCTGAGGCGCCTGCGATCTCGGCCAGCCGTTCGGCGTCGTCGCTGGCGACGGTCAGGCTCTTCTTGTTGGCGTTCAGCCAGGCGAAGAGCGCGCTCTCGTGGCGACCGCGCCCCGCGTCCACCAAGGGCGGCAGCCGCCGGTCGGGATCGCCGCCCGGCGGCTCGACCTTGACCACCTCGGCTCCGAAATCGGCGAACAGCTTGCCGCAATAGGCGCCCGCCGCGCCCGCCCCGAACTCGGCGACGCGTATGTCTGTCAGCGGCGCTTCTCTAGTGTGGGGTGCGGCCATCCGGCGATTTTTGCGGGGAAGAGACCGAGACGGCAAGCCTCGGCTGAGGCTAAGGCTGCTCGGCCATGCACGAAGACCTGATCGGGCCGCTTTTGCGGAAAGACCTCGGCGTCGAGGCCGGCGCGATCCGTCCCCTGACCGGCGGCGAGGTCGGCCGCGTGTTTCGTGTGGACGCCGCCGGCGCCTCCTACGCCGTGAAGTTCGTTCAGGCGCGCAGCGAGCCGCCGTTTTCCGACGAGCCGGTCGATGACCGCGTCTACGGCTCGCGATGGAGCAACCTCGTTCCGGCCCACACCCTGCTGCGGGCAAACGGCATCGCCGTACCGGCCCTGCACGCCCATGGGACGTTGCCCGACGAGCGCCTCAACTACGCGATCCTCGACTATCTCGACGGCGATCCCGACGACGGCTCGCCGGCGTGGTCCGCCTGCGTCGGCCGCGTGCTTGGCCGCATGCACAGCCTTACGCGCCCCTACCCCGGCTGGGTCGACATGCAGCCCGCGGACGCCGTGCACTGGCCGAGCGCCTTCGCGACCAGCTTCAAGGGTTGGCAGGCGCGGGCGAAGGCGCATCTTTCGCCGGCATTGCTGCGTGCGGTGGCGCGCCGCTGCGAGCCTCTGCTGGCCGCCCTGGGCGAGCCCGAGCAGTTCGTGTTCTCGCATACGGACGGGTTCCAGGGCATCCTGAAAAAGACCGGAGACTGGGCGCTGCTCGGCGTTATCGACATCGAGGACCACCAGTTCACCGACCAGCGGTTCGTGCTGGCCGGCTTCGAGCTGTCGCGCGCGTTCTACGGCCCCTTCGACCCGGTGTTCTGGGGCGCCTATGCGGCGTTCAGGCCCGTCGACCCGAGCTACGCGGCGTTCAAGCCGCTGTTTCAGACCTACTACCTGCTGGTCTGGACCTGGGTGTTCAGGGGCCGCCCAAGCCTGCTCGAGCCGGCCGTCCAACGGCTGGAGCGCGTGATCGATTGAGCAAGGCGGCTCCGGATGCAGCACGTCCATTGACGGTATATTGGTACAAATGTACCGTTCTCCGATGCAGATCGAACGTGTGCAGACGGGCGTGCGGCTGGAAAAACGGCTGCTCAAGGTCCTCAAGGGCCTGGCGGAGTGTCTCGACCTCTCCCTGGGCGACCTCATCGAGGGGATCGTCTTGCATGCGTTCGAGGGCAAGGCGCCGTTCGGCGAGGCGACGCTTAAGCGGATCGAGCAGCTCAAGGTCGTCTATGGCCTCGACCTCACGGCGTCCGACTCCCACAAACTGACCGAGGCCGACGCGGATGACCGCTGAAGCGATGTCAGTCGCGCTCGCGGACTTCCTCGGCGACCGCGTGAACCCGGCCAGCTTCCATCACGCCGACCATGTCCGCGTCGCTTTCGAGATGCTTCGCCTCCACCCGTTCCTCGAGGCCGCGCCGGTCTATGCGGCGCGGCTCAAGCGCCTCACAGCGCGCGCCGGGCATCCCGAGGCCTATCACGAGACGATCACGGTGGCCTTTCTGGCCCTGATCGCCGAGCGCTGCGCGCGCGGCGGCCACGCCGACTTCGACGCCTTCGCCGCCGCCAACGGCGATCTCTTCGACAAGAACGTCCTCTCGAACTGGTATCGCGCCGACGAGTTGGCCGCGCCGCTCGCGCGCAACACCTTCGTGCTGCCGCGCCCGCGCGGGTGACGCCATGGCCGTCGCCGGTTCGCGCGCGGCGCGTTCGGTCACGCGCGCCTCCCCCCTCCCACCGGATCGGCGTCCAGCCGGGCGGTGAGACCTGCCAGCGCCGGGTCGGGAGGCCGGAAGCGCTCCAGCACCAGCGGATCGTGACCCGGGATGACGAGGTCGTCGTGGCTCGCCAGGCGCTTGAGCGTACGGTGGCCCTCCAGCATCGCCGCCACGTCGTGGACGATCGGGAAGGGCCGACCCTCGTCCATGTTGGCGTAAAGGTGGGCGGCGTCCGAGGCGAGCACGAGCCAGCCGCGACGGGTCCAGATGCGGACGACCTGCATCCCCTGCGTGTGCCCGCCGATCAGGTGCAGACTGAGCCCCGGCGCGAGCTCCGCGTCACCGGCGTGGAAGACGACCCGGTCGGCGAACACCTTGCGCACCATCTCGGCCACGTCGTCGGCGGTGTAAGCCTGGCGAAGCGCCGCATGCGTCATCCAGCGGCCCGTCGCATACGCCATCTCGTCGTCCTGCAGGTGGTAGCGCGCGGCCGGGAACAGGGCGTGGTTGCCGGCGTGGTCGTAGTGCATGTGGGTGATGATCACGTCCTTGACCGCGCCGGCATCGACGCCGAGCGCGGCCAGGCCCTCGGCTACGGGCGTCAGCAGGTCGCGTCCGCGCCGCGCGGCCATGGCGTCGTCGAAACCGGTGTCGACCAGGAATGTCCCGGCCTCGCCGCGGGCGAGCCAGACGAAGAAGTCGAGCGGCGAGGGGCCGTCGTGCGCGTCGTCGCCGATGAAGTTCTGCCGCGCGGTGCGGTCCGCATGGCGGGCGTAGCGGATCGCGTAGACCTCGTAGGGGGCGGGCATCGCTCATTATCTCCACGCGCGGGCGATGGCGGCGTTGTCGGCTGTCCGGCTAAGGTGCTCAAGAGCGGGCGAGAGCGGAAGGACTTAAGACCATGGGCGATGACGAGCTGTTCGAAGCGGGCCTGAAGGTCCGCCGGGAAGTGCTGGGGGCCGACTATGTCGACCGCTCGCTGGCGCAGGCGGGCGCGTTCATGGCCCCATTCCAGCGCATGGCCACCGAATGGTGCTGGGGGGCGGCCTGGACGCGGCCGGGGCTGGATCGCCGCGCGCGCAGTTTGATGAACCTCGCCATGCTGACAGCGCTCGGCAAGCCGACCGAGCTCAAGCTGCACGTGAAGGGCGCGCTGACCAACGGGCTCAGCGTCGAGGAGATCCAGGAGGCGCTGCTGCACGCCACCGTCTATTGCGGCATCCCCGCCGGGCTCGAGGCTTTCCGCGCCGCCAACGATGCGCTGAAGGAGGCAGGCGCGATACCGTCATGACCACCATCGGCTTCGTTGGGCTGGGCCGGATGGGGGCGCCGATGGCCGCGCGCCTGATCGCCGCCGGCCACGCCCTCGTCGTTCTGGACGCCAACGAAGAGACACAGGCGCGCTTTGTCGCAACTCACGGAGCCAAGCCGGCAAGCCGGCCGCGCGCTCTCGCTCAGGAGAGCGAGGTCGTCATCACCATGCTGCCCACCAGCGCGGACGTGGCTGATGTCCTTTACGAGTCGAGCGGCCTCCTCGCCGGCCTCCGGTCGGAGGCGCTCGTGATCGAGATGAGTTCGGGCGTCCCCGCCCGGACCCAGGCCTTCGCCGCCGAAGTCGCCCGCGTCTCCTCCGACCTGATCGATGCGCCGGTCTCCGGCGGCGTGGCTCGCGCCCGGACGGGCGAGCTCGCGATTATGGTCGGCGGCGCCGCTGCTGTGGTCGCCTGCGCCCGTCCGATCCTGGCCGCCATGGGGACCAGCGTCCTGCCGACCGGCACGGTCGGTTCCGCCCATGCCATGAAGGCGCTGAACAACCTCGTCTCCGCCGCCGGGTTCATGATCAGCGTTGAGGCGCTCCTGATCGGCAAGCGCTTCGGGCTCGATCCGGCGGTGATGGTCGATGTGCTCAACGTCTCGACCGGCGCAAACAACTCCACCCAGAAGAAGCTCAAGCCATTCGTGCTGTCGCGCAGCTTCGACTCCGGCTTCGGCCTCGACCTGATGGTCAAGGACCTCACGATCGCGCTGGGCATCGCCCGCGACGGCGGCGTCGCCACGCCGCTGGCGGCGCAAGTGCGCGAGCTCTGGGCGGCGGCGCTGGCCTCCGGCGCAGGCCCCGACCACACCGACGCGGCGCGCTTCAGCGAGCGGCTGGCGGGCCTGGAGCTCTGAGCGCTTCTCAGCCGAATCGTTTCTGCAGGAACGTCCGGGCGTGGCCGGGCGGGTAGTCGGCGATCTCGCCCACGACCTGAAAGCCGCGCCTCTCGTAGAACGCGCGGGCGGCCGCATTATGCGTGTCCAGCGCCGCGCCGATGCAGGCCCTCTCTCTTGCGTAGGCCTCCGCTGCGTCGAGCAGCCGTCCGCCGTGGCCGCCGCCGCGCTCGCCCTCCGTCACCCAGAGATAGTTGACCCACAGCCAGCCGGCCCAGATGTAGCCGAGCAGGCCGCCGAGGATCTCACCTCTGGCTGAGCGCAGCACGAAGTTGGCCGGGAAATAGATCGGCAGCCCGAACGCGGCCATGTTGAAGTTGTCGACGCCGTTGACGATGAACTGTCGCACGGGCTCGTCGACGAAAGGCTCAAAGTCGATGCGCGCGTCGTCCATGCGTCGAGCCTCTCCACCGGCCTGCGGCGCTGCATGATGCGGCCGCGGGCGGTGTCTGCAAACAGCCCTATTGACACAGTGTTATAGTCAAGTATAACACCAGCTCTGGTTCGGGCGAGGCCGATGGACTCAGAGTGGAACGATACCCAGCCGATCTACCGCCAGCTCCGCGACCTGGTCGTGGCGATGATGCTGGATGGGCTGCTCAAGGACGGCGACCCGCTGCCGTCGGTGCGCAATGTCGCCGCCGAATACCGGGTCAATCCGCTCACGGTGCTCAAGGCCTACCAGCAGCTGGTCGACGACGGCCTGGTCGAGAAACGGCGGGGACTCGGCATGTTCACCACCACCGGCGCGGCCGAGCGCCTGCTCGCCGGCGAGCGGCAGAAGTTCCTCGAGGAACAGTGGCCGCAGGTTCTCGCCAGCATCCGGCGGCTCGGCCTGAAGCCGGAAGAGCTGCTCGGCCCGACCGCCAACCGTCCCAAGGAGCGCTGACCCCATGCCCTGCATCGAAGCCCACGGCCTGCGCAAGGCGTATGGCTCGACCGTCGCGCTCGCCGGGATCGACCTCACCGTCGAGACCGGCCGCATCCTTGGACTCATCGGCCCCAACGGCGCCGGCAAGACCACCGCGCTGAACGCGATCCTTGGGCTGATCCCTTACGAGGGCAAGCTTACCGTGCTTGGCCGCGACCCGTGGCGCGAGCGCGACGCGTTGATGCGCGACGTCTGCTTCACGCCGATGTCGCCGTGCTGCCGCGCTGGATCAAGGTGAGCCAGGCGGTCGACTATGTCGCCGGCGTGCACCCCAGGTTCGATCGCGCCAAGGCGGAAGCCTTTCTGGCCAAAACGCAGATCAAGCGCACCAGCCGCGTGCCCGAGCTTTCCAAGGGCATGGTCACCCAGCTGCATCTGGCGCTGGTCATGGCCATCGACGCCAAGCTCCTGGTCCTGAACGAGCCGACGCTCGGTCTCGACATCCTCTTTCGCAAGTCGTTCTACGACTCGCTGCTCAACGACTATTTCGACCACACCCGCACGATCGTGGTGACCACGCACCAGGTCGAAGAGGTCCAGCACATCCTTACGGACCTGATGTTCATCGACCGTGGCCGGATCGTGCTCAACACGAGCATGGAGGCGTTCGAGGACCGCTACGTCGAGGTCATGGTCATGCCTGACCAAGCCGACGCCGCGCGAGCGCTGAACCCCATCTACGAACGGCAGGTGTTCGGCCGTTCGCTCTTCCTCTTTGACTCCGTCGACCGCGGCCGCCTCGCCGCGCTCGGCGAGGTCAGAACCCCCAGCATCGCCGACCTCTTCGTCGCCGTCATCGGCGCCGACCAGGCCGCCGCCGAGCCCCAACGAGCCGCAGCATGAGCACCGTCGCCCAAGACACCGCCCTCGCCGCAGACGCCGCGCCCAGCGCGGCAGTCCGCAAGACGCGGCCCTTCGTCTGGTCCGTGCGACGCGAGCTGTGGGAGAACCGCTCGATCTTCATCGCGCCCGCGGTGACCGCCGGCATCGTCCTGTTCGGCATGCTGCTTGGCGCGATGAACGTGCCGCACCCTGGCGTCATCGTGGTGACGTCGCTCGACGCCAAAGACCAGGCGATGGCGGCGCAGATCCCGTTCGACGGGGCGGCTGCCATCATCATGGTCGCCTCCTTCGTGGTCGGCTTCTTCTATTGCCTCGGCGCCCTCTACGGCGAGCGGCGCGACCGCACGATCCTGTTCTGGAAGTCGCTGCCGGTGTCGGACCTGACGACGGTGCTGGCCAAGGCGACGGTGCCGCTCGTGGTTCTGCCGCTGGTCACCTACGTCGTGATCCTTGCGACCCACCTCGTGCTGCTCCTGGCCAGCACGCTGATCCTGCCATCGACCGGATTGCCGGCGACGCTGCTCTGGCGGCAGTTCCCCTTGCTCAGGACCTGGTCGGTCCTGGCGCTCCTGCTTGCCTGCGCCTCCCTCTGGTACGCTCCGGTCTGGGGCTGGCTGTTCCTCATTTCGGGCTGGGCGCGGCGAGTCACCATCCTCTGGGCGATCGGGCCGCCGCTTGCGCTCGACATCTTCGAGCGGCTGGCCTTTCACACTCACTACGTGGGTGAGCTGATCGCCTACCGCCTGAATGGCGGCCTCACCCAGCTGTTCGGCACGAAGCTGGACGCCCGCGGCAGCGTGACGATCGACACCGACCACCTCGACCCCGCGCGGTTCTTCGCCTCGCCCGGCCTCTGGATCGGCCTGCTCGTCGCCGCCGGCCTGTTCGTCGCCGTTGTCTGGCAGCGCCGCTACCGTTCGCCGTTCTGACCTGAGAGGCTGAGATGAGCGATCTCGCATCCCGCTTGAACGCGCTCCTGGCCGGCGTCCTCTACCCGGTCATCGGCGTCGCCGGCGGCCTGATCGGCGCCGCAACGACCGTGCGCGAGATCATGGCGCGCGAGCCATCGGCCGTGCTCGTCGCCGCCGGCGGACTGCTCGACCGGATCCACAGCGTCGTCACGGCGCTCGCCCCGCTCCACGCAATCTGGCCGTTCTAGTGCTATCGGTCCGGCATGACCCGGGCCCTGCAGCTCCATCCGACGTCCCGCTGTGGCGCTGGAATCGCCGTCTCTGTCGATGCACGGCGTCCGGCGCCCGGTGTGCTCAGCCTCGCCTACGCCGTCGCCGGCGACGTCGGACGTCTCTACGTCCCGGCAGCGTCCGAGCCGCTGCGCACCGACGACCTGTGGAAGCGCACCTGCTTCGAGGCCTTTGTCCTGCCTGGGCCTGGCGACGCCTACGTCGAGTTCAACTTCGCGTCCTCGGGACGCTGGGCGACCTACCGCTTCGACCGCTACCGCGAAGGCATGCGCGATGCCGTGGACGTCGTTCCAGCACCGATCGCGGTGACCAAGGACGCCGCCCGTCTCGAGCTCGCCGTCTCCGCCGCCCTGCCCGATCTCGCCGCCGCTCCCGTCTGGCGCCTTGGCCTGACCGCGGTCATCGAGGAGGCGGATGGTCACGTCTCCTACTGGGCGCTTGCCCACCCCCGGCCGCAGCCGGAGTTCCACGATCCGGCAGGGTTCGTCCTTGAGCTTGCGGCCTGACCGCCAGCCGAATCCGCGTACAAACGGGTCCATGAAGTTCGGGATCGATCGGCTGGTGGAAGATCCGGCGCTTCGGGCGCCGCTCGCGGGCCGGCGCGTGGCGCTGCTGGCGCATCCCGCCTCCCTCACCGCCGACCTGACCCACACGCTCGATGCGCTCGCCGCCTGCCCGCAGATCGAGCTGACCGCGGCGTTCGGGCCGCAGCATGGGCTGCGCGGCGACAAGCAGGACAACATGGTCGAGACGGCGGACGATCGCGACGCCGTGCACGGCATTCCCGTGTTCAGTCTCTACGGCGAGGTGCGCGCGCCCACCGATGCGATGATGCAGAGCTTCGACGTGATCCTGGTCGACCTGCAGGACATCGGTTGCCGCATCTATACCTTCGTCACCACGCTCAAGTACGTGCTCCAAGCGGCGGCCCGGCACGGCAGGTCCGTCTGGGTGCTCGACCGGCCCAACCCGGTCGGGCGGCCGATCGAAGGCCTCAGGCTCCGCCCGGGCCAGGAGAGCTTCGTCGGCGCCGGGCCGCTTACGATGCGCCACGGGTTGACGCTCGGCGAGCTGGGTCGCTGGTTCGCGAAGACGCTCAACCTCGACATCGACTACCGGGTGATCGAACTCGAGGGCTGGCGGCCAGATGCGTCTCCCGGCTTCGGCTGGCCGCTGGGCGAGCGGGCCTGGATCAACCCCAGCCCCAACGCCCCCAACCTGTTCATGGCCCGCGCCTACGCCGGCACGGTGATGCTCGAGGGCGCGACCCTGTCGGAAGGCCGCGGCACGACCCGGCCGCTCGAGCTGTTCGGTGCGCCCGATATCGACGCGCGCGCGGTGATCGAGCACATGCGGGCGCTCTCGCCGCGGTGGCTTGGCGGTTGCGCGCTCCGCGATTGCTGGTTCGAGCCCACCTTCCACAAGCATGCGGGTCAGCTGTGCAACGGCGTGCAGATCGTGACCGAAGGCCCGGTCTACGACCACGCGGCGTTCCAGCCCTGGCGGCTGCAGGCGCTGGCGTTCAAGGCGATCCGCGCGCTTCAGCCCGACTACCCGCTCTGGCGCGCCTTCGCGTACGAATACGTCACCGACCGCCTCGCCATCGACGTGATCAACGGTGGCCCGCTGCTCCGCGAATGGGTCGACGATCCCGCCGCCACCCCCGCAGACCTGGACGCCCTGACCAAGCCGGACGAGGCGGCCTGGGAGGAGGAGCGGCAGGCGTTCTTGCTGTATTAATCGCTCCCCCGCGAGCCTTCCGGGAATGACCGCTAGTGACTCAAAGCGGTCATAACGAGCGTCCGCTCTCCGGCATGGCACCGGTGACCGCTATCGACCCAAAGCGGTCATCCCCGTTCGTGATAGTAGGCTCGGGCGAACCTGACGGAGGACCGCCCACGCGGCCCTGTCGGATTCCATCTGTGACAATCGTCCTTTGGAGAGCTTGCCACGGAGAACACGATGAAACGCCGCCAACTCCTGGGCGCCGGCCTCGCGATGACCGGAGCCGCCGCCCTTGGTCTCCCGCCCCAGCGAGCCGCGGCCGAAGCCGCCGCGGCGCGCGTGCGCCCCGGCCAGCCCGGCTGGCCCGCCGACGCCGACTGGGCCGTGCTCAACCAAGCGACCAACGGCCATCTCTCGCCCGTCACCACCCCGCCCAAACTCGACGCGTATGACGCGGTAAAGCTTCTCTCCAATCCATTCTACATCGCCGATCAGCCGGCCCTTACCGAGAGCTCCGGTTGGTTGGACGCATGGCGCTCATCGCCCAGCGCCTACGTCGTCACCGCTGAGAACGCGCAGGATGTCGCCGCCGCGGTCGGGTTCGCGCGCGCCCACAACCTGCGCCTGGTCATCAAAGGCCGCGGTCATAGCTACCTGGGGACCTCCAACGCACCAGACTCTCTGCTGATCTGGACGCGGCGGATGGACACCGTCACCATCCACGACGCCTTCACTCCGGCAGGGTCCAGCGCCGCGCCCGTCTCGGCCGTCTCCGTGGGCGCGGGCTGCATGTGGCTGCACGCTTATCAGGCTGTGACTGTCGGCGCCGGCCGCTATGTCCAAGGCGGCGGCTGCACCACGGTGGGCGTCGCGGGCTTGGTGCAGGGCGGCGGCTTTGGCAGCTTCTCCAAGGGATTCGGCACGGGCGCCGCCAGCCTCTTGGAGGCCGAGATCGTCACCGCCGACGGCAAAATCCGCGTCGTCAACCAGGCGCGCGAGCCCGATCTCTTCTGGGCGCTGAAGGGCGGCGGGGGAGGCGCGTTCGGCGTCGTTACGCGGCTGACGCTCGCCACCCACGAACTCCCCGAGACCTTCGGAACCGTGAACCTCACCCTCCATGCCCGCTCCGACGCGGCTTATCGCCTCCTCCTCGCACGCTTCGTCGATTTCTATGCGACCAGCCTCTTCAATCCTCACTGGGGCGAACAGGTGCGCGCGGAGCCGGACAATGTTCTCGACGTCTCAATGGTGTTTCAGGGCCTGACGCAGGACCAGGCCCGCGCGGCGTGGAAGCCGCTGATCGACTTCGCGAACGCCAATTCCACCGACTACATCGGCCAGAATTCCCTCAGCGTCGCCGCTGTGCCGGCCAAGCTAATCTGGAACGCCGACCTCATGCGCCTTGTGCCGGGCGTTATCGTCTCCGACTCTCGCCCTGGGGCCGCGCCAACGGACTTCTGGTGGGCCGGCGCCACGGAAGAGGTGGGCGCGTTCTGGCACGCCTACACGTCCGCTTGGATGCCCGCCTCTCTGCTTGACGCGCAAAACCAGAGCCGGCTCGTGGACGCCTGGTTCGCCGCCAGCCGCCATTGGCCGGTCAGCTTCCACTTCAACAAAGGACTCGCCGGCGCGCCCGCAGCCGCCATCGACGCCACGCGCGACACCGCCACAAATCCGGATGTCCTCTCCGCCTTCGCCCTAGCCATCATCGCCGCCAACGGTCCCTCGCTCTATTTCGGCGGCTCGCCCGAACTCGTCGCCGCTCACGCCCAAGCGGCTCGCGTGCAAGCCGCCATGACGGCGCTGCGCGTCGCCGCTCCCAATACCGGCGCCTACGTCAACGAGTGCGACTACTTTCAGGAGGGGTGGCAGACGGCCTTCTGGGGCCCTCACTACCCGCGCCTTGCCCGCATAAAGCGCCGCTACGACCCCGACGGACTGTTCACTGTCCACCACGGCGTCGGCAGCGAGGCATGGAGCGCGGACGGGTTCACGCGGGTGGCGTAGTCCTGCCTTCCGCGCGCGGGCGCAAGTCCGGCTTCGGGCGCACGACCTATCACCGCTATTGGCGCATAGCGGACATGCGGTCGCGCCCGGCGCTGAGGTCCGGTGCTACAGCTCCCTTCGGTAGACGATGAAGCCCGAGTTGGTCGCCACGTCGTCGTAGAGCCGCCGCGCGGTGGCGTTGGTCTCGTGGGTCTGCCAGTAGACGCGGGACGAGCCGGCGGCCTTGGCGCGGGCGTAAACCGCCTCGATCAGCGCCCGGCCGACGCCCTCACCGCGCGCGTCGGCGGCGGTGAACAGGTCCTGCAGATAACAGATCGGCCCGACCATCACCGTGTGTCGGTGGAACAGGTAGTGGACGAGCCCGACCAGCCGGCGCTCGTCGGTTTCGGCGACCAGCGCGTGCATCGGCTCGTAGGCGTCGAAGAACCGTCCCCAGGTCGTCCGCGTCATCGCCTCCGGTACGGCTGTCGGCCCGACGCGCTCGTAGAAGGCGTTGTAGCCCTCCCACGGCGGCAGCCACCGTTCGAAGTCGTCGGGCCGGGCCTCGCGAACCTGAATCGCCACACTCATAGCTTCGCCAGCCCCCGTTCGATGTCGCCGGCGATCACGTCCGGGTCCTCGAAGCCGACGCCGAGGCGGATGAGGCCCGGGGCGACGCCGGCGGCGACCAACTCGGCCTCGTTCATCGACGCGGCCCACATGGCCGCCGGGTGCACGGCCAGCGAAGAGAAGGAACCGAAGCTTGCTGAGCGGTGCGCGATCTCCAGGCTGGAGAGCACCGTCTCGGCGGCCGCGAGCCCGTCGGCCACCTCGAAGCTCAGCAGGCTGCCCGCCCCCGGCTTGAGCTGATGGGCGGCCAGATTGTGCTGCGGGTGCGAGCGGAGGCCGGGATAGTGCACCGCGGCGACGCGCGGATGGCGCTCAAGGCGCTCGGCGACGGCGAGCGCCGTCCGATTGTGCCGCTCGACCCGCATTGGCAGGGTGCGCAAGCCCCGCAGCGCCAGCCAGGCCGCGAACGGATCGAACACCGCGCCGAAAAGATAGGCGGTGTGCCAGATCCGCTCGATCAGCGCGGTCGATCCCACGAGCACGCCGCCGAGGAGGTCTGCGTGCCCGCCCAGCGCCTTGGTCGCGCTGTGCATCACGAGATCCGCGCCGAGCATCAGCGGCCGCTGGTTGATCGGTGTGGCGATGGTGTTGTCCACCATGACCACCGCCTCGCCGTTCGCCTTGGCATGCGCCGCGATGCTGGCGATGTCGGTGACGCCGAGCAGCGGATTGGCCGGGCTCTCGAGCACGACCAGCTTCGTCTCGGGTTTCAGCGCAGCGGCGAAGGCCTCGACGTCCGTCTGCTCGAAGAAATCGACGCTGACGCCGAATCGGGGAGCGATGTCGCGCAGCAGACTGGTCACGCCGGCGTAGAGCGACGATTGCGCGACCACGTGCCCGCCGGGCGCGGCGAGGCTCAGGACCGCGCCTGTCGTGGCCGCCATGCCGGACCCGAACGCCATCGCCGCTTCGCCCCCTTCGAGTTGCGCGACCGCGTCCTCGAACAGCCGAACCGTCGGGTTGCCGTAGCGCGTGTAGAAGCCGGTGTGGCGGGCTTTCGTCGCCGACTCCAGGAACGCGTCGGCATCCGCCGACCAGAAGGTCGAGCTCTGGTAGATCGGCGGCGCGATCGGCTGGGCGTCCGTCTCGCCGGCGCCGAAACGCGCGGCGATGGTGTAGGGATCGAAGTCGGTCACGCTTCAGGCCTCCGTCTGACGGGCTTTGGTGGCGCCTATCACCCTGGCGCGGGCCTGTGAACGGCGGTTAGATGCGAGGCAGACAAGAAGGACAATCGGAGGAGTAGCGCCTTGGACGCCAGGGTCTCTAAGCGCGCGGCCGGCTTGAAGGGCTCGAAGACGCCGCTCGCCGACTATCTGGCCAGGCCCGAACCCGCGTTCGGCTGGCGGGTGGTCGGCGCGATCGACGGGCCGGGATATTCGGGTGCGGTGCTCAGGATGACCTCGCAGACCTGGCTCACGCCCGCGGCGGTCGACCGGCCGGTTTGGGAGCACTGGCTAACGGTCATCGTCCCCGACGAGGTCGTGCACGACACCGCCTTCCTCTACATCACCGGCGGCGAGCACGGCGATGCGGCGCCGACCGAGGCGCCCGCCGGCTTCGGCCGGCTTGCGGTCGAGACCCGCTCCATCGTCGCCCAGCTGAACGACGTCCCGAACCAGCCGCTGACCTTCCCCGAGCGGCCGAACGAGCCGCTGGTCGAGGACGCCCTCATCGCCCGCCAGCAGGTCAAGTTCGCCAAGTCGCGCGATCCGGAGCAGCTCGTGCGGCTGCCGATGGTCAAAAGCGCCGCCGCCGCCATGACCGCGGTCCAGGAGTTCATGGCGAGCGAGGGCGGGGGCGCCCGCGCCATCCGCCGTTTCGTCGTCGCCGGCGGCTCCAAGCGCGGCTGGACCACCTGGCTGATCGGCGCGCTCGATCCGCGCGTCGCCGCCATCATCCCGATCGTCATCAACGTGCTCGACCCGGACGCCGTCACCCGCCACCACTGGCGGGCGATGGGCTACTTCTCGCCGGCGATCAAAGACTATGTCGAGCACGGCATAACGCCGGGGATGATCGGCCATCCCGGCATCAGGGCCATCCGTCGCATCGAGGATCCGCTCGCCTACCGCGCCCTGCCCTCGATGAAGATGCCCAAGCTGGTCATCAACGCGGTCGGCGACGAGTTCTTTCCACCCGACGCCACCCGCTATTCCTACGCCAAGCTGCCGGCGGTCAAGCGGCTGCGCATGTTGCCGAACAGCCGCCACTCGACGGCGGGGACCGACATCATCAAGAGCATCTCCTCCTTCTACGATGCGGTGCTGAACGAGGCGCCGCTGCCGGCCTATTCCTGGCGCGTGCGCGCGGACGGAGCGATCGTCGTCAGCGCGAAAGAGGCGCCGCTCGAGGTCACCCTCTGGCAGGGGACCAACCCGACGGCGCGCGACTTCCGGGTCGACACGATCGGCGAGCAGGCCTTCACCGCGACCCCACTCGCGCGCCAGCGCGACGGGACCTGGGTCGGCCAGGTCGCGACGCCGGCCGAGGGCTTCACCGCCTACTTCGTCGAGCTCGTCTTTTCAGGCGCCGGCAGATACCCCTTCAAGTTCACCACTGAGGTGCAGGTCGCTCCCGACCTCCTGCCCTACGCCTGGGAAGACGCCCGCCCGATCACCGCGCCAGACGGGTGACCCGGCGGGTCAGACGCCGGGCCGCAGCGCACATGCGGCCGCCAGGGCGGCGCGGAGGCGCGCCGGTCGGATCCAGACGAAGTGGCCGAGGATGACGGCGCTGGCGACGCCGGCGAAGAAGCACCAGACCGACTGGAAGGCCTCCCAGTAGAAGATGTAGGCGATGACGCAGCCGGCCAGCGTGATGGCGCCGAGCGCAACGATCGTTCGCCGTGACGAGAGGATGAGCGGCAGGCTGGTCGCGCAGAGATAGAGCGCCCCGATCAGCAGCGGCTGTCCGCCGCGCGTGCGATAGACGATGCAGCGGTTTACGATCGCCGCCTCGTGGGGGCCGCTGAGCAGTCGCCAGAGCAGAAAGCCGGAGATGGCGGCGCCGACGGCCAGGCACGCGAGCATCAGCCGCCGTCGCCCCCTCTCGGGCTCCAGCGAGAGCGCCGCCAGCGGCGCGTAGACCGGCCAGACCACCTGGGCGAGCAGCATGAACATCAGTGCGAGCATGCCCTCCAGCGGCCCGCGCGGCGCTGTCGGAAGCACGAGCCAGAGGCTGCCTTCGATCGCCTGCTGCAGCCCGAACATCAGCGGCATGGCCGCCAGGGGGAGCTCGCGGCGTTGCGTGACGCGGCTCAGCGCGACCACGCCGATGACCCCGGTCAGGCCGCCGGTGGAAAAGCTGGCGACCGCCGAGAAACACATGGATCCCTGGTCCAGGGCGGCGGCCGAAGACGCCCGGTCGTTGGGTTCGCGAAAGACCGACCCGCCTTCCAGCGCCATAGGCGATCGCACAGCATAGCACGCTGCGGACCCGGCGTCTGGGATCGGGATCGCGAGGCTTGACGCTCGCACCCGCTCCGGCGCTGATCTCCGGCCAGATTGGAGACCGCACGCCCATGAGAAAGACCGCTCATCCCGCCGGAACGGTGCATCGGCTGATGGTTGCCAGCCAGGCGCTCGCGGGGAACATGTTCGGCGACCCGACGACGCGGGTCGTCGACGTCTACGTCCCGGCCGGCAGCGACGGCGCCGGCCTGCCCCTGCTGGTCGACCTTGTCGGCTTTACCGCCGGCGGGCCCGCGCACACCAACTGGGTCGGCTTTCGCGAGAACGTGCCCGAGCGGCTCGACCGGCTGATCGGCGAGGGCCAGATGCCGCCCGTCGTCGCGGCCTTCCCCGACTGCTTCACCCGGGTCGGCGGCAACCAGTACATCAACTCGGCGGCCACCGGCCGCTGGGCCGACTTCCTGACCACCGAGCTGCTCGCCGCCGTCGAGGGCCGCTTCGGTTGCGGGGGCCAGGGCCGTCGCGGCGTCTTCGGCAAGAGCTCGGGCGGCTATGGCGCGATCGTGCACGCCCTCGACCATGCGGACGTCTGGGCGGCCGCCGCATGCCATTCCGGCGACATGGCCTTCGAGCTCTGCTACCTGCCCGACATGCCTGATACCCTGCGCGCGCTCGCCCGCGCCGAGGGTTCGCCCGAAACCTGGTGGAAGAAGTTCGAGGCCGCGCCCAAGACGCCGGAGCACTCGTTCAAGGCGCTGAACATCCTGGCCATGGCCGCCCACTATGACCCCGACCCGGACGCGTTCATGGGCCTGCGCCTGCCGGTCACCCTCGACACCTGCGAGGTCATCCCCGAGCGCTGGGCGAACTGGTTGAACCACGATCCGCTGGTCAAGGTCGAGCGGCAGGCGGCCAACCTGAAGCGGCTGAAGGCGCTCTACATCGACTGCGGGTCGGCCGACCAGTTCAACCTCGTCTACGGCGCGCGGCGCCTGCATCGCCGCCTGGACGAGCTCGGCATCGGCCACCGCTACGGGGAGTTCGACGACAACCACACCGGCGTCGACTACCGCATGGACGTAAGCCTCCACTTCCTCGCCAGCGCGCTCAGCAACTAGCGGCCGCTCGTCACGCGCCGCCTGCTGCCATCTTTAGGCCCGCCGCGCGTTAGAGTCCCCAAGTCGCATGGCGCAGGAGGACGCAAGGATGCTCGGATTGGCCGATCTGCAACGGCGGCTCGCGGCCAAGCCGAGCGCCGAAGCGTCGAGCCCGTTCGGGCCCGGCGTCATCGTCTACAAGGTCGCCGGCAAGATGTTCGCCATCGTCTCGGACGACCCCGAGGACGTGCGGTTCACGCTGAAGTGCGACCCGGTTCTCGCCGAGGTCATGCGCGGCGAATATGCGGCGATCACGCCGGGTTACCACACCGACAAGCGCCACTGGATCACCATCCGCCAGGATGCGGCGCTGCCCGACGCCGAGATCGAGCGCCTGATCGATCACGCCTACGAGCTGGTGCGCGCCAAGCTGACCCGCGCCGCCCGCGCCGCGCTGGAGAAAGCCGAAGCCCAATGACCCCCGCCAGCCTCCTCCCGCTCATTGCTGCGCGCGCCGCGCGCCCGACCGTGGCGCCACCCCTCTCGATCGTCAAAGGCGGCAAGGATGCCACGGGCCTCTGGGCGCGCCTGCGCCCTCTTGCCTGGCTCGCGCCGCTCGCGGTCAATTGGCCAGGCGGCTGGGCGGCGCCGACCTTTGGACCATACAATTGAACGGTGCTCGATATCTCTTTTGAGCAGTGCTCAATTTCACGCCGGCGTGATGTCGTTTGTTGGCGGCGGTCGTCGGGAAGAGCCTTCGACTAGGCCGCCGCCCTAGGTCCGCGCACCAGGCGGCCGGGCAGGGCGCCGGTCGGGGCGCCTGCGCGGCTCACCACCTCGCCGCTCACGATCAGGGCTTCGTAGCCGGCCGCACCTTGGGTGATGCGCCGCCCGCCGGCGGGAAGGTCGTAGAGCACGCGCGGCTGCTCCAGCCGCACCGCGTCGTAGTCGATCACGTTCAGGTCCGCCTTGCGCCCGACCGTCAGCACGCCGCGGTCGCCTAGGCCCACCGCTTCGGCGGTATCGGCCGACAGCGCCTTCACCGCCGCTTCCAGGCTCAACCGCTCGCCCCGCCGCTCGCGCGTCCAGTGCTGCAGCACGAACGTCGGGTAGCTGGAATCGCAGATCATCCCGTAGTGGGCGCCGCCGTCCCCTAGTCCGATCACGCTGTTCGGGTCGGTCAGCAGAGCATGGATGGGGTCAAGCGACTGGCTGCCGTAGTTGGCCAGCGCGGCGAGCAAGAGCCCCCGCCCGCCGTTCTCGAGCAGTAGGTCGTAGGCGAGCTCCGTGGCTGCGACGCCGGAGGCCCGCGACCGCGCAGAGAGCGATTCCTCGGCCTTTGGCTCGTAGTTCGGCGGGTCGCCGAGCGGATAGATGAAGTCGAACCGCCGCCCCATGCGCGCCAGCGGGATGAGCGCATCGCCCGGTTCCTCCATCAGGAGGCGCGCGCGCATGGTCGGATCACGCAACGCTCTGATCCGCTCGTCGAACGGCAGCTTCGCCAACGGCTGGTAGCTGGGGCAGAGGCTGAACGGGTTGATCGTCAGATCGAAGCCCAGCACGACCCCGACCGGGCGTGGATAGACCTGGGCGCGGATCGGGGGGCCATCCCGGTTCGCCTCGGCCAGGTGCCGCATGACATTTAGATAGGCCTGCGGGTTCTCGTTCGACTGCACCATGGAGAAGCTCGCCGGTCGCCCGCTCATGCGCGTCAGCCGCGAGAGCAGGTCGATCTCGTCCTCGAACGTCCGCCCGGGCGCACCGAACACCGCCTGCAGCACGCCCTTGCCGGCGCCCTTCAGCGCCAGCGCCATGGCCTCGAGCTCGCCTTCCGCCGCCATCCAGGTCGGGATCGGATCGCCCCGGCCGGTCTTGTGGATGATCAGGCGCGAGGTCGCGAACCCCAGCGCGCCCACCTCCATCGCCTCGCGCACGACCGCCTGCATCTTGTTCAGGTCGTCGGCGCTCGCCGGCTCGCGGTCGGCGCCGCGCTGGCCCATCACATAGACCCGCACGGCCGAGTGGGGGATCTGCGAGGCGAAGTCGATGTCGTGCGGCCGCTGCTCGATCGCGTTCAGGTACTCGGGGTAGGTCTCCCAGTCCCAGCTCAGGCCCTCGGTCATCACCACCTCTGGGATGTCCTCGACGCCCTCCATGACGCTGACCAGCAGATCGTGGTGCTCCGGCCGGCAGGGCGCGAAGCCCACGCCACAGTTGCCGCCCACCACCGTCGTCACCCCGTGCGACGACGAGGGCGAGAGCCTGTCCGACCACACCGCCTGGCCGTCATAGTGGGTGTGGATATCGACGAACCCGGGCGTGACCAGCTTGCCTTTGGCGTCGATTTCCTCCGCCCCGCGGCCGCTGACCGCGCCCACGGCGGCGATCCGCCCGCCCGCGACCGCAACGTCCGCCTCGAACCGCTCGGCCCCCGAGCCGTCGACGACGAGGCCGTTGCGGATGACGAGATCGTAGGCGTGGGGCATGGGAGCGTCCTTGAGCGATGGCCGGCGCGGCATCGTTCGCTGGACGCCGGGCAGCGTCAACGACTTTCAACCGGCTAGGCCCGCGCCGCGCCGCGGGTCTCAATCGCCGGGGTGGTAGGTCCGCTCGGTGTGGCCGACGAGCTGGTCGGGGTAGAAATAGACCTCGCGCAAATCGCCTGCCGCGTAGCGCACGGCTTCATCGTCGAAATGGGATGAGGCTGGATCGCCGCTCTCGCCGCCGGCGGTCACCGCCATCGCCCGGATCCTAGGGCCGAACTCGACCACGGCCACGAAGCTGTTGCCATGGTCGCCATAGCGCCGCTTGATCCCGGGCTGCCTCGGGCCGTCGATGGAGGCGAGCGACCCCCACTGGGACGAGGTGAAGCCGACCGGCGTGCTCGGACCTGAATCGGAATAGGTCGGCGCGAGGTCGTCGGTCAGCCGTTGCACGCGGTTGATCTCGCCCCAAGGCGTGCGCCAGGTCCCGAAGTCGGCGGCCAGCTTGTCCGACGCGCTCTTGAGCGCGCTCAGCCGCTGCGCCGGGGTCGTGCGCGCCAGCACCGCCGCGTAGTCGGCGAGGTCCTCGCTCTCGGGCGGCTGGCCCGCCGCACGCCACAGCGCTTCGCCCCAATAGACGGCGAGCGAGGTGGCGATCGAGTCGGTGGACCAGCGCCGGTCCCAGCCGCGCAACACCGCGATCTGCTCGGCGAGCGCGGCCTTCAGCGGGTCGCTCGGCGCGGCGTGGTCGTAGGCCTCCAGCAGGCGCGGAATCACAATGTCGAAGCCGGGCAGGCGTGGGTCGTAGGCCGCCGCCATCAGCGAGCGCAGGGTGAAGTCGTGCTTGTCCGCAAGGACGGCCATCGCGTGCAGCCCGCGCACGTTCTCGCCCCGGCCGCTCATGTAGCGCGGGAAGTCAGCGGCCTTCGGGCTCGCAGGCCCGGCCGCGGAATAGGGCCAGTTGTTGGTGTTCTGGATCCAGCCAGTGGCGGGGTTCAACAGGTGCGGCGCCTCATCCAGCCCGTGCAGCCCGCGCCAATCGGTCGCCGGGTCGGCGCCGTCCACGATCTGGCGGTAGTCGATCCGGTCGTCGCGGCGCGGAATGAACTGCGGGTTGAGGTAGGCGATGTCGCCGCCGGCGTCGGCGTAGACGGTGTTGTTCGACGTGTTCGCCTTCAGCGCCATGACGCGCATGTACGCGGCGAAGTCGCGCGCCTTCGTAAGGCCATACGACTGCTCGAGCGCCCGGATCGGCTCGAACATCATCGCCTCGGCGATCCAGCGGCCGTCGGCGGTCTTGCCCACGATCGGGCCGTGGCGGGTCTTGTAGACGGTGAAGGTTCGCTCCGCGAAGCCGCCGTCCGCCGTGCGGCAGCGCACGGTGACCTGCGAGACCTGCACGGGGCGCAGCGCCTCGCCGTAGCGGTAGTAGATGCGCCCGTCCTTGCGCACGATCGTCTCGGCGAAGCGGTCGACGGCGTCGGACTGGCTGGACGTGTGCATCCAGCCCACCCGATCGTTGAAGCCCTGATAGATGAAGAACTGGCCCCAGGTCGCCGCGCCGTAGGCGTTCAGACCCTCGTCGCTGGTCATCTGCAGCTCGGAGCGGAAGTAGAACGAGGTGTGCGGATTGATCAGCAGCAGAGCGTGGTGGTCCGCCGTATTCGACGGCGCGATCGCGATGCCGTTCGAGCCGGAGGGGTCCGTCGCGGCGGCGACGTCCTGGTCGGACAGCGAGGCCAGCTTCCGCGCGTTGTAGAAGTCCGCCAGCCCGGTGAGCGGAATGCGCTCGATGTCGCCGCCGATGCTGCCCTCGGTGAAGCTGAGCGCCATCCAGGGCTCAAACCGCGTGATCACCTTCGGATGCACGCCCGGATGGGTGGCGAGATAGTCGTTCAGCCCGTCGGCCCAGGCGTCCAACAGCGCTCGCAAGCCCCGCGGGCTCCGCGCATAGCGCGCCTTTAAGTCGGCGGGATCGACGTAGAGCCGCGCCCGCAGATCCTGCATCAACGCGGAGTCTCCGTCCGCTTCGCTCACCCGCCCCAGCGCGGTCAGATAGTTCCGCTCGATGCGATTGAAGTCGTCCTCGGCCTGCGCGTAGATCATCCCGAACACGGCTTGCGCGTCGGTATGCCCGCGGACGTGGGCGATGCCCCAGTCGTCGCGCGTGATGGTCACCTGCGCCGCCATCGCCCGCCAGCGGGCCAGATCCGCCGGGCTCGCCGCCCGGGCCGACGATCCGGTTGCGACCCCCGCCAGCGTTAGAAGGACCGCGATCGTCCGCAACAGGCTCATGCTTGGCGCCCCAACCCGGACCCCATTCGACCACCAAGCCCAGAAAGCTCAAAGCAGTCGTTCGAACGACTCGAGCCAGGCCAGCTCCACCTCGAACTGAGCGATCGCGAGCACGACCATGGCGGCGGCGATCGCGACGCGGTCGCCTGAGTCCGCCGCGATGGCCGCCAGCGTCCGCCGCTCCTTCGCGATCTCCGCCGCCAGAAAACCGCGCCGGCTGGCCAGGACCCGCTTGGCATCTCCCGCACGCGCATGGATCGAGAGCCCGAGCCAGGTCGTGAACGGGCTTGGCGGCCTTTGTCTCGCCCATCGGTCATCCGCCAGCGCGTCGGCCAGCCGCGCCCCGCCTTCGGCGGTCACTGCGAACACGGCGACCGGGCGCCCCCCGGCCGGCTTGGCGTCCGCCGCGATCAGCTGCAGTTTCGCCAGCTTCTTGAGCGCATAGTAGACGTGCGGCCGCGACACGCTCGCCCAGTCGGCGACCTCCTGCCGCTCATACTCCTTGACCAGCTCATATCCGTGCATTGGGCGCTCGCTCAGCAGCGACAGCACGATCAGATCCGCGGTCGTCAGCCTGGACGCCACATGTCCTTTTTTCCGCCCCGCGGTGGCGACGCCCGAAGCGCTTGCAGGCATGGTCTTGACTCCCGGTCGATCTATAGTCTTAATAAGACTATTCGAGGAAAGGATCAATCGGATGCAACTCGGCTATGTGATCGTCTACGTGCCCAACGTTCGCGGCGTCGGTGGCCTTCTATGAATCGGCATTCGGCCTCGAGCGCCGCTTCGTCCACGAGTCCGGCGAGTATGCTGAGTTGGAGACCGGGGCCACGGCGCTCGCCTTCGCCGGCGAGACCTTCACGCCCACGCAAGGGGGGTTTCGCCCCAACCGTGCAGCGGAACTCGCCGGCGGGGCGGAAATCGCGCTCGTGAGTGAGAACGTCGCGGCGAGTTTCGCCAAGGCGCTCAGCGCCGGCACCCAGCCGCTCGTCGAGCCCGAGCGCAAGCCGTGGGGGCAGACCGTATCCTACGTCCGGGACAACAACGGCTTCATCGTCGAGATCTGCAGCCCGGTCGGAGGCTGAGGTGAACGCACGCATAGCGCTGCGCATAGCGACCCTGACCGAGCGCCTCTCGGACCTGCGCAACGTCGGTCCGGCCGCAATGGCCGACTTCGCCGTTCTAGGGATCGAAACCGTGTCGCAGCTCAGGACGTCCGATCCCGACGTCCTCGTCGGCGAGCTTGAGCGTCGCACCCTGCGACGCCAGGACCCCTGCGTGCGCGACGTCTTCGCCGCCGCCATCCATGAGGCGCGCACGGGAGAGGCGCTTGACTGGTGGGCGTTCACGCCGCTCAGAGTGACGCGGTACGCGAAGACCCTGAAGCCAAAGCCCGCGCGCTAGCCAGGCGGGCCCTCCGTCAATCGAGAGCGATGCCGGCGCGTCTCAGCGCGCGCACGAAGCGGCGAAGGTTGACCAGGTTGGCCAGCATCGCCTGCTCGGCTTCGGGTCCGGCCAGCGTCGTCGGAGACGCCACGATCCCCCCCTTCACCCTCATGCAGGCCCCCTCCTTCATCAGCGCCGCCACATAGCGGCGCGTCGTCTCGTAGGGCAGCCCAAGCGACCCGGCGATCGCCAGAACGCTCACCGGCCTGAGCAGATCGCTCGAAGGAGGTTGGCTCATCGCAGCATAGCGCACCGCGTTCTCTGACTGCTGGTCGATGTGGCCGATGTTGGCGGCGACGATCGCGCGCAGCGCTAGCCCCTTGAACAGGTTGCCGCCCGCCTGATCGCTGAGCTCCCGCGCGCTCCGCAGAAAGTGCTCGGTCGCCAATCTGTAGACGACACGCGCCTCGGCCCGATCAGCCGCAGAGACGGGCGCCCGACCTTCGATCGGCCCTTGGACGGTCTCGTCGCCCAACCGCGGGACCCCCTTGCCTGCGCCCCGGACGCCCAGCGAGCGGTTGGGCGTGCGGTATGCGGTGCCTATCAGCGAGAAGATTACCGCATAGCTACCCGTTTTGGGTAGTTTTGGCCCTCGTGTGATCGCCTGATCTCGAAATGTCCGGTATCGATCGCCAGTGAAAGTCAGATTTCCGCATCAGTGCAACTTGCGGTTATTCTCGACTTTCACGGGAATACTTCGAAATAGTCTGCTACGCCAAGTTGAGCCAGCGATTTGAGTCTGCCGCGAGGCCTCGGCTTGCTCGCGTAACAAGAGCGGGAGGACAAGATGAAGCGAGTTCTGATGATGGCGGCGATCCTGGCGCTGAGCGCCAGCAGCGTCAGCGCGGCAACCAAGTGCACCGACCCGAAGACCCACAAGTTCATCAAATGCCCGCCGCCAGCCGCTTCGTCGGCGGCGCCGGCATCCTCGAGCTCGCACGCCCCGCACTGCACGACCGGGGTCCCCTGCGGCCACAGCTGCATCGCCAAGGGCAAGGTCTGCCACAAGACGTAGCCGCCTGGCGCCTTCAGCGCGGGTCTACCGGCGCGGTGAGCTTGGCGGGGTGAGCCTTTAGGCCTCCGCCAGGATCACCGCTTCGCGCCCGCCGCGGACCAAGCCGCCCGGCAGCGCGCCGGTGTGTTCGCCGTCCTCGAACGTCACCTCGCCGGACTTGATCGTGTAGCGGTAGCCCTCGGCCCGCTGCACGAGGCGGCGCCCGCCCGCCGGCAGGTCATAGACGGCCTCCGGCCGGAACAGCCGCAGCTTGTCGAAATCGATGACGTTGATGTCGGCCAACAGGCCCGGCTTCAGCTGGCCGCGGTCGTGCAGGCCATAGGCTCTGGCGGTGTCGCTGGTCAGCTTGCGCACCAGGAACTCGAGCGGGAACTTCTCGCCCTTCACCCGGTCGCGCGCCCAGTGGGTGAGGATGAAGGTCGGCATGCCGGCGTCGGCGATCACGCCACAGTGGGCGCCCCCGTCCGAGAGCCCGAACAGCACGTTCGGGTGCTGCATGTTCTTGCGGAAGAAGTCGAAGTTGTAGGTGAAGTAGCCGCCGAGCGGCTGGTAGAACAGCTCGCGCCCGCCGTCACGGAGAAGGAGGTCGTACATCATCGCCATCGGCGTGACGCCGGCCGCCTCGGCCATGCCGCCGACGCTTTGCTCCCGGTCGGGCTCATAGTTCGGAACCTCGCCCAACGGGAAGACCCGGTAGAGCAGCTCGTTCGGCGCCGCCATGCCGCCGCCGCGCATGGCGCTCTCTTCCGACAGCAGCGCCGCGCGCACCTCCGGCCGCCGCATCGTCGCCACCTTCTCGTCGAGCGGCAGGTGGGCGATGTCGCGCCGGAAGGTCGGATGACCGGAGAAGACGTGGAAGCTCGAGGTCAGCCCCTGCAGTATGCCGGTCGGACGCCCGGCGATCTGCGGGCGGATCTCCATGCCGTGCCGCAGCGCCTCCTCGGCGATGTTGTACATCTTGTCGCCCTGGTAGGCGCCGGCCGAGGTCGCCACGAGGGTGACCGGCAGGTTGGTCTGGTGAGCGAAGCCCTTGACCCACATCCATTCGTCGTCGTCGCCGAGGTGGTCGGAGACCATCTCGAGCACGCCGTGCTTCAGCCCCTTCATCGACAGGCCGAGCGCCAGCATCTCGTCGGAGCCGGCGAAAGTGCCGGGCATGTGCACGCCCTTCAAGTCCTTGTGCAGGAGCGTGCGCGAGGTCGAAAAGCCGAGCGCGCCGGCCTCGACGCCCTCGCGGACCAGCGCCGCCATCTGTCCGATCTCATCGGCGTTCGGCTCGTAGTCGGTGTTGCACCGCTCGCCGAGCACATAGGCGCGGACCGAGGCGTGCGGCACGTGCACGCCGACGTCGATCGTCCGCTTCTTCGCTTCCAGCGCGTCGAGGTACTCGGGGAAGCTCTCCCACTTCCAGTCGATTCCTTCGGCCAGCGCCGAGCCGGGGATGTCCTCCACCCCCTCCATCAGCTCGATGAGGAACTCGTGCTGGTCGGGCTTCACCGGCGCGAAGCCGACGCCGCAGTTGCCCATGATGGCGGTCGTGACGCCGTGCCAGCTCGAAGGTCCCATCACAGGGTCCCAGGTCGCCTGGCCGTCGTAATGGGTGTGGATGTCGACCCAGCCGGGGGTGACGATCTGGCCCCTCGCATCGATCTCGCGCCGCGCCGGGCCGAGGGCCTTGCCCACCGCGGTGATGCGGTCGCCGTCGATCGCGATGTCGCCGACGTAAGGCGCCGCCCCAGTGCCGTCGACGATGGTTCCACCCCGGATGATCAGATCGTGCACGGCCGCCGTCTCCCCATGCGTTGGTGAGTCACGATAACCCAGGCCTGCGGCCCTGCCCACAGTGGTTGACGCGCCAGCCTCCGCGGCGTTGATCGAGGGAAAGGGAGGACGACGCGATGGCCGATTTCGAGGTGCTGGCGGAGGGACTGCAGTTTCCGGAAGGGCCGATCGCCATGCCCGACGGGTCGGTGATCCTGGTCGAGATCGCGCGCGGCACGCTGTCGCGCGCCTGGAAGGGCAAGGTCGAGGTGGTGTGCGACCTGGGCGGCGGCCCGAACGGGGCGGCGCTCGGGCCGGACGGCGCGGTCTATGTGGCCAACAACGGCGGCGGCGGGCTTGCGATCAGGGGCGCGCTCCCGCCCAGCCAGGGTGGAATCGACCGGGTGGACCTCAGCACTGGCAAGGGCCAGCGGCTGTACGACAAGGCGGGCGAGAACCTGCTCTCGGCCCCGAACGACATCGTCTTCGATCGGACCGGCGGCTTCTGGTTCACCGACTTCGGCCGGCAGACCGGGCGCACGCGCCATTCCAGCGGCGTCTACTACGCCAGGCCGGACGGCTCGAGGGCCGAGGAGATCTCCTTCGGCGGCACCGGCTACAACGGCATCGGCCTCTCGCCGGACGAGAATACGGTCTACTCGGCCGAGAGCTTCACCGGGCGCCTCATCGCCTTCGACCTGACCGCGCCTGGCCAAGTGGTGAAGGGCGGCCGCGGCGGACGGCTCGCTGGCGCAGGCCCCGGTCGCGCCTTCTTCGACAGCCTGGCGGTGCAGGCGAACGGCGACGTCTGCATCGCCTCGATCCGCGATGGGATCACCACCATCTCACCGGTCACCGGGGCCGTGAGCCAGACGCCGCTGCCGGACCGCATGACCACCAACATCTGCTTCGGCGGCCCCGAGATGCGCGACGCCCACATCACCCTCTCCGAAACCGGCCGCCTCATCCGCATGCCCTGGCCCGAGCCCGGCCTGAAGCTGAACTTCAGCGCCTAACTGCCGCGCGGCGGAGCCGCGAGGCCCGATTCAACCACGAAGGACGCGAAGGGCGCGAAGGGTCGGTGGTGGCTGCAGCGCTGCGGCTAGGCTCACCTCTTCGCGACCTTTGCGTTCTTCGCGGTGAAAACGGGACGGCGCCGCTTGCGCGGCGCGTCAGGTGCGGGCGGGGATGACCACCTGCATGCTCTCGTAGCCGTGCACGAACGAGGAGTAGGTGCGCACAGGCTCGCCGATCACCTCGATGACTGGGAAGCGCTTGAGGATCTCCTCCCAGATGATGGTCAGCTGCATCTCCGCGACGCGGTTGCCGACGCAGCGATGGATGCCGAACCCGAACGACATGTGGTGGCGCGGCCGCTCGCGCTCGATGTCGTAGACGTCGGGGTCGGCGATCACGCTCTCGTCGCGGTTGCCCGAGATGTACCACATCACCACCCGCTCGCCGGCTCGGATCGTCTTGCCGCCGATCTCGACGTCTCGGGTGGCGATGCGGCTCATGTGGGCAAGCGGCGTCTGATAGCGAATCGTCTCCGAGACCATATTGGTCACCAGGTCCGGATTGGCGCGCAGCTTGTCGTACTGCTCGGGGAACTTGTTCAGCCAGTAGACGCTGCCGGAGATGGTGTTCCGGGTGGTGTCGTTGCCGCCGACGATCAGCAGCACCACGGTGCCCTGATACTGCTCGACCGACATCTCCCGTGTCTCCGGGTTGTGGGTCAGCATCGAGATCAGGTCGTTGTTCGGCTCGCCGTCCAGTCGCTCGTCCCAGAGACCTTGGAAGGCGGTGAAGCACTCGAGAGCGGCCTCGGCCTTGTGCTGCCAGCTCGTCACCGGCCCGTGACCCGGGATGTTCATGAACATGTCCGACCAGAAGGGCAGCTTGCGCCGCTCCTCGAACGGGAAGTCGAACAGCGTGGCCAGGGTCATGGCCGTCAGCTCCTTCGACACCAGCTCGACCCAGTCGAACGGTGTGCCGATCGGCAGTGAGTCCAGGATCTGGCCACAGCGCTCGCGCACGATCGGCGACATCTTGGTGATGTTGGCCGGCGCCACGGTCGGGCTCACCGCCTTGCGGTGGGTCGAGTGTTCGGGCTCGTCCATGGTGATGAAGCCGGCGCCGCCCCTGCGGCGCTGCACGCCCAGCTCGGCGAAGGCCTTGTCCTGCGCCTCCATGTTCGCCGTTACCGGCAGCGAGATGCCCGCGATCGCCGAGGAGAAGGCCTCGTGGTTGGTGTCGACCGCCATGATGTCGTCCCAGCAGGTCAGCGACCAATAGGCTCCGAACTCGCTTTCGGGCGTGAAGTGGACCGGGTCCTCGGCGCGCAGGCGCGCGAACAGCGGCCAGATGGTGTCGGCCTGGAAGCGGTCCATCCGAGCCGGATTGAGCTCGGCGAGCGGGATGGCCCGCACGTCGGGGTCCTGAGCGGCCCCTGGCTTCACGGCGATATTCATGGCGTCACTTAGCTTCCGTTGCTGGCGCAGTTCGAACCAGCATCCCCGCGTCCCGGCGGTACGTCAAATCGGCGCTGACCGGCGGTGCGCAGCGGCGGTTCGGCCCACGAACCAAACCTTCATGGCGCACCCCCGGGTTCTGGTGGCATAACGCCCAAAACCCCTCACCGAGGGGCGGGCCCCGCCGGAGGCGCAAAAAAGACCCACATGTCAGCCGAACCCGCGCCGCCGCTCGCCGAACCCGCGCCCGCAGCCGCCACGCCGGCCGCCGTGGCCCCGACGGCGGCCCAGCTTCGCCGCACCAAGCTGAGCCTGCCGCTGGTCTCGGCCTACGGCGCCGGCACGCTGGTCGACAGCGTGATGAGCGGCGCGCTCGGCCTCTACCTGTTCTTCTACGTGACCGCGGTCTGCGGATTGCCGAACTCGCTCGCCGGCCTTTCCATCTTTCTGGGCCTCCTGATCGATTCCATGGTCGACCCGATCGTCGGATCGCTCTCCGACAATACCCACTCCCGCCTCGGGCGCCGGCATCCCTTCATGTTCGCCGCCGCGCTGCCGCTGGCGATCCTGCTTGGCGTCATCTTCTCGATACCGACGGGCCTGCACGGATGGGGCCTCTTCGCCTTCGTGACGCTCGTCGCGATCGCGCTGCGCATCTGCCACTCCTGCTTCAACCTGCCGTACGTCGCCCTGGGGGCCGAGCTGACCGACGACTACAACGAACGGACCACCGTGGTCAGTGCGCGCTTCCTCGTCGCCCCGATCGGGACGACGGCGATCATCCTGCTCGGCACCGGCTTCTTCCTCTACGGCCCGAAGGTCTTCCACCACGCCGCCTATCTGCCGATGGGTTGGACGCTCGGCGCCATCACCCTGATCGGCGCGGTGATCGCGACCTTCGGGACGCTCCCGGCGCTGAAGCGCCTGCACCAGGTCAAGGCGAGGGGTGGCAACGCCTTCGCCCGCACCTGGGCGGACGTCCTTGAAATCTTCCGCAACCGCTCGTTCGTGTCGCTGTTCGCCTGCCTGATCCTGATCTTCACCGCCGCCGGCGTGGCCGGCGTGCTTGGCTTGCATGCCTACAAGTTCTTCTGGGACCTGCCCCCCGGCATGATCCCGATCGTGCAGCTCGCGGCCGTGCCCGGCGCCTTCATCGGTGCGATCGTCTCGCTCGTCGTGGTGCCGAAGTTCGAGAAGCGGACGGTGGTCATCGTGGGCCTGGTGCTGTTCGCGGCGCTGCAGGCCTGGCTGCCGCTGCTGCGCAACGCCGGCCTGCTTGCGTCCGGACCTCTGGTCGACGGTCTTCTGATGCTGAACGCCGCGACGATCACCTTCGTCACCGCGGGGGTTTCGATCGCCTTCCAGTCGGCCATGGCCGACGCTGCGGACGAGCACGAGCACCTGTTCGGCACCCGCCGCGAGGGGCTCTATTTCGCCGGCCTCAACTTCTCGGCCAAGGCGGCGGTGGGCCTGGGCAGCCTGATCGCCGGCATCGGCCTAGACCTGATCCACTTCCCGACCGCGATCGCCTCGCAGCCCGACGCGATCAAGCACATCCGTCCCGAGGTTATACGCAACCTCGGCCTGCTCTTCGGCCCTGGGCCGGCGGCGATCACGGCGGTCGCCGTCCTCATCTTCATCGGCTACCGCCTGACCAAGGCCCAGCACGCCACCATCCAGGCCGAGCTCAACGCCCGCCGCGCGGCGGCGGAGAATATCTAGCGCTGATGCCGCCGCCAGGCGGCGCGGTCCTTTTCAACCACAAAGGACACAAAGGGCACGATGGGCGGGCTGCACCGGGCTCGCCTCTTCTTCGTGTCCTTCGTGCCCTCTGTGGTTCATTCGGACCTCTAGGCTGACGCGCTGCAGCCCGGTTCTCTTGCAAACCCGGCTGCGCGGGAATAGCTCAAGGCGCATAGCGACGCGTCGGGGCCCTGTGCGCCCCGTCTGTTGGCGCGCAGGAGAATGGTCATGCAGACCCCAGGCGCGGCCGGCGTAAGCCCGGACGCCATCATCCAGCCGCTCATCCTCGACTTCCTGCACTGGCTCGACGCCGAGCCGCGCGCCTATGCCGAGGTCATGGACGTCTGGCGCACCTCGTGCCCCAGGCTCACCGTGTGGGAAGACGCCGTCGACCGCGGCCTCGTCCAGCGCCGACGCGATGGCGGGGCGCCCGTGGTGGTGCTCACGCTCGAGGGACGCCGCGCGCTACGTAAGGCCGCGGCTTAAGGGACCTGGCCCAGGAAGGCGCTCAGCGCGGCCCAGGCGGCGGGTTCGGTCATGAACGGCGCGTGGCCGACGCGCGGCACGCTCGCGGTCGTCAAGTTGGGCTTACGCTGCTGCATCTCGGCCAGCGTCGAGGTCATCAAGACGTCCGAGATCGCACCGCGTATGGCCAGGGTGGGGATGGGCTTCAGCGCGTCGAACAGCGGCCAAAGGTCGGGCGCCGGACCCTCGGCGACGGTCCCGGCGATCCTGGGATCATAGTCCAGCTCGAGGCGTCCCGGCCCGGTTTCGCGGAAGATGCGGCGCGCGAACGTCTCCCAGAAGTCGCCACCCTCGTCCGGAAACGCCGATCCGTTGATGTCCCGGCAGAGCGCTCCGGCTTCCGCCCAGGCCGAGGCGGTCTTCGGCACGCCGGCATAGGAGCGGATGCGCGCGAGCCCAACCGGGTCGATCTCCGGGCCGACGTCGTTCAGCACCGCGCCGGCCAGGCGCTGCGGCGCGCTCGCCGCAGCGATCATGGTCATCAGTCCACCCATGGAGGTGCCGATGAAGACCGCCCGCTCGATCGCCAGCGCGTCGAGCAGCGCCAGGACGTCGCCGACATAGACCGGCGGCGCGTAGCGCTCGGGCTGGGAGTCGGGATCAGAGAGACCGCGGCCCCGCGGCGTTGCCACGACCACGCGGCGCCCGAGGCGGGCGATCATCGGCGCCAGCTCCTCGAAATCCCGCTCGTTGCGCGTGAGCCCCGGCAGGCAGAGCGCCGGCGCGCCGGCGGCCTGACCTTGCGGCTCGTAGACGCGGTAGTGCACCCGAGGCCCGTCGGCGGTGGCCAGATAGTGCTCGGCGTAGGCCTTGGTCATGCCGCCACCAGGCCCTTCGCCACCTCGCCGCGGGCCATGACGAAGCCGACGCGCTGCAGCTCGGTGACATCGCTCAAGGGATCGCCGGCGACGGCGATGATGTCGGCTGACTTGCCGGCGGCGATCGTGCCGGTCAGGTCGGTGATGTTCAGCAGCTCGGACGCCGTCACGGTCGCGGCCTTGATCGCGTCGGCGGGCGTCACGCCGCACTCGACCATGTAGCCGAACTCGCGTGCGTTCTCGCCGTGCGGGCCAACGCCCATGTCGGTGCCGAAGCTGATCTTCACGCCGGCCTGGTACGACTTCGTCAGCGCCGTCCGGATCCGCTCGCCGACCTGGAACGCCTTCTCCGCCTGCGCCGGCGGCATCACCCCGCCGGCCTTGGCGAACTCCAGCGCCGTCATCCCGGCGATCACCGTCGGCGTGTGGAACGCGCCCCTCTCGAGGAACAGCTTGATCGACGTATCGTCCATGAAGCTGCCGTGCTCGATCGAGTCGATGCCGGCCTTCAGGGCGGCGTTAATGCCCGCTGTGCCGTGGGCGTGGGCGGAAATGCGCTTGCCGAGATGGTGGGCGGTGTCGACCAGCGTGCGGATCTCCTCGTCGGTGAACTGCTGGTCGATGCCGGCGGCGATGTTCGACAGCACCCCGCCGGTGGCGACGATCTTGATCGCGTCGGCGCCCATGGCGACCTGCCGGCGCACGGCCTTGCGGCACTCGTCGACGCCGTCGCAGACACCTAGCCCGGATTGGACGCAGGCGCAGACGTCGCGGCGGAAGCCGTAGACCTGGCCGTGCCCGCCGGTCGGCGAGAGGATCGAGCCGACGCACAGCACCCGGGGGCCGGGAATCTTGCCCTCGGCGATCGCTTCGCGCAGCGCGAAGATGACGTCGGGCTTCTGCGCGCCCACGTCGCGCACGGTAGTGAAGCCGGCCTCGAGCGTGAGCCGCGCACGGTGGGCGCCGTTCAGGCCGATCTTCGGGTCGGAGTCCTCGACCGCGGCCATGCGATAGCCGGGGCCGAATTGCATCGTCAGGTGAACGTGGCAGTCGATCAGGCCGGGCAGGACGAAGCGGTCCTTCAGGTCGATGACCCGCCCGCCCTCCGGCGGCTCGGCGAAGCCGTCGGCGATATCGGCGATCCTGCCGCCCGCAATGCGAATGCTCTGCGCCCGCTTCGCCGGCTGGCCAGGCTCGGCCAGCAGCACGCCCGCGTGGATCACCGTTTCGGTCGTCGTCATAGCCGGCCCCATGAGATCGCTTCGCGCTTGGCGCTGCCTCTTTGAACCACGAACGGGCGCGATCCAACAGATGACGAGGATGGTGTCGCGACCGATCGGCGCCGCCATACCGAAGCCAAATTGACCTCGATCATGGCGACGCTCGTTGGCCGTGTGAGCCTCGAGCTGAAGAAGACGAATGCCGATGAGAGCTTATGCGCCGGCCGCCGCCTTTGTTGCGGCCCTGCTGGCGACCACCGCGGTCGCCGATCCGGTCGCGGACCTGGCGGATGGGGTAGGCGCACTGAACCGCCATGACGACGGCGCCGCCGTCCGGCTGTTGAGCGCGGCGCTGGATTCGCGAATGCTGAGCCCCGCCGACCAGGAGATCGCGCTCGTCCGGCGCGCGCAGGCTTATCTGCTGCTGGGCCGAAGCGCGGACGCGCTCGCCGACGCCAAGCAGGCGCTCGCCATGCAGCCGGGCGATGTCGAAGCCGAACGGGTGCGCAACTACGCCGAGCATGCCGACGTGCCGGCGCCGCATGGCCCGACGATCAACACCGACCGCTCGCTCAACGCCGCCGTCGCCGCGCGCAATGCGTCGGTGGCCGCCGAGCTCGCGGCCAGCCAGGCGAGCTACCAGACCCAGCTTGCCGCCTATCAACAGGCGAAAGAGGCGAACGCCCAGGACTACGCCGCCCAGATGGCCGCCTATCAGGCCGGCGTGCAGGCGCAGCAGGCACAGGCCGCCGCCGCGCAAGCGGCCTGGCAAGCTGCGGTCAAGGCCTGCAAGGCGGGCGATCGCGCCCAGTGCGCGAAGCGCTAGGCGGCGTCCCCGCCCTTCGCCGGCCGCGTCGCCCAGAACAGAACGCCTTCGATGGCGAGGAACGCGGCGACCGGAATGGCGCCGCCGGGAGGGCCGGCGAGCTCATCGCCGAACCGCCACCCGACATAGATCAGCACCAGCATGCTGAGAGCCATGCTGGGCGCGCCGAGCCCGCGCATCGCCGCGCTTCGGTGATAGCCGAGCCAGAACGTGAACCGACCCGCGACCCAGATGACGGCCGTCGCGACCACCGCGCGCATCGCCGGACCGCTCGGTGAATAGGCCGCCAACCCGAAGATCGCGGCGGTGAAGACCACCGACTGCTCGAGCGTGTTCTGCAGGTACTGCTTGTTGACGCGGAGACGGCGGGTCTCGAACCCGGCCAGCGGATCGAACGCTGGCGAGACGAGCCGCTCGTGCGCGACGGCCTCGACCCCGCTCACCAGGCAGAACAGGATGGCGAGCGCCCAGCATTTCAGGGTGAACAGCATCCGCGCGCCCAGCGTCTCCACGCCGGCGAGCGGCGGCGCGTAGTCGGTGATGGCGATCCAGAGGCCGACCGCGACCACCGCACCGATCGCGATCGCGGCGATGCCGGCGCGCCGCTGGCTGCGGAAGTCGCTGGGGTCGTCGACCATGGCTGCCGGATGCTGACAGGTTCCACGGCCACACTAGGGTAGGCTTGCGCCACGCTCAAATCGCCCGAGGCCCGCATGCGACAACCGGAGACTCCACAGAAGGTCCGTAAGGCCGCGCCGTCGCGGGCCAGGGGCCAGTGCGTCTGCGGCGCGGTGGTGGTCGAGATCGATGTCCCCGCCGTTTGGGCCTGGCACGACCACTCGGCGGCGAGCCGCCATGCCCAGGGCTGCGCCTACGCCACCTACGTCGGGAGCTGGAAGAGCCGCTTCCGCATCCTCAAGGGCGCAGGGACCCTGAGCCGCTACGAGGATCGCGAGACGGGGACGGCGCGCAGTTTCTGCCGGCTGTGCGGAACGCCAGTGACCTACGAGCGCCCGCGCGCGCCCAAGATGGTCAACATCCCCCGCGCGCTGTTCTCCTAGCGCACCGGCCGCGACACGCGCTACCACATGTTCATGCACGAGCGCGCCGACTGGGCTTGGTCGGGCGAACCGCTCAGTCCGCTCAAGGGCTATCCGGGGGTGCTTTGGCAGCGGCCGAAGCGGAAGAAGCGCCGCGCCCTCGAGCCGATGTTCTGACGCGCTTTGTCGGCCCTTCGCCAGCCGACGCGTCCTTGCCTGAAGAGGACCAAGGCATGCCCAAACCGTCCGCCGCCGTCGACGCCTACATCGCCGCCCGGCCGCCCGCGGCCCGCCGAGCGCTCACGACCGTCCGGGCCGCGATCTGTGGGGCGCTGCCGCCGGAGGCCGAAGAGGTGATCTCCTACAAGATCCCCGCCTACCGGGTCGCTGGGCGGATCGCGATCTTTTTCGCGGCCTGGGCGGAGCATTATTCGCTCTATCCGATCGGGGCGCAGGCCGAGGCGGCGCTGGGCGAGGACCTGTCCCGGTACGGACGCAGCAAGGGGACCATCCGCTTCGCGCTCGGCGAGCCGGTTCCCGAGGCGTTGATCGAGCGCATCGCGCGGTTGAAAGCCGATGAAATGGTCCAGGCGGCGAAGGCCAAGGCGGCGCTCAGGGCTGAGCGCCGGTCCATTCCCAGTGCCAGGGCTCGTAGACGTAGTTGACGAAGCCGAAGCGGCCGGCGTTGGCGACCAGCCAGCGGTAGGCGGGCGTTTGCGTCTGGTAGAGCCGGTTGGCGTCGTCCGAAGAATCGGCGGCAAACCCGGGCGCTGCGCCCAGGTCGAGATCGACGGCGAGCCCGGTCCGGTGGGCCGAGCACTCGGCGCGGACCAGGCCCTGGCAGTTCTGCTCAGCCGCGCAGCGCGCGGCGTCGGCCGCCGGATCGCGGAAACCGGAGAAGGCGGTCAACAGCGGCGGATCGGCCGCGATCTCGCCGTTCTCCCGCCGCGCGGCCGCGACCATCCGCCGGAGCGCCGCCAGCGCGTCGGGCCTAAGCTGCACCGGCTTGTCGGCGCGGCTCTCCTCCGGCGTCAGCGTCGCCAGCGCGGTCGGCGGGTCCGGGCAGACCCCGCTCTCGCGCAGGCGCACGAACGGACGCCTCTGCTGCCATTCGTTCTTCATGGCCGCGAAGGTCGGCAGATCGACCGCGCCGTGCGGGGTCAGGCCATGCCGGAACTGCCAGTAGGCCAGCGCCCAGGCGAACGCGGGCGTCGTGGCCGGGCACGCCGTCTTTGTCGCTTGCGCGACGGCCGGCGCGTAGATCGCCCAGCCGGTCTCCGGCTTGCCGAACGGGTCGAGCGGCAGGGTGGTGAGCGAAGCGGCGTTGGCTCTCGCCGCCGGGTCATAGAGGCCCGGCCAGTCGCAGTTCTGGCCGTCGCCGAACAGCGCGTGGCGGAACTCGAGCGCCGCGCAGCCGCCAAGCGTGACGGCCGCCGCTGTCACCACGACCGCGACTCTCCCGCTGCGCTTGTGTCGCCCAGTGCGCGCCACGATGGATCCTGAGGCCTGGGGGACCTTACCCCTAGACCCAGCTCGGCCGAAGCGCCTCTCAGCCAGGCTCGTTCGAGAACACAATCGTGCCCGAGGCGCCGAACATGCCGCCGACGCCGTGCGCGATCGAGATCTTCGCGTCCGGGACCTGCGCCGGGGCCACACCGCGCAGCTGCCGGATGCTCTCCTGCATGGCGTACATGCCGTACATGCCCGAGTGCATGTAGGAGAGCCCGCCGCCGTTGGTGTTCAGCGGCAGCTTGCCGCCAGGCGCCGTGTTCCGCTCACGGATGAACGCCGCCGCCTCGCCCGGCTTGCAGAAGCCGAGATCCTCGAGCCCGTACAGCGGCAGGTGCGAGAACGCGTCGTAGATCATCAGGTGATCCACGTCGTCGTGGCTGATGCCGGCCTCGGCGAACGCCTTCTTGCCGGACACGCGGAACGCCTTCGACGAGGTGAAGTCCTCCATCTGGCTCACCATCGGCGTCTCGACGCTCTCGCCGGTTCCGACGATGTAGATCGGCTTTTGCGGGAAGTCCTTCGCCCGCTCGGCGCTGGTCAGGATCAGCGCGCCGCCGCCGTCGGTGACCAGGCAGCACATCAGAAGCGTGAACGGGTAGGCGATCATCCGCGCGTTCAGCACGTCGTCGAGCGTGATCGGATCCTTCATCGAGGCGCGCGGGTTCATCGCCGCCCATTCGCGCTGGATGACCGCCGGCCAGGCAAGGTCCTCTTCCGTCAGGCCGTAGGTCTTCAGGTAGCGCAGCGCCGGCACGGTGAACATCGAGGGCGGTCCGACCGGACCGTAGGGCTGCTCGAACTGGCCGGCCAGGCTCGAATTGCCGCCGCCGCCACGGAATCCGCCGGCGCCGACGCGGGAGCGCCCGCTCTCGCCGTGAGTGATCAGGACCGTGTTGCAGAGCCCCTCGTTGATCGCCGCCGCCGCGTGGCGAACGTGCAGCATGAAGGAGCACCCCCCGACGCTGGTGCCGTCGGCGTAGGTCGGCGTGATTCCGAGGTAGTAGGCGAGCTCGGTCGGGCTGAGGCCCGCGGTCGCGACGCCGTCGATGTCGGAGGGTTTCAGTCCCGCGTCCTTCAACGTGTTCAACGCCGCGTCCGCGTGCAGCTGGATGGCCGACACGTCGGGGATACGGCCCATCTCGGTGGTCTCGGCGGCCCCGACGACCGCAACTGTCTTCTGTTTCATGGACCTTAAGCTCCCGCCGGCTGGAACAACGGCAGAGCGATCGCGCCGAAATCCTGGAACTTGACCTCGACGGGCATGTCGAGCCTGAGCGCCTCTGGGGTCTGCGGGCAGCCTATGATGTTGGTCATCATCTGCGGGCCTTCCGCGAGCTTCACCACGGCGATCGAGTGTGGCTCGGTTCCCATGTCGGGCCGCGGCCGGTGGTTGATCACGTAGCTCCAGAGCACGCCCTTGCCGCTGGCGGCGAAGACGGAAACGCTGCGCGAACCGCAGACCGGACAAAACGGCCGGGGCGGAAAGTAGGCTTTCGCGCAGTCGTCGCAGCGCTGCAGGCGAAGCTCGCCCGCCTTGCATCCATCCCAGAAGTGCTGCGTCTCCGGGGTGGGCTGAGGCAATATCCTATCCATTGAATCCTTCGGTCTCTCGAATCGCTTGCGAAACGCCGACGTGGGACTTGCGCCCCGGGCGTCGGACTGTTCAGCCCGAGATTGGCCCCGCCGTCGAGTTGAAAATTCGGATGTCCGGCCGGAAAAGCGCCGGGCGGCGCGGCTCGTCCGGTTCATTTCGCCCCCGGCGCGGGCTAAGAAGGCGTCGTCGGAGCGACCTTCGCCTTCACGCCCTTTCGAGCGTCAGCGTTGGCAGGTAAGGACGCAAGATGCTTGTCGGCGCGCCCAAGGAGATCAAGGTCCAGGAGCACCGGGTCGGCCTGACGCCCGGCAGCGTGCGCGAGCTCACCCACCGCGGCCATCAGGTGCTGGTCGAAACCGGCGCCGGCGGCGGGATCGGCCATGGCGATGACGCCTACGCCGCGGTCGGCGCCCAGATCGCCGCCGACGCCGCCGAGGTTTTCGCGCGGGCGGAACTGCTCGTGAAGGTGAAGGAGCCGCAGGCCGTGGAAATCGCTCGGTTGCGGCCGGGCCAGGTCCTCTTCACCTACCTGCATCTCGCCGCCGACCGGGCGCAGGCCGAGGGGCTGATGAAGGCGGGCGTGATCGCCATCGCCTACGAGACGGTGACCGACGACCGCGGCGGCCTGCCGCTGCTGTCGCCGATGAGCGAGGTGGCCGGGCGGATGTCGATCCAGGTGGGCGCCCATTGCCTGGAGAAGGAGCAGGGCGGGGCGGGCGTGCTCCTGGGCGGGGTCCCCGGCGTGCCCGCGGCCAAGGTGCTCGTGCTGGGCGGCGGGGTTTCGGGGACCAATGCGGCGCGCATGGCCATGGGGCTGGAAGCGCAGGTCACGGTCATCGACAACTCGATGCGGCGGCTGATGGAGCTGGACCTGCAGTTCGGCTCCAAGATCCAGACCCTCTACGCCACGCTGGACAACATCGAACGTGAGGTCGCGCGCGCCGACCTCATCATCGGCGCCGTGCTGGTGCCCGGCGCCTCGGCGCCGAAGCTGGTCACGCGCAGAATGATCCGGACCATGCGGCCGGGGTCGGTGGTGGTCGACATCTCGATCGACCAGGGGGGCTGCATCGAGACCAGCCGACCGACGACGCACGACGATCCGACCTTCGTCGAAGAGGGCGTGGTGCACTATTGCGTCACCAACATGCCGGGCGCGGTGGCGCGCACGTCGGGCTATGCGCTCAACAACGCGACCTTGCCCTTCGTGCTGGCGCTGGCCGATCGCGGCTGGCGCGAGGCGCTCGATCGCGACCCGCGCTTGCGTGACGGCCTGAACGTGCTCGACGGAAGGATCGTCCATCCGGCCGTCGCCGCCAGTCTGGGGATGGCGGCGCCTTAAGCGGCCCGCGCCGGGCCGGCGCGGGCCCAGCCTTTGCTTAAGCGGTCAGAACAGGCTATTGGCCGCGCGCGGCGGACCAGATCGGTTAACTGCCATCTTGACTGCGACCCACACCCTGAGTGAACGGTGACGGTCGGTCAGCGTTCTGTCAGCTGCTGGGGTGGAATGAACGGCATGCTCTCGAGGCGGAAGATCGTCCTTTCCACGTGCGGGTCAGCTGGAGACCTAAATCCGTTCATCGCAATCGCGCTCGAGTTGCAGGGCCGCGGCTATCAGCCCGTAATCGCCAGCCAGAGCGAGTTCGGGCAGCGGGTCGAAGCGGAGGGCCTGGCGTTTCACCCGATGCGGCCGGGAATGCGCGACGTGGAGGACGAACTCGGCCTCGACCACCAGGGGATCGTGCGCCGCTCGATCGACCGCTCCGGGCTCGAGTTCTTGGTGCGGCGGGTTGCGATGCCGTTCCTGCGCCGCTCGTTCAAGGACATGATGGACGCGAGCGAGGGCGCGAGCTTGGTCGTCACCCACACCTCGGCGTTCGGCGCGCGGCTCGCCGCCGAGAAGCGCGGCCTGCCCTGGGTGTCGGCGGCGCTCGCCCCATTCGCCTTCATGTCGGCCTACGATCCGCCGGCGCTCGGCATCGCGCCGAAGCTCATCGACCCCTGCCTGCGCTCCGGGGCGACGGCGGCCGCTGCGCTGCTGGGCATCGTGCGCATGGCGACCTCGGGTTGGACCGCGCCTGTGCGCCAGCTCCGCCGCGAGCTTGGCCTCGGCCGGGCCCCGGGTAATCCGCTGTTCGAGGGCCAGTTCTCGCCCTACGGCACCATCGCCCTCTATTCGCGCGTGTTCGGCGAGCTGCAGCCGGACTTCCCCTGCCGCACGACCATCTGCGGCTTCACCTTTTACGATCGCGAGCGCGGCGCCGGCGAGGTGCTCGACCCGGCGCTCGAGCAGTTCCTCAGCGACGGTCCGCCGCCGCTGGTCTTCACCCTGGGCTCGGCGGTGGTGTTCGATCCGGGCGACTTCTATCGCCACAGTGTCGACATCGCCCGCGCTCTCAAGCGCCGCGCCGTCTTCCTCGTCGGCCAGGATCCGGCCGAGGTGCTTCCCGAGCCGCTGCCCGCGGGCATGATCGCCGTCCGCTACGCGCCGCACTCGCTGCTGTTCCCGCACGCCGAGGCGGTGATCCATCAGGGCGGCGTCGGCACCACGGCCCAGGCGCTCCGCGCCGGTGTCGTGCAGCTGATCGCGCCGGCGGCCGCCGACCAACCGGACAACGCCGCTCGCATCGCCCGTCTCGGCGTTGGCCGGGCGCTCCCGCGCGCCGAGTATGAGCCGGCGCGCGCCACCCACGAACTGGGCATCGTGCTTAAGCGCGGCGCCTATCGCGCCCGCGCCCAGGAAATCGCGCGCCGGATCGCGCTCGAGGACGGCGCTGGCGCCGCCGCCGACGTGATCGAATCCGCACTGCAGGCGGCCCCAGCGCTTCGCCGCGCCGGCTAGCGGTCCGAACCGGAAAACCTTCACGAATCCAGTATGAACGCGCGCGCGACGGCGCGCGCCGCATGCTTAAAGCGCTGTTCATTTCTCTGGCGGACCATGCCAGCCGATCGACCGAAAATCCGGGCGAGGCTAGGGCGGGCGAAGAAGCCATGGATTTCCACGCGTGGCGCGACATGCGCAGGCCGACGACGCTCGTCGTCGGGCTGCTGGTCACCGCGCCGGTGCTCACCCTCTATCTGACCTATCTGGTCGGCCTGCGCCCGCTTCTGCGCCAGGCCGTCCCGCACGCCGAACCGCTCTGGACCATCGGATTGGCGATCGGCGTGCTGCTGGCCGCTGGCCTGGGCGCCGGCGCCGGCTGGTTGATCGGCGAGCTGATCCAGGCGCCGCTGCGGCGCTGGGTCGAGTACGCCGACAAGCTGTTCATGAAGCAGGACACCAGCGAGGTCGCGCCGTTCAAGGATCACCGCGGCGCGCTGGGCAAGATCGCGCGTCTGGCCGAGGCCAGCCGCAAGTGGATGGCCGATCAAGCCGCGCTGCTGGTCGAAACCCGGAAGAACGGCGAAATCTCCGAGGCGGCGCGCAAGGCGCAGGAGGAGGCGATCGCCGCCAAGGCCGACGAGCAGGCCACCGTGGTTCAGCTGCTCGCCGGCGGGCTGGCGCGCCTGGCCGAGGGCGACCTGACCCTTCGGCTGGAAGAGCGGTTTCCGGCCGACTATCAACAGCTGCGCTATGACTTCAACGCCGCGGTCGAACAGCTGCAGGCGGCGATGAAGGCGCTGGCGCTCTCGGCCCAGGGCATCCGCGCCGGGGCCGACGAGATCTCGCAGTCGGCCGAGGACCTCTCGCGCCGCACGGAGAGCCAGGCCGCCAGCCTCGAGGAAACCGCAGCCGCGCTCGACCAGATCACGGCCACGGTGCGCAAGACCGCCGACGGCGCGACCGAGGCCAGCGACGTGGTGCTGACCGCCAAGACCGACGCCGAGCAGAGCGGGCAGGTGGTGCGCGACGCGGTCTCGGCGATGAGCGAGATCGAGCGCTCGGCGCAGCAGATCTCGCAGATCATCGGCGTCATCGACGAGATCGCCTTCCAGACCAACCTGTTGGCGCTTAACGCAGGCGTCGAGGCGGCCCGCGCCGGCGACGCCGGCCGTGGCTTCGCTGTCGTGGCCAGCGAGGTGCGCGCCCTCGCCCAGCGCTCCGCTGCGGCCGCCAAGGAGATCAAGGCGCTCATCTCTACCTCGTCGGGCCAGGTGACGCGCGGGGTGCAGCTGGTCGGCGAGGCCGGCCACGCGCTCGACCGCATCCTCGCCAAGGTGGGCGACATCAACCAGCTGGTCGCCGGGATCGCCGCTTCGGCCAAGGAGCAGGCGCTGGGGCTGCACGAGGTGAACAGCTCCATCACCCAGATGGACCACGTCACACAGCAGAACGCCGCGATGGTGCAGGAGAGCACCGCCGCCAGCTTCGCGCTCGCCTCCGAGGCCCAGCAGCTGACCGTGCTGATCCAGGGATTCGAGATCGGCGAGGCCCTGGGAGCGGAGCAGCCGCTGCCCGCGTCCGCCCACGTGGCGCCCACGCGGCGGGAGCTCCGCGTTGCGGCCGGCGGCGGCCGGCGCGCCGATAGCGCACACGACGGCTGGGAGGAGTTCTGAAGAACCGCGCATGAGCGAGCCCCCCGCCCAGGTCGCGCTGACCGACATCCTCGATCTCACCGAGGCGAGGCCGCTCGCCGAGGCGCTCGCGGCCCTTCGCGGCCGGCCGCTGCAGGTGAACGCGTCTGCCGTCAGCCGCCTTGGCGCCCTCTGCCTGCAGGTTCTGATCGCCGCGCGGCGGACCTGGGCCGCCGATGGCGCCCCCTTCGCGATTGTCGGCGTCTCGCCCGCCTTCGCCGAGCAATCGGCCAGGCTCGGCGCCCAGGGCCTGGTCGGATGAGGGAGCCGCCCCGTTGAGCGCCGCCCCGAAGACCATCCTCACCGTCGACGACTCGCGCACGATGCGGGACATGCTGCGGCTGGCGCTGGCTGAGGCCGGCTACCGCGTGGTGCAGGCCATCGACGGCATCGACGGGCTCGAGCGCCTCGACGCCGAGGGCGCAGACGTCATCATCACCGACATCAACATGCCGAACCTGGACGGACTGGGCTTCATCGAGCGCGTGCGCGGCGACCTTCGCCACCGCGCCACGCCGATCCTGGTGCTCACCACCGAGAGCGAGCCGGAGGTGAAGGACCGCGCGCGCAAAGCCGGCGCCACCGGCTGGATCGTCAAGCCGTTCAATCCCGGCAAGCTGGTGGACGCCATCCGCCGCGTGGCGTGAGCGGGCGATGGCCGAGCATCGACCCGTCGGAGTGCTCTCGCCGGAAAGCCTGGCGGCGATCCGCGTCGTCTTCTTCCAGGAGTGCGAGGAGCACATCGCCGACATCGAGTCGGGGCTGACCGCGCTCGAGTGCGGCGACTGCGACCCGGAGCTGGTCAACGCCGTCTTCCGCGCCGTGCACTCGATCAAGGGCGGCGCCGGCATCTTCGAGCTCGAGGCTCTCGTCCAGTTCGCGCATCGTTTCGAGAGCGCGCTCGCCGAGGTGCGCGCCGATCGCGTCGAGGCGACGCCTGACGTCGTTCGCGTCTTTCTGCGCGCCGCCGACACCCTCGCCGACCTGGTGCAGGCCGCCCGTGACGGCCAGGCGGTGAGCCTCGACCGCACCGGTGCGATCAGCGAAGAGCTCGAGCGGCTCGCCGCGTCCCAGGCCGCGGCGTTCGAGACCTTCGACGACCTCGATTTCGAGCCCAGGCCGATCGCGTTCACGCCGCTGCCGCCCGCCGCCGGCCCGCAAACCTGGCGCGTCAGGTTCCGTCCGCACGCGAGCCTCTACGCCAAGGGCAACGAACCGCTGGTGCTCATCCGCGAGCTCGGACGCCTCGGCGAAGCGGTCGTCGAGCTCGACGCCGAGCAGGTCCCGATGCTGGACGCCTTCGACGCCGAAGACTCCTACCTGAGCTGGACGATCACGCTCACCACGACAGCGGACGAGGCGGCGATCCTGGAGGTGTTCGAGTTCGTCGAGGGCGACTGCGAACTGGTGGTGAGCCGGGAAGCGGCCGCCGCGCCGCCGCTGCCGGCGCCTGCGCCCGCGCCGTCGGCAAGGGACGCGGCTCCGGAGCCGGTCGAGCCCAGGTCCGTCGGCCCGGCGGCGGCGCCTAAGGACCTGACCGCGATCCGCGTCGATCTTCCGCGAGTCGAGCGGTTGGTCGATCTGGTCGGCGAACTGGTCGTGCACCAGGCGATCCTCGCCGAACGAATCTCGGCAGAGACGTCGCGGCGCAGCGACACCGTCGCCCAGGCGCTGGACGATCTCAGCCAGCTGACACGCGACATCCAGGAAGGCGTCATGGCGATCCGAGCCCAACCGGTGAAGGCCGTCTTCCAGCGCATGGCGCGCCTCGTCCGCGAGGCCGAGGCCGCAAGCGGCAAGCGTGTTCGGCTGGTCGTCGAGGGCGAAGCGACCGAGGTCGACCGCACCGTGATCGAGCGCCTGACCGAGCCCCTGACCCACATGGTGCGCAATGCCGTCGCGCACGGCCTGGAAAGTCCCGAGCGCCGGAGCGCGCTGGGCAAGCCGGTCGAGGGTCTCGTGCGCATCTCTGCCGCACAGCGCGGCGGGCGGATCGTCATCGAGGTGGCGGACGACGGCCAGGGTCTCGACCGCGAGCGCGTGCGCGCGCTGGCCGTCGCGCGCGGTTTGGTCGCCGAGGACGCCACGCTCGTCGACGAGGACATCGACAACCTGATCTTCGCGCCCGGCTTCTCGACCGCCGACAGCATCTCCGACCTGTCGGGACGCGGCGTCGGCCTCGACGTCGTGCGCCGCGGCGTGCAGGCGCTCGGCGGCCGCATTTCGGTGAGCTCGCTCCGGGGCGCTGGCTCGACGTTCACCTTGAGTCTGCCTCTGACGCTGGCCGTGCTCGACGGCATGCTGGTCAGCGTTGGTGGGCATGGGCTGATCGCCCCGCTGGCAAGCCTGATCGAGACTGTGCAGCCGAGGCCGGCTGACATCAGGCGGCTGGGCGCCAGCACCAGCTTGCTATCCATCCGCGGAAGCCACGTGCCGCTGATCGATCTCGGCCGCGCGCTCGGCTACGCCGGCGCTCGCGAGACGGCCGCGCCGCACGGGGTGGCGCTCCTGGTCGAGGACGACGCGGGCGAGCAGGCGGCGCTGCTGGTCGACGAGGTCCTCGGCCAGCGCCAGGTGGTGATCAAGAGCCTCGAGGCCAACTACCGCCCGGTCGAGGGCGTCGCCGCCGCCACCATCCTCGGCGACGGGCGGGTGGCGCTCATCCTCGATATCACCGCGGTCATCGCCGCGGAGCGCCGCCGCGCCGATCACGCCAACGTCGCCGCCTGAAGGAGGCCGCCGCCATGTCCGAATCCGCGAACGAGGCCCAGCGAGAGCTGATCAGCTTCCGCGTCGGCGAGCAGTTTTTCTGCGTCGACATCATGGCCGTGCGCGAGATTCGCGGCTGGTCGCCGCCAACGCCGCTGCCGCAGTCGCCGTTGTTCGTCACCGGTGTGATCAACCTGCGCGGCCAGGTGCTGCCGATCGTCGACATGGCCGCCCGCCTGGGGCTTCCCCCCGCCGAGGCCACGGCCAGGCACGTGATCATCGTGGTCTCGATCGCCGGGCGTCTGGTCGGCGTGCTCGTCGACGCGGTCTGCGACATCGTCGCGGTCGCGCCCGACGCGCTGCAGCAGCCGCCCGACCTGACCGGCGAGGCGGCGAGCGCCTTCGTCACCGGCCTTCTGACCGACGAGGATCGGCTGATCAGCCTGGTGGCGCTCGACAACCTGATTCCGCCCCTCGACACAGGCAGCCAAGCCGCATGACGGTCGCGCCCGACCCGCAACCCGCCGCGCTGGCGCAAGAGCTGGTCGCCGGCGACTATCCGTTCACGCGCGCCGACTTCCGCCGCATCGCGCGCATGCTGCACGACGACCTCGGCATCACGCTCAACGAGACCAAGGCCCCGCTGGTCTATTCCCGCCTGGTCAGACGCCTGCGCGCGCTGGGCCTAAGGAGCTTCAAGGACTACTGCATCATCGTCGGCCAGGTCTCGGGGCGCGAGGAGCGGCAGGCCATGGCCGCGGCCCTGACCACCAATGTCACGCGCTTCTTCCGCGAGCCGCACCACTACGACCATTTTCGCAAGCACCAGCTGCCGCTCCTGGTCGACCGTGCGCGGCGGGGCGGGCGGGTGCGGCTCTGGTCGGCCGGCTGCTCCTCGGGCGAGGAGGCCTACTCGCTCGCGCTCACGGTGCTGGCTGCGTGCCCCGAGGCCGCGCGGCTCGACGTCAGGATCCTGGCCACCGACATCGACGAGAGCATGCTCGAACAGGCGCGCGAGGGGCTCTACAGCGACCATGCCGTCTCGCCCATCGACCGGGCCCTGCGCCGCCGCTGGTTCGGGCGAGATCGCGACCGGCGCGGCGAGCGTCAGTGGAGCGTTGGCGAAGAGCTGCGCGCGCTGGTCGCCTTCAAGTCGCTGAACCTGAACGGCGCCTGGCCGATGCGCGGCCCCTTCCAGACCATCTTCTGCCGAAACGTCGCGATCTATTTCGAGGAGCATGTCCGCAGCGAGCTCTGGCGCCGCTTGGCGCCGATGCTCACGCCCGAAGGGCTGCTCTATCTCGGCCATTCCGAGCGCGTCGTCAGCACCGACTTCCAGGCGGTCGGCCACACCATCTATCGCCGCACGCCGGCTGCGGACGCCTGAGCCGATGCCGGCCGCCGCGGACATGCAGGTCATGGTGGTCGACGACCAGCGCTCGATGCGCAACCTCGTGCGCACAAGTTTGAACGAGCTCGGCTGCGGACAGGTGAGCGAATGCGCCGATGGCCGCGAGGCGCTGGAGACCCTGCGTCAGCAGCCGGTGCATCTGGTCATCTCCGACATGAACATGCCGGTGATGGACGGGCTTGCGCTGCTCCGCGCCATGCGCGCCGAGCCGAACCTGCACGGCGTCGGCTTCATCATGCTGACCGGCCGTGGGGAAGCGGAGCTGGTGAGGGAGGCGATCGCCGCCGGCGTCAACAACTACCTGGTCAAGCCCTTCACCATGGCGACGCTCCGCCGCAAGATCGAAGCCGTCTTCGGGCCGCTGACATGAGCGCGCGCCACCACCAGCGCAGGGACCCGCGCGAGCGGCGCATCCACATCGTCCAGGGCCAGTACCACGTGACCAGGGAGCCCAACGTCGTGCTCACCACCACGCTCGGCAGCTGCGTGGCCGCCTGCGTTCGCGATCCGCTGGCCGGCGTCGGCGGGATGAACCACTTCCTGCTGCCCGAGGGGGAGGCGAGCGATGGGCCGGACGCCTTCCGCTACGGGGCCTACGCCATGGAGCTCCTTCTGAACGGCCTTTTCGCCCAGGGGGCGCGGCGCGAGCGGCTGAGCGCCAAGCTGTTCGGGGGCGCCCGGCTGGTCGGCCGCTTTTACGACATCGGCGGCCAGAACATCGCGTTCGCTCGTGGATTCCTGCGCCGTGAAGGCATCAGCCTCGACGGCGGCAGCGTGCGCGGGCCGCACGCACGCCGCATCCAATACTGGCCGGTGGGCGGGCGCGTGCGCCAACTCAGGCTGATCCGCGGCGAGGACGCTGTCTTCGCCGCCGAAACCGCGACCCGGCCGCCCGCGCCCGACTGGGGCGCCGTGGAGCTGTTCGAATGAGCGAGCCGATCGAAGTGGGTCTCGGCGAAGTGCTGATCGACGTCGAGCGGGAGCTGCGCCAACTGGTGTGGAAGGCCGATCGGCTGCAGGAGACGCTTGGCGATCTTGTGAGCAAGGCCGGCGAACGCATCGACCACGCCGCCATCGAGGAGGCGCAGGCGATCGACTACATCAGCCAACGCCTCACCCGTCTCGCGCGCACGGTCGGCCAGGCCGCCGCGGCCCTTGGCGCCGCCAGCGCAGGCTCCTCGTCGACGCCTGCCAGGGTTGAGCCCGCCGCCGGCGAGTTTGAGGCGTTTTAGCGCACGCTAGATTGGTCGGCGGAGGCTCCCTCCCCGGGCCCCGCGCGGACCTTTTCGGCTAGCTTCTCAAGAGGATAGTCGTCCAACATCGGCGCGGCCCCTCATCCGGCCCGCTGTCGCGGTCCACCTTCTCCCGCGAGGGGAGAAGGCGCCATCCTGCAGCGCCGCGACCGCACTCTGCCTAATTTCAACGCGCTCCCCCGTCGCTGCCCGAACGGACGACGGCGAGCCGGTCAAAACGGCGGGGGCCCCGCCCCAAGCCGTGATTCGCTTTTCGGCCGCGACGGTTCTAAGACTTGGGCAAAGGCCACCAATGCATTTCCAGGAGGAAGAGATTCATGCGTGAAGCCGTTGTTGTTTCCTACGCCCGCACGGGCCTCGCCAAATCGGGCCGCGGCGGGTTCAACATCACGCCCACGGTCACCATGGCCGCCCACGCCGTGAAGCACGCGGTCGAGAGGGCCAAGGTCGAGAAGGAAGCGGTCGAGGACTCCTTCATGGGCAACGTCGCGCACGGCGCCGGCAATCTCGGCCGCAACGCCGCGCTGCTGGCCGGGCTGCCGATCACCACCTCTGGCGTGACCATCAACCGCTTCTGTTCGTCCGGTCTGCAGTCGATCGCCATGGCATCGCGCTACATCGTCGATGACGGCGCCAGCTGCGTGGTCGCTGGCGGCGTGGAGTCGATCAGCTTCCCGGGCGGCGGCGGCGCGCGCGAGAACAACGACCCGCGCCTGATGGAGATGTACCCCGACATCCACATGGCGATGATCGACACGGCCGATATCGTGGCCGAGCGCTACAAGATCAGCCGCGAGTACCAGGACGAGTTCTCGCTCGAATCCCAGCGCCGGATGGCCTCGGCCCAGCAGGCCGGCAAGTACAAGGACGAGATCGTCCCCCTGAAGACCAAGATGAAGAAGGTCGATCGGGAGACGAAGGAAGAGACGATCGTCGACTACGTGGTCGATCGCGACGAGTGCAATCGTCCTGACACGACCCTCGAGGGCCTCGCCAAGCTTGAGCCGGTCAAGGGTCCCGGCAAGTTCATCACCGCCGGCAACGCCTCGCAGCTCTCCGACGGGGCCGCCGCAGTGGTGCTGATGGAAGCCAAGGAAGCCGAGCGCCGCGGCCTCGAGCCGCTCGGCGCGTTCAGGGGTTGGGCCGTCGCCGGCTGCAAGCCCGACGAGATGGGCATCGGCCCGGTCTACGCCGTGCCGCGTCTGCTCGAGCGCCATGGCCTCAAGGTCGACGACATCGACCTGTGGGAGCTGAACGAGGCGTTCGCCTCGCAGTGCCTCTACTGCCGCGACACGCTCGGCATCGATCCGGAGCTGTACAACGTCAACGGCGGCTCGATCGCGATCGGCCATCCGTTCGGGATGACCGGCGCGCGGCTGACCGGCCACGTCCTTCAGGAGATGAAGCGGCGCGGCAAAGGCAAGTACGCCGTCGTCACCATGTGCATCGGCGGCGGCATGGGCGGCGCGGGCCTGTTCGAAGCCTACACCTGAGACCTCCGCCAGCGTCAAATTCGGCCGGCTGTTCCCTGCGGGACGGCCGGCCGTTCTTCGTCAGATCTTAAGCGCGTCGACCGACGCGCCATGCCGCAGGCAGTGCAGGATCATGGGCCAGGGCTACCGGGGCCGGCGCCTCTCCACAAGCGGGAGCGGGAGGTGCTAACCTAACCGTCAAAGATTTCCGGCAAAGGCAAGGGATGCACGCGGCCGAACGCGACGCCGAGATCACCCGGCTCTTGAACAGCCAGGGCTTCGTCTCCTTCAAGCAGCTGTGCGACAGGCTCGAGGCCTCCTCGGCGACGATCCGCCGCGATCTCGAGCGCCTCGACGCCGAAGGCGTGATCGAGCGGGTGCGGGGCGGCGCGCGCCTGCGCAATGGCGCCAAGCCCATTCCCAGCGACCGGCTGGTCGGCGCGCCGTTCGAGGAGAACAAGACCAGGCACGCGCTGCAGAAGGCCGCCATCGGCCGCGCCGCCGCCAAGCTCTGCGCGCGCGGCGAGGCGATCATCATCGACGGCGGGACGACCACCTTCCAGATGTGCGCCCACCTCGAGGGGCTGAACCTGCAGGTGCTGACCAACTCGCTGCATATCGTTGGCGAGCTTTTGCCGCAGCCGGGCGCGCGGGTCTCGGTGCCGGGCGGTGCGGTCTTCCGTGAACAGAACATCATCCTCAGCCCGTTCGAGGACGACGGCATCAACCGCTACCATGCTTCCAAGCTGTTCATGGGCGCCGCCGCAATCGGCCCGCGCGGGCTGATGCAGGCCGACGTGGTGCTGATCCAGGCCGAGCAGAAGCTGATGGACAAGGCCAACCAGCTGGTCGTGCTGGTCGACTCTTCGAAGTTCCGCAGCGCCGCCGCCTTCGTCGTCTGCGGCCTCGACGAGATCGACACGGTGATCACCGACGCCGGCGTGCGCGAGAGCGACCTCGATCTCATGCGGGCGCACGACATCGATGTGATCGTCGCGCGGTAGCCGTGCGAAGTTTTACCGCAGAGCGCGCAGAGAAGCGCAGAGAACGCAGGCTCTGCGGTAGAATCTTTCTTCAGCCCAGTGTGATCCGTTGCTGCAGGCGGATGTCGACCGCCGAGGCGCCAATGAGGATGTCGTAGGCGCCGGGATCGATGACCCAGCGGTCATCATCGTCGTCGTAGCGGGCGAAGGCGCGGGGCTCGATGCTGAGCGCCACGGTGCGGCTCTCGCCAGGCGCGAGCGCGACCTTGGCGAAGGCGCGCAAAGCCTTCGGCGGCGTCGGCCGGTGCGGGGCGACCGGCCCGACATACACCTGCACGACCTCGCTCGCGGCGCGCGCGCCGGCGTTGGTCAGCGTCAGCGAGACAGACACGGGCTGCCCGATCGCCACGGCCGCCGCGACGCTCAGACCCGCGTAGTCGAACGTCGAGTACGTCAGGCCGTGGCCGAAGGCGAACAGCGGTGCGATGCCCTTCTGGTCGAAGTGGCGATAGCCAACATTCAGCCCCTCGCCATAGGTCACCGTGTCGGCGCCCGGGTAGAATCCATAGGCCGAGCTGTCCTCGATGCGCTTGGGGAAGGTCACGGGCAGGCGGCCGGATGGCGAGACGACGCCCAGCAGGATGTCGGTCAGCGCGTCGGGCCCTTCCTCGCCGGGCAACCACAGCTGCAGCAGGGCCGGAACCTTGTCGATCCAGGGCATGGCCATCGCGGCGCCGGCGTTGACGACGACGATAGTGCGCGGGTTGGCGGCGGCGATCTGCTCGACCAGCAGGTCCTGGTCGCCCGGCAGCTTGATGTCGCGCCGGTCGTAGCCCTCCGATTCCGTGGTCGAGGCGGAGCCGACCACGACAACGGCGACGTCGGCCGCGCGGGCGGCGGCGATCGCCTTCTCCGTCTCCCCCGGCGGCTGGCGCACGCCAAGCGACAGGGTCTCGAAGCTGTCGCCCGACCGCGCCGTCGCCCACTCGTATTCGAGGCTGAAGGGGTAGGACAGGCCGGCTCTGAGCTCGACGCCTGCGGTCCGGCGCAGGGCCACCGCGCTGGTCGGGTGGTCGAAGTCCTCCTGACCCGGATCGCCGAGGTCGATGATCGTCGCGTCGCCGACGGTGAGGCGACAGGCCCCGTCGCCGCGGACGGAGAACTCGTGGACGCCATCCATCTCCGGCCAGAAGAAGCCGCTCCAGCGCAGGGCGGCGAAGCGATTGGCGATGTGGCGCGGTCCGCGCGTCGAGACCCAGCGGAACAGGCGCCGCTCGTGGCTGGTGCGGATCGGCTCGCCGGAGAAATCGGCGTGCTCGAAATATTCGGCGGCCAGGCCCGGCGCCTCGCGCATCTGGGTCGGCGAGAACATGCGCGGCTGCGCTTGCGGCGGCACGGGCTCGGCGTCGCAGCCCTGCTCGTAGACCACGTGCGCCTTGGGCAGCCGCGCGGCCAGGCTCTCCACCGGAGTCAGCCAGCGATCGGTCGACACGCGGCTCGAGCCGTCGCCCTGCAGGCGGACGAAGTTGGCGTTCGGACCGATGACGGCGATCGATGTGATCGTCTCGGCGGCCAGCGGCAGCAGGCCGCCGTCGTTCTTCAAAAGGACGATGCCTTCCTGCGCCGCGCGGCGCGCAATCGCACGATGCCGTTCGCTGCGCAGCTCGCCCTCGGGGTGGGCGCCGTCCAGGAGCCCGGCGCGCAGGATGAGCCGGACCAGACGCCGCGCCGCATCGTCGATCCGCGCCGGCTCGACCGCGCCGGCCTTGACCGCGCTCACCAGCCGGTCGCCGAAGTAATTGGCCGGCCCTGGCATCTCCAGGTCGAGGCCGCCGTTCGCCGCCGGCTCGGTCGAATGCACGCCGCCCCAGTCGGACACGACGACGCCGTCGTAGCCCCACTCGCCTTTCAGGATGTCCTGCAGCAGGTGGCTGTTGGCGGTGGCGTAGGTCCCGCGCAGCTTGTTGTACGAGGCCATCACGGTCCAGGGATTGGTCGCCTTCACCACCGCCTCGAAGGCCGAGAGGTAGATTTCGCGCAGGGTCCGCTCGTCGACCTGGACGCTGACGTCCATCCGCCGTTCTTCCTGATTGTTGGCGGCGTAGTGTTTCAGCGACGCCCCGATCCCCTCGCCCTGCAGCCCGCCCACGAAGCCGATGCCGAGCTCGGCGGTGAGATAGGGGTCCTCGGAATAGGTCTCGAAGTTGCGGCCCCACAGCGGCGTGCGCACGATGTTGATGGTCGGGGCCAGCACCACCTGTTCGCCCAGCGCTTTGGCCTCGCGCGCGATCGCCGCGCCGACCTCGCGCGTCACCTCCGGGTTGAAGGTCGCGGCCAGCGCCGCGGCCACGGGAAAGACGGTCGCCATTTGGCCGGTGTTCGAGCGCACGCCGGTCGGTCCGTCGCTCATCCCCAGCCGCGGCACGCCCAGCCGCTCGACGCCCATCAGCTTGAACGCCTCGGCGCCGGCCATCAGCGCGACCTTCTCGTCCAGCGTCAGGCGCGCGAGCAGGTCCCCGACCCGGGCCCCGAGCGGACTGGCCGGGTCCTGGTAGACGGCCGGCTTTTCGGTCGCGACGTCGGACGCCATGGCGGCGGGCTCCCTTCCAGGTTTTTCGGACGTGCTACGCCGCCTGGCGGATCGCGTCCATCAGGGCAAGGTTGGCGATGGCGTCCCGCCCGCCGGTCAGGGGCGTGGCGCCATTGCGCATGACCTGCACCAGATGCTCGAGCTGGGCGGCATAGGTGGACGGCCCATCGACCGGCTCCTGGCGCATGGCCTCGCCGATCGTCACGCGGAACGAGCAGCCGGCTTGCGGGGCGAGATAGTTGCGGATCGACATGCGTCCGCGCTCGCCCTCGAGGCTCAGCGTGGCGTCGAAGCGCTCGGCGACCATCGAGCAACGCAGGCTGCCGGGGGCTCCGCCGGCGAAGGCCAGCTCCGCCGACGTCGTCGCATCGACCCCTTCCCGCATCTCGATCGCGGCGGAAACCACCCGCGCCTCGCCCGCCAGGGTTCGGAGCGCGTGCGAGGGGTAGCTGCCGAGGTCGCCCAGCGCCCCGCCGCCCTGGTCGGCGCGCCAGCGGATCTCGTCGGAATCGTAGGCGATGGCCGCATCGAAGGTGGCGTCGGCGCGCACGATCGGGCCGAGCTCGCCCGAGGCGACGATGGCTTCGGCGCGGCGCATCACGTTGTGGAAGCGGTAGTGGAACGCCTCCAACAGCGGCAGCCCCGCGGCCTCGGCCGCGGCGACCATGGCGCGGCCCTCCCCGGCGTTCAGCGCGAAGGCCTTCTCGCACAGCACCGGCTTGCCGGCCTGGAGCGCCTTGATGGTCCACTCGGCGTGGCCGGCGATCGGGTTGCCGATGTAGACGACGTCGATGTCGTCGCGCGCCAAGAGGGCGTCATAGCTTTCCGCCGCCGCCGGGATGCCATGCGTTGCGGCATAGGCGCGGGCGCGCGCGGGATCGCGGGCGGCGACGGCGGTGACCGCCACGTCATCGCGCTCGCTCGCCGGCGCCAGCACCGCGCCGACGGCGATCTTCGAGGCCGCCAACAACCCTATACGCAGGGGCGTCACGCGGCTCCTCCGCCGGGAAACACGCCCATATCGGCCGCTCTACGCAGCCGGCGGCCGCTCAGGTAGTCCTGCGGCCAGGGCTCGGGCTCGGGATAGCGGCCGTCTGGCAGCGGCCAGGCGATCGGCGTAGCAGCCCCGTCGATCTTCGCGCCGACGGCGATGCCGTCGCGGTCGAGCGAGGGGTGGTAGCCTTCCGCGGCCCGCGTGCAGCCGTCGGCGAAATAGATGCAGGTGTAGACCCGGCGCATGCGGTCCGAGCGGTTCGGCTTGGCCAGGTGCACGGTCAGCCCGTGGTGGAAGAGCACGTCGCCCGGCCGCGCCGGCGCGAACGTTGGCGGCGCCGTCTGCTTGGCCATGAGCGCCGCGCCCGATCCCGGCTCGGAGAAGATGTTGACGTACTCGGCCTCGCCCTGGTGCGAGCCCGGCACATAGCCCATGCACCCGGTCTCGTGATCGACCTCGACCAGCGGGATCCAGGCGGTCAACGCCTTCCGTTGCGCGATCGGCCAATAGGGATGGTCCTGGTGCGCGTCGGTCTCACGCCCGCCCGCCTCCTTGTAGAGCGCCTGATCATGCCAGACGCGCATCGCCTCGGCGCCGATCAGGGCTGCGGCCGCGCCGGCGACCTTGGGATGGAACGTCAGCGGACGCACGTCGGGACAGTCCTCCCACAGGTACTGGCACTGGATGAACGACTGCTCGTACGGCGACTTCTCGGCGAGCTCGCGGGTGTCGTTGCGCTTGCGCCGCTCGACCGCCCTATTGACGGCCTCGCGATAGACGGCGACCTCGCCGGGATCGAGCAGCCCCTTCAGGTGCACGAAGCCGTCCCGCGCGAAGGCATCGATCGCTGCGGCGTCGACGAAGGCGCGCCGTGTGCTCATGCGCTCGCTTTCATGCCGCGCGAACGCCCATGTCAACCGCGACCTTGCGGGGCTCACGCCGGCGCTATGCCGTAACGATCAGAAGCTGTGCTCGACGCGCACGCCGTACTGGGCGGGAGCGCCGGCGTAGCGCAGTCCTCCAGCCGAGCCGATGAGGTACTGCTCGTTGAACGCATTGGTTGCGAACAGAGTCACATTGAACCGGTGCTGCTCGTAGGCGATCTGCACGTTGACCACGGTGTGGGCCGGCACATAGTCCCCGATATCCTCATACGGGGTCCCCCACTGGCCGGAGATGTAGGAGACGTCCACGCGCGGTGTCAGGGTTGCTTCGTTCGGCAGGGTGAAGGCGTATTGCCCGCCGAAGTTGGCCGTCCAGTCCGGCGCCAGCGGCAGCGGCCGGCCGCTGAGTTGGACGAGCGCTCCGGCCGTGGCTGACGGTCCCGGATCGTCGACCAGAGCTGATCCCAGCGCGCTGTGCTCATAGGACACGCCGGCGTCGAACGACAAAGGTCCGAACACCGCCTGCATCTCGGCCTCGATGCCGTAGAGGGTGGTCGTTCCGCTAACGTTGCGGATGAAAGCCTGATTTCCCGCGGTGCTCGGCACGGCGAACGAGAGCTGGAACTTCTGGTATTGGTCGTAGTAGCCGCCGACCTGAGCGCGCAGGTGGCCATCGAAGAAGGTGGGCTTCCAACCCGCCTCGTAGTCGGTCACGGTCTCGGTCCCGAACGGGACGGGCGCGGTCTGCGTGCCGACCGGGTTGGTGTTGATGCCCGCTGCCTTCGAGCCGGTGGCTACAAACGCGTAGAGGAAGTTCGTGGGGTTGAGGCTCGAGTTCAGCGCCACCTTGCCTGTCAGGCCGGAGTCGCTGGTATGAGCCACGAAGTTGAAGACCGTCCCCGGGAGGGTCACCCCGAAGAGCTGGTCGAAGAGCGTGTCTCTGAGGCCAAAGGTCTCGTCGGTGTAGCGCGCTCCGACCTGCAGCTGCAGCGTGGAGGTGATGTCGTAGCTGACCTGCCCGAACGCTGCTTCGGTCACCTTTGGAGTCCGATAGGCCAGGTCCTCGTCGAACACCCCGGCCGGCACGCCGATGTCGAAACCGATGTTGCCGCGTCCATCGGATCCGCCGGGCAGCAGGGTCACGTAGTCGTGCTGGTAGAAGAGGCCGGCCACCCACCGCAGTGGACCCGTGTCCGGCGAGATGAGATTCACCTCCTCCGAATAAATCTCCTCGCGCCCATAGTCGGCGAAGCTGTCGAAGTAGGGTGGTCCGCCGAAAGCGCCGGCCCCGAAGCCAGCGATCGTCAGGTCGACATCCCCGTCGCCCCATCCGTACTGATACGAGGTGATGGAGCGTAGGATCGTTCCGTCGCCAAACGTGTAGGCGGCGTTCAGTGACGCCCGATAGGTCGTCTCGATGGCGTAGGTCTTGGTGAAGTCGGTGACGTTGAAGAGGCTGCCGGGGTTGGGCCGCTCGAAGCCCGGCGCCGTCAGGTCGATCACCTGCGACGGGTCCTCGGCAATGCCGTTGTTGTCGACGTAGTTGTAGTCGAATTTGGCGACGACCCTGAACGATGGGCTCGGCTGCCACAGGAGCCCGAGGCGGAAGCTTCCGCCCCAGAAGGTCCCCGGCGTCTTGCCGCTCGGCGTCGTCCAAGGGCCGGCCACATGGTAGAAGCTATCGCGGCTCTCGACGTTGACGGCCGCCCGGACCGCCAGGGGTGTCGCCCAGCGGGATGTTTACGTACCCACGGCCCAGCCAGTCGTCGTAGTTGCCATACTGGAGCTCAGCGTCCGCCGAGAAGGCGTTGACGTGCGGATCGTTGGTCGTGATGAAGACCGCGCCCGCGTCGGCGTTCTGGCCGGCGAACGTGCCCTGTGGTCCCCGCAGGACCTCGATGTTGGAGATGTCGTAGTAGGGCGCGACCTGGAAGAAGCCGGGGAAGGAGGCCACGCCGTCCGAATAGGTGACCACGCCCGACGGGGTCTGGACGTTGGTCAGGTCCTTGCCGACGCCGCGGATATTGAACAGCACCGTGCCGCCATCGTCGGCGATCGTGAGCGACGGCGTATGAAACTGCAGGTCGTCGAGGCTGTTGAGTCCGATGTTCTGCAGCGTGGGACCGCTGATTACCGTCGCCGCGATTGGAGCGGTCTGCAGGTTCACCGCGCTTAGCGGTTACGGTGACGATCGGCGCTCCGCCATTCTGCGCCGGCGTGTTCGCCGGCGGCGGATTGCCGTTCGTCTGCGCATGCGCCGTCTGGGCGAGCAAGAGCAAGGCCACGCCGGAAGCCGAGCCGCGCAGCAACGTCAAACGTCGAGTCATGTCGTGTTTCCCCCTGCCTCCGGCGGCCGGCGTCTCTAAGCGCCCCGGGGCGCTCGCCAACCGCCAATATCGCCGAGTACACAATGTCACTCAGCGGTCAAAGCTCGGGTGGTCGAATCTGAGCAAATCTGAGCGTCTGTGATGCAGTTGGGTGACACAACGCCGTGATCCGCGGACGGATCAAGCGAGCGAGGTGAAGCCGGACATCTCGGCCTTAGGCCGCCGCCGCCGTCTCAACCGCTCCGTTCAGCTCGGGCGGGCGTTCCGGCCGAAGATCTGCTCCTGCCGGCGGCGGGCGACCTCCTGGAAGCCGATCTGCGACGGCTTGGCCCAGTTGAAGATGTAAGCCCGCCTCGGCCGGTCGGTCGTGCGATTGCCTGGCGTGAAGTGCGGCGCCCCGTAGTTGTGCACGGTCGCGCCGCCAACCTTGAGCGGACAGGCGACGGCCTTGGAGAGGTCGAGCGCCGTCTCCGGGTCCCTGATCGCGAGCAGGCGTTGAGAATAGTCCGGCTCGCCGGCGAACACATAGTGCTCGCGCATCGGCTTGTCGTGCTCGCCGGGAACGAAGTGCATGCAGCCGTTCTCTTCGTCGGCGTCGTCCAGCGGGACCCAGAACTGCAGCACCTCGTCGTAGGGAATCCGGCTGCCGGCGCGCGCGAATGGCATCTTCGTGTAGGAGAAGTCCTGGTGCCAGGGCGTGGTCGCCAGCTGCCCCGGCTCCTTGTAGATCAGCATCTGGAACACCGGCACGGGCTCGTCGACGCCGAGCAGGCGGGCGGCCACCGCCTTGCCGTTCAGGTAAGCCGCGTTCTCCGTGAAGATCGGGTGGTACCAGTTCGGGAACATGATCTGCCGCGTGATGCAGCCAAGGAGTTCGTCGGTCGGGCCGCAATCGATGCGGCGGTCAAGGATCGCGTCATAGACCTCCGCGAGCTCGGCCAGCGCCTCCGGCTCGACCAGCCGCTCGATGGCCAGGAACCCGTCGCGCTCGAACCGCTCGACTTGCCCGGGCCTAATGTCAGGCAGACGATCGGCTAGGCGGTTTGAGGTAGGACTCGCGATTTCCGCCATCTCTCCTTAGCCCTTGCCGCGTCCGGTTACGCGGCCGCTCGAAGCGCCGCCCGGACGAGGGTCTGTCGCAGAGGGCGCGGATCGAACTCAGAAACCCGCCCGCACTCGGAGCCCGAACTGCACCGGAGCGCCCGGATAGCGGAGGTTGTTGGTCAGACCGTCGACGTAGTGTTGGTTGAAGACGTTGGTGCCGTAAAGGGTGACATCGAGATCCTTATGCGTCCAGGTCAGCTGGGCGTTGACGAGATTCCGCGCCGCCAACAGGCTGCTGAAGGTGTCGCCGAACCTGTCGCCTGGCGACTCTTCGTACGCGGTCGCCCACTGCGCATCGGTGTGCGAGTAGTCCACCCGGGGAACGAGCGTGTTCCCGTCACCGAGATCGATGGTGTACTGGCCTCCAACGCTGAAGGTCCACGGCGGCGCGAAGGGAAGGTGATTGCCGGTCAGCGAACGCACGCCTGGACCAGCGTTGTAGGGGTCTATGTCGGCAAAGGTCCCGAGTCTGGTGTTCGTGTAGCCTACCACGGCGTCGAGGGACAGAGCGCCGAGGACCGCCTGCAGTTGACCCTCGAAACCCCAATCCGTCGTGACCCCGCTGGCGCTGCCAAACTCACTCAGGAAGGGCGCCTGCGGCACGGCCTCATTGAGCTGGAAGTGATAGTAGTCATTATAGAACAAGCCGACTTGCGTGCGCACGTGGCCGTCCAGCCACGTGGCCTTCCACCCACCTTCGTAGTCGACGACGTCCTCTGGCGGGATGATCAGCTGACCGGCGTTAGCGATCCCGGTGAAGAAGGGCGCCAAGTTGACGCTGTTGATGCTGCCGCTCTTATGGCCCGTGGCGACGAAGACATAGAGGAAGTTGTTTGGCGCGACCTGCCAGTTCAGCGTCACCTTGCCCGTCAGCTTGGAGTCGCTCTCGTGGATGTTCCCCTTGCCGGAAGGCGGCAGGAAGAAGGGCGGGAATGCGCCGAGGATGAGCTCATCATGCAGGGTCATGTTGTAGGCCATGTACCGAGCGCCCGCCTGCAGCTCCAAGGTCGGGGTGAGCTCATAAGTGATCTGCCCGAAGCCGGCGATGTTCTGCTTAGGCGTCAGATAATTGAAGAAATTCAGGCCCGGTTCCACGAAGCCGCCCGGCGGAATATGGACGGTGTCCAGCTGATAGAACGCGCCGACGATCCACTTGAACCTCCCGGTGTCCGGCGAGAGCAGGTTGAACTCCTGGGAGTAGATCTCTTCAGTGGCACGCCCTTGATAAGTAACGCTTAAAAGGCCCGTCCCGTCGAGATCGATGTTGGTGGAGGTGCTTCCGTTCTGGTATCCAGAGATCGAGCGTAGGATCACTCCATTGCCGAAAGTATACTGCAGATTGAGCGAGCCGCGCACCCACCTGTCGAGGCCTTCCAGGTGGGCGTTGGTGCAGAAGGTGAAGATGTCGGCGATCTCTTGCGGACAGGCGAACGCGGCGTCGGCCGTGCCCGGGTTGGGCGTCGCCGGATATCCGCCGACGTCATAGGAGCTCCCGTCCACTTTGAAGACCGCCTGGAAGTTGCTGTTGGGAGTCCACAGCGCGCTGAAGCGCAAGCTGGTGGCGCTGAGGTTGCCTGGATTGCCGCTGAAGCCCGGCGAGGGAATGACGTGGAAGAAGGTGTCTCGCTGGTCGTGGTTGAAGGCGAGCCGGATGGCGAAGGTGTCGCTGAGTGGCAGATTGATCGCGCCGTCCGCCTGGAATTCCGAATAGTTGCCGACCTCGCCCTCGATGTAGCCCTTCACGCGATCAGTGGTGGGACTCTGCTCATCGATGAAGATGGCTCCGGCCGTGGCGTTCAGCCCGGCGAACGTGCCCTGGGGCCCGCGCAGAACCTGCACGTCGGAGATATCGAAGTAGGGATCCTCTTGGAAGAAACCCGGAAACACCGGAACGCCGTCGCGGTAGATCTGCACGCCGGAGGGCACCTGAACCGATAGCTCGCCCCGGCCGATGCCGCGGATGTCGAACTGATTGCCCTGCAGGCTGGTCGAGACCGACATTGAGGGGGTGATGAACTGCAATTGCTCCAGGCTAACGACCGACCGCGCCTGAAGATCTTTGCCGGAGAGCACAGTGGCGGCGACGGGCGCCTTCTGCAGATTCACCGTACGGTGCTCGGCGGTGACCACGACGGTCGGCGATGCGCTGGCCGCGGTCTGTTGCGCCCGCGCCGGACCGGCGCTGAGCGTCAGGGCAGCAAGGGCCAAGAATCCGGTTAGGATCGATGCCGATACGCCAACACGAAGTGCCTGCGTGGACATGGTAACCCCCCTAGGTTTCATGCCGAACCGCGCGGATTGGACCCACGGTTTCTTATTTTCATTGCCGAGCAGGAATCGCACGGAGGTGCTCAGGCGTCAACCAGCTGTTGTAAGCAAATGATCGAACTTGATCGACAATGACGGTGTGCCACAGGCGCCGCAACCGGTCGGGTCAATCGATACCGCCAGCGCTGAGAGCTTCGGGCGGTTCAAGCACACGGCCCTCGAGCTCACGAACGATGGTTTCATGCATGCCGCGGCCGAGCGGATAGAACGCCATCACCGCAGCGCCGAGCACCAGCCCAGTCGCCGGGAAGGCGACCATGATCATCTTCAGCCCATGCAGGGTCTGCGGGGATTGGGTGACGTTGGCGTGATAGCCGACGAGGCCGAAGGCGACGCCGAACGCGCCGACGCCGATTCCAACGGCGACCTTGAGGAAGAACTGCGCGAATCCAAAGAGAAATGACTCGGCCCGCAGCCCGGTCCGCCATTCGCCATATTCCACGGTGTCCGGCAGCATGGACCAGAACAGGAAATTCAAGCCCGACAGGCAGACCTGCACGTAGGTGAAGAAGACGATCATCATCCCGACCGACTTCACGTCGACAAGCGCGAAGATGGCCAGACCGACGAGACCAATCGCAGTCGCCGAGAACCAGCACGCACGCTTGCCGATTGCCCTGGTGGCGAACACCCAGGCTGGCGCGAGGGGCAAGCCGATCGCCGCCATGGCCAGCAAGGCCCAGCGCGCGGACGCGGCGTCGTGCAGATCGTACTGGAAGTAATAGAGCACAGACTTACCGAGGGCGGTCGTGCCGGCGACCGAGACGGTCGAGCCGACGATGACGATCCAGAAGGCCCGGTTGCGGGAGAGCGACCGAAGGCAGTCGATCGCGCTGAGCGGGCGCGTGTCATCCGCCGTGCGCGGCTCGCGGATGGAGAGAAAGACGATCGGAAAGATCGCCGTTGCGATGCAGGCGAACAGCACAGCTACCCAGAAGAATCCCCGCGCCGCCTCGCCCGCGCCGAACGCCTTGACGAGCGGCAGAACGCTCACGGCCACCACCATGCCGGCCAGCGTCCCCCACACCTGGCGGAATCCGGTGATGGCGGACCGCTCCGACGAACTTGGCGTCAGGCGCGCGGTGAGCGCCGTGTAGGGAATGGTGACCAAGGTGTAGCCCGCCCGAAAGATGATATGCGCAGCGAGCAGCCACACGAGGAGCCCGACGCCAACAAGCGGTGGCCGGTAGTACAACAGAACAAACGCCAGACCGAGCGGCGCGGCGCCGAAGAGGATGTAGGGTCGATAACGCCCCCAGCGGGTGCGCGTGCGGTCCGATATGACGCCCACGAGGGGGTCCATGGGCGCATCGACAATCGAGGCGATCATGTAGATCAGCCCGGCCGCCGCCGCGCTGATTCCGATCACGTCGGTGTAGTAGTAGAGCAGGAAGATCGTGAGGCTGGGCCAGTAGAGATTGCAGGCGAAGTCGGCCAAGGTGAACCCGGCCTTGCGGGTGAGGCTGAGGCGATCGGAGGTCGCCGCCGCCACGGCAGGCCCTCTTCCTTGCTCAGGCGCAGGGACGACGGAGTTCATGAGCGGATTTGATCGATTTCCAGCTGAAACGCTAGGTGGTGGAGCCGGGCAGCCCGCTCTCGACGTTCACAAGCCTGATGGCTGGCGAAGGCGAAAGACAGGCTCAAGGGGCGTCGTCAGCGGTTCCAAGTCCTCGGTCGTCTGCATGATGTCGGCCATCATCGCCCACCAGCGGCGCATGACTGCGGTATCGGGCAACGCGTCCATGTCGTGGTCGACTCGCCGCGTCATCACCGCGAACAGGTGGTTGGTCTCCTCGTCGAGGAAGATGCGGTAATCGATGACGCCGGCGTCACCGAGCGCTTGGACGAGCTCGGGCCAGATGGCGTCGTGACGGCGCTTGTATTCCGCCGCCTGCCCCGGGTTCAGGATCATGCGGAAGGCGACCGCCTCGGTCGCGGCGGTCATTGGCCCTTCAGCGCCGCGTAGGCTGCGCCGAGGATCGAGGCGTTGCGCGGGTCGCCGAACGGGGCGCCCTCGAGCTTGTTCATCACATAGGCGAAGGTCATCCGCGCCTCGACGTCGACGACCACCAGCGAACCGCCGGAGCCGCCCCAGAAGCAGACCTTGCGACCGTCGAAGTTCATGCCGAACAGGGAAAGCGCATAGCCGAGGCCCCAGCTCACCGGCGCCAGAAAGCCGAGGTCCGGACCGTTCGACTGCCGATAGAACACCCGCTCGGCGCCCTCGTGCGACATCAGCCGCTTGCCGTTCGCCTCGCCCCCGCAGGCGAGCAGGGTGGAGATGCGGGCCACGCCGCGGGCGTTCGCAAAGCCGTTGCCGGCCGGGATCTCGGCGCGCAGCCAGGCGACCTCGCCCCAGCGCTCGCGCGGCAGCGGCGGGTTGTCGTGGATGCGCATGGTGATGCTGCCGGGCGCGGTCTGCGCGGGTTGTTCGGGGACGTCCGGCGGGATCGACTCGCCGATGCGCGCGTCGAACTCCGGCTTGACCCCCATATGGAACTCCGCGCCCAGCGGCTCGGCGATCTCCTCGCGGAAGAAGGTTCCGACGGTCTGGCCGGTGATGCGGCGGATCACCTCGCCGACCAGGTAGCCCTGGGTGGCCGCATGGTAGCCCGACGCCGTTCCCGGCTCCCACCAGGGCGTCTGCGCGGCCAGGATCGAGGTGCATTTCTCCCAGTCATACAGGTCGTCCATTGCGGTCAGCCGCGGCTCCCAGCCGGGCAATCCGGCGGTGTGGCCCAAGCAGTGACGCACCAGCACACCTTCCTTGCCGGCCTGGGCGAACTCCGGCCAGTAGCGGGCGACCGGCGCGTCGACGTCCAGCTCGCCGCGGTCGGCGAGCAGCAGCGCCGACAGCGCGGTCGCGGTCTTGGTGGTCGAGGCGACGGCGACGATCGTGTCGGACGTCCAGGCACGGCTCGCGGCCGCATCCTTGGCGCCGCCCCAGAGGTCGACGACCGTCTCGCCGTCGAGGGTGATCACCACCGACGCGCCGACGTCGGCGCCGCGCTCGAAATTCGCCTGGAACGCCGCGCGCACGCCCTCGAACCGGGGCTCGCACAGGCCTTGAACCGCGAACGTCTCGGTGACCGCGCCCATCGTCGCAACTTCCCCCTTCGGGGCGGCCGGCGCCCCGGCCGGGTCTCTAACATCCCGACTTGGAGGCGTCGCGATGGTTCTTGCATGATTCTGCACGATCATGATTGAACGCGGCGTTTCGCTGCGTTACCCCGGCCCGCGCCCTCAGGAGTTGTTCTGCGAATGGATGGCCAGACGGACGCCGTCGGCGCCGCACTCCTGCCGAACCTGTGGGACGACGACCACGCCGCCGCGCTCTCGCCCGAGGCCCGCCTGCTCTACCGCTCGAACCTGCTCGGCGCCGACAGGCGGATCACCAATTTCGGCGGCGGCAACACCTCGTCCAAGATCGTCATGCCCGACCCGCTCACCGGTGAGCCGACCGCGGTCCTATGGGTGAAGGGATCGGGGGGCGATCTCGGGTCGATGCGCCTCGATGGCTTCGCCACCCTCCGCCTCGACCGGCTGAAGGCGCTCGAGGGGATCTATTGCGGGGCGGAGCGCGAGGACGACATGGTCGCCCTCTATCCCCATTGCGTCTTCGGCCTGAACGCCCGCGCGCCGTCCATCGACACGCCATTGCACGGCCTGGTCGACAGGGCGTGCATTGACCACATGCACCCCGACGCGGTGATCGCCATCGCGGCTGCCGCGGACGGCGAGGCCATCGCCCGCGAGATCTATGGCGAGACGATCGGCTGGCTGCCCTGGATTCGGCCCGGGTTTGAGCTTGGGATGCGGTTGCAGGCCTTCGCGCGCGAATGTCCGACGGCGAGAGGGGTCATCCTCGAAGCCCATGGGCTGTTCACCTGGGGCGACAGCGATCGCGAGGTCTACGAAACCACCCTGGACGTGATCAACCAGGCGATCCACTGGCTCGACGCGCGCAAGACCGGCGCCTCGCCGTTCGGCCGCACGGTCGCGCCCGCGCTGCCCGCCCCACAGCGGCGCGCCATCGCGTCGGCCTTGATGCCGCGCCTGCGCGGCCTCGTCTCGGGCGAGAGCCGCAAGATCGGCCACTTCGACGACAGCCCCGCCGTGCTAGCGTTCGTCGGCGCCGAGACGCTCGAGCCGCTGGCCGCGCTTGGCACGTCCTGTCCCGACCATTTCCTGCGCACCAAGATCTGGCCGCTGGTGCTGCCTTTCGATCCGGCGCGCGAAGAGGTCGACGCCCTCGCCCAGCGCGCCGGTCCGGCGATCGAGGCCTACCGCGCCCGCTACGGCGCCTACTACGCCCGCTGCCGGCGGCCGGACTCAGCCCCCATGCGCGACCCCAACCCGGTCGTCTATCTGATCCCAGGCGTCGGCATGATCACCTTCGCCGCCGACAAGCCCACCGCCAGGATCGCCGCGGAGTTCTATCTCAACGCCATCAACGTCATGCGCGAGGCGAGCCGCGTTTCGACCTATCGCGGCCTGCCGGAACAGGCGGCGTTCGATGTCGAGTACTGGGCGCTCGAGGAGGCGAAGCTCGCTCGTCTGCCGCCGCCGAAACCACTCGCCGGCCGCATCGCCATCATCACCGGCGGTGCGGGCGGCATCGGCGCCGCGACAGCGCGGCGGCTCCTGGCCGACGGCGCTTGCGTTGTGATCTGCGACATCGATCGCGACGCGCTCGCCGCCGCCGAGGCCGCGCTCACCGACGAGTTCGGCCGCGACACCTTGCGCGCCGTCTGGGTCGACGTGACCAGCGAGGGCGCGGTCGCCGAACTCTACGCCGAGACGGCGGTGGCGTTCGGCGGCTTGGACATCTGCGTCTCGAACGCCGGCATCGCCTCCGCAGCCGCGATCGAGGACACCACCCTCGAGATCTGGCGGCGCAACTTCGACATCCTCTCGACCGGCTATTTCCTGATCAGCCGCGAGGCGGTCCGCCTCTTCAAGGGCCAGGCGCTCGGCGGCTCGATCGTGTTCGTGGGATCGAAGAACGCGCTGGCGGCCTCGCCGGGTGCGTCGGCCTACGGCGCGGCCAAGGCCTCCGAGCTGCATCTCGCCCGTCTGCTCGCCGTCGAGTGCGCGCCGCTCGGCGTGCGCGTCAACGTGGTCAACCCGGACGCGGTGCTGCAGGGCTCGCGAATCTGGCAGGGCTCATGGCGGGCCGAGCGCGCCCAACAGCACAAGGCGGCGCCGGACGAGCTGGAAGCGGTCTACCGCGAGCGCAGTCTCCTCAAGCGCAGCGTGCTGCCCGAAGACGTGGCCGAGGCGGTGGCCTGGTTCGCCTCCGACCGATCGGCCAAGTCGACCGGTAACATCATCAACGTCGATGCGGGGAACGCCCAGGCCTTCACCCGCTAGACCGGCTGCGCGGCCTCCTCGCGAACACACGCGAGGAGGCGCGTCAGGCGCTAGCGATGATGCCCACCGCGGAATCCGCCACGGAAGCCGCCGTGGAACCCGCGGTCGACGAACACGCGGCCGTGGAAGCCAGGACCCCAGCCGGGACCCCAATAGCCCAAGCCGTAGTAGTTGGGCACGCAGCGGCCCCATGCGTTCGGGTGCCAGCCCGGCCCGCACCAGTACGATGCGTTGATCAGCGGCAACGGGGCGGCGTTGGCAGGGGTGCTCAGCGCGGCTGTTGAGGCCAGCCCCAAGGCGCCCACGGCGGCGAGTGCGACGAGTTTCTTCATCTCTTCCTCTTCGGCCAGCCCGTGCCCGCATTAGGCAATTTGGCCGCTGAACCTGCGGTGAACTCGTGCGTGCAGGTTCGTTCAGGCGGGCGTCCGGCGGCCGCTCTGCAAGAACCCTCGCCCCGCGCGAGCGGGGAGAGGGCAGGGTGGTGAGGGGAACGGCCCCTCCGCGCGAACGCCGGCGCCGACGCGGTCGCTGAACCGCCGCGGCCCCCTCACCCTGCAATCTCCCCCGCAAAGAGCGGGGGCGAGGGTTGAACTGAGGTAGGAGATGAAGACGTCGCTCAACCGGGGGGCGGTCCGCGACGAGGCTGCGGGTCGGACTTGGCGAGGTAGACCACGCCCGGCAAGCCGTCGAAATGCGCGTCGCAGGTCAGCAGGTCCGCGCCGTACTTCAGCGCGGTTGCGTAGACGATCGCATCGGCGGTTGCGAGCCTCAGCCGGCCGCAGATCTCCGCGGCGGAAAGAGCGATCTCGGTGTCGAGTGGCGCGACGACGCACAGTTGGCTGAAGCCGATGACCTGGTCGGCGCGCTCCTCACCGGCTTCCCGCGTCAGCCACTTCGCCAACTCGAGCTGAACGATCGTCGGCGCGAGCCAGGCGGTCTGTTCAGGCAGCGCCGGCCCCAATCGCTCGCCGGTGGACGACCCGACCAGCCACTCGATCCAGGCCGAGGTGTCCACAAGCCGCATCAGACGCGATCGCTCCTGTCGCGGTAGTCGCCCGTGTCGGCGCCGCGAACGAGGCCCTTCAGATCCTTCACGTCGGGCACGGGCATGAGCAGCACCCCGCTTCCCTTCGGGACAAAGGCGAACCCCTGCCCCGGTTTCCACTGGTGAGCAGCCCGCACGGCCTTCGGAATCGAGATCTGGTACTTGGATGAAAGCGTCGCGGTATGAAGCATCGTCTTACGTTCTCCGATCGATCGTCAGAACGTAAGAATAGCATGACCGCCCGCTTATGAATACGTCAGACACTGACGCCCGCCGTCCAAGAACCCGCGCCCCGCTCTTCGCGGGGGAGAGGGTGGAGCAAGGACCGGAGATGAAGACGTCAGACATGGCCGCCGGCCAGCTTTCGGGCTTCGGCCCTGAAGTCGTAGGGGACCTGGTCGACGCAGTCGGGCCATCGGTCGGTCTCAAGCCGGTAGTCGCAGAAGCCCATCTTGGCGCAGAGGCGCATGAAGCGGACGTCTGTCGGCATGTCGGCGCTGCGACCCCGCCTTGCGGCCGGCGGAACCCTAGCGTCGGCGCGCGCCCGCGCAAGGCAAAGCTGGCCGCGCGCCTTCGATGAATCAACCGGGGCGTGCCGCGTCAGACGATCCCGGCAGCGTCTACCGGCGTGAACCCCTCCTTCCGCGCCGCCTCCGCAAGCCGGTCATCAAGGGTCAGGAGGTGCAGCGAATGCGGTCTCGCCCGAGCGGCGACGAAGGCCGCCGCCAGCTGCAACGCGTCGGCGGCTCGCAGAGGATGCACCCGCAAACATCTGAGGGCGGTCTCGCGAAGGATCTCGCTCGGCTCGACCTCGTGCCAAGCGTCAGCCAACGCTGCGAGCCGCTCCGCCGACGGCGCTAGGCTCGTTGCGTCGAGCGCGCCGGCTCGTTCGAGGCGCGCCAACGCGGAGGCGCATTCGACCTCAGTCCCCCACCAGACCATCATGTCGGCGTCTCGCCCAGCGATCGCCTGCAGCCTCTCGGTCGACGGCTCGGCCACCAGCAGAGGCACAATCGCCGATGCGTCCCAGAAAATCACCGACCCTCGCGGCGCTCCTCAAGCAAGGCTTCGAGCACGGACGCTCCTCCCTTCGCGGCGGGCGGCGGGGTGGTGAGGAGCATGCGGGGTAGTGGCCCGCGGCGCGGACGAACCAGACCTTCGCGAACCAGTCCGGCCAGGCGCGCTTCGTATTCGTGTTCGACAGGCTGAAGCTGGGCCACCGGCCGTCCCCTGTCCATGATGAGCACGGAAGAACCGCCGCCTTTCAGGCCATCGATGAGGGCGCTGAGGTTGTTCTTAGCTTCCGTTATGCTGGCCTTCTTCATTCAGCCTTTCTAGCTAGAAACGTCGAGCTATTCAAGCTTGTTGCCGCGGATGGTTTCGGGTGGCTGAGCGGGCGCGGATCGCGTCGTCCCCCAGGCGCCATGCCCGACCGCCCTCACGCCGTGGCGACCCGCGTCCGCGTCGAGCGGGCGTAGGCGATGTCGGCGCGTGCTGGACCGCTAGACGATCCCCGCCTGCCCCACGGCCACTGGCTTGCGCTCCTGCGCCTTGCGCGCGCGCCATTCGCTGGCGCGGTAGGCGGCGATCGGGTCGATGGCGCCGCCCAGCTCGTAGCGGGCCATGGCCAGGATCGGCGTCACGTCGGTGTCGTAGGCGCGCCTCAGCACATTGAACCCCATGACGACGTCGTTCGCTTGCTGGTGCTCACCCAGCGCGTCGCGGTCGACGACCAGGGCGCGGGCGTGGGCGGCGACGACGGCGGCGGCGCTGTTGAGCAGGCTCTCGATCGGGTCGGTCACGTTGTGCGACTGGTCGAGCATGTAGGCGGGCCGGAAGCCCGCTGGATCGCGCCGCTCGGCCTCCACCAGCTCGTTGAACACCAGGAACAGCTGGTGCGGATTGATCGAACCGGAATCGAGGTCGTCGTCGCCGTATTTCGAGTCGTTGAAGTGGAAGCCGCCGAGCTTCTTTGCGCGCGCGAGGCGGGCGACGATCTGCTCGATGTTCACGGTCGGCGCATGGTGCCCGAGGTCGACCAGGCACTGGGCTTTGTCGCCCAGCTGCTGGGCGCACATCAGGCTCGTGCCCCAGTCCGAGACGACCGTTGAGTAGAACGCAGGCTCGTACAGCTTGTGCTCGATGAACATCCGCCAGTCGGCCGGCAGCGCCGCGTAGATGCGGGCCATGGAGTCGAGATAGCGGTCGAGCGCCCCGGTCAGGTCCGACTGGCCGGGGAAATTCGAGCCGTCGGCGATCCAGACCGTGATCGCCTCGGACCCCAGCGCCTTGCCGATCTCGATGCATTCGATGTTGTGGCGCACCGCCTGGTCGCGGACGGCTGGATCGGTATGGGTCAGCGAGCCGTACTTGTATGACAGCGGCTGCCCCGGCTGGTCCTGGAAGGTGTTGGAATTGACCGCGTCGAAGCCGATGCCCAGGCCTTGCGCCTTCTCCTTCAGCGCGGTGACGTCATCGACCTTGTCCCATGGAAAGTGGGTGGAGACGGTTGGCGTGTTGCGGCCCAGCGCCTGCACGACGGCGCAGTCCTCGAGCTTCTCGAAGATGTTGGTCGGCTCGCCCGCAATCGGGAACTTGGCGAACCGCGTGCCGCCGACGCCGACGCCCCAGCTCGGGATCGCGACGGCGAACCCTTTGAGCGCGTCCTTGATGCGGTCGATCGAGCCGCCCCGCCGGTCGAGCGCGCGGCCGAGGCTCTCGTACTCGTCTTCGAGCGCGTCCAGGCGGATCGCGTTCTCGCGCTCGATCAGGTCAGGCGGCATCACCGCGTCGTCCATCGCCTGGCTCCGCCGTCGGCTCGAAGAGGCGAAAACGCTAGCGCCGGGGATGGTCGGAAACAATCAATTTGCATTAAGTTCGATCACGCCCGTCAGAGAGAGCCAACGACTTGGTCGAGGCCGTCGCCGTCCTGGATGTGGGCAAGACCCACGCGAAGCTGACCCTGGTCGACCACGAAGGTCGCGTGCTGGCGACGCGCATGCGGGCCAACGCCGCGCCGATGCACGACGGCCGCCCAACGCTTGACGCCGAGCGGATCGAGACCTGGGCGATCGACGCGCTGAAAGCGGTCGCCGAAGCCGCCCACATCGTCGCCATCGCCCCGGTCGGACACGGCGCGGCCGCGGCCCTCGTCGCGGGCGATCGTCTCGCCGCGCCGGTGATGGACTACGAGGCGGCGCCGCCCGGCGAGATCGCCCGCGCCTACGACGCCGAGCGCGACCCGTTCGCGCTCACCGGCTCGCCGCGGCTGCCGCTGGGGCTGAATCTGGGCCAGCAGCTCTACTGGCAGGAGAGCCTCTGTCCCGACGCCTGGCCGGCCCAGGCGCAGGCGCTGCTCTGGCCGCAATACTGGGCCTGGCGGTTCTCCGGAGAGCGCGCTGCAGAGGTAAGCAGCCTCGGATGCCACACCGACCTCTGGCGACCGCACGCCGGCGGGTATGCGCCGCTCGCCGAACGGCGGGGTTGGGCCGACCGCTTTCCGCCGATCCAGGCGGCGGGCGCCGTGCTCGGCACCCTGCGCGCAGACGTCGCCGCCGAGGCCGGTCTGCCGCGCGACTGCCAGGTGCTCTGCGGCGTTCACGACAGCAACGCGTCGCTGTTCGCGGCGCGCGCCTTCCCCGAGACGTTCCGGCGACCGTTCAGCCTCATCTCCACCGGCACCTGGTTCGTCACCTTCCAATCGGGCGGCGGGGCTCAGCGCCTCGATCCCGCCCGCGACGTCCTGGTCAACGTCGATGTCGAGGGACATCCCGTGCCGTCGACCCGGTTCATGGGCGGGCGGGAGTACGCCGAGATCCTGGGCGACGGGATCGGCGCGCGCCCGACGCTCGAGACCGCCGCCAGCGTGATCGAGGCCGGCGTTCGCACCCATCCCGCCTTCGCGCCCGGCGGCCCCTTCCCCGGCGCGCGCGGAACCGTCGTCGGCGCTCCCGGGACGTTGAGCAGGCGCGCCAGCTTGGCCTCGCTGCACCTGGCGCTGATGAGCGACGTCGAGCTCGATCTGGTCGGCGCCGAAGGGCCCGTCGTCATCGAGGGCCGCTTCGCCGACGATCCGGTCTTTCCAGCCGCGCTCGCCGCGCTGCGCACCGATCGCCCCGTCTACGCCTGTCCGGGCGGGAGCGACGCGGTGGCGTTCGGCGCCGCGCGCCTGTTCTGGCCAGCGCTCCACCCACCGCAGCCGCTTCACCTCATCGAGCCCGCCCCGTTCGACCTCGCCGCTTACGCCCATGCGTGGCGCGCCGCCGCACACGCGGAAACCCTGACCCCTCTCACCTGAAGAGCCCCCATGCCCTATCCAACTGCGTCGCCCGAACAGATCGCCTTCTTCCGCGAGCACGGCTGGATCGTGGTCAAGGACGCCATCGGCAAGGACCAGCTCGACGAGCTGGAGGCCCGTTGCGAAAAGCTGATCGAGGAGAAGGAGCGCTTCGCCAAGGATTGGGCCTGGGACGCCAAGGAGAGCCTTGAGGACCGCTCGTTCCGCATCGTGCAGTCGTCGCCCTCGTTCGTCTGGCGCGAGATCAAGGACCAACCCTACCGCAAATGGCTGGTCGCGTTCGGCTCGGCGCTGCTCGGGCAGGACGTCGAGTTCTGGTACGACCAGTTCCTCGCCAAGCCGCCGGAAAAGAGCGCGCCCACCGCCTGGCACCAGGACGAGGCCTACTGGGGCCGAAACCTGGACGAGAAAGGCGTCACCGGCTGGATACCGCTGCAGGACGTGAATGCGGAAAACGGCTGCATGCATTTCATCGATCGCGGCCACAAACTGGGCGTCTTGGCCCACCATCCGGTCGCCGGCGTGCAGAGCGACCTGATCACGTGCGATGTGGACGAGGCGAACATGGTCGTCTGCCCGATTTCGCGCGGCGACGTCACCTTCCACCACTCGAAGACCCCGCACATGACCACCGCCAACATGAGCCGGGGCTGGCGCAAGGCGATCTCGAACCACATGCAGGCGGTGGGCGCGGGTGGCGAGGGCGACCACTACCCCTGGAAGATCACCGAGCATCAGGGTCTTGACCGGCGCCGGCCCGCCAAGGCCGAGTGAGCGCGAGAGGTGCTCTTCTGGACCGCCGCGGGAGCGGCGGGCCGAATTCAACCACGAAGGACACAAGGGCGCGAAGGTGTCTGAGAGGGCTTTAGCGCAGCAGTTCGCCCTGCCTCTTCGTGTTCTTCGTGTCCTTCGTGGTGAAAAGCAGAGTTCCCGCTGGCGCGGGATTGAGCGGTATGAGTGCGGAGCCTCAAGGAGGGGAAGGCAATAAGCATGACCGAGTTCAACGGCCTGGGGCTGGGCCTGGGCAATCTCTCGCGCCTGTCGAAGGCGAAGACCCGCTCGATCAGCCCGGAGAACTTTACCGGCGAGAAGGGCAGGGGCGGCATGTCCACCGACGGCCCGGCCGCCAACGCCGCCCGCGACTTAGGACAAGGCTGGAAGATCTCGCCCTATGTCATCATCCAGCAGGGCGACACCTTCACGCTCGCGGACATCGAGGGCGCCGGCGCGATCCAGCAGATCTGGATGACGCTCGCCGCCGGCAAGTGGCGCCACACCATCCTTCGCGCCTACTGGGACGACCAAGCCGAGCCCTCGATCGAATGCCCGGCCGGCGACTTCTTCGCCTGCGGCTGGGAGACGTTCGCCCAGGTGACGTCGTTGCCGGTCTGCGTGAACCCCGGCCGCGCCTTCAACTGCTATTGGGAGATGCCCTTCCGGAAGCGTGCGCGCTTCACGATGCAGAACCTCTCGGCCGAGGCGATCTACGTCTACTACCAGATCAACTACACGCTGACGGACGTCCCGGACGACGCCGCCTACTTCCACGCCCAGTTCCGGCGGGTGAATCCTCTGTCGTACGGCGAGGTCTACACCCTGCTCGACGGGGTGAAAGGCCAGGGCCAGTACGTCGGGACCTACATGGCCTGGGGCGTGAACAACGCCGGCTGGTGGGGCGAGGGCGAGATCAAGTTCTTCATGGATGGCGACAAGGCGTTTCCCACCATCTGCGGCACCGGCACGGAGGACTACTTCTGCGGCGCCTACAATTTCGACGTCGGGACCATCTCCCGCGACCGTGCGATCCCGCCGGCCTATGTCGAGTTCACCACCCCCTACGCCGGACTGCCGCAGGTGATCCGCCCCGACGGCCTCTACCGGTCGCAGCAGCGCTTCGGCATGTACCGCTGGCACATCACCGACCCGGTGCGGTTCGAAGAGGATCTGCGCGTCACCATCCAGGCGCTTGGCTGGCGCACCGACCGCGACCGCCGCTACCTGCCACTGCAGGACGACATCGCCTCCGTCGCCTTCTGGTACCAGACCCTGCCGACAGCGCCGTTCCCCGCGCTCCCCGATCGCGACGATCTCGAGGTGATCTGAGCATGGCCGAGGGCGAGGTTCGCATGCGGCTGATCCGCGCCGATGACACCCCGGCGACCAACCCCGACAACGACGCCTACGACTTCGGGCTGCAGGACACCAAAGGGAACGTCATTCCGGCCGCCCGCGACGCGCAGGGCCGCTTCGTGTTCGACTTCAGGCTGACGGTGAAGCCGGGCAAGGATCCGAACCATCCGACCTTCGGCGGGCCGTTCGCGAGCGGCCCGGCCGACGACCGCTTCGTCTACCTCGCGTGGCGATCGAAGGCGCGTGGCGTCCGGATCAACCGGATCAAGGCCAGACTTCAGGACATCGACTGGTCGCTGGTGCGCGAGGCACAGAGCTCGGGACGCCGCATCACGGCCGACCTGACCGGCCGCCTGCCGCACGGCGGCCGCGCCCCCGCCGGTTGGCGCCTCGAATAAGGGCTAGGTCCGAGAGAAGTAACCACTGAAAACACGGACAACACGGACGGAGCACTGGGCCCGTCGGTGGACCAGACGTTCAACACGCGCCTTCGGCGCGCAAGAACGGCTCCGCGATCAGAAACGTCTCATCTGCAGAGAGCAGCGGTCGTCCGTGCTTTCCGTGCTTTCCGTGGTTCATTCTTGACGATCGTCGCGGCCGCGGCAGAGGCGCCAACCGGCATCAGGCCGCGAGCTTGAGCGCCACGCCCTCGTGCGCCAGCAGCCAACGCTTGCGCTCGAGCCCGCCGCCATAGCCGGTCAGCGAGCCGTCGGCGCCGATCACGCGGTGGCAGGGCACGACGAGGCCAATCGGGTTTGCGCCGTTCGCCAAGCCCACCGCACGGACGGCGGTCGGATGCCCGAGCCGCGCGGCGAGGCCGCCGTAGCTCCAGGTCGTTCCGGCCGGGATGGTGCGCAGCGCCGCCCAGACCGCCTTTTGAAACGGCGTCCCGCCCGTCGCGCAACGGATCGCGTCGATCCGGCCGATCTCGCCGTCGAAGTAGGCCTCGAGCGCTGCGCTGAGGGTCTTCGGCGCCCGGCCGCTCTTCGGCGACACCGGCCCGTAGTGGCGCACGAGCTGGCGCTGCATGCGCGGTTCGTATTCGGTCCAGTCGAAGACGCGCAGCGCGCCATCGGCGTCCCACATCACCAGCGCCTCGCCGATCGGCGTCGACAGCCGGTCGAACGCCAGCCCCTCAGGCGGCTTCGCGGTTGGCATGGGTCTTCTCCTTGATCGGTTTCGGGGCCGCGAGATCGGCGGCCCACAGGTGCTGGGCGGCATAGGCGCGCCACGGGCGCCAGGATTCGGCGCGGACGAGCAGCGCCTCGGCGCTCGGTCGCACGCCGTCCGCATCCGCCATCGCGCGCATCAGCCCGATGTCCGCGGCGGGGAAGGCGTCCGGCTCTCGGAGCTGACGCATGGCGATGTACTGCGCCGTCCACTCGCCGACGCCGGGCAGCGCCGTCAGCCGCTTGATCGCCGTGGCGAGATCGCCGCGCGGGCCGAACAGGTCGGGGTCGGCGACGGCGGCCGCAGCCAGCGCCTCGAGCGCCCGCGATCGGGCGCGCGGCATCGGCAAGCCGGAGAGATCGGCGCCGGCGAGCCGCTCGGCGCTCGGAAAGGCATGGGTCAGGCCCTCGCATGCCGGCGGCGCTTCGCAGATGGGCTCGCCATACTCACGCGCGATGCGCGCGGCGAGTCCGATCGCGGCCGCGACCGTGATCTGCTGGCCGAGCACCGCGCGCACGGCGAGCTCGAAGCCGTCCCAGGCGCCGGGAACCCGCAGTCCCGGCCGCCCGGCGACGAGCGGCGCCAGCGTCGGATCTTCGGCCAGGTGCCCGCCGATCGTCACCGGATCGGCGGCGAGGTCGAACACGCGCCGGACGCGGGCGATGATCGCCGGCAGCTGGTCGAGCTTGGGGAAGGCGACCGTCACGCTCAGCCGGTCCTCGCCTCGGGTAGGCTTGACGCTGATTGCGCCTCTCGCGCCGGCAAGCTCGATCGCCCGCGCGTAGACGCCGTCTCTGACCGTCTCGACCCCGGGGATCGCGCGGGGGCTGAGGAACGCCAGCATCGCCGGCCAGTCGTAGGGCGGACGGAAGGCAAGCTTCAGGGTCACGAGACCGGCTGCGGGCTCGTCTGGCCCGCTCGTGCGGCGAAGCGCGCGCGGCGGCCGGTCGTAGAGCTGCTGGAACGTCTCGTTGAAGCGCCGCACGCTGCCGAAGCCAGCGGCGAGCGCGACTTGCGCCATCGGCAGCCGGGTTTCGTGGATCAGCTGTTTGGCCAACAGCACCCGCCGGGTCTGAGCGACCGCGAGCGGCGAGGCCCCGAGATGCTGGCGAAACAGGCGTCGCAGCTGGCGCTCGCCGACGCCTAGCCGGGCGGCCAGCGTATCGACGTCGCCTTCGTCCAGCGCGCCGGCCTCGATCAGCCTGAGCGCGCGCGAGACGGTGTTCGAGGCGCCGCGCCAGGCGCCGAGGTCGGGCGAGGTCTCCGGGCGACAGCGCAGGCAGGGCCGAAAGCCGGCGACTTGGGCGGCCGCGGCGCTGACGTAGAAGGCGACGTTCTCGCGCTTGGGTGTGCGGGCCGGACAGATCGGCCGACAGTAGATGCCGGTCGTGCGCACGCCGATGAACAGGCGACCGTCGAAACGGGGGTCACGCGTCTGGATGGCGCGATAACAGGCGTCGGGATCGAGGTCCATGCCCGCAGGATGGGCGCAAGCGACGAGCGAGTCTCGCGGTTTTCGGACCCCAAGGGCGGGTGGAGAACCGACGGATGCGGTTAGCGGACAATCAACTTTGGCCGCGGATAATGGGTCGCATGACGCTGCTCGCACCATCCACCATCGGTCGCCGTTCCATCGACCTCGGCGCCACGAGTCCCGCCAAGTATGCCGGCGCCGAGCGACGCACGGGCCTCGTTCGCCGCGTCGACCTCCGCGCCCGCTCGCTGATGTCCGGCAAGCTCATCGTCGGCGACTGCCAGATGAGCATCGACTGCGTGATCCGAAACCTGTCGTCGCGAGGCGCGCGGGTCAACGTTCCACGCAGCATCGACCTCCCGGGCGCGGTTGGTCTGTTGATCGTGCGCGAGGCTTTGTACTGCGAGGCCGCTGTCGCCTGGCGCAACGGCGACCTGACCGGCCTCGCCTTCCGCGCGCGGCACGACCTCAGGAAGGACACCGACCCCTCCCGCCGCGGCGTCCGCGCGCTGTGGTCGGCGATGGTCTACTAGGACCTCGATCTTCCGTCTACGGATGCTCCGGTCACCTCACGCAGGAGACGTCTAGATCAAGTCCCTTGCCGCGAGCGAGCGCATGAGATCGCGCACGCCGTACGTCCATGGCACCGCCGCGTCGGAGGTGGTCACGCGATTGAAGAGGGCGCCCAGCCTCGGCGAACCGATCGTTACGCGGTCGCCGCGCCTGTGCGTGAAGCCTTCGCCGGGCGCATCCCGGTCCTGGGTGGGGGCGAACAGGGTGCCCAGGAACAGCATCACCCCGTCGGGATATTGATGGTTCTCGTTCAGCGTCTGGGCGACGAGGTCGGTCGGATCGCGGCTGATCTGCGCCATCGAGCTTCGACCCTCGAGGCGGAAGTTGTCTTCGCCCTCGACCACCAGCGAGAGCTCCGCCGAACGGACGTCATCGAGGCCGAAGGTCCGGTCGAACAGCCGGACGAATGGCCCGATCGCGCATGAGGCGTTGTTGTCTTTTGCCTTCGAAAGCAGGAGCGCGCTTCGCCCCTCGAAGTCGCGCAGGTTGACATCGTTGCCCAGGCTCGCGCCGACGATCTCGCCGCGCGACGAGCAGGCCAGCACGATCTCGGGCTCCGGGTTGTTCCAGACGGACTTCGGGTGCAGGCCGATCTGGGCGCCGAAGCCGACGGCCGACAGCGGCTGGGCCTTGGTGAACACCTCCGCATCCGGCCCGATCCCGACCTCCAGGTACTGCGACCAGAGTCCTTCCCGCTGTAAGAGCGTCTTCACCTGCGCGGCCTCCGGCGAGCCGGGCTTCAGCCCGCGGATGTCGCCGAGCAGCCCGCGCAGTTCCTCGCGCACCTTCGCCGCGGCCGCCGGATCGCCCTTCGCGCGCTCTTCGATGACCCGCTCGACGAGGCTGGCCGCGAAGGTGACGCCCGCCGCCTTCAAGGCCTGCAGATCGCAGGGCGCAAGGAGCCGAAAGTCCGCCGCCGGCTCGGCGACGGACGCTTCGATCGCCGCCTCCAACGAGCACAGGCGTTCGCCGGCGTGGGCGGCGACGCTGCCGGCCGGATCGGGCAGGTCGAAGAGATCGCTCAGCGTCGGGGCGAGGCGGGATAGGTCGAACAGCCCATCTTCACGAACGGCGATCGTGCGCGGGCCAGCCACCGGGGCCGCGACCCAGACCCGCCCGACCAGCGTGCCGAAAGATCCATCGGTGGGCAGGATATCGGCGCCGTTCACGCGCGGTCCAGCCCATAGAAGACGCTCGCGGTCTGGCCGAAGATCGCCGCCCGCTCGTCGTCCGAGCAGTCAGCCAGCAATGTCTCGGCCGCCGTTCGCCAGCTGGCGTAAGAGCCCGCCAGGTTCACGACCGGCCAGTCCGACCCCCACATCAGCCGGTCGGCGCCGAACGCCTCGACCAGCACCTCGACGTAAGGCCTGAGCTGCTCGACCGACCAGCCGGAACCGGCCTCGGTGATCAGTCCGGAGAGCTTGCAGACCAGCCGGGTCTCGCCGGCGATCGCGCGGATGTCGCGCGCCCAGTCCTCGAGCGCGCCGGCGGCGATGTCGGGCTTGGCCGCATGGTCGATGACGATGTCGAGGCCGGGATAGCGGCGGGCGAATTCGCTTAAGGTCGGAAGGTGGCGCGGGAACACCAGCGCATCGAAGGTCAGCCCTTCTTCGGCCATGGCGTGCAGCGCCGGCCAAATCTCATCGCGCAGCATCCAGCGGTCGTCCGCCATGTCCTGCATCATCGGTCGCAAGCCAACGAGCTTCGGGCGCGCCGCCAGCGCCGCGACGCGATGGGCCGCGTCCGGCGCCTCGAAGTCGACCCAGCCGACGACGCCGGCCACGAACGGCTCTGCCGCGGCGAGCTCGAGCAGGAAACCGGTCTCGGCTTCCGTCGGCGCGGCCTGCACCAGCACCGTGCGCTCGACCCCCGCCGCCGCGGCCAGCGGGCGAAGGTCGCCGGGTCCGAAGTCCCGGTGGATGGGCTGAAGCTCTGGCGTCAGCCAACCGTAGTCCCCGCGCGACAGGCGCCAGAAGTGCTGGTGGGCGTCGATCTGCATGCTCAGGACTCCGACCGCACCACGCCCTTCTTCAGGATCAGGTTGCCGTAGAGGCGCGTCTCGCCACTGGCAACGATCGCGAACGCCTCGCGCGCCCTGGCGTAGAACGCCTGGCGCTCGATCGCCTCGATCGCTCCGGCATAGCCGTTCGCGGCGAGCGCGTGGGCGAACTCGTTCGCGATGGCCGGAACCTCGTTCGGCGCATCGACGACCGCCATGCGGAAGGCGGCGGCCGGGACGAAGTCGTCCAGCGGCATCAGCGCGACGATGGCCTCGACAAGGCGCACCGCATCGATCCCGTCGGCGCGCACGAGCCGCCTCGCGTTGGCGGCGGCGGGGAAGTTGGCGTCGGCGACCACGATCTCGTCGCCGTGGCCCATGGCCCGCAGGATCGCGAGCAGCTTCGGCCCAAGGACCGGATCGATCCCTCTCAGCATGCGGTCGTCACTTAAGCCTCTATCGGCGTCGGCGCGTCCAGGCTCATCAACCCCGCGCGCTTTAGGTCGCGCCACAGCGTGTCCGGGATCGGCGCCCGCAGCAAGTCCGCGTTGTCGAACACCTCGGCCGGCGTCTGGCCGCCCGGAATCACGCACACGACCGAGGGATGCCCGAGCGGGAACTGCAGCGCGGCCTGCGCCAGGCGGATCCCGTGGGTGGCGCAGACAGCCTCGATCAGGTCGGCGCGCTCGAGCACCTCGCGCGGCGCGGGCGCGTAGTTGTACATCGCGCCGGGCGTGGCGCCGGTCGCCAAAAGCCCGCTGTTGAACGGGCCGCCGATCACCACGCCGACGCCCTTGGCGATGCAGGCGGGCAAGAGGCTGATCAGCGCGTCCTGCTCGAGCAGGGTGTAGCGCCCGGCGAGCAGGAAGATGTCCGGGTCGGCCAGCTCCAGCAGGCGCACGCACGGCTCCCACTCGTTGACCCCGGCCCCGATCGCGGCGACGTCGCCGGCCGCGCGCAACTCGGCCAGCGCCCGCCAGCCGCCCTGGTCGATCAGTTCGCGGGTGCGCGCCTCGGCCGCCTCTGGCGATCCGTGGGTCATGGCGTCGATGTCGTGCACATAGAGGATGTCGACGCGGTCGAGGCCGAGCCGGGCGAGGCTCTGCTCGTAGGAGCGCATCACGCCGTCGTAGGAGTAGTCGAACCGCACCTTGAACGGCGGCACCCCCTCGTAGATGCCGCTCGCTTCCTCGCCCGGCGCGCAGGGCTCGAGCAGCCGGCCGACCTTGGTCGAGAGCAGGAAGGCGTCACGCGGCTTGCCGCGGAGGACAGCGCCCGTGCGGCGTTCGGCAAGACCGTGGCCGTAGAGCGGGGCGGTGTCGAAGTAGCGGCTGCCGCGGTCCCAGGCGCTGGCGACGGTGGCTTCGGCCTCGGTGTCGCTCATCACGCGGCGCATGTTTCCGATTGGCGCCGTGCCGAAGCCCAGAGCCGTGAACGTCAGCGTTCGGCCCGCCTTGGTGGTCAGGTCGCGCGTGGGCAGGCTCATTTGTCGGGGTGCAGGGGGTGACGGCGAACAGGACCGCCGAGTTACAGCGGTGAACTGCTACCGGGTCAACACCGATCAGCAACGATCATCGCGTTGAAATCGCGGCCCCTGCAGCCCAAAGTGCGGCGGCCCATGCCGCTCGACATCACCGCCTTCATCGACGGGACGCCGCGAGACGCCGCGCCGGCGCTCGAACAGCGCAATCCGGCGGATCTCGACGAGGTCGTCACCCGCCTGCCGGAGAGCGGCGCCGGCTTCGTGGCCGAGGCCGCCGCCGCCGCACGCGCGGCACTCCCCGCGCTCGCGCCGATCGAGGCCCGCGCCGACGCCCTCGAACGGGTCGGCGGCGCCCTGGCCGCCGAGGTGGCGGACCTCGCCGCGCTGATCACGCGCGAGACCGGCAAGACGATCACCGATGCCGCGGGCGAGGTGATGCGGGCCTCGAGGCTCTTCCGCTTCTTCTCCGGCGAGGGCTTGCGGATCGTCGGCGAGCGCTTCGACTCCGTACGTCCCGGCGTGACCGTCGAGGTGGCCTACGAACCGGTCGGCGTGGTGGGCGCGATCACGCCCTGGAACTTCCCGATCGCCATCCCGGCCTGGAAGATCGCGCCCGCGATCGCCTTCGGGAACGCAGTGGTCTGGAAGCCGTCGGAGCATGCGACGGCGACCGCGGCGGCCATCATGCGGATCATTGCAGGGGCAGGGCTGCAGGCCGGTGCGGTGAACCTGGTTCCGGGTGCCGGCGAGACGGGCGCGGCGCTCGTCGAAGACACGGCGATCGACGCGATCTCCTTCACCGGCTCGGAGACGACCGGCCGCGGAGTCCGCATGGCCGCCGCCACCCGCGGCGCCCGCGTGCAGGCGGAGATGGGCGGGGTGAACGGTCTCGTCATCCTGGCCGACGCCGACCTCGATCTCGCGACCGAGACTCTCGTGAACGGCGCCTTCTTCGCCGCCGGCCAGCGCTGCACGGCGACCTCGCGGGTGATTGTCGATGAGAGCGTGGCCGATGCCCTGATCGAGCGGGTCAAGGCGCGCGTCGCGCGGCTGAAGGTCGGCGACCCCGCCGACAAGGCGACCGAGGTTGGGCCGCTGGTGTCGGCGAAGCAGAAGGCGGGCGTGGTCGCCGGCATCGAGGCCATGCGCCGCGCCGGGCGCCAGGCGGTCGTCGCGGGCCGCGCCGACGCGCCGGCCTGCTTCGTCGATCCGGTGCTGTTCGATCGCGCGAGCCCAGGCGACCTGGTCGCGCGCGAGGAGGTGTTCGGGCCTGTGGCGGGCCTGATCCGCGTTGCCGGTTACGACGAGGCGCTCGCGGTCCTGAACGACGTCCGCTTCGGCCTCTGCGCCGGTATCTGCACCACCTCGCTGAAATACGCCGAGCACTTCAAGCGGAACGCCCGCGTGGGGATGGTCATGATCAACCTGCCGACCGCCGGCGTCGACTACCACGCCCCGTTCGGCGGCATGAAAGCCTCCAGCTACGGCGCCCGCGAACAGGGCCGCGCGGCGCGTGAGTTCTTCACGGTCACGAAGACCGTCTACCAGCGGCCGTAAGCACCTCTCCCGCGGGAGAGGTGTGCGAAGCGCGCCTGGCCTGGCCTCAATCCGCCGGTTGGCTGGGGCGACCCGCGGCCGCCATCTCCGCCAGGATCTCGGCCTGCCGCTCCGCGTTGTCGGGGCGGACCCACGGCTTGGTGATCTCCTCGACGCCGCGCCAGGCGTAGGGGTCTTGGCCTGCGATCATCACGATGTCGCGGACGTCGGGCCGCGCTTTCGTCCCACCCAGCGTCCACGGCAGCATGGACTCCGCCGACATGTAGTGGGTGACGAGCGCGCGTCTGAACCCCGCCTTCGCCCGGTTGGGCAGCGAGCGGTGCAGCACATAGCCGTTGAAGAAGGCGACCCCGCCCGCCTTCACCTCGACGGCTGCGCCGCCCTCGCGGTCATAGCCGTGGCCGTAGGCCTCCTCGGCCCCGTCGAAGCGGTCGTCGCCGTGCGGCTTGATCGGATAGAGCACGCCGGGCGCCTGCGAGCCCGGGTGCATCCACATGCAGCCGTTCTCGATCACCGCGTCGTCGAGCGCGATCCAGGCGCCGCAGAGCGAACGGTCGCGGGTCGGGATGTAGTGCTCGTCCTGGTGCCAGGCCTGCCCGGGTTTGCCCGGCCGCTTGACGAACACCATGGTCTGCATGGCCTTCACGTTCGGGCTTATCAGGCTCTTCAGGATCGGGACGATGCGCGGGTGCGCCATGGTTGCCCGCATCAGCCGCGAGATCTTGTGCGGCATGTGGATGGCCAGGATCTCGCCAACCAGCGCCTCATCCGAGCGGCCGTCGCGGGGTTCGGCGCCGGCGATCGCGCCCCGCTCGCCAAGCGCGACCGCAACGATCTCGGCGCGCAACGCCTCGACCTCGTCGGCGTTGAGCAGGCCCTCGACGGTCACGAAGCCATCGCGCTGGTAAGCGGACCTCAGCGCGCCAAGGTCCACGTCCCCGACATCGGACTTGGCGCTTGATCTGGCCTCATCGAGCATGGTTGCTCATAGAAGATCAAATTCGATCATCTGTCCAACGAGACGGCCCGGCTTTGCCCGGCCGAAAGGGAGCCATGACCACACCGCTGAGGCCGCCGTTCGTCTGGACTCCGAAGCAGGAAATCGACCCGACGGGGGGCCGGCGCGTCTACCTCGGCGGCGGCGGCCGGCCGATCGAGAAGAATCGCTGGTTCTTCTTCCGCAAGCGGGTCGAGTTGCCGGCGACACCCTCGGCCGCGCCGATCTCGATCACCGTCGACGGGCGCTACGTGCTCTATGTCAACGGCAAGCCCATCGGGCGCGGACCCGTGCGTTGCACCCCGCTCTTCCAGCGCTACGACGAATACGACCTGGCGCCCCACCTCGCGGCCGGGGCCAACCTGCTCGCGGTGCTCGTGCACACCTACGGGACCGACACCGCCTTCTACGAGACGGTCAAGGGCATGTGGCAGCCGGTGTTCGGCGACGGCGGCCTCTGGGTCGACGGCGCCGCGGACGGCGTTTCGCTGTCCACCGACGGCGGTTGGCGCTGCGTCCAGTCGACCGCGTGGACGCAGGATGTTCCGCAGTCGAACCATTCGCTGGGGTTCATCGAGGACCTGGATGCGGGCCGCCTGATCGAAGGTTGGAGCGGCGTCGACTTCGACGATTTGGGCTGGGACGAGGCGCGGCCGCTGATCTTCGGCGGCGGGGGCGCAGAGGCGGCCTATGGCGGCATGCAGACGCGTCCGTTCCCGACGCTGGTCCCGCGCGGCATCCCGATGTTGGTCGAGCGCCTTGAGCCCGCCAAGCGCGTCGTCTGGATCAAGGGTCTCTATCCCGACCCTGACCTCGTCTTCCATCGGCGCAGCTACGACGAGCCCCTGATCGAGCCGCCGACGGGCGCGGTCGCCCGCGCCGACGACCTGCTCAAGCTGGAAGGCGCGCGGACGCTCGTGCGGACCGAGCCCGGTCGCGACGTCGCCATCCTGCTCGACTTCGGCCGCATCATGACCGGCCGCCCGTTCATCGAGATCGACGCCCGCGGCGGCGAGATCGTCGAGATCGCCTGCGCCGAGAGCCTGCCCGGCGAGTGGGACGCCAGCGGCCCGCCGCCGGACGCGCGCATCAAGCCGAAGCCGTGGCTTGGCGAGGACGCCCACCTCTGCCGCTATCGCGCCAAGGCCGGCGTGCAGCGGTTCGAGCGGTTCGAGTGGTGCGCGATCCGCTGGGTGCAGCTGGTGGTGCGCAACGCGCCGGACGGCCTGGCCATCAAGGGCTTCGGCGCCAATCTTTGGAACTACCCGGTCGAGGAGGGGGGTCGCTTCAGCTGCTCAGACGACTTTCTGACCCGGCTCTGGGCCACCGGCGCCTACACGCTTCGCCAATGCATGCACGACGCCTGGGAGGACTGCCCCAGCCGCGAGCAGCGCCAGTGGCTGGGCGACGTGACGGTGGAGAACCTGGTCGGCCATGCCGCCTTCGGCCCCTGCGTGGCCCCGCTCACCGCCAAGTTCCTCGCCCAGGCCGCCGAAAGTCAGCGCCCGGACGGCCTGACCCAGATGTTCGCTCCCGGCGACCACCGGGTAAACGGGCTCCTGATCCCAGACTGGACGCTGCAGTGGATCCTTTGCGCCGGCGACCATCTGGACCTCACCGGCGATCTCGACACCATCGAGGCGATCTTCCCCTCGATCCTGAAGGCGCTGGCCTGGTTCGAACGCCTGGTCGACGCCAACGGCCTCGTCGCCGACCTGCCCTATTGGCACTTCATGGACTGGTCCGGCGTCGGGCGCGAAGGCGAGGCCGGCGCGCTGAACGCCCAGCTGGCGGGCGCCTTCCGCGTCGCCGCGCGCCTGGCGCAGGCGCTGGGCTGGGCGCGCGAGGCGGACCGGCTGAGCGCCCGCGCCCGCGGAATCGGCGACGCGCTCGAAGCCCGTCACTGGGACGCGCGGCGGGGCGTCTATGTCGACATCGTCGATCCGGTCACCGGCGCCCAGGACCTGCGCACCTCCCAGCACGCCAACGCCGCGATCACGCTCTGGGGCGAGGCCGACGGCCAGCGGCTGGCGCGCGCGCTCGACCGCATCACCGACTCGCGCCGTCTGACCTTCACCGCCGGCCCGCCGATCGCGCCCAAGGGCGAGACCCTCGACCCCGAGGAGGGCGTCGTCCTGGCCAACACATTCTATTCCCACTTCGTCTACGAGGCGCTCGGCGGCCAGGGCCGGTTCAACGACGCGCTTCGGCTCATGCGCGAGCGCTTTGGACCCATGCTGGACAAGGGGGCGACGACGCTCTGGGAGAGCTTCGCGCCGACGGCCAGCCTCTGCCACGGCTTTTCCGCCTCGCCCACCCATCAGCTGTCGCGGCGGATGCTGGGCGTGGCGCCGGCCAAGCCAGGCTTCGCTGAGATCGTGGTCAGGCCGGACCTGGCGGGGCTCGAGCACGCGGAGGGCGTCGTGCCAACCAGGCTCGGCGACGTCGAAGTGCGGCTGGAACGCGCGGGCGAGGGGTTCGTGGCCCGGGTGCGCGGCCCCGAAGGGGTTCCGCTGACGCTCGCGCCCGCGTCGGGCCTGAAGGCCGCCGCGGCGCCGACGGCGAAAGGGCCACGGCTGGAGGCCCGCTTCGTCCACGCCGGTTGAAAGGGCGGCCGGCCTGGCCGTATCCTCTCGGCCGAGAAGAGAACGACGCCCAGAGGGAGGCCCCGATGGCCTACGTACAGGACCAGATCGTCCACGACGCCGACTCCCACCTCATGGAGTTGCCGGACTGTCTGGACCCCTACTTCGACGCCAGGACGCTGGCGCGCTACCACGCGCTGCCGATCTACAAGCACAAGCTCGGCAGGCCCGGTTGGGCCGAGGCCGCCCGCCGCCAGCACCAGGATCCCGACTTCCGCGCCGGCGCCGAGGAGAACATCCTGTTGCGCAAGAACCAGGCGGCGTTGGGCGCCTTCGTGCGCGAGGACCGGCCGAAGGCGATCGACTACCTGGGCTTTGCGAGCCAGCTCGTCTTCACCACCTTCTGCCTCGGCAATTTCCAGCTTGAATACGGCGACGACGTCGAGTTGGCCTACGCCGCGGCCACCGCCCACAACCGCATGATGACCGACTTCTGCTCGGTCGACCGACGCCTCTTGGCCACCGGCTACGTGCCGCTGATGGACTTCGACCGCACCGCCGCCGCGACCACGGAGGCGATCGAGCTCGGGGCTAAGGCGATCCTCATCGCCTCGCGCTGCCCCAAGGGCCATTCGCCCAGCCACGTCGCCTTCGATCCGGTCTGGGCGCAGGCTGAGGAGGCGGGCTTGCCGATCCTGTTCCACGTCGGCGGCGAGGAGAAGCTCAACCCCGCCTACTTCGAGAACGGCCTGCCGCGGGTGAAGGACTTCCACGGAGGCGAGGAGAACTTCACCTCCGTCTCCTTCATGCCGATCCCCAACTCGGTCATGCAGACGCTCGCCTGCCTGATCATCGACGGGGTCATGGACCGGTTCCCGAAGCTGAAGTTCGGTGCGATCGAGCTCGGAGCGTCGTGGGTCCCGAGCTGGATGCGGTTCATGGACTCCGCCCACGCCGCCTTCTTCAAGAACGAGGAGCGGCTGCACCGGCTCTCGGCCCCGCCCAGCGAGATCGTCCGCCGGCAGGTGCGGGTCACGCCCTATCCGCACGAGCAGACCGGTTGGATCATCGCCAATTCGGGCGACGAAGTCTGCCTGTTCTCCTCCGACTTCCCGCACGTGGAAGGCGGCCGCAATCCGCTCAAGCGCTTCAACGACGCGCTCGAAGGAACCCCGAAGGGCGCGGTCGACCGCTTCTACCGCGAAAACTTCATCGACCTGATGGGCGAGGGCCTGGCGCCCGACCTCAGGCGGCCGAGGCGCCTGATCGCGGCTTGAAACACCTCTCCTACAGGGAGAGGGAGGGGCCCGGAGCGAAGCGATCGGGAGGGTAGGTGAGGGGTTACGGCCTCTCGGATTAGCCTGACGCGGCGTACGCCCTCATCCTCCCACGCTTCGCGTGGGCCCCTCCTTCTCCCCCGGGAGAAGCTAGGAGACGATGGCCGATGCCCGCTGACTCAGCAGTGCCGACTAGTCTCGGCGCCTTCGACTTCATCATCGTCGGCGCCGGTACGGCGGGGTGCGTGCTGGCCAACCGGCTGAGCGCCGATCCGCGCAACCGCGTTTTGCTGCTCGAGGCCGGCGGCGACGACCGGCTGTTCTGGGTGAACGTGCCGATCGGCTACCTCTACACGCAAGGCAAGCCGCGCACCGACTGGTGCTTCTCGACGCTCGAGGAGCCGGCGCTGGGCGGCCGGGCGCTGAAGTACCCGCGTGGCAAGCTGCTCGGCGGCTCGTCCTCGATCAACGGCATGATCTACATGCGCGGCCAGGCGGCCGACTACGACCATTGGCGCCAGCTCGGGCTGACCGGCTGGGGCTGGAGCGACGTGCTGCCCTATTTCCTTAAGTCCGAGGACCACTTCGGCGGCGCAAGCGTGATGCACGGGGCTGGCGGCCCACTGAAGGTGGCGCGCCAGCGGCTGAACTGGCCGATCCTCGACGCCTTCCGCGCGGCGGCGGCGGAGTGCGGTATCCCGTACACGGAGGATTTCAACCACGGCGACAACTTCGGCAGCGCCTTGTTCGAGGTCAACCAGCACCGGGGCTTCCGCTGGAACGCAGCGCGCGGCTTCCTCAGGCCCGTGATGCGCAGGCCGAACCTGAAAGTGGTCACCGGCGCGCAGGTCGAGCGTCTCGTGATCGAAGAGGGCCGCGCCAGCGGCGTGCGACTGCGGACCCGGCGCGGCCCCGCCATCGCCGACGCCCGAGGCGAGGTGATCCTGGCCGCCGGCGCCATCGGCTCGCCGCATATCCTGCAGCTCAGCGGCGTCGGGCCCGGCGCGTTGCTGGAGCGCTACGGCATCCCGGTCGCGCGCGACCGGGCCGCCGTTGGGGCCAACCTGCAGGACCACCTGCAGATCCGCACCGTGTTCAGGGTCAACGGCGGCACGCTGAACAGCCGCGCCGGCTCGCTGGTCGGTCAGGCGATGATCGCGGCGGAATACGGCCTCTTCCGCACCGGGCCGATGTCGATGGCGCCCAGCCAGCTCGGCATGTTTGCCTATTCGTCCGACCGCCACGCGACGCCGAACCTCGAATACCACGTGCAGCCGCTGAGCCTGGACGCGTTCGGCGAGCCCTTGCACCGGTTCGATGCGCTGACCGCCTCGGTCTGCAACATCCGCCCGCGCAGCCGTGGCGAGGTGACCCTGACCAGTCCCGATCCGACGGCGGCGCCGGCGATCAGGCCCAACTACCTCTCCGACCCCGCGGACCGGGAGGTGGCGCTGGAGGCGGTCGCGCTCACCCGCCGCATCTGCGCCGCGCCGGCCTTTGCCAGCTTCGGTGCGCAGGAGTACCGGCCCGGCGCCGAGGTCACCGATCCCGTCGCGTTGCTCGCCGCCATCGGGCGCATCTCGACCACCATCTTCCATCCGGTCGGCACCTGCCGGATGGGCGTCGACGATGACGCCGCGGTCGACGGATCGCTCAAGGTCCGCGGCGTCCAGGGTCTCCGCGTCGCCGACGCCTCGGTCATGCCGACCATCACCTCCGGTAATACCAATGCGCCGACGACGATGATCGCCGAGAAGGCCGCCGACCTCATCCTCGCCGACGCCCAGGCCGCCTGAACGCTGTTCACTTGCGACTTGCGGAACAAGGTCGGCTCGCGCATCTTTCAGGGACCGACGAAGGAGCGCTCCAGATGGCCGACGGCAACATCACCAAGGACAAGATGTATGGCGCGGTGGCGCCGGACGACTTCGAGTCCATGCTCGAGCTCGACCGCTACAACGCCCGCTCGACCGCCTTCGACAAGATCATCTCGGCGACCCACGACCATTTCTGGGATCCGCTCGACAAGAAGTACATCGACTTCGACACGCCCTTCGACATGGAAAACGAGCCGATGA
>DATNJB010000083.1:0-2648 GCA_035604135.1 Caulobacteraceae bacterium | reverse complement strand
CGGATGCGCGCGGTGCGGCCAACGCGTTCGTAGGTTACTAAGTCGGTCATACGCGCCTCCGCTATTACATCCAGCGGATGCTTATCGCCGAATTCAGGGCGCCGCAACCCCCCAATCCCGCTCATCCCGGCGAACGCCGGGACCCAGGCAGGAAGCAGTTGCGGGAGCGCCAGCTTGGCGAAGGTGAGCACGCGCCGCAGGCGCCCTCAAGTTTGAACGCGGAGGACGCAGGGCAGGCGCGGAGGACGCGGAGACGCGCTCGGTCCCTCTGCGACCTCTGCGTCTCCTCCGCGAGCTCTGCGTTAGATCTTTTTGCCCGCGGCCGTTCGAGCCCGGCAAGGCGGGCGCCCGCGCAGCTGCGTCATGCCTGGGTCCCGGCTTACGCCGGGATGAGCGGGATCGGTGGGTTACAGGCTCCGCTTGACCTCTTCGAGGTTGAAGCACTCGATGGAGTCGCCGACCTTGATGTCCTGGAACCCGGCGAATGCCATGCCACATTCCTGGCCGGCGGTGACTTCGTTCACCTCGTCCTTGAAGCGTTTCAGGGTCTGCAGCACGCCCAGTTCCAGCACCACCACGCCCTCGCGGACGATCCGGACGCGCGAGCCCTTGCGTACGGTGCCTTCCGAGACGCGGCAGCCGGCCACCTTGCCGACCTTGGTGATGTCGAACACCTGCAGCACCTCGGCGTTGCCGAGGAAGGTTTCGCGCTGCATCGGCGCCAGCATGCCCGAGAGCACGCCTTTGATGTCGTCCAGCAGGTCGTAGATGATCGCGTAGTAGCGGATCTCGACGCCCTCGCGCTCGGCGAGGTCGCGGGCCTGGCGCGAGGCGCGGACGTTGAAGCCGAGGATCGGCGCGCCGGAGCCCTTGGCCAGCATCACGTCGCTCTCGTTGATCTGGCCGGCGCCCGACAGGATGATCCGCGCGCGGACCTCCTCGGTGCCGATCTTGTCCAGCGAGGTGACGATCGCTTCGGCCGAGCCCTGCACGTCGGCCTTGATCAGCAGCGGCAGCTCGCTGACCTTCTTGTCGGCGAGCTTGGCCATCATCTCGGCCAGCGACGAGCCGGCCCCAACCGGAGCGCCGGAACGCTCGCGCTTCACCCGGATGCGGTACTCGGTGAGCTCGCGGGCGCGCGCTTCGTCCTCCACCACCGCGAGGGCTTCGCCGGGGCCGGCGGCGCCGTCGAGGCCGAGGATCTCGACCGGCGTCGAGGGCTCGGCTTCGGCCACCTGTTCGTCGCGCTCGTTGAGCAGGGCGCGCACGCGGCCCCAGCTCTCGCCGGCCACGACGATGTCGCCGCGCTTCAGCGTGCCGCGCTTGACCAGCACCGTGGCCACGGCGCCGCGCCCGCGGTCGACCTTGCTCTCGATCACCACGCCCTCGGCGGAGCGATCGGGGTTGGCCTTCAGGTCCATCACCTCGGCCTGCACCAGGATCGCCTCGACCAGGTCGTCGAGGCCAAGTTTCTGGGTCGCCGAGACCTCGATCACCTGCGTCTCGCCACCGAGACTTTCGGCGACGATCTCGTATTGCAGCAGCTCGTTGATCACCTTGCGCGGGTCGGCGTCTGGCTTGTCGATCTTGTTGACCGCCACGATGATCGGGGCGCCGGCCGCCTTGGCGTGCTGGATCGCCTCGATCGTCTGCGGCATCACGCCGTCGTCGGCGGCCACCACCAGCACCACGATGTCGGTGACGTTCGCGCCTCTCGCGCGCATCGCCGAGAAGGCGGCGTGGCCGGGGGTGTCGAGGAAGGTGACGCGCTGGCCGTCCGGCAGGCGGACCTGGTAGGCGCCGATGTGCTGGGTGATGCCGCCGTGCTCGCCCGACGCCACGTCGGTGGAGCGCAGGGCGTCGAGCAGGCTGGTCTTGCCGTGGTCGACGTGGCCCATCACGGTCACCACCGGCGGGCGCGGGACCAGATGGTCGTCCACGTCCTCGTCGCCGATGAAGCCCATCTCGACATCGCTCTCGGAGACGCGCCGCACGGTGTGGCCGAACTCGCTGGCCACCAGCTCGGCGGTGTCGCTATCGATCACGTCGTTGATCTTTAGCATCAGGCCCTCACGCATGAGGAACTTGATGATCTCGACGCCGCGCACGGCCATCCGGCCAGCCAGCTCCTGCACGGTGATCACGTCGGGGATCACCACCTCGCGGCCGGTCTTGGTCGCTTCGACCTGGCCGCCTTTGCGCTTCTCGCGTTCGCGTTCCCGCGCCCGGCGGACCGAGGCGAGCGAGCGCATGCGTTCGACGGCGTCCTCGTCGTCTCCGGCGAGCGCCTGGATGGTCAGCCGGCCTTCGCGGCGCTTGGGCTCGCCCTTGGTGCGCGACACAGCCTTGGTCGGCGCGGCGCCGGCCTTGCCGCGACGGCTCTCGGCGTCCTCGTCGAAGTCGGGACGGCGGTCGAGGTTGAGGCTGCCGGGGCGCGGCGTCTGACGCGTGGCGCGCTGGATCTCGGGACCGGCGGGCGCCGGCGCGGGACGGCCCATGCCGCCGCCGGGCGGACGCGGACCGCCGGGCGGGCGGCCGCCTTCCCGCGGCGCGGGACGCGGATTGAGCGCGGAATAGCGCACGGTCTCACCAGGACGGCCGGCCGGGCGATCGCCGCCGCCGCGGAAGCCGCCACCTTCACGCGGCGG
>DATNJB010000082.1:0-4127 GCA_035604135.1 Caulobacteraceae bacterium | reverse complement strand
GTGGTGTAGCCGGCGCCGCCGAAGATCTGCAGCGCCTCGCTGGTGACCTTCTCGGCCATCTCAGAGGCGAACAGCTTCACCATCGAGGTCTCGACCCGACCGGCGCGGCCGGCGTCGATCTCGCTGCAGACATAGTACATCAGCTGGCGCGCGGCCTCGACCTCGGTGGCCATGGTGGCGATCTTGAAGCGGATCGCCTGGAAGTCGGAAATCGGCTGGCCGAACTGCACGCGCTCCTTGGCGTAGGCGATGGCGTCTTCCAGCGCGCCGCGGGCCAGGCCGATCGAGCGGGCGGCGGTGTGGGCGCGGGCCAGGCCCAGCCCGAACGCGACCGCCTGATGCGCCCGGCCGCCCTGCTCGCCATGTCCCGCCGCCGTCTGCCGGACGGGGGCGCGGGTTCCGTCGAAGCGCAGCTCCCAGGTCTTCCAGCCGAAGTAGCCGATCTTGGGGATCGGATTGCCCGTGCAGCCGGCCGGCAGCTCGCCCTTCGGCTTCTCCACCGAGACCGAGACGGTGCCGCCGCGGCCGGGCGGCGCGCCGGGATCGTCGAGGCGGCAGAGCACGCTGATGTAGTCGGCGCCGTCGGCGAAGGTGCACCAGTACTTGTTGCCGGTGAGCACCCATTCGTCGCCATCGCGCCGCGCCCGGCAACTGACGCTGGAGAGGTCGGAGCCGGTGCCGGGCTCCGAGAGCGCGGCGGCGCCCAGGTACTGGCCCTTGGCCATCAGGCCGATCTTGCGGCGCAGCTCTTCGCCTTCGCCGGGGATCGAGCGGTAGAACGAGTTGCCGCGGGCGATGATGGAGGCGACGCTCATCCAGCCGCGCGCCAGCTCCTCGGCGACCAGGCAATATTCGAACGCGCCGAGGCCAAGCCCGCCGTACTCCTCCGGGATCAGGATGCCGAAGAAGCCGAGCTCGCCCATCTGGTCGATCAGCGACTGCGGGATGTCGCCCTTGACCGGATCGAGCCGGTTCGCCGTCGGCAGCACCACGTCGCGCACAAAGTCCCGCGCGACATCGCGCATCATGATCCGCTCGGCGGTGAGGTAGCCCTCGGTGGCCGTTGCGGGCGCGTCGTTGGGCATGGCTTTCTCCTCCTCACGTCCTCCTCCCCTTGCGGGAGAAGGTGGCCGCGCAGCGGCCGGATGAGGGGTCTGGCGGCGCGGCTGGATGGTCGCGGTCAGGTCCCCTCGGTTCGCGCGACCCCTCATCCGTCGGGCGTTGCCCGACACCTTCTGCCGCAGGGGGAGAAGGGAGGGAAGTCTACATTCCGATCAGTTCGGCCTTGCGCACCGTGTTCATGACGATCCGGATCGAGGCGGCGTCGACCATGGTGCCGTTGACGTTGACCGAGCCCAGGCCCTCGGCCAGCGCCTTGTCGTAGGCGGCGGCGAGTTCGCGGGCGCGGCCGACTTCTTCCGGGTCGGGCGAGAAGATCTCCAGCGCCGGCGAGATCTGCGCCGGGTGGATCGCCCACTTGCCGACGAAGCCGAGCATGTAGGCGTAGCGCGCCTCGCGCCGGTAGCCGTCCTCGTTGCGGAAGTTGGCGTAGGGGCCGTCGACCGGGTCGAGCCCGGCGGCGCGCGCGGCCATGGCGATGCGGAAGCGCGGATAGTGGAACACGTCGCCCGGGTAGCCCTCGCCGCCCCAGCCGCGCAGGTTCATCTGCTGGCTGGCCGAATAGTCGCCCATGCCGAAGATCAGCGCCTCCAGCCTGGGCGAGGCGGCGGCGATCTCCTCGACATGCTGCAGCCCGGCGGCCTCCTCGATCAGCACCTCGATGCCAATGCGATGGGGCAGGCCGAGCTTGGCCTCGAGCTGGGTCAGCAGCAGGTCGATGAACACGACGTCGGCCGCGCGCATCGCCTTGGTCAGCATGATGGTGTCGAGGTTCTTGCCGGCGCCGGTGACCACCTCGATCACGTCCTCGAAGCACCAGGGCGTCGTCACGTCGTTGACCCGTACGCAGCGGGTCTTGCGGCCCCAGTCGAGGCCGTTCAGCGCCTCGACGATGGTGGTGCGCGCGCCGGCCTTGGCCGATGGCGCGACGGCGTCTTCCAGGTCCAGGAACACGTGGTCGGCATCGGACATGCAGGCCTTGGCGATCATCTTCTCGCTGACGCCGGGCACCGAGAGCTGGGACCGGCGCAGGCGTGCGGGGCGCTCGTTTGGCTGGGTCATGGGGCTTTCTCCGCGATGGCGCCGGCGGCCCGCCAGCGTGCGATGTCTTCGTCGGCGAGGCCGTGTTCGCGCAGCACGGCGTCAGTGTCCTGGCCAAGGTCCGGCGCGCGTCCGCGGATGCTGGCCGGAGTCCGGGTGAACTTGATCGGCTGGCCGGCGATGCGCATCGGTTCCGGGAAGCCCTCGATCTCGATTTCGGCCAGCATGCCCCGCGCGGCGAAGTGGGGGTCCTCGGCGATCTCGGCGATGGTCATCACCGGCCCGAACGGGACGACGCCGCCCAGCCGCCGATGCAGCTCGGCCTTGGTCAGCGCGGAGGTGAGGCTGGACAGTCGCTCGATCACGGCGGCGCGGTTCGCAGTCCGGGCCTTGGCCGTCGCGAAGCGCGGATCGTCCAGGACCTCCGGCGCGCCCAGCGCCTGGACCAGGCCGCGGAAGAAGGCCTCGGTCGGGCAGGCGAGCGCCACGAAGCCGTCCGCGGCTGGGTACACCCCGAACGGCAGCAGGAACGGGTGGTGGTTGCCTTCCGGTCCCGGGTTCAGGTGGCCGAACGAATGCTGGTGCACGATGCGTTCGCACACCCCCAGCACCGCGTCGGTCATGGCGACGTCGAGGAACTGACCCTCGCCGGTTTCGCGGGCGTGCAGCACGGCGCTGACGATGCCTAGCGCCGCGTAGAGCGAAGGCACGGTGTCGCCGACGCCGGGCCCGATCTTGATCGGCGTGCCGCCGGCCAGGCCGGTGATGCCCATCATGCCGCCCATCGCCTGGGCCACGACGTCGAACGCCGGCCACTCGACGTAGGGGCTGGCGCCGGTGCGCGGATCGCCAAAGCCGCGGATCGCGGCGTAGACCATTCGGGGATTGAGCGCCGCCAGCGTCTCGTAGGACAGCCCGAGGCGGTCCATCACCCCGACCCGGAAGTTCTCGACCACCACGTCGAAGCTCGGGACCAGGCGCTTGATCAATGCCACGCCGTCCGGGTTCTTCAGGTCGACGGCGATGCTCTTCTTGCCGCGGTTGATCGACTGGAAGTAGCCCGAGTAGCGATGCTCGGGGTCGGCTTCGTGGAACGGGCCCGAGTTGCGGACCAGGTCGCCGCCGTCCAGCGCCTCGACCTTCACCACCTCGGCGCCGAGATCTGAGAGTTGCTGGGTGCAGAACGGACCGGCGAGGGCCTGGGTGAAGTCCAGCACCTTCAGGCCCTGCAGCGGACCGGTGGCGGCCGGGGCGCTCACCTGTCGGCCCAATGGCTGCGGCGCTTGATCAGCATGCGCCGATCACCCTGGAACACCTGCTTGTCGTCCTGGTTGACCCCGTAGTGGCGGAAGGTGACGACGCCGGCGTCGTCGCGATCACTCGGCTCGACGCTCAGCACCTCGGAATAGGCGTAGAGCGTGTCGCCGTGGACCACCGGGTGCATCAGCCGGATGTTGTCCATGCCGAGCTCGGCCAGCGCGTTCTCGCCGGTGTCCTGCATCGCCAGGCCCATGCAGAGCGAGAAGTTCACCCCGCCGTACGACAGCCGCCCGCCGTAGGGGCTGTCCTTCATCGAGTGCTCGTTGAAGTGCGCCTGGGCGGTGTTCATGACCAGGTTGGTGATCAGCACGTTCTCGAGGCCCTCGACGGTCTTGCCCCGGGCGTGCCGGATCACGTCGCCGACCGTGAAGTCCTCGAAATAGTTGGTCTTGCCGGTGAGGTCGGAAAGCTTCATGGCGCGGCCCACCCGGAACCTTCCCGGCGCGGCGGATGGCGCAGCCGCACCAGGTTCGAGCGCTCGAAGTCGATCACCAGCTCCTCGCGCTGATTGAAGCCCTCGGTCAGCCAGGTGACGATGCCGTTGGCCGGGTTGCTGGCCGAGGGGCGGGCGGCCTTGGTGGTGGAGCGGGCGGTCAACGTATCGCCCGGATAGACCGGCTGGCGATAGGTGAGCGCGCCGACGCCAA
>DATNJB010000081.1:0-104396 GCA_035604135.1 Caulobacteraceae bacterium | reverse complement strand
CCGTGCTCGACCGGAACGCCTCGTACGACCCACAGCAGGCGGTTCATCTCGAGGGGGCGCCAGGTGATCGGCTGTTCTGCCTCGCAGTATGAAGCCCAGGGTCAGCAGCGCGACGCCGAAGATGAGTGCGTAGGCGCCAATCGCCAAAGGCGGCACAAGCGCTCCGACGAAGGGGGACACCACAAGCATCCCGCCAAACACCATTGAGGCGACGCCGCCTAGCACCAGCCAGTAGCGGCCAAGGTCGATGCGGAGCGCAAAGGCGCCGCGATACATCAAGAAGCCCGAGACTAGCGCCCAAGCGCCAATCAACAACACGAGCGCCGTTAGGGCGATCCCGGGAAACAAGCAAATGAAGGCGCCCGCAAGGATTCCCGCCGCACCCTCGAGAGCCCGTAGTTCCCAGTGCCGGTGGCTGCGGGCGGCGCGAGAGGCGGAGGCCATCGCGAAGACCCCGTCGAGCACCGAGTATGCGGCAAAGACATAGACAAGAGACCGCATGGTGACGACGGGGAGCACGGCCGTGACGCCGAACAGGATGCAAAGCAGGCCCCTGATCGCGAACGCCCACCATTCCTGGGCGAGCACGGCGCCCGTCAACGCTTTCGACGCTTGCACGGGAGCAGCCACGACAGCCTCCTCGTTGGCGTGTGTGGATAGTACCGGACCTTAGGCGTCCGGTCTCCAGGCTCTAGAGGAGGGAGGGCCTGGCTCGAGCTTCTGACGTGCGATCAGCGCGTTTACGCCAATCCCCCCGGCCGGGACCCAGCGTCTCCTTTCGACCCAAAGCGGACCTGTGGCGCCATCAGCACAAGCACGCCTCTTCGTGCGTCGTCGAAGACGAAATGTGATCGCTGCGCCGCAAGCCTGCTACGATGGCGTTGGACGCTGGGGGACGTAGAAGATGTCCAAGAAAATTCAGGGACTCGGCGCGGTCGCGCGCTTTCCGTTTGACCGGTCGGGAGTCGTCTCGCTCACGATCGGGGTTGTTGCCGTCATCATCGCGCTAGAGCTCGGCTTTTTGCTGCTTTAGGCGCGCCGCCAATCGACCCGCGCGGTCGGTTGTATGACGCGAGCAGACATTGGACTGATCTGATTTCGCGTTTAGCGTCGCGGCATGCTGATCGACGCCGCCAAGGACGCGCTTCGCCAAGGCAAGGTCCTAGAACTTCGCCATGAGGGGTTGAGTCGCTTCGTCGAAGTTCATGCGGTCGGCTATAGCCGCGAAGGCCACCCGATCATGCGTTGCTGGCAAGTCGGCGCCAGCACCAAGCGCGAGCGCGTCGGCTGGCGATTGATCCGGCTCGACGAGGGCGCCACTGCCCACATCGGCCCGGATGCGTCGGCCGCGCCCAGACCAGGGTACAAGCGCGGCGACCGGGACATCGAACGCATCATGGTTGAGCTCTAACCAACGTCCGGGGGTCTGCCATGGGGCAGGGCCCCGACATCTGCTTTCGACCCAAAGGACATTCGCGAACGCCTGACTTTCGGGCTCAGGTCCTAGTCCGCTTCTGGCGCCCAGCGGACATTCCGGGGCAGGCCCGAGACCCTAGTCGGCGAGGCGGAAGCGGGTGGCGCGGACGAACTGCAGCGGGCGCTCCTTGTCCTCCCACTCGTGGTGCGAGGCGACGATGGTCCCATCCGCGGTCTGCAGCACGCTCGGATAGCCGATGTGCTGGTAGACGCCGGGGTTCTGCCAATCGATCGGCCGCGGGCCGGCGGCGGACTGCGTGCCCGGCTTCCCCGGCACGCCGTTCTCGGCCACGAAGAAGCTGTCCTTCTCGTCCCACGTGAGGCCATCCTCGGAGACCACGCCCTTCACCCCGTAAGGCGGGCGGCGGTAGCCGTAGATCATCAGGCAGCGGCCGTCTTCGAGCGCGATGGTCTCGGCCGGATAGCCCCAGATGTTGGTCCACTTCGGCGGCGTCCACGAGAAGCCGTCGTCCTCGGAAACCACGAAAACCATGTTCTTGGCGTCGCCCGACGGATTGACGTGCGTGCGCATGAAGGACACGAGCCGCCCGTCTTTGAGCCGAAGCAGCGACGGCTCTTCATAATCGATGATCGAGGCGGGATCGTAAGCGAGCGTCGAGTAGTATTCCCAGTTGTCGCCGCCATCGTCCGACCGCATCAGCGCCGAGCGGGTGGTCTCGCCCTCCCCTTCCTCGCCGTAGCCGCGGATGCGGCCGTAAAGGCCCATCAGCACCGATCCGGACGGCAGTTGCCAGCAGCCGATGCGGCACCCGCCGTGCTTGAGCGGACGCACGTTGACGGGGATCGGCTGGCTCCAGCTCGCTCCGCGGTCCTTCGACTTGACGACGTAGGTGCCGAGCCATCCCATCGTCATGGCGGACCAGGTCCAGTCGCCCCATTCCTTGGTCTTCGGCCCGTTGCGCCAGGAGACGCCCTCGGCCCTGACGCCCCGCTTGAAGAAACCGGCGATCGTCAGATTGACGATCCAGGTCCCGTCGGACAGCTCGCAGAAGCCGCAGTCCCAGTTGCCGGTCGTCTCGCTCCAGGGCAGCACCACCTCGGGCGCGGACCAGCTGACCCCGCCGTCGGTCGATCGCGACAGGAGCGTCTGGCCGCTGTCGTGGTGGAAGGGGAAGCGCTCCTCGTTGAACACCGCCACCAGCGACCCGTCGCTCAGCGCGCGCGTCGCGACCTGGTTGATGCAGTGGGCGTCGTGGCGATGGATGTCGTGGTGCGAGACGTCCTTGATGCGCACGGGCTTCGTCGTCCTCTCTCGTTCGGCGGCCGGGACGCTAGTCGACCTCACCCGCCTTGGCCTGAGCGATCCTCAGCTTCTCGATGTCGAAGCCTGGCGTTCGTGCGGCCTCGATGATCACCCGCTCGCGCGCCTGCAGGCGGCGCGCCGCGGAGGCGACCTCACCAGCGACGTCGTGGGGGATCACCACCGCGCCGTGCTGGTCCGCGTGGATCAGGTCCCCATCGCGCACGCGCATGCCGGCGACATCGACCGGGCGAGCAAAGTCGACCACGTGGACGAAGGCGTGCGACGGGCCGACCCGGCCGGCCAACATCTGAAAGCCTGCAGCAACGTCGGGAAGATCGCGCACCGAGCCGTCGGTGATGAGCCCCTCGCAGCCCAGGCCCTTGTGGATCGCGCTGTTCACCTCGCCCCAGAAGGCGCCATTGCCTCGGCGCTCGTCCGCGTCGTGCATGACGATCACGCTCGGTTTCGGCCCGGCGTCGATGTAGGCGTAGTAGGCATCGGACAGCGCGCGTGCGGCGGCGCCCGAGAGGTCGCTGGGGTGAGCGGCGCGGATGGTCGCTGTCTTCGCCACGCCCACCAGCGGCTTCAGCGCCGGGCGCAGGCAGAACAGCGGCTCCGTGGTAAAGCCGTACCCTCGCCTGGCCGGCGCGAGCGCTTCGAGCGCATTGCACACCGTCGGCGTGTCGAACGACTGCAGCTCCTGCTTCAGCTCTTCGGTCAAGACGAACAAGGCGGCTCCCCGGATGCGACGATTGCGGGCCGGTCGTGGGTCATGGGCGTCCTCCCGCGCCGATCTTCGCGCCTCTGCGCCGCCAGCGCCAGCGCTGGACGACCGCGCAGCAACGGCGCAACCTGATCGTTGCGGTCCGGAACGTGCGGGGGCGGATGATGAGGTTCGGCGCCACGGCGCTCGCGATTGCGGTCGTCTTCGGCGCTTCGGCGGCGCTGGCGGAGGACGTCGACTTCGCCGCGTTCCACCGCATCTGCGTGGCCACGGGAGGCGAACGCAACGCGGCGCTCGCGGCGGCCGAGGCGGATGGATTCGTGCGGCCGCCGAAGTTCGTCCTCGACCAGGTCAGCCAGTCGGCGGTTCCGCTCGACAACGCCGACGTGCGCGCCAAGCTGATCCCGGATGGAGTCGTCTGGGTGTCCGTCGGCAAAATGAGTGGCGCGTTCCAGAACCGCTACACCACCACAGACATGTGCGTGCTGGGCGTCGATCCGATGAACCCGGCGAGCGAAAAGGCCGCGATCGCCTGGGGCGGCGTCACGCCGACGGTCACCGACCCGCAGTATCAGATGCTGCTCTTCACCGGCGGCGAGGGCGCGCATCGCGCCGTCCCGGACGCCAAGGTGCTCGACGACAAGACGGTCGGCGCGGTCGCCAGCGCCGCCGACCTGCAGCTCCTCGGCGCTGGAAACACCGAAGGCGTCACCCTGATGCTGTATGGCCTGGTGAAGGCCGTTGCGGCGCCCGCTAGTTCAGCGTCGCCATCGCAGAGCGGTCGAAGTCCATAAGTTCGCTGGTGCGGCCCTCGTGGATCTTCACCGCCCACTGCGCGTCCTGCAGCAGGGCGCGGCCGACGGCGACCAGGTCGAAGTCGCCGCGCTCGAGCCGGCGGAGCAGCTCGTCCAGCGACGCCGGCTTCGAGACCTCGCCGCCGTAACCCGCAATGAAGTCGCCGGTGAGTCCGACCGAGCCCACCGTGATCGAAACCGCGCCGGTCAGCTTCTTCGCCCAGCCGGCGAAATTGAGGTCGGAGCCTTCGAACTCCGGCTCCCAGAAGCGGCGTTGCGAGCAGTGGATGGCGTCGGCGCCGGCCTCGACCAGCGGCATGAGCCAGGCCTCCATCGCCTTCGGCGTGTCGGCCAGCTTGACGTTGAAGTCCTGCTGCTTCCATTGCGAGACGCGGATCATGATCGGGAAGTCGGGGCCTACCGCCGCACGCGTGGCTTTCAGGATCTCGGCGGCGAAGCACGCCCGCTGCGGCAGTTCAGGCCCGCCGAACAGATCGGCGCGGACGTTGGTGCCCTCCCAGAAGAACTGGTCGATCAGGTAGCCGTGCGCGCCGTGCAACTCGACGGCGTCGAAGCCAAGCCGCTGGGAATCGGCGGCCGCGCGCGCGAAGGCGTCGATCGCGTCGGCGATATCGGCGTCGCTCATCCCCTCGCCGAACTTGTGCCCCGGCCTGGAGATGCCCGAGGGGCTGTCATACGGCCCTGCCGGCGCCCAATCCTCACGGTGACTGCGGATCGCGCCGACGTGCCAAAGTTGCGGGGCCATCAGCCCGCCCGCGGCGTGCACCTCGTCGATCACGTCCTTCCAGGCGTCCAGCGACTCCTCGCCGTGGAAGGCGGGAACGTTCGGGTCGTTGCGCGCCGCCGGCCGCTCGGGGCCGGTCCCCTCCGAGATGATCAGCCCGACCTGGCCCTCGGCCCGCCGGCGGTAGTAGGCGGCCACCTCGGGCGTGGCGACGCCCGCCGGCGACTGCGAGCGCGTCATCGGCGCCATCACGACGCGGTTCGGCAGTTTGAGGCCCTTGAAATCGAAGGGCTGGAAGAGTGCGTCGGCGGCCATTGGGGCTCCGGTTCGGTTGCGCCGCCACTGCCTAACCTGAGCGGCCCTGGCGGGTCAGCCTAGAAATCCTCGGGCAGGCTCCAGCCGCCCCTCAGATGGCGTCGAACAGCTCGATCTCGGGGCGTCCGGCGAAGAGCGGGCCGACCTTGCCGCCGAAGTCGCGCTGATGCCGCGCCTCGCGGTGCGCCGTGAGCGCCGCATCGTCCTTGTAGAGCTCGAGCACCTTGTAGGTGTTCGGATCGCTGCGGGACTTCGCGAACGTGTAGCCGAGGTTGCCCGGCTCGTTCGCCTTGACGTTCGCCATATGCGCGCGGGACGCCGCCTCGAACTCGGCGTTCGTCCCGTCCCGGATCTTCAACGTCGCCACGATCGCGATCATCGCGCTCTCCCATGATTTGTTCGGTTCAAACGGACGTTTAGACGGCCCTGCGCCGGGCCGGCAAGGCTCTTTAAGCGCCCTTGAACGCCGGCTCGCGCTTCTCGAGGATGGCGTCAACGCCCTCCATATGGTCCTCGGTCAGGTGCGCGAGCGCCTGCGCCGCCGCCGACATCTCCATCAGCGTGTCGTAAGAGGCGGTCTGCCCTTGGCGGAGCAGGGTCTTGGCCAGCCTGAGCGCGTGCGGCGGCTGCACCGCTATGCGGTTCGCGAGCGCGATCGCGTCGTCGACGAGGCTCTCGGCGGGAACGACCCGGCTGACCAGACCCCAGGCCAGCGCCGTGGCGGCGTCGATGACGTCGCCGGTAAACAGCAGCTCGGCCGCGCGGCTCATGCCGATCGTGCGCGGCAACAGCCACGCCCCCCCGTCCCCAGGGATCAGGCCGAGCTTGAGGAAGGTGACGCCAAAGCGCGAATTCTCGGCGCAGATGCGGATGTCGGTCATGCAGGCGACGTCGCAACCGAGGCCGATCGCCGCCCCGTTCACCGCCGCGATCGAGGGGACCTCGAGCCCGTAGATGGAGCGGACGATCCGGTGGATGTTGCGGCGATAGCCCTCGCGGATGGCGACGCCGGAGCCGGCAAACGCCCCTTGCCTGGCCTTCATTGCCTTGACGTCGCCGCCGGCGGAGAAGGCGCGGCCGGCCCCGGTCAGCACCACGCAGCGGATGTCCTGGTCGGCGTTCACCTGCTCGCAGACCGCCGCGACCGCATCTCCGTCGCCCGGCGCGCCGAGCGCATTCAGGCTCTCGGGCCGGTTGAGGGTGAGCAGGCCGACATGGCCGCGCTTTTCCAGGACAAGAAGGCTCATCGCGTCCGGCTCCGCTGTTCGGTTCGGTTTTCGAACAAACCCATACGCGACGACGCCACAAGCCAAAAGAAAAGGCCCTCCGGATCGCCGGAGGGCCTTCTTTGTTCGAGTGGGCCTTGCAGCCTTACTTCTTCTTCGGTTGCGCCGGGGTTTGCGGCCTCGGCGCCTCGTAGCCACGGCGATGCGGCGCGAGGACGCCGGAGAAGGCGAAGGACAGGATGGCCGTGTTCAGGCTCAGTTGGTTCATGGTCCGTCTCCCTTTGCCAGCGTTGAAGCCAGAAAGAGACACGTCGCGGCTCCCGTAGGGTGCAGACCTCGTAAAGTCGTCAGCGCGTCGATCGTGAATATGACACTCTTGTGACAAGATGCAAGAAAAAAGTCAGGGTTCGGACCAATTTGTCGCACCAGCGGTCCAGCAAGACCTTGAAATGCAGAGAAAATTAAGAAATCGGAAACTTTTCGAGGACGCGTTCGCGCACCGAAGTTGCGTTTCGACGAGAACCTAAGCTGTTGTTTGGGTTAGCGAAAGACGCCGCGCTACGCAGCGGAGTCGAACGTCAGCGCCTCGTATCGGCGCAGGTGGTGATCGGTCGAGCCGAACAGGCCATCCAAGACGGTCGCCCGCTTGAAATAGTGGCCGATCGCCATCTCGTCGGTCATGCCCATGCCGCCGTGCAGCTGGATGGCGTTCTGGCCAACGAATCGCAGCGCCTTGCCGACGTACGCCTTGGCGGCGGAGACCGCCATCGCCCGGTCCCGATCGGCCTCGCCTAGCTTCAGGGTCGCCATGTAGGTGATCGACGTCGCCTGCTCGACGGCGATGAACATGTCGACCATGCGGTGCTGCAGCACCTGGAAGGCGCCGATCGGCTGGCCGAACTGCTTGCGCTGCTTGGTGTACTCCAGCGTGTTCTCATGCAGCTTGGCCAGCACGCCCATGGCTTCGGCGAGCGAGGCGGCGGTCGCCTCGTCGATCACCCGCTCGACCAGGGCAAGCCCATGGTCGGCCTCGCCGAGCAGCGCCTCGGCCGGCAGCGAAACGTTCTCGAAATAGACCTCCGAAGCACGTCGGCCGTCGACGGTCGGATAGTCGCGCGTCGTGACGCCGGACGCGGCCTTGTCGACCAGGAAAACCGAGACTCCGAGCAGCTCCCGTTGGCCGCCGGCCGTGCGCGCGGTGACGATCAGGCGGTCGGTCCAGGGCGCGCCGGTGACCACCGCCTTGTGGCCGTTCAGCAAGTAGCCCGCGCCCTTCTTGCGCGCGACGGTCTTAAGGTCCGCCCAGTTGTACCGCGCTTGCGGCTCGGCGTAGGCGAAGGCTGTCACCGCCTCGCCCGCGATGATCTTGCCGATCAGCTCGGCCGCGGCGGCGTAGCCGGAGTGCTTGAGGAAACCGCCGGCGAGGACCACCGTCTCGACATAGGGCTCGATCACAAGCGCCCGGCCGAACGCTTCCATGACGATCATGGTCTCGACCGCACCGCCGCCCAGCCCGCCGAGCGCCTCGGGAAACGGCGCGCCAAGGATGCCCAGGTCGCTCGCGAACGCCTTCCAGAGGTCCGGACGCCAGCCCGCTTCGGACCTGGCGATCGCGCGACGCGTGTCGAAATCGTAGCGGTCGGCAAGAAAGCTCGCGACCGTGTCGCGCAGCATCGACTGTTCTTCGGTGAAACTGAAATCCATGGGGGTGCGCTACAGGCCAAGCACCATCTTGGCGATGATGTTGCGCTGGATTTCGTTCGAGCCCCCGTAGATCGAGGTCTTGCGGCCGTTGAAGTAGATCGGCGCGATCTCGTGGGCGTAGTCGGGGCCTATCGGATAGCGGTTGTCGCCGGCGGGTGCGCCGCGGAGATAGGGTGCGCCGTAGTGGCCGACCGCTTCGAGCGCGAGCTCGTTGATCCGCTGCTGGATCTCGGTGCCCTTGATCTTCAGGAGCGACGATTCCGGGCCGGGCCCCTTGCCGGAGCCTTCGGCCGCGACGGTGCGCAGCTCGGTATATTCGAGCGCCAAAAGGTCGATCTCCAGCTCGGCGACCTTGCGCTTGAACAAGGGGTCCCTCAGCAGCGGCTGGGCGTCGTCGCCGGCTTCGGCGGAGGCGATGGAACGCAGGTGCTGGATGGCGCGCCGCGAGCGAGAGACCGCCGCGATGCCGGAGCGCTCGTTGCCGAGCAGGAACTTGGCGACCGTCCAGCCCTGATTCTCCTCAAACACCCGCTGGTCGACCGGCACGCGCACGTTGTCGAGGAAGACGTCGTTCACCTCGTGCTCGCCGCCGAGCGTGATGATCGGCCGGACCGTAACGCCTGGCGATTTCATGTCGATGAGAAGGAAACTGATTCCGGCCTGCGGCTTGGCCTGCGTATCGGTGCGGACGAGAAAGAAGCCCCAGTCGGCGAACTGAGCGTAGGTGGTCCAGGTCTTCTGACCGTTGACGACATAGTGGTCGCCGTCGCGGACGGCCCGCGTGCGCAGCGAGGCCAAGTCCGAGCCCGCGCCCGGCTCGGAATAGCCCTGGCACCACCAGATGTCGCCGCTCAGCGTGGGGGGAAGGAAGCGCGTCTTCTGCTCGTCCGATCCGAAGGTGTAGATGACCGGGCCGACCATGTTGATGCCGAAGGGCATGATCATGATGGTGTCGGCGCGCGCCAGCTCTTCGGAGAAGATGTACTTCTGCGTCGGCGTCCAATCCGTGCCGCCGAATGCCTTGGGCCAAGTCGGCGCGATCCACCCCTTGTCGGCCAGGGTCCGATGCCAGGCGAGATAGTCTTCCTTCGTGAGCGCGTCTTCGCCGAGTTGTCGGTCTCTCAGGCGGGCGGGATAGTTTTCGTCAACGAAGGCCCGAACCTCGTCGCGAAACGCGAGGTCTTCGGGTGAGAAGTCGAGGTCCATGCCCACTCTCCGGATCGGGCCGCGGATGATAGGGCCTCGGCGCGGGTTCGCAATCGGCTTCGCTTGGCGTTGGATACGGCCATGCCGCGCATCCTGACCTACAATGTGCATCGCTGCGTCGGCGGGGATCGCCGCCTGGATGTCGGCCGCGTCGCCGGCGTGATCGCGGCGCTGGAGCCGGAGATCGTCGCCCTGCAGGAGCTCGACGTCGGCCGTGCGCGGACGGGCGGTGTCGACCAGGCGCACGAGATCGCGCGGCGGCTCGACATGGCCTGCCACTTCAACGCCGCGCTCAGGGTCGAGGAGGAGCAGTACGGCGACGCGATCCTGACCTCTTACCCCGAGCGACTGGTCAAGGCGGGCCCGCTGCCGGCGCTCGAGCGCGGCCTGGCGCTCGAGCCGCGCGGCGCGCTCTGGGTCGCGATCGACGTGGACGGCATCGAGCTGCAGGTCCTGAACGCGCACCTGGGCCTGGTGCCCCGAGAGCAGCGCCGGCAGGCGGCGGCTCTGGCCGGGCCGGAGTGGCTCGGCCACACGGACCGCGCCTCGCCGGCCATCCTGCTCGGCGACTTCAACGCCACGGCCGGCTCCATCGTCTATCGAACGCTGGCGGGCAAGCTCTTCGACGCGCGGCGGCGCGCAGAGCACCGGCGCCCCAACGCCACCTTCCCGTCCGCCTTCCCGTTGTTGCGCATCGACCACGTGTTCGTCACCGCCGACGTGCGCGTGAGCGCGATCCACGCGCCCTACGAGCCGGCGACGCGCGTCGCCTCGGACCATCTGCCGCTGGTGGTGGACTTCGCGCTCTAGCTAGGCGTCGCCGTCCCGCGCCCCGGCCGCGATCGCCCGCACCTCGGCGGCGAGCAGCGCCCGTCGCCGCCATGGCCGCCATGCGTCGTCGACCCCGAGCGGGTCTCCGAGATGGTAGCCTGAGATCAGCCTGCCGAGAGGACCCATACGCGGCGGCTCGATCTGCCTGAGGCGGCGGCCGCGATCGAGCGCTTCGATGCCCGCGACCAACCCCCCATGGCGCACGATCGAGCGGGCGACGTCCAGCGCCGACCGGTGCAGATAGTGGCCGATCAGGCGGTCGCGCAGGCGCTCGATCGCCGCGGCCGTCTTGGGCGCGTCCCCGGCCTCGATGGCGAGCTCACACTCGGTGTCGAGCCCGAGCGAGCGGTTGTTCAGGTTGGCGGAACCGATGCGCAGCAGCCGGTCGTCGGTGATGCAGAGCTTGGCGTGCACGATGATCGGCTGGCCCAGCGCGGTCTCTGGGCAGAAGGCGCGGAACCGGCCGAAGACGTCGGCCGCGCGCAGCCGACGGAGCGCCACGCCCCGCGCCTGGTCCATGCTCAGTCGGTCGAACCAGCTCGGACTGGCCTCGGTCGACACCAGCACGATCTCCGGACCCTCCGGTTCGCCCAGCCGCCTGGCCAACGCCTCGGCGATCGTCGGCGAGGTGAAGTACTGGTTCTCCAGGTAGATCGTGCGCCGGGCGGCGGCGATCGCCGCCAGCGTCAGGCGCTTCCACTCCTGCACGGCCGGCCGTCGACGCCAGGCCGGCTCGGTCCGCGCGATCGCAACGGGAACATCGGCGATGTCGGGCCTCAGGCCGGCAGGCCAGGGGTCGCTGTCGCCCGGCGGCGGCGGCGGCGGCGCATCGCCGCTCGCGCGACGCCAGCGCTCGCGCGCCAGCTCGCCCAGCGCCCTGGCGGCGTCGCCGTCGACCAGCATCGCCACCTCGTGGCGTGGCGGGTGAGTCGAAAAGGTCGGGTCGATGCGGCGTGCGTCCCGGTCGGAGTGCGCCGGGGTGTCCCAGCGGTCGACGCCGAAATCGGCGCCGCCGCAAAAGGCGATCTGGTCGTCGATCACCAGCACCTTCTGGTGGTGGCAGCCGGCGAGCGGGGTGGCGTCGTCGAGGCGGAACTTGACGGCCGAGTCGGCGAACCAAGCGCGGGCGCGGTGGGGAAAGAAATCCTGCGAGGCCTCGATCGGCAGCGCCGACTTCCAGATGAGAATGCGGATGTCGATGCCCGGGCGCGCAGCGGCAAGGGCGAGCAGGACCTGGCCGATCTCGTCGGGCTCGTCGCCACGCTCGAACCCGTCCGGCAGAAGGCGCGTGCGCGGGTCGAAACCCCAGCCCAGCAGGAGCACCGACCGACGGGCGGCCTTCAGCGCCGCCAGCACGGCGGCGAAGTAGTCCTGACCGTCGACCAGGAACGCTGTGCGGCCGGCGTGCTCGACCCGCCAGCAGTTGATGCCAGGCTTCAGAACGGCCGGCGGCATAGTTGCTGAAATTCCGGTTGGTCCCTGGGTGGATTGTAAGCTGGCCGGCTCCGGCTTGTTCCAAATTGTTGATGCGCGGGCCTTGCGAACGCCGGCGGCGCGCGCGAGATCGGACGATGCCGCCCGACCCCGCCCCGCCGATCGAGAGCCCCTGCATCCGCGTCTGCATGGTCGATGGGCGCAGCGGCCTTTGCCTCGGCTGCTACCGGACCCTCGGCGAGATCGCGCGCTGGAGCGCCTACACCGACGCCGAGCGCGCCCGGATCATGCGCGGCTTGCCCGAGCGCCGAAGCCGCATCGCGCCAGACGTGCTGGAGCGCTTCGGGCGCTAGCGGCGCGCGATTCACCGCTTGCAAAGGCTCTTGGTCCATAGTCCCGGGCAAGGGCCGAGAAACGGCCTCGAACAGAGCCTTTGAAGGCGGGGTGTTGGGATGTTGAGGCTGGCCGCGATCGCGGCGATCGGCGCGCTGAGCGCGGCTGCGAGCGCCCAGGTGGTGATCTCGCTGGCCCGGGACCATCCGGCGGCCGCGAGCACGGCCGCCCCCGAGTTCGCCAGCGCGCAAGTTTCAGACGCCGCGCCGGCCAGCGGTCAGGACGCGGAGGTGCCGAAAAGCCCTGACGGCCACTATTGGGCCGAGGCGTCGGTCAGCGGCCACGAGGTGCGCTTCCTGGTCGACACCGGTGCGAGCGCCGTGGCGCTGACGCCCGAGGACGCCCAGCGCCTGGGCATCGATCCGAACAGCCTCACCTATGGCTACACCGTGACCACCGCCAGCGGCCATGCCCCGGCCGCGCGCGTGCAGCTGGCCAGCATCGCGGTCGCCGGCGCCGAGGTCGACAACGTCGACGCCTACGTGATCCAGAATGGCCTCGAGCATTCCCTGCTCGGCATGAGTTACCTCGGGCGGCTGAGCCAGTTCGAAGCCACCAAGAGCTCGCTCATCCTCAGGCCTTAAGCCGGCTCCAGCCGCCGCTGGGCGGCTGCTTCGATGGCCGCCAGCGCCGCGTCAAGCACCTCCAGCCCGCCGCCTGGCCGGATCGACTCCACCGTCAGGATGCGCCGCCAAGTGCGGGCGCCGGGCGCGGCGTGGAACAGGCCGAGCAACGGCTTGACCAGCGCATTCAGCCGCGTCCCGTCGGCGAGCTCGCGCGCGACATGCGGCCGGTAACGCCGGACTGCCTCACACGCGTCGATCACCGGCGATGTCAAGTCGAACAGCCGCCGGTCGACGGCGCCCAGCAACCCGGGCTCGTGATAAGCGGCGCGGCCCAGCATCACGCCATCGACATGGGCGAGGTGCGCCTCGGCCTCGTCCAGCGATGCGATCCCGCCGTTGATGACGATCGTCAGGTGCGGTCGTTCAACCTTCAACCGATACACCAGCCCATAATCCAGCGGCGGGATCTCGCGGTTTTCCTTCGGCGACAGCCCGTTGAGCCAGGCCTTGCGCGCATGGACGACGAAGGTCGAGACGCCGACGGCGGCGCAGCCGTCGATCAGGCGAGACAGGCTCTCTTCGGGGTCCTGATCGTCGACGCCGATCCGGCACTTGACCGTCGCCGGAACGCCCGCCGCCGCGCAGATCGCCGCCATGCATTCGGCGACCAGCTCCGGCTCGCGCATCAGGCAGGCGCCGAAGCGGCCGGCCTGCACCCGGTCGGAGGGGCAGCCGACGTTGAGGTTGATCTCGTCGTAGCCGAAGCCTTCCCCGATCCGCGCAGCCTCGGCGAGCTTCGCCGGATCGGCGCCGCCCAGCTGCAGCGCGACGGGATGGTCACCTGCCTCGAAGCCAAGGAGACGCGCGCGATCGCCGTGGATGATCGCCTCGGCCGTCAGCATCTCGGTGTAGAGCCGCGCGCGCGCGCTCAGGCCCCGATGCAACCGCCGGCAATGCCGGTCGGTCCAGTCCATCATCGGCGCAACGCAGAGCCGGTGGGTCTGATATCGTTCCATTTCCCGCTGCGCGCCGGCCGCCGAGAGCCCGTTGGGGGCCTGTCTACGGCAATCCGCATTGAATTTCGCCCCCGACGCGTGGCGGCTTGCCCGCTTTGATCAAGATCAGCCAGCGTCCGGCAAATCGTGCCAATCTCAAGGACGATGCCTGCCCCGTTCTGGACACGAACGCCTGCCGCGGCCGCCGCAGCGATGGGCTGCACGGTCGATGGACTGACGAGCGCGGACGCAGCGAGCCGGCTTGCCCGCTTTGGGCCTAACAGCGACGCTCGCACGCGCAGTGTCGGCCTATTCGGCGCAGCGGCGCGCCGGCTGCTCGAGCCGATGTGCCTCATCCTGATCGGGGCTGCGCTGGTCTCGGCGGTCACCGGCGATCGGCCGAGCGCCGTCATCATCCTGATCATCCTGACCGCCTCGGTCGCGCTGGACACCTTCCAGGAGGCCGCCGCCAAGCGCTCCGCCGAGGCGCTGGAAAGGTCCGTGGCCATCAAGGCCGAGGTCAAGCGGGGCGGCGCCTTTGTCTCCATCGACTCGAGCGGCGTCGTCCCCGGCGATGTGTTCCGGGTCAAGGTCGGCGACATCGTGCCCGCCGATGGCCTGGTTCTCGAGGCGAGCGCCTGCACGGCCAACGAGGCGGCGCTCACCGGCGAACCCTACGCCGTCCCGAAGCGGCCCGGCGTCAGCACGGCGCAGTCGGCCGGCGACGCTGGGAACGCCCTCTTCCGCGGCGCCGTCGTGCAGACGGGCGAGGCGGTGGCGCTCGCCGTCGGCACAGGCCCGAACACGCTGTTCGGCGAGGCGGCCAAGGCGCTCAGCGCCAGGGCGGAGGCGTCGCCGTTCCAGCACGACCTGCGGCAGCTCGGTCTGCTCGTCGCGCGCGCGACCGCGGTCCTGGTCATCGCCGTGCTGGCGGTGAACGTCGCCTTCGGCCGGCCGATCATCGAAGCTCTGATGTTCTCGGTGGCCCTTGCGGTCGGGCTGACGCCCGAGCTCCTGCCGATGATCACCACCGTGACGCTGTCGCGCGGCGCGGTGCGGATGTCGGGCAAGAAGGTGATCGTCAAGCGCCTAGCCGCCATCCACGACCTCGGCGCGATGACCGTCCTCTGCACCGACAAGACCGGTACGCTGACATTGGCGCAGATCGAGCTGTCCGGCTCGTTCGCGCCCGATGGCGGACCCGATCCCCGCGCGGCCGAACTCGCCGCTGTCTCGGCCAGCCTGGGCGGCGACGCCGGCTCGCTGGACCAGGCCCTGATCAAGGCCAAGCCCGACGCCGCCAACGGATGGGTGCGGAAGGGCCTGCTGCCCTTCGACTACCAGCGCCGCATGGGCGCCGTGCTCGCCGAGGGTCCTGCGGGACTCACCTTGGCGGTGAAGGGCGCGCCGGAGTCGGTGCTGGCCGCCTGTTCGACCGTGAACGGCCAACCGTTGACCGCCAAGGACCGGCAAGGCGCATTGGATCGCGTGCGCGAACTGGCCAAGCAGGGCCTGCGCACCGTCGCGGTCGCACAGCGGCCCTGGGCCGGCCCCGCCCGCGATCCCCTCTCCGAGGACGAAGCCGACCTCGCCTTCGAGGGCCTCTGTACCTTCGCCGACCCTCCGAAAGCCAGCGCGCCAGCCGCGGTCGCCCGGCTCGCCGCCGCCGGCGTGCGGGTGGTGATCCTGTCGGGCGACGATCCGCTGGTCGTCCAGCGGCTGTCGAAGATCGTCGGGCTGCGGGCCGGGCGGGTGATCGGCGGTCCGGAACTCGACCGGCTGTCGGTCGAAGCACTGCGCGTGCGCGCCCTGCAGACCGATGCGTTCGGTCGCCTGAGCCCCGACCAGAAAGTGCGGATCATCCACGCGCTTCGCGCGGCCGGAGAGGTGGTCGGCTTCTTGGGCGACGGCATAAACGATGCGCCGGCCATCAAGAGCGCCGACGTGGGGCTGTCGGCCGACGGAGCGACTGCAGTCGCCCGCGCCGCGGCGGACATGATCCTTCTGGACACCGACCTGGCGGTGGTCGCGGACGGCGTCGAGGAGGGCCGGAGAACCTTCGCCAACATCCTGAAGTACATCCGCATGGGATCGAGCTCGAACTTCGGCAACATGTTGTCGATGGCGGCAGGATCGCTGTTCCTCCCCTTCCTGCCGATGCTCGCGATCCAGATCCTGCTCAACAACCTGCTCTACGACACCTCCGAGATCGGCATTCCGTTCGACAACGTCAGCGCCGCCGACATTGCCGGCCCACAGCGCTGGAGCACCGCAAGCGTCGCCAGGTTCGCCGCCGTGATGGGCCCGCTCTCCTCGATCTTCGACCTCGCCACTTTCGCCGTCCTCTACCTCGTGTTCCGCAGCACGCCGCAGGCCTTCCGGACCGGATGGTTCATCGAATCGATCGCCACGCAGACGCTGGTGGTCTTCCTGATCCGGACGGCGCGCCGCGCCTGGCGGGACGCGCCAAACCCCGTGCTGGTCGCATCGACGCTCGCGGCGCTCGCTGTTGCCCTCGTCATTCCCCTCTCGCCGCTCGGGCGCTGGTTCGGCTTCGTGAGCTTGCCTCCCGCCCTGCTGGCGGCCATGGCCGGCATCGTGGTCGCCTACCTGGTCCTCGCCGAGTTCATCAAGCCGTTCGCGATCGGGATCGCCCAGGCCGGCTCGCGACCGCGGCTCCGGCCTGCCCGCGGTTGAACCTGTAACAATACCGTCGTTGACTAAGACCGCGTGGACGCCAGGTTCTGAAAGGAGTGGCGCTTTGGCGAACCAACCTCCTCCGCTGAGCATCGCGCTCTCCGACGACCGGCGTCGGCTTGTCGTCGCCTGGGCCGACGGGCGGACCACGACGGCGCCGGCGCCATGGCTCTACGACAACGCCGACGGCGCCTTCGACCCAGCCAGCGGGCATCGCCTGGGCGGTGGGCTGGCCCTCGACGGCGCTCGCGCGCTGGAGAGCGCAAGGCTCGATGGCGACACTGTCGTTCTTCGCTTCACGCCCGGCGGCGCGGAGAGGCGCGTTCTGCTCTCCGCTTTGTCGTCTTGCGAACCCGGACGCCCAAGGGAGGCGGCCGAGCTTTGGCTGTCAGCCGTGGCGTCGCCGCCCGCGCCGCCTTTCGGTTTCGACGCCTACATGACCGACGACGGCGCGCTCGCCGACGTGCTGAACGCGCTCGTTCGACGCGGCATCGTCTTCCTGTCGGGCGCGGGCTCGGGGCCGGGCGCCGTGGAGAAGCTTGTCCAGCGGTTTGGCTACGTCCGGGAGACCAACTACGGGAGGCTGTTCGACGTCCGCGAGGAAACGGGCGCCGCCACCCATCTCGCCTACACCGCCGTCGGGCTCGAGCTGCACACGGACAACCCCTACCGCGATCCAGAACCCACGCTGCAGGTGCTGCACGTGATCGAGGCGGCCGAGGACGGCGGCGAGAGCCTGTTCGCGGATGGGTTCGCCCATGCCGAGGCCATGCGCGCCGCGGCGCCGGCGCGTTTCGCCGTGCTGGCCGCGACGCCGGTGGAGTTCGCCTACGAGGGGCAGGCAGGCGAGCGCTATGCCGCCCGGGCCGCGATCTTCGAGACGGCGCCGTGGGGCGACCTCAAAGCGGTGCGGGTGAACCATCGCGCGCTTCGCCCGATCCCGCTCACGTGCGCCGCCATCGAGGCCTGGTACGAGGCCTACGTCGATTTCTATGCGCGCGTTCACGCGCCGGAGGCCCTGCTCGCTCGACGGCTCGCGTCCGGCGATATCGTGATGTTCGACAACCGGCGGATTCTGCATGGGCGCACCGCATATGCAGCCGCTCCCGGCGGACGCTGGCTGCAGGGATGCTATGCCGAGCGCGACGGGCTGCTGGCCACGCTTCGCCGGCTCGAGCGACGCGCGGCGCCTGGAGGTGGACGTTGACCGTGGACAGCTTCGTCGACGAGATCTTCGCCCTCTACCGGCAACGCGGCCACGAGCACTACGGCGAGCGGGTGACCCAGCTCGATCACGCGCTGCAATGCGCGGCCCTGGCCCGCGCCGAAGGGGCGCCGGACACGCTCGTCGCCGCGGCCCTGCTCCACGACTATGGCCACCTTCTCGACGACCGTGGGCACATGGCCGAGCACGAAGGCATGGACGGCGCGCACGAGGCGGTTGGCGCCGACGCGCTCGCAACCTGGTTCGGCCCCGACGTGACGCAGCCGATCGCGCTGCACGTGGCCGCCAAGCGGTATCTTTGCGCCGTCGAGCCAGGTTACCTCGGCGCGCTCAGTCCAGCCTCCCAGCTCAGCCTGCGTCTGCAGGGCGGGCCGCTCGCGCCGCGCGGGGCCGGGGCGTTCAAGACGCTGCCGTTCGCCGAACAGGCCGTGCGCCTGCGCCGCTGGGACGATTGGGGCAAGGCGCTGGACGCCAGCGGCGTGCCGGCGCTCGAAAGCTACCGTCAGACGCTGCTGAGCGCCGCCGCCGGCTCGTCGCGGTAGCGGTCCAGGGCATCGCCGAGCGCCGCCTTGAGCGGCTCGAGCCAGGGCTCGAACTTGCGCCACTGGTCGAGGCCGTCGCGGAAGATGGGCTGGCGAACCTGCTCGGAACTCGGCGTGCGCACACTGCGCTCGGTCTCGTGGAACACGACACACGTAGGCTCGAATGGCAGGCCGCAGTGGTCGAGCAACCGACGGACGCTGCCCTCGAGGTCAGCGACCACGTCCTCGTGCTGCACGCGCAACACCCGGCCCGGCAACACTTCGTCCCAGTGCCGCATGAGCTCCAAGTAGGTGCGGTAATAGCGGGCGATGTCTTCGATCGAGTAGGTGAACTCCTGCCCGTTCGCGAACAGCTGCTTCAGATTCGAGAAGGAACACGACATCGGATCGCGCCTGGCGTCGATGATCGACGCGTTCGGCAGCATCAGGTGGATCAGGCCGACATGCCGGAAGTTGTTCGGCATCTTGTCGATGTAGATCGGTCTGCCCGTCCGGTAGGCTTTCGTCTCGGCGAGGTACCGCTCACCCAGGCGGACGAAATCCTCGCGCGTCAGATCGGCCAGGGCACCCGGGTAGCGCGGGTCATCCAGGTCGGGGGCGCGGCCCTGAAGGTCGATCACGATCCTTTGGATGTCCGGAAGCTCCTGGGTGCCTTCGACTTGCGAGTGGGAGGCCAGGATCTGCTCGATCAGCGTGGACCCGGAACGCGGAAGGCCAACGATGAAGATCGGCTCGGCGCTCGGGGCGCCCCACCCCTCGCGGCGTTCGAAGAAGGCCCGCGTGCAGACCGCGATCTGCTGCTTCGTATTCGTCTCGATGATCTCGGGGCGATAGCGGCTTTCGGTCCGCTTCAACGCGTTGCCGCGTGCGTAGTAGGACCACGAGGCGGCAATTTCGCCGTTGTCCTCGAGGGCTTTGCCGAGCGCGAAGCAGAGGTGATAGCGGTCGATCGGCTCGGTCGAGGGCGCTCCCTCCTCCGTCCGCATGCGCTCGAGCGTGGCGTCGTCGAAACGGTAGGTCTTCAGGTTTGCCAGACTCCAGTAGGCGTCGCCGAAGTCCGGCCGCGCCGCTGCCGCCGCCAAGTAGGCTTCGATCGCATCCGGCAATCGGCCAAGCGTCTTCAGGGCATGACCAAGCCAGAGGTGGATGTCTGGCGACGCTGGCGCGTCGATGAGCATTTCCCGATAGAGCGCGATGGCGGCCTCGTGCTCGCCGAGGCCCGCAGCGATGGCGCCCGCGAGCGAGCGATAGTCGAGGTTCTTGGGCTCCGCGTCGAGCAACTTGCGCACCTGCTTGCGCGCCTTTTGATACTTCTGCCGCTGCGTCAGAACCTGGGCGTAGTCGAGCCGCGCCGCCCGATAGTCGGGCGCGAGCACGAGCACGGCTTCGAGCAGCGTCTCGGCGTCGTCGAGCACGTCGCGCGCCATGCCGATCTTGGCCAGGAGCCGCATCGCCTCGGGGTCGTCGCCATACTTGAGCAGAAAGGCGCGTGTGATCTGTTCGGCCTGCGCCAGCTCGCCGTCGGAGAACAGCGCCGTGGCCGTCACCACCTCGGGCGGCAGCCCCTTTAGCGTGGCGGCATGGGCGGCGGCCGTGGAAGCGCTCTCTTGATCGCCCGAGAGGCGGTAGACGCCCTCGAGCATGCGCCAACTCATTGGCAGCGCCGGGTTGATGTTCACCGCCCGAAGCAGGGACTCGGTCGCCCGCGGCGCGTCCTTGAGCGCCACGTAGCAAAGCCCGCGCTCCTCGTGCATCCGGCTGAAGCGCGGCTGCAACGGCTCGAGGCGGTCGAGCATCGCCAGCGCCTCGGGGATGCGCAGCTGGCGCCGGAGGCTGCTGGCGGCGATTAGCAGGAGGTCACGGTTTTCCGGGAGGTCGCAAAGCAGCGCCTGGGCGCTGCTGAGAGCCTCATCATGCCGGCCCGCCTGCTGCAACGCGCGCAGCCGAGCGACCTGCTGCTCGATCGGGGATGGCGGCGCGGGGGCGGTGGGGGCGTGCATGCGGCGAAGGCAAGGCTGGCGGCCGGGCGGGACCGCCTAGCTTACCTCGGCGCGGTCGCTGATTAGAAGTCTGCGCTGACCTTTATCATGATGATGCGGGGACGCACGGGGACTTCCGATTTGATGAACTGCGCTGAGGACGTGAACATGCTGGCGTGGGAGTCGCCGATGTTCTGCGAGTACAGTTCCGCATACCAGTTGTCCTTCCGAACGCCGATCGACGCATCGAACAGCGTGTAGGCTGGCTGCTCGTAGCGGAGGAAGGTCGTGTTGGGGATCAGCACGCCGGCGCCGGATTCGTAGGTGCCTGGCTGGTTGAACATGCTGCCCATGTAGCTCGCGCCGCCGGTCACGTAGGGCTTGTAGTCGCCGACGGTCCAGTCGTAGCGAGCTCGGATGTTGCCCTGCCAGTACGGCGAGAAGGCGGGAACCGACCCGATCGTCCCGAACGGATTCTGGAACGGCACAAGCCCGACGCCGCTCTGCACGACCTGGGTGATGCACTGGCCGAACGCCGCCGTGCCCGGGACATTGTCCTTCAGGCAGGGCGAGCTGGTCTGCTGGTCATTGTTGTAAGTGACCGACCCTTGAATCGTCAGCCCGTCGATCGGGCGTGCGACCACCTGCAGCTCGGCGCCTTCCACCCGGTAGTTGGGGCCGTTGACGCCAAAGGTGGTGTTGCCGAGCTCGGTCGGATTGAAGAACAGGAACTGAACGTTGTCCCAGTTCATGTAGTAGGCGGAGAAGTTGACTTGCAAGCGATGGTCGAACAGCTCGGTCTTCAGGCCCGCCTCGTAGTTGGTTATCGTGTCCGGCGCATACCCGTTGGGCTTGTTGAACTGATCTGGACTTCCCGGGCCGGGGCCGGGGGCGACGAGCCCGGCTGCGCGGTTGAATCCGCCCGGCCGGAAGCCTTGCGAGAAGAGGGCGTAGACCATGGTGTCCGGCGTGATCCGCCATGTGATGCTCGCGCGGCTCTTGAAGCCCGTGTAGGTGACCTGGTCGTGGTGGGCGTTGATGTTCTTGTCTGAGTTAGGCCCGCACTGGCCGTTGGGCACGTCCAGGCACTCCGTGGTGGTTTCGTACTGCGATCCGACTTCGAATTCGTTGTACTGGTACCAGCGTGTCCCCGCCGTCACCGTCAGCACGTCCGGGATGATGTCGAAGTCGAACGAGGCGAAGATGGCCGTCTGGTCATAGCCGCGCTGGGTATCCTCGCCGAAGGCGGTGTTGTCGCCACGGATGCTTGGATCGTTCGTGGTCGAGCCGGGCGCCGGCCTGACATTGGCGAGGCAGGGCGGCCCACCGGGAACGAGGGCGGCGGCGAGATTCGCCGGCGTGCACGATGGAATGGACTTGTAGTTGAAGTTCATCACGTCGTAGACGCGGAACTGTTCATTGAACACGCCAGCGATCGCCCGGAAGCGCCAGTCGTCCGGCGTGCTCAAACGGAATTCATTGCTCAAGTGGGTGTTGCGGACTTTGTCGCGCCAGTAACCGAGCGGCGAGAAGCACTGCTCGTGCCCGCCGAAACCCGTCGCGCCGCCCGTGCACTGGTAGTACATGCCGCCGGTCGTGCGCGAATAGTTCGCGTAGTCCATCTGGTCGTCGATGTTCCGGGTGAGATAGCTGCCCGTGTAGATGGCCTTCAAAGGCCCGATCTTGCCGTTGACGGTCCAGGCCGTGTTTTCGAACTTGTCGTGGTCGAACGAGGGCGTGAAGGCCGTGATCTGCAACGGTCCAAGCGGCTGGAAGTTGGATCCGATCGGATAGTCCGCAGCGATGCCTTGAGCGTCCAGATTCTGCAGGCTCTCGGTGACCAGCACGTTCCAGTCTTCGTTGATGTCGTACTGCGCCTCGAAGCGTGCGCCGGTCCACGTCGTCGGGTTCGACGCCGAGCCGGCGATCGCGAAGTTGTTGAACTGGGGCTGGTTCGGCAGTGTGCAGAGGTTGTGCGGCCCACCGCCCGGCAGGCCGTTGGGGCACAGCCCCGCGACTGGATGGATGTTGAAGTAGGTGTTGCCGAGGTCGGAGTTCGAGCGGGTGAAGCTGCTGGGCACGTTGTCGATGTAGCCGCCCTGCCGCTCGTTGTAGATCACGGCGCGCACGGCGAATCTGTCGGGGACGATGGGCACGTTCAGCGTGGCGTTGATGCTGTCGTTGGGATCCCCGTGCGAGGTCCAGCCGTAGCTCGCTTCGACATGAGCCGAGGTCGCCGAAACGTCGGGCTTGTTGGTGATGTAGCGGACGGCGCCCGCTTCGGCGCCGCCGCCGAACAGGGTCCCCTGCGGACCCTCGAGAACCTCGATGCGCTGCATGTCGGCCATGTAGATATCGACGTTGCGCGCCGGGAATTGCATCGACTCTTCGTCGAGGTAGATCGCGACATTCGGGAAGTTGGCGATTGTGGCGCTCGACTGGCCGCCGCGGAATCCGGCGCTCAGGCCGCGCATGAAGATTTCGCCCTGCCCCGCGCCGTTGTTTCCGAACGTGATGTTGGGCGTGAATTTCAGCAGGTCGTCGAGCGTGGTGATGTTGGCCTGTTGCAGCGACTGACCCGTGAACGCCTGGATGGTCGCGGGCACACGCTCGACATTCTGGCTGCGCCGCTCGGCCGTCACGATGATAACGTTCGAACCATTCGAACCGTTCGAAGCTGCGGCCTGCGCGGCAGCGGCGCTGCTGCTGTTGTCGGCAGGCGGCGCGTCTGCGGCCGCCGCGGTCGTGGCGATGCCGCCGGCCAGAAGCGCGCCGACCGCGCACGAGATCAAATAGCTCGACTTCATGATGATTTGCCCCCTGGCCATCGCGCGCACGATCAACCGCGCGCGAAGCGTGGCCGTTCCGGTGGGATAGGAGGCCGCGTCCGTGACGCTTCAGTGATGGAACAATTTCAGATTCTTGAAGAGTTGCGGTCAGTCGCGTGACAGCCAGGCGATCGCGGGCCGCGACCGCGCCGAGCCCGCCGTTTTTCCTCGCTAGTTCAATCGGTCGCCCGCCGGGGTTTCGCGCTCAGCGCTCGCGGGCCGTGGCCTCGGTTGGGTCAACTGCCGGATCTATGCGCTCGGCGATTTCGTTCACCACGGGCAGGAGGTGCGACACGTCTTCGATGACGAAATCAGCGCCGGCCGCGCGGAGCGCGGCCGCCGAGCGCGCCAGCCGCTCGCTGCGCTCCTCGGGCGGCAAGGCGGTGTAGCTCGCGAGGTCGAGGCCGACGCCGTTCCCCGAGCCGGAGAGACCCACGGTCCAGCAGCCGGCGAGGCGGCCCTCCTCGATCCCGACCGGCGCATCGTCGACCTTGATGCAGGCGCGCGCGGGCCAGGCGTCGAGCGCGATGAGCGCCTTCCAGGTCATCAGCGGCGCCGGCCGGCCGCTCGGCGTCTCGCCGGCGCAGACCACCACCTCCGGCGCATAGCCCTGCGCGGCCGCGGCCGGCAGGATGTCGGCCATCATCTCGCGCGTGTAGCCGGTGCCCGACCCGATCCGCACGCCCAGCGCGCGCAGCGCGGCCGCGACCTCGGCGGCGCCGGGGATCAGGCGCGAGCTCTTCGCTGCCGCCGCCTTCATCGCCGGCTCCAGGCGCTCGTAGAGGCGCCCGACGTCCGCCGGCGACGCCGGCGAGCCCTTGAGCGCGGCCCAGCGCGGCGCGACCGTCGGATCGGCGAGCAGCGCGCGCAGGTGGTCGAGCTTGGCCTTGCCCATATCGCGCCGCGCCTCTTCGGCCGAGAGGGCGAGCCCCTCCGCGGCGAAGACCTCGATCAGCGCGCGCACCGGCGCCATGCAGCCGAAATCGATCATGGTGCCGGCCCAGTCGAACACCACGGCTCTCACTGGAAAGGTCATGCGCTTGTCTCCGCCTGCAGATCAAAGAGGTCGCCGATCACCCGCTCGGCGATGCCGAAGGCGGTGGATGCGCCCGTGCCGCTGGTGACCATCACCAGACGCACCCCAGGCTCCGGCGTGTCGATCAGGTAGGTGCGGTCGGCGGCGACGGCGTAGACGCCGGTCCAGCGCTCCAGCACCGGCGGCGGCGACCGCCCGGTCGCGCGGGCGAATTCGTCGAGGATCTCGCGCTCGGCGTCGGCCGGGGCGAAGGGCGGCGGAAGGTCGCCGTAGTGATGACTGTCGCCGACGATGAGGGCGCCATCGCCGCCCTGGGCGATGATGAGATGCACGCCGTGCTCGAACGCGCCTGGATGCGCCGCAGTAAGCCGGGCCTTAAGGGCGCGGGCCTCGGGCAGGTCGGCATAACCCCGATAGCGCACGAGGCTGAGGTCCGACATCAACGCCCCGGGGAGTCTGAGCCCCGGATCAGCGAGCTTGAGCATCGAGAGCCTGCACCGCCGCAGGCCCTGGGCCGCGATCGGCTCTGGATAGAGGGTGGCGAAGTCGTCACCGGGGCAGGCGACGACCGCGCCCGCCTCGATGACCCCGCGCGACGTGCGAAGGCTGGGCGGCGCGGCCTCGAACACGACGGTCTCGTTGAAGAAGGAGACGCCCAGGCCGTCCTTCAGCCAGGCCGCGAGCGCGGGGATGGCGGTCCTGGATTCCACACGCAGCTCGTGCGGGCTATGGAGCGCGCCAGCCAACTCGGGGCCGCCAAGGCCATCGGCGAGGGTTCGGAATTCGTCCGCGGCCAGCAGCCGGCAGCCGTCGCCCATCTCGGTTGCGAGGAAGGCTTCGATCACGGCGACCGCCCCGGCCGATCGCGCGGTGAGATAGAGGCCCCGCTGCTCGATCGGGATGCGGGCCGCGCCGGCGACCTCGGCCCACACGTCGCGGGTGCGGCGGGCGAGACGCCAGCTGTCCCCCCGCTCCTGGCCGGTGACGGTGATGAAGCCGAAGTTGCGGATCGACGCGCCGTTGGCGCGGGCGTCGCGCTCGACGACGGCGACGCGCTTGCCGACCCGCGCCGCCACATAGGCGTGCGCCAGACCGACAACCCCGCCGCCGACCACGGCCAAATCGAATGTTGGCGAACCCATTCCGTCCCGATCCCGAGCGACCGCAGTTAGTACGTAGTCCAGATGACAAGCGCGATTCAGCGGTCGTCCCCGGCCAAAATTTGATGCGCCTCAAGGTGATCCCGCGCTCCGGCGTCCATTGAGCGCCCGAAGCGACGGGAGCCCATCATGAACCGCCTTTCCGGCAAGGTCGCCATCGTCACCGGCGCGGCGCTCGGTCTTGGCCGCGCGACCGCGATCCGCATGGCCGAAGAGGGCGCGGCTGTCGCGATCCTCGACCTGCACGACGACACGGGCGAGGCGCTTGCCAAGGAGCTGCAGGGCCGCGGGTCGAAGGCGCGCTACTGGCGCTGCGACGTCAGCCGCGAGGCCGATGTCGCGCGCGTGTTCGGCGAGGTCGCCCAGGCGTTCGGACGGTTGGACATCCTGGTGAACAACGCCGGCATCGCCGGAACCAACAAGCCCACCGACCAGCTGACCGAGGCCGAGTGGGATTTCGTGCAGGCGATCAACGTCAAGGGCGTGTTCTTCGGCGTCAAGCACGCCGTCCCGCTCATGCGCCGCGCCGGCGGCGGCAGCATCATCAACCTGTCGTCCATCTACGGCCTAGTCGGCGCCGGCGACGTGCCGCCCTACCACGCCTCGAAGGGCGCCGTGCGGCTGATGAGCAAGAACGACGCGCTCATCTACGCCGCGGAAAAGATCCGCGTGAACTCGATCCATCCCGGCTTCATCTGGACGCCGATGGTCGATGGCTTCCTCTCCGCTCAGGGCGACGTCGCCGAGGGCCGCAAGGCCGTCGATGCCCTGCATCCGCTCGGCCACATCGGCGAGCCCGACGACATTGCCTGGGGCGCGGTCTACCTCGCGTCCGACGAAGCCAAGTTCGTCACCGGCTCGGAGCTGGTCATCGACGGCGGCTATACCGCCCGCTGAGAGCCGGGCGGATCAGCGGGGAACGCGATCTTCTCCTGCTATAAGGCCGGCCACGCCCGTATCGCAGTTGGCCGCGATCGACGAGGCCGCGCTCGCCCCTGCGACGTAGTTCAGCCGAATGGCCGGGCGCGACCTGGCGGCAGAAACAACTAGCGGCGTTTGCGCGAGATCAATGGCTCGGGTCCCGCCCGGGGGTAGGCATTGGCTCGATCTTAGTCACGCGGGAAAAACGTCATGTCCAGGTTGTCCCGAGTAGCCGCCGGCGTCATCGCCGCAGTTGGCTGTTTTTTCGCTGTGTCGGCGTTCGCGGCCGACCCGCCGCATGGCGCAGGCGGCATGCCGCCCCGAGGCTTCCACGCCGCTCCGCCGAGCTTTCATGGCAGCCTGCCGCTTGGCGGACGCGCCCCGGGCACCCCGCGCTATTCCCTAGGCGGTCCGGGCCGAGACCTCGGCGCATTCAACCAGCATGGGTTCAGCCGCTTTACGCCGGGCGAGCGCAACCTTTGGGAGCACGGCGCCTGGCGTCACGAGAACCATAACGGCTATCTCGGCTGGTGGTGGGTCGTCGGCGACAACTGGTTCTTCTACCCGGGACCGATCTTTCCTTACCCTCTCTATGTGGGTCCGGATTACTACTACGACTACTACAATTACTACCCATCTCCCGAGAACTATTGGTATTACTGCGAGGACCCGCCGGGATATTATCCAAACGTGCAGGAATGCAGTGGACCTTGGGAGCCGGTGCCGCCTGCATATTGATGAGCCCCGGTCATCTTAAGCTAAGGCGAGTTCCAATGCGGCAATCGTGGAGAGATGGGATGCGCGCAGTTAGCGGTTGTGTCGTTGTCGGCGTGGTGATCGCCTTGGCCGGGTGCCACCCCTCACAGCCGTCGAGCCAGTCGGCGGCGAGCGTCACCGCGACGCCCGCGCCGCCGGCGCTCTGGTCTGTCGCGGCGCAGAACGACCAGGGGAAGACCATCAAGACGATCCTCGTCTGCGCCGATGACGGCATCCGCACCGCTTTCACTCAACCGCTGCCGAGCGTGAGCGGCGAGCCGTGCGGGCTCGTGGCGCCGACCGTTCAAAGCGGCGGGCGCTTCGCGGCGCGCTGTCGCTCCGCAGGCCATCTGTTGGACATTCAGGCGCAGACCAGCGGCGACCCGACCAGCGACTTCACCGTCAAGCTGCTGATCCAGACCGACGTCACCGCCCAGCCGGCGTTCGCCCAGGCGGTTCACTACCATCGCGTCGGCGCCTGCCCGAGCGATTGGACGACCGGCGACGCGGCGGCCCCGGGCGCGACGATGGCCACAAACTCGCTGTCCGGCGCTTCGCACCCGCTGTCTGCTCCGGCGCCGGCGTCCTGATCGGGGTTCAAACGTCTAGGCGAGCCACCTTGCTGCCTATCCGCGAGGTGCGCTTCCGAGCCCAGCGCACGTTCGCAGTTCGGATCGCCCACGCCGACCGCTAGGCGTCGGACTGGGGCTTCCCGGGGGCGAGCGCGGCCGCGATGGCGTCGTCAACGCGCTCGAGCCAGACGAACTCCAGCTTGTCACGCACCTCGGCGGGAATCTCCTCGAGATCGCGGCGGTTGCGGGCCGGCAGCATGACGCGCGTAATGCCCGCGCCGGCTGCGGCGATCACCTTCTCCTTGACCCCGCCCACCGGCAGGACAAGGCCGCGCAGGCTGATCTCGCCGGTCATGGCCGTGTCGCTGCGCACCGTGCGGCCGGTGAACAGCGAGGTCAGGGCGATGAACATCGCCACACCAGCACTGGGCCCATCCTTGGGCGTGGCGCCAGCCGGCACGTGCACGTGGACGTCGTTCTTCTCGAACTGCGTCGCATCGATGCCCAGCGCCGCGGCCTCAGTCTTGACCAGGCTTAGCGCTGCCTGGACGCTCTCGCGCATCACCTCCCCTAACTGGCCGGTGAGGATCAGCTTGCCTGCGCCCGGGGTCTTGGCCGCCTCGATGAACAGGATGTCGCCGCCGACCGGCGTCCAGGCCAGACCGGTGGCGACGCCCGGCACCGCGGTGCGCATGGCTGCCTCGTTCTCGAACCGCGGCGGCCCGAGCACCGTCTCAACGTCGGCCGCGGCGATGTGGACCTTGGTCTCTTTGCCCTCGGCGATCCGCATCGCGGCGTTGCGCATGGCGCGGCCGATCTCGCGCTCCAGTCCACGGACGCCGGCTTCGCGGGTGTAGGCGGCGATGATACGGACCAAGGCATCGTCGTCGATCTCGAACTGCCCGGGCTCAAGGCCGTTCGCCTCCAACTGCCGGCGCACCAGATAGCGCTTGGCGATCTCGAGCTTCTCCCCGGGCGTGTAGCCGGACAGGACGATGATCTCCATGCGGTCGCGCAACGGCCCCGGAATCGTGTCGAGCGTGTTGGCGGTCGTGATGAAGGTCACCCGCGACAGGTCGAACGGAACGGCCAGGTAGTTGTCGCGGAAGGTCGCGTTCTGCTCCGGATCCAACACCTCGAGCATGGCCGCGGACGGGTCGCCTTGGAAGCCCGCGCCCATCTTGTCGATTTCGTCGAGCATCATGACGCAGTCGCGCGCGCCGGCCTTCCGGATCGCCTGGATGATGTTGCCGGGCAGCGCGCCGACGTAGGTGCGCCGATGGCCGCGGATCTCGGCCTCGTCGTGGACGCCGCCCAGGCTCACGCGGACGAAGGGTCGTCCGAGGGCCCTGGCGATCGAGCGGCCGAGCGAGGTCTTGCCGACCCCCGGCGGCCCGACGAAGCACAGGATCGGCGCCTTTCCCTCCGGCGCGAGCTTGCGGATCGCCAGGTACTCCAGGATGCGGGTCTTGATCTTGTCGAGGCCGTAGTGGTCCTCGTCCAGGATCCGGCGCGCCTCGGCGATGTCGATGACCGGAGGCGTCGGCGGCGCCCAGGGGAGCTCGATCAGCCAGTCGAGGTAGGCGCGGATCATGCCGAACTCGGCCGCCGCCTCCGGCGTGCGCTGCAGTCGGCGAAGCTCCTTGCGCGCCTGCGCCGCGACCTCCTCCGGCATGTTCGCCTTGTCGATGGCCGCGGCCAGCTCGGCGATCTCGGCGCCGCCGCCTTCCTCCTCGCCGAGTTCGCGCTGGATGGTGGCAAGCTGTTCGCGCAGCAGCGCCTGGCGCTGGCGTTCGGAGAGCGACGCCTGGGTCTGGGCGCCGATCTCGTGGGAAATACGGAGCACCTGTAGACGGTGCGCAGTCAGCTTGATGACCTTGTCCAGGCGAGCGATGAGGTCGATCGTCTCGAGGATGTCCTGCTTTTCCGGCGGCGCCACGTCGAGATAGGCCGCGGCCATGTCGGCGAGCACGCCGGGCCGGTTGATCCCTGCTATGGTGGCGCGCAACTCCGCCGGCGCCTGCGGAATGAGCCCCAGAATCTCCAGAGCCTGTTCGCGCAAGGTCAGGAGCCGTGCCTCCACTTCCGGGCTGGTTTCGACCGGCTCTGGCACGTGCAGACCGCGGACGACCAGGTACGGCCAGCCTTCGACCTGCTCAGTGATGCGAAAGCGCTGCACCCCCTGGCAGATCAGATGGTGCTCGGTATCGGAGGCCGCGATGTAACGCAGGACGTTGGCCACGACACCGATGTCATGCAGATCGCTGGCCTTGGGATCCGCCACCTGCGGATCGCGTTGCAGCACCACGACGATCTGGCGCTGTTCGCGGACGGCCTGCTGAGCGGCGGCGACGGAGGCGGGCCGCCCGACGGTGATCGGCATGACCACCTCGGGGAAAAGCACCGTGTTGCGCACGGGAATTGCGATGAAGGCGTCGGGCGACGGCGACGGCTTGGCCGGTTTGGCGGCGGATTCGGCGATAGAGGCGTCGTCCATGTCGGCTCCAGGGCTCAAGCGAGCTTGCGTAGGGTGACGACGAGCAGGCCGTCCTGGGTGCGGTGGCGGATCTGATCGTATCGGGCGGCGGGCAAGGCCACGCGGCGTTCGAAGTACCCTTGCGGGAGCTCCAAGCGATGGATGCGCGCCGTGCGCAATTCGTCGGGCAAGGCGCGCTCGCCGGCGATCACGATATCGCCGCCGTCGATGAGGAGCTTGAAGGAAGCGTCGGCGACGCCGGGCAACGCGGCGATGATCACGACTTCGCCGTCTGTCTCCAGCACGTCGACGGGCGGCTCCCAGCTTGGCCGGCGTGCGTGGGAGGCGGCGGGTTTGAACAGCTGACGATGCAGGCGCTCGGCGCGCGCGAGCATGTCGAGCGCCTCCTCCCACATCCACTGGCGCGGATTGTCGCTCACCATTTCCACGTTCCGTTCGTCAAAGCGCCGGACGCCATGTCGCGTATGGCGTCCAATCTCAACGCAGTATGAACCGCTTGACCGTGCGACGTTTGACTTATGTCAGACTCAACTCGTTGCAACGCCCGTCGGACGGCGTCTCGCGCGACAGGGCCGCAGTCGCCTCGTCGCCCCACGGGATGTGCCATAGGGAAGGGCGATAGAGCCGCGCGAGCGCGGGAGCCGGAGCGTCTTGCCGATGTCGGAACGATCCGCCTTCGAGGCCAGCCAGTGCGCGATCGTGGCGGCGCTTGAGGATGGCTCGGCTTGCGGCGCGCGGCGGCCGCTCAAGCGGATCGACACGCACATGTCCCACGTCTTCCTCGGCGAGGGGAGGGCCTACAAGCTGAAGCGAAGCCTGCGCCATCCCTTCGCGGACATGTCTTCTGTGGAGGCGCGGCGACAGGCTTGCGTGGCGGAGCTTGCCGTCAACCGCCCGCTGGCGCCGGAGCTCTACGAGGCGGTACTTCCGGTGAACCGCGATCCGGGCGGCGTGATCCGTATCGACGGCGACGGCGAGACGGTCGACTGGGTCGTCGTGATGCGACGCTTCCCCGACGCCGCCCTGCTCTCGGAACTCGCCGACGCGGACCGGTTGACTGCGGAGGTCGTCGAGGAAACCGCCGAGGTCGTCGCGGCCTTCCACGCGTCGCTTCCGCCGCGCCCCGACCTCGGCCACCCGGCGGACTATCGACGGATCGTCGCGGGCTTGCGCGAGACCGAGGCCGACGGCGCCGCGGCCCTGGGGGCGCGCCCGGCTTCGGAGGAGCTGTTCAACGGTCTCGAGCGAGAGCTCGCCCGGCTTGCCCCCCTGATCGAAGCGCGGCGCAAGGCCGGATGGGTGCGCCGCGGCCACGGCGACCTGCACCTGCGCAACATCTGCCTGTTCGATGGCCGCGTGACCCCGTTCGACGCGCTCGAGTTCGACGAGGCGCTGTCGACCGCCGACGTGATCTACGATGTGGCGTTCCTGTTGATGGACCTGCGAGCTCGCGGGCTGGACGCCATGGCGAACCTGGCCATGAACCGCTACTGGGACGCCGCCGGACAACCGGAGGCCGCGCTCGCGCTCCTGCCGCTGTTCATGGCCTTGCGGGCGACGGTGCGCATGGCGGTCGCGGTCGAGGCCGGAGACCTGGCGCAAGCGGCGCGCTATCGCGAGCTGGGACTTGATCTGCTGCGGCGCTCGCCGCCGCCGCTTCTGGCGATCGGCGGGCTCTCGGGGACGGGCAAGTCGACGCTGGCCAAGGCGGTGGCGGCGCACGTCCCGGGGGCTTGCGGCACCCGCGTGTTGCGCACCGACGCGATCCGCAAGGCGGTCGCCCACGTCGAGGAGACCGATCGCCTGGGCGAGGCGGCCTACGACCCGGCAGCGCGCGCGACGATCTACCGGGTCCTCGCCGAACGCGCCCGCGACGCGCTGGCCGCCGGAGCCCCGGTCATCGCCGATGGCACCTTTCGCGAGAGCGCATCACGAATGAGCATCGAGGATGCAGCAAAGGGCCATGTCTTCGTCGGCCTGTGGCTGACCGCTCCCGCAAAGGTGCGGGCCGGGCGCGTGACGGCGCGCGAGGGCGATGCATCCGACGCCACTGCGAAGGTCGTGTTGGCGCAGGTCGAGCCGAAAGACATTGGCCCCGCTTGGCGGACGCTCGCCGCGGACCGCACCTTCGATGACCTCGCCGATGAGGCACGGCGCATTCTGGACGCTCAGTTGATCGGCCAGCCCTCATGATAGGCGCGCGCCGCCTTTCCCTGGCGGCGTGCACGTCGCGCCCTGGCGCCTGCGACCGCTTCGAGCGTCCTCGTCGAGAAGCCGACTCCTAACGGAGCGGCGTAAGCCAGCCTCGCTCGGAAGCCTTGGCTTGCTCTGCGGCGATGAGCCACAGCAACACCTCTTGCCGAGGACCAGGAGGAGCCGTGGCGAGCTGTTCCCGATACCGGCGCATGTTCTGCTGGTGGATGAACTCGTCTCGCGAAAGGGGCATATGGGCCGCCCTTCAGGTTGCGGTTGCGGCTAAGCTTACCTGACGAGCGTCAGCGCCGTTTCACGGGGTCGTTTAGCTCGCGAAGCAGGGTTTCTTGCTCCTCCAATTGCCGACGCAGCTCAGCCTCGTTTTCGCGCGGCTTGCCGTCGGCCAGCTCTTGCTGGAGACGCGCGATGGTCCGCCTCACGATCAGCTGATCCATTGACGGTTGTCCCTACCCGTCTTCACAGTATCCGGGCCTGAGCAAGTCGGCCCTGACAAAAGTCAGTTCCTGGAAGTAAAGTAGATTGTCGCCGGACGGTCGTTAAGTCGCGCGGCCGATGGAGGAGCCCGAACGCCTATACCTGCCGATGAGGCCCGGCGGGGTCCCAGTCATCCCGTCGCGGGCCGCTGAAACGGAACACCGTGCCTCCCCCTTGCGGTCCTCCGCCCAAGTGCGCCCGCCGTGCGATCCTATGATGGAGCTGCAGAGCGAAGACCGGCTCGGCCGCGCTTGATCTGGCGCAATGCGCCGCGACCCGTCCTGCCGATCATCGGCTCGATGGGGGGCGGATCGTGACGACAGCGACGTCGGAGGCTGCCTTCGCCCTTGGGACCGTGGATAGCGGCGGGCGCAGCGCCGTTTCCTGCGCACGATCGTGGCGTGGGCCGCGCCGGCGCCGGCCGCCGATACTGTCCGAAGAGGTCGCGTTCCTGCGGCGGCCGTCGTCATATGGCCTGACCATCAAGGTCGCGTGCGTCGAGACCCACATGTCCTGGGTCTTCCTGGCCGGACGGCGGGCCTACAAGCTGAAGAAGCCGGTCCGCTTCGGCTATCTCGACTTCTCCACCCTGGCCAAGCGTGAGGCGGCGTGCCGGGCGGAGCTTGCCCTCAACACCCCGCTGGCCGACGGGGTCTACATCGATGTCACGCCGCTCGTCCTGGGGCCTGATGGCTTGGGCCTGGGCGGACGCGGCCGGGTGGTGGACTGGCTGGTCGTCATGCGCCGCCTTGATCGCGAGGACATGCTCGACAAGCGCATTGGCCGTCGAGCGCCGACGCGAGCGGAGCTCGATCGCCTGGCCCTGGCGCTCGCGCGCTTCCATCGCCACGCGCGGCCAAGGCCCGCGGCGCCGGCCCGGTATCTCAGACTGCTGCGGCAAGCGCTCATCGCCGATCGCGCGACGCTGCTGCGCCCCGCGCTCGAGCTGCCGTCGGGCTCGATCAGGCGCGTCGATTCGGTGCTTCGGCGCGCGCTTCGCCGTCGGCCCGCCCAGTTTGCCGCCCGCGCCGGGCGGCTGATCGACGGCCACGGCGACCTGAGGCCCGAGCACATCTGCTTCGATGGTCCCGTGGTGCGGATCATCGACCGGATCGAATTCAATGCCGCGCTTCGGCTGATCGACCCGCTCGAGGAGCTCGCCTACCTGGACCTTGAGTGCGAACGGCTGGGGTCAGCGGCAGCGGGACGTCGGATTCGGGCCGGCGTGGCGCGCAGAAGCCGTGAGCGCGCGGACGAAGCGGTCTGGCTCTTCTACCGCTGTCATCGCGCGATGCTCCGGGCGCGGCTTTCGATCGCGCATCTGCTCGAGCGGCGACCGCGGACGCCGGCGAAATGGGCGCCGCAGGCCAGGGCCTATCTTCGCATCGCGCTCCGCGACGCCGAGCGGCTTGACCGGCTGCTCAATAGACCAGGAGGTCGGTGAGCGGCCTGCGCCAGTGCAGCCTGCTGATCGCCTCGGCCAACAGCGGCGCGCACGGCGTGACCTTGAGCTTCGCCGAGACGGCGGCGCCCGCAAGCCGGAACGGCGGGACCGCGTCGGTGACGATCAGCTGATCGATCGCCGGGTCGGCCAGCGCCGTCTCAGCGCCGGGCGTGAACAGGCCGTGCGCCGCCAGCGCGATGACCCGCGTGGCCCCGGCCTGCCGCGCGGCGCGCGCGGCGCGGACGAGCGTCCCGCCGGTGCTGACCAGGTCGTCGATGATGAGGGCGGTAGCGCCGGCGACATCGCCGACGAAGAGGTCGCCCGTGACGACGCCGGCGCTGCGATGCTTGTCGGCGAGGCCGCGGCGGACCGGCTTGCCGATGGCGGCTTCAAGCGCTTCGCGGAAAAGCTCAGCCCGCTTGGCGCCGCCCGGGTCGGGCGAGACCACGCACAGCGGCTCTCTGCCCAGTCGCGCCGCCTCGGCGACCAGGAGAGGCGCCGCGGTGAGCGTGACCGACCGATGGCGGAAGGCGTTCTCGAACGCGGCCGGATTGTGCACCTCGAGCGTGACGATGGCGTTGGCGCCGATCGCCTCGAACATCGCCGCCACGTAGCGCGTGGTGACCGGATCAAACGCCTTCGTCCGCCGGTCCTTGCGGGCATAGCAGAGGTAGGGGCAGACCGCCGTCACCCGCGCCGCGCCGGCGTCCTTCAGCGCGCCTATGAAGAACAGCAACCGGCAGAGCTTGTCGTTGGCGCTGCGGGCGGGCCCGCCGTGCAGCGACTGGATGACGAAGGCATCGTCGCCGTCGACGCCCTCAAGCGGGCGGGCCTTGTGCTCACCGTCCTCGAACTCGCGTTCCTCGTGCGGGGTCAGCGGCTGGCCGAGCGCAGCCGCCACCGCTGCGCCCAGCTCGGCGGTGTCTCCAAGTGCGAAAAGGCGCAAGGCGCCTTGGACCACGGAACTCTCCTTACGGCCAAGCAACGCTATCAATGCGGCGGCCGGCGCGGGCGGGCCTTGACCTTGGTCAATCGGACTCGGTTAAGGGCCGCGCCGCTCATGCGAGCTGCTCGCTTCGGGCGCAGGCCGCGCCAACCGCCGCCAGCGCTGAACGGGCAGCCGCCGCGGAGCCGGCAATGTCGATGCTGCGGCAGGCGTCTTCCAGCACGACCACCTCGAACCCCAGCCTTCGGGCGTGCTCTGCCGACCAGCGGACGCAGAAATCGAAGGCGAGCCCCGCCATGACGATCCGCCCAAAGCCCCGCTCGCGCAGATAGCCGCCCAGCCCGGTCGGTGTCTGACGATCGTTCTCGAAGAAGGCCGAGTAGGAGTCGATCCCTCGGCGAGAGCCCTTGCGCAGGATGAGTTCGGCGGGCGCGACGTCGAGATCGGGATGGAAGGCCGCGCCCCAGGTCCCCTGCACGCAGTGGTCCGGCCAGAGCACCTGTTCGCCGTAGGCCGCCATGATCACGTCGTTGGGCTTCCGCCCGGGGTGCGAAGAAGCAAACGAGGCGTGTCCTGGCGGGTGCCAATCCTGCGTCAGCGCGACGTGCGCGAAAGCCTGCGCGATCCTGTTCACCAGCGGCACGACCTCGTCTCCGCCCGGCACGGCGAGGGCGCCGCTGGGGCAGAAGTCGTTCTGCACGTCGACGATCAGCAGCATGTCGGTCTCAGGCGAGAGACGTATCGCTGTCATGGCCGGGCCTCCGCGGCCTCGATTGTCCGGTCGACCTCGGCGGTGAGGTCGATCAGCGCCTGACCCACGATGACGGGGTAGACCGCCTCGGGCTCGAGCCGCCGCAACGGTTCGGGCAGATGCCCAAGCTCGCGGGCCGAGAAGGTCCGCACGTCGCCAAGGCTTGGCGAGGGGGCGACCCGCCGGCCGCCGCGCATGACCGGCTTGAGCAGGGGCTCGCCCGCCTGCAGATCGCTTGCCGTCGAGAGCACGTCTCCGCTCATCCTGCCCTCGGCGTCATAACTGCGCCAGACCTGCTTTCGGCCGGGCCAGGTCGCCTTGCCGAGCGAGTGCTTGCGTCGGGCTTTGCCGGCGTACTCCTCGAGCTTGTAGGCGCAGTCCAGGGCTGGAACATCGGAGGAGGTGGTGAGGCTGGTGCCGACGCCATAGCCGTCGATCGGCGCACCCCGGCGGGTGAAGTCCCAAAGGTCGTCTTCGTCCAACCCGCCGCTTGCGAAGATGATCACATTCTCAAGCCCGCCCTCGTCCAGGATGCGCCGCACCGAGCGCGCGAGCGCGTCCAGGTCGCCGCTGTCAATCCGCACGCCGTGGATTTCGATGCCCTGCTCCCGCAGCCGTGGAGCGAGCGCGACGACCCGCCGGGCGGCATGCTCTGTGTCGTAGGTGTCGATCAGGAAGACCAGGCCATGCGGCCTCGCGTGCGCGAAGGCTTCGAATGCGGCAGCCTCGTCGTCGAACGCCTCGATGAACGAGTGCGCCATGGTCCCGCTGAGCGGGATGCCGAAGCGTTCTCCCGCCAGCACCGTCGCGGTGGCGTCGAAGCCGGCTATATAGCTCGCGCGTGCGGCCATCAGGCCCGCCTCGGCGCCGTGCGCACGGCGCAAGCCGAAATCGACCAATGACTTGCCAGGCGCCGCCAACACAATCCGGGCCGCCTTGGACGCAACGATCGTCTGGTAATGCAGGATGTTGATCAGCCGGCTCTCGACCAGCTGCGCTTCCGGCATCGGCGCGATCACCCGGAGGATGGGCTCGTTCCCGAAAAAGACCGCACCCTCCGGCATCGCCTCGACGTTGCCGGTGAAGCGGAGCTCGCGGAGCGCGTCCAGGAGCGCGTCTGAGAAGCGGCCGGTCGACCTGAGCCAGCTCAGCTCCTGTTCGGCGAAGCGCAGGCCCTCCAGCCAATCGAGCGCCTGCTCCAGGCCGGCCGCCATCAGGAAGCCGCGACGCTTGGGCAGCGTGCGGACGAAGAACTCGAAGACGGCCGTCTCGGTCCGGCCCGTCTCGAGGTAAGCCTGCAGCATGTTCAGCTGATAGAGGTCGGTCAGCAGCGGGCTGTCCCAGGGATCCATCGGCTCGTCCGCCTTCAGTACCTGGGCGTTTCCGCTGCGATATCCGGCTCGTTGACGTGGGCGAGGATATCCGCCCGCGCGGCGTTCTTGAGCGCGAGCGCCGCCTCGAAGTCGGAGCCGGCCGGCGTCAGCGCGTGGCCGATGTGCACCTCGACGTTCCCTCGGCGAGGAAACCAGCGGCCGTCGTGGCGCAGGATATGACGGTCGCCGCGGATGGCGATGGGGACCACGGGCGCGCCCGCCTTGGCCGCGGTGACGAAGGCGCCCATCCTGAAGTCCAAGAGGCCTGGCATCGGCATGATCGTCGCTTCCGGGAAGATCACGAGCGGCCGCCCGGCGCGCAAGAGCTCCAGCGCCCGGGTGGCGTCGGCGACCGCGCCGGTCGGGTCGAAGCGCTCGACGAAGATCGCCCCGAGCCTTCGCACGAAAGAGCCTTGGAACCAGTTCTGCGCGAGCTCGCCATAGGCTGCGAACGCGAGGTCGCCGGGCAGAAGGGCGCAGAGCACGACGTTGTCCATGTAGCTTTCGTGGTTGGCGACATAGACGACGTCCTTGCATAGCTCGGGGCGCTCGCCCGTCACCGTCACCTGATGGGCGAGCAGCGGCAACCCGATGCGGCACAGCCTATGCGCCACGGCCCAGCGCCAATGCAATCGGGGCAAGGTCATCACCAGTGGCCAGAGCACGGCGCCGATCAGGCCCACGATCGTCCACCAATAGAGCGCGTAGAGCCGCTCCCCCAGCCTCCGCATGGCCCGCCGGACTCGGCCGAGCGCCGCCGTCGCCTCGAGGCGCAGCAGCTGCCGCTTCGCGGAGACGGGCGAGCCGCTGGCTGCGCCCGCCAGATAGCGCTGGCGCAGCGCCGGGCGGCGGACCTTGCCGCTCTCGGTACGGGGAAAGGCGCCCGGCGGCATGAGGACGATGTCGTCGACGGCGCTTTCCAGGCGCTCGGTCGCCGCCTCCTGCGCGTGGCTGATCAGCGCCGCTCGGCGCGATGGTTCGGTGGCCGGAGTTTCGATGGCGAGCACGAGACGCTCTGCACCGCGTTCGGGATCGAGGACGCTGAACAGCGCCGCCCCATTTGCGGCGACGTCAGGCAAGGCCTCGATCGCCGACTCCACATCGACGGGATGGATGTTGCGCCCGGCGCGCTTGACGATGTCCTTTGTGCGGCCTGTGACGTAGAGCTCGCCGCCGGCGAGGTAGGCCAGATCGCCGCTCTCCAGCCAACCGTCGGGCAGGACGAGTTCGGCTGTCTTCTCCGGCGCGTTGAAATAACCTTTCGTCGCCGAGGGACCGCGGAACTGCAGCCGGCCTTCGCGACGCTCTGGCGCCTCGCGCCCGTCGACGTCCAGGATGCGCAGCTCGTGGCCGGTCAGCGGCGCGCCGCATGAGACGATGGCCTGCGCGCCGGGCGCGTCGGAGGCGCAGGGCTCGGCCTCGCCAGTGATCGCCAGAGCGCGGGCGTTCACATGGTCGATCCTGGGCGTGCGGCCGGGCGGGCACATGGTGAGCGCCGCGGCGCATTCCGCGAGCCCATAGACCGGCAGGAACGCCTCGGGTCGGAAGCCATAGACGGCGTACCGGCGTGTAAAGTCCTCGACCGTGCGCTCGGCGATCGGCTCGGAGCCGCAGCCGGCGACGCGCAGCGCGCTCAAGTCCAGGCCGGTAAGCCGCGCATCGGGGATAGCGAGGCAGATCTCGAAGGCGAAGTTCGGGGCGGCCGTGATCGTCGCGCGGTTGCGGTGCAGCGTCCAAAGCCAGCGTTCGGGCCGCGCCATGAAGCTCAGCGGATTCATCACAACGAACGGCGCCGCCTGGTCCAGGCAGGACAGCCAGGCCGCGATCAGGCCCATGTCGTGGTAGAGCGGAAGCCAGCTGACGGTGACGTCGGCCGGCGTGGCGCGGATCGCCCGCGAGATGCCGCGCGCGTTGGCGATGATGTTCGCGTTGGTGAGCATCACGCCTTTGGGGTCGGCGGTGCTGCCGGACGTGAACTGCAGCAGCGCGAGGTCGTCGGGCGAGCCGTGCAGCAGGCGCGGCGGGCCGGGGTGGGCCTCGATCTCGGGAACGGTGGCGACGAAACCCAGGCTTGGGACGTGCGCCTCCAGGAGGCGCGCGAACGGTGCCGCTTCCGGGAAGGCGATCAGGCCCGCGACCTCGGCCGCGGCCAGGATCCTGGCTTGGCGCCGGAGGTGCTCCTCGATCTGCGACATGCGCCAGGGCGGGTAGATTGGGGCGGGCACGCCGCCGGCCCCCAGCACCCCCAGGAAGGCGGCGAAGAAGTCGCCGCCCGTCGGCAGCATGAGGCCGATGCGCGCGCCAGGCTCGATCCCCATCGCCGACAGCCCTGCCGCGACCTTGCCGGCTCGCGCGACGAGGGCGCCGTAGGTGATCGGCGGCTCCTCCCGGTCGCCGTCGGAAAGGTAGATGTGCGGCCGCTCGGGCTGATGCTGGGCGTGCCAGGCGAGGATGTCGATGATCGTGCCTGCCTCTCCCGGCGCGGCCTGCGCGCCTGACGCGGCGCTCGCCTGGACACGGGCGTGGGCGGCGCCAACCGCAACCGGCCCCGCTTTGGCGATCGCGCGCGCGAGGTCGGCGGGCGTTGCCGCCTGCGCGAACAGGGTGTCGGCGAGGCGGACGTTGAACGCCGCTTCGAGGCGCTGGATGGCCTCGACCCGGCCCAGGCTGTCCAGGCCGAACCCTTGATCGAGGTCGCTTTCAAAGCTGAGCGGAGCGAGGCCCCGCCGGTGCGGATGCAGCTCGTCTGCGAGGCCGCTCACGATGTCCAAGACCTCGCCAGCGATCTCGCCCGCGGCTAGGCCGCTGGTGAGGTCCGGTTGGGGCTGGCGGGCTTGCATGGCGCCAACAATTGTGCGCGCGCGGCCGGTGCGCGACCTTGAGCAAGGTCAATTGCAACCGGGCGCCGGCACCGCTTTGATGCTCCTCAATGCGTTCGGCGCGGTGTCGATATCCAAGTCAGCGGCTGAATGTCCGAAACCCTAGTGGAGCCGACGATGAAAGCCCCCAGAACCTGGTATGTCGTCACCGACGGCGGTCGCGCCCGCTTCCTGCAGAAACGAGATGCGCCAAGGGCGTTCGCGGCAGCCGGGACGGCGTTCGACACGCACCGCGAATTCGTCTCGGCGCATATCCACGATCGCACGCACGATCTCGGCGCCGAGCGGCCGGGCCGTTCGTACGGGAGTAGGGGATCGGTTCGCCACGCGGTGCAGCCTCGCGAAGACTTGCATCGGACCGAGAAGAGGACCTTCGTCGACGAGGTGGCGGCGGCGCTGAATGACGCCAACGCCCGCGACGAGTTCGACCGCCTGATCCTCGTGGCGCCCGCTCATGCGCTTAGCGAGCTCCACCAAGCGCTTGATGCGCCAACGCGGCGGAAGGTTGCCGCGCAGCTGCAGAAGGACCTCACCCAAGTGCCCGAGGCGAACCTCGCGGAGCACTTCGCCGACGTTGATGGCGGCTGACTCCTCGCGGCGACGCGGAGGAAGCGCGGACTTGTTGATCGCTATCAAGGCGGGGCCAGGTCTCCGCCTTGAGTATTCACATCGACGACGGATCGCTTAGCCGGAGCATCGAAGATGCAAGTTCCACTGAAGGTGACGTTCGAGGGTGGGCTCGAACCGAATCCAGCGCTGGAGGCGCGCATCGAGCGCGAAGCGCGCAAGCTCGAACAGTTCGGCGAGCGCATCACCGCCTGCCACGTCGCCCTGATCGGCCGCAGCCGCCATCGCCATAAGGGCGACCTCTACCAGGTCAGGATCCACATCAGCCTGCCGGGGCGCGCGGACGTCGTCGTCGACCGCAACCCGTCCGCCGATCACGCCCACGAGGACCCCTATGTCGCCGTCCGCGACGCCTTCGCGGCGGCCCGCCGTCAGCTCCAGGATCACGAACGGCGCTTCGAGGGCAAGGTGAAGGCGCATGAGGCGCCGCCGCTCGGCCGCATCTCGCAGCTGTTCCCAGAGCAGGACTACGGGTTGATCGAGAGCGCCGACGGCCAGGAGTTCTACTTCCACCGCAATGCGGTCGTCGCAGGCGACTTCGAAGGCTTGAGTCCCGGCGACGAGGTTCGATTCGCCGAATCCGAAGGCGGCGACAAAGGCCCGACCGCTTCGTCGGTCCACAAGATCGGCAAGTCCCACATCGTCGCGCCCTGAAACGGCCAGCGCGCCGTTCGACCGAGGCCAGGCGCGAACCTGGATGTCATTGATCACGTCGTCGACGCCGAGCACACACCAGGCGTCGGCCTCGGCCGAGGCGCGCATGTCGGCGGCCTCGCCAATCCGGTTAGCCGGACGACGGCGCCGCGCGACGGGTCAGGTCCGAGCGGGCTCGCTGGGCCAAAGGGTGCGAATGGCGACAGGCACCTCGCCTTTGATCTTCTCCATTGCGCCGCCATTCATTCGCGACCAGAGGACCTTGATCACGCGCCGCGCCACGATCCCGGGATCCGCTGGGAATTCGGGAGGCAGCGCGGCTCCCACGGCTTCGATGAACGCCTGCGGCGTGTGCCAACGGATTGGCGTCTCTTCCGGGCGCCACCCTTCGATGAACACGCCGCGAAGCAGCAGCGGCATCTGCGCAGCCAGGCGCATGGCGCCGCCGGGCGCCAGCCGATCGCGCAGCACGTGCATCACCGCACGCATGGCCCCATACGCCTGATGCCGGTCGCATTGCGGGAGCTCGTCTTCCAGAGCCTTCAGCCAGTGGTTTGTCTCGTTGACGGTGGTATCGAATACGGGAAGTCCGGTGCTCATGGTCACCTCCTGCAAACCTTCGATACCGCACAGCGTCCCATCGCGCCTTGACTTGGATTAAGTCGACGACGCCCGATGACCGATTGGTCTGAGTCACAGCCGGTCCGTACGCTTTTCGCTCAACTTCGGCGATGCCGCTGGACCGCGAGGCCGACTAGAGGTCGGGCGTCACTCGGCGGCCCCAGCGGCCAAGTGGGTGAAGTGCAACCATCCGGCCAGGCAGAGGCTGACGACCACCAGGCCCCCGCCCAGGACAAGCACGCCATGCGCTCGGCCGTCGCTAACCGCGCGCGACGCGATCAGCGGCCCCAGCGCGGCGCCCGACAGCTGGGCCGCGCCAATCTGCAGGGCGGCGCGGCGGCTGGGATCGGCGTCAATGGTCATCGGCACGAAGAAAGGTGAGACGAAGACGGCCGTAAAGCCAAAGAGGGCGGTCGCGACGATGAAGATCCAAGCCGGCTCGCGAAAGCCGTAGGCCGTCCATGCGACCAGGAAGGCCGCGGCGCCGGCCGCCAGCACCGGGAAATAGCCGATGCGGCCAGCCAGCGATACGGCGAGCACGCCGCCGAACACCTGCGCGCCGAGCGAAATCGCGGTCGCGGTCGAGGCCACGCCCAGCGACAGCCCCGCCTGGTGCGCCAGCGGCACGAGGTAGATGCCGACCGCCGCCGACGCGGCAACCAGGATGAGCACGGCGACGAGCGCAATCCAGCCGCGCGCGGGCAAGGAAAATGGGAGCCGTCCAACGTCGGGAAGCGGGGCGTATGCGTCGGGCAGCATGACGGCGAAGGGCGCGGCCAGAAGAACGCAAGCCGCCATGAAGGCGAAGCCGCCGGCGGCATGGAGGCGCGGAAGGACCTGCGCGGCCAGGGCCCAAGCGACGGCGAACTGGGCGAGCGGGGTCGCCGTCACCAGCACGGCCGCCCAGCGTTCAGGCGTCCGCGTGCGGGCGACCATGCCGATGCAGACCCAGAGCAGGACGCCCTCGGGCGCGCCGGCCAGGGTCCGGATGACAATCACGCCAGGCCCGTTCGCGCCGCCAACCGCGACATCGCAGGAGGCCAGCGCGAGCGCAGCGGTGATGGTGATCGCCCTGAGGCGGCGGGGCTGGAGGAATAGGCCCGCAAGCCCGGTCGCCGCTCCCGTGCTGAGCGCCTCCAGCGTGGCGCTAACGCCGATCGCGGCGACGCTCAGGCGATTCTCGTCAGCGAGTGCGCCCAACAGCAGCGCGAGCACGCCGAACAGCAGGAGGGAGACGACACCGATGGCGATCGCCGAACCCGTCTCCAGCGGCGTGAGCGGCGGCCCGACAGCCCCCCGCTCGCTCGACCCGAGCAACGTCATGGTCACCTTCCGCCGCTATCCCCTGCCGAGCTTGCGCGCAGCCGACGCGTCGAGCCAACTCCGCTCGTGGCCGGCGGTAAAGACTTCCCTGGCGGAGACGGGTCCAAGGACCGCCGCGCCTGAGCCCTGATCAGGACCCTAGCGCCGTAGCCGGAACGGACGACGGGTGCGAAGCGCCGGATGGCGATTCGTGGCCTGCCGCGCGCCAAGAGCCGCCGACACCCATCAATGGCGTCCGGCGACGCCGGCTCGCGCGGCCGTGTGCAAGGGGACCAGCCATAGGAGGGCAACGACGTAGACGAAGAGCGCGACGTAGACGGCGTCGAACACCCACATCGGCAAGGGCCAGAAGATCACTGCGTTGACCCAGCGCATGATCAGCGGCGCGTGCAACGGGTCGCCCACGACATCGGCCTCCCAGTCGGTGAGGAAGCAGGCCCTGCCCAGGATCGCCTGCAGCGCGACCACGGCGAAGGATCCCAGGTGCAGCAGGCGCCAGACGCGCCGGCGAACGAAGCGCCATCCCCGCCAGGCGCCGAGCGGTATCGCGACCAACCCGAACAAGTTGAAGCCAATGATTGCGACGTGCGCGGCCAGGATGACTTCACCTAGGACCCATCGCTCCGACGAAGGCTCGCCCATGCTCGGCTCCACACCCGACGCGGCGAACGACTAAGCCGTGGCTGCGAGCTTCGCCGTCAGATAGTCGATCGCGCCCTGCACCGTGATCAGCTTTGCGTTGTCCGCCTCCGGGATGTCGACGTGCAGCCTCACGTGCAAGGCCGTGAGCAGGTTGAGAAAGTCCATCGAGTCGATGTCGGCCTCCTCGCGCAGGTCGGCCCTGGCATCGAGGCTATCAAAGTCGATCTCGGGCGCAATGCGGCCAAGCTCGTCCTGGAGAACCGCGCGGATGTCGTTCGCCGTCATAGGGCCTCCGGTCGCTGCAGCAGCTCGCCGATCCGGGCGAGGAAAAGCGCGCCGCGGTGTCCGTCGCTTACGCGGTGGTCGGCGGCAAGCGTTGTGGTCACCACGGGCCGGACCGCGAGCGCGTCGCCCTCAGCCCACGGACGGTCGACGATTTTGCCGAAGCCGACGATGGCCACCTGCGGCGGATAGATGACGCCGAAGAGAGTCTCCACACCGCGATCGCCAAGGCTGGAGACGGTGATCGTGGGATCGGCGATCTCGGAGCTGCGGAAGCGGCCGGCGCGGACCCGCGCCACGAGGTCGCGCATCTTGGCCATCAGCTCGTCCAGAGGAAGCTCGGATGCACCGTGGATTGCCGGCGCAATCAGGCCGCCGCCGCGGATGGCGATCGCGACGCCTGCATGGACCGCGGGGCCTGCCGTGAAGACCCCGGCTTCAAACTTGCCGTTGAACTCGGGAAAGCTCTTCGCGGCCAGCGCCGTGGCCTTGACGAAAAGCGCGCCGACCAGCAGTCGCTCCTGCGGCGGCCGATCCGCGTTGTGGGCCGCGACCCAGTTCACGGCTTGAGCGGCGTCGATGGTGTCGGCGAGATAGTAGTGGGGGATCTCGCGCTTCGAGCGCGACATCGCCGCGGCGATCGCCATGCGCATCTGCTCGATGTTGAACGCTGCCGGCGACTTTACCCGCGCCTTCGCGGCCAGTTGGGCTTCCGCGGCCAGTCGGGCCACGTCGGCCAGCACGATCACCCCGCCCGGACCGCTGCCCGTCACCTGGGCGAGATCGATCCGGCGAGCCTCGGCCAACTGCCGCGCGGCCGGCGAGGCCGCGACCCGACCGGCGGCTGGGACGGCGGGCGCCGCGGGTTGCGCGGTCGGCGCGGGGGGCGGCTGCGGCGGCGGTTCGGCTCGTGGCGGTGCGGATGGCGCGGGGGTTGGCGCGGCGGCCTCGCCCTCCTTGCGTATGATCGCGAGCGGGGTTCCCACCGGGACCTCGACGCCGAGATCGACGAGATAGCGGTCGAGCACGCCGTCGTCGAACACCTCGATCTCGATCGCGCCCTTCTGCGTCTCGGCGACAGCGATGATGTCGCCCCGCTTCACCGTCTCGCCGGGCTTGCGCAGCCACTCGACCAGCGTCCCGGCCTCCATGTCGGCGCCGAGCGAGGGCATGCGGAACTCGGCCATGGATCAGGCGCGGCCGAGCAGCGACTTCGCGGCCGCCAGGATGCTCGCCGTCTGCGGGATGGCCGCGTCCTCCAGATGTTTGGCGTAGGGGATCGGGACCTCGGCGCTGCAGAGCCGGGCGAGCGGCGCATCGAGATCGAAGAAGGCCTGCTCGACGATGCGCATGCCGATCTCCGCCGACAGGCCGCCGCTCCGCCAGCCTTCGTCGACGATCAGCGCCTTCCGGGTCTTGCGGACCGAGGCCATCATCGTCGCGTCGTCGAGCGGCCTTAGCACCCGCAAGTCGACGACCTCGGCCTCGACGCCTTCCCGCGCCAGCGCTTCCGCAGCCTCAAGCGTCTTCCAGAGCGATCCGCCGTAGGTGATCAGGCTCAGGTCGCGGCCCTCGCGCCGGACGGCGGCGTTGTCGATATCCACCGGACCGGCGTCCTCCGCGAGCAGCCCGGTGCGATTGTAGAGCATCACGTTCTCGAAGATGAGGACCGGGTCGGGCTCCTGCAGCGCGGTCCACAGCATGCCGCGGGCGTCTTCCAGCGTCGCTGGCGCGAGCACGCGCAGCCCCGGGATATGGGCGTACCAACCCTCGAGGCTGTGCGAATGCTGCGCCGCGAGCTGCCGCCCGGCCCCCGTCGCCATGCGGATCACGACCGGACAGCCGAGCTGGTTGCCCGACATGTGCCGGATGGTGGCGGCATTGTTCAGGATCTGGTCGAGCGCGAGCAGGCTGAAGTTGACGGTCATCACCTCGACGATCGGACGCATCCCGCCCATAGCTGCGCCAATGCCCGCGCCGGTGAAGGCGGCTTCGGAGAGCGGCGTGTCGCGGATGCGATCGGGGCCGAACTCTCCGAGCAGGCCTTCGCTCACCGCATAGCAGCCGCCGTAGTGGCCGACGTCCTCGCCCATCAGGAAGACGGAGTCGTCGCGGGTCATCGCGTCGCGGATCGCCGCATGCATGGCCTCGCGGTAGCTGGTCTTGACCGTGGCCGCGGACGGCGCAGGCGAGGGCGCCGGCGGCGCCGGCCGTTCCGGAGCGCAGACGTAGCGCGTCAGGTCTTCCACCGGCTCGAGCGTCCCGGCTTCGGCGGCGGTGACCGCGGCCTCGATCTCCGCCCCGACCTCTGCCCGGATGCGCTCCACGTCGTCGGCATGCGCGAGGCCGCTTGCGATCGCCCAGTCCTGGAAGCGGACGATGGGGTCCTTGACCCGCCAGGCTTCGACTTCCATCCGCGCGCGATAGTGCTGGGCGTCGAACATGGAATGCGCCCGGAACCGATAGGTCCGGCATTCGAGGAAATAGGGCTTGCCGGTCTCGCGCACCTGGGCGACCGCTCGTCGCGCCGCCGCCTCCACCGCGACCACGTCCATCCCGTCGACCGCTTCGGAGGCGATGCGATAGACCTCGGCCTTCTTGTGGATGTCGGTTTCGGACTCCGAGATCTCGAGCGCCGTGCCCATGGCGTAGCGGTTGTTCTCGCAGACGAACAGGACCGGCAGGCCCCAGAGAGCGGCCAAGTTCAGGCTCTCGTGGAAGGCGCCCTCGGCGACCGCGCCCTCGCCGAAGAAGCAGGCCGTGACGGCGTCCTTGCCTTGCATACGATCGGCGAGCGCCAAGCCCACGGCGAGCGGCAGCCCGCCGCCCACGATCGCGTTGCCGCCGAAAAGGCCATGCTCGCGGTCGAAGAGGTGCATAGAGCCGCCGCGGCCGCCGCTCAGCCCTTCGCGCTTGCCGTACATCTCGGCCATCACGCCGGCCATGGGTGAGCCACGCACCAGCGCGTGCGCGTGCTCGCGGTAGGTGGCGACGATGTGGTCGCGAGCCTCCAGCACCGGGATAACGCCGACGGCCACGGCCTCCTCCCCGTCGTAGAGGTGCATGAAGCCGCGGATCTTCTCCTGCGTGTAGACCTCGTAGCACTTGGCCTCGAACTCGCGGATGCGGATCATCTGCCGCAGGAGCGCGAGCACGTGGTCGCGGGACAGGTGCGGTTTGGCGGCCGCCTCGCTCATCGCTCCTCGCTCTCCAGCGTCGAGAGGTCGCCCTCCGGCAGGCCGAGCTCCCGCGCCCTCAGGAGGCGGCGCATGATCTTGCCGCTTCGGGTCTTCGGCAGGTTCTCGCGGAAGGCGATGTCCTTTGGCGCGACCGCCGCCCCTAGCCGCTTGCGCGCGTGGCCAAGCAGCTCGCGGCGCATGGCCTCGCCTCGCTCGAAGCCTGGCCTCAGCGTGACGTAGGCCTTCACCGTCGCGCCGGCGATGGGATCGGGCAGGCCGATCACCGCCGCCTCGGCCACCGCCGGATGCTCCATAAGGGCGCTCTCCACCTCGAACGGGCCGATCAGGTGGCCGGCGCTCTTGATCACGTCATCCGCCCGCCCGACGAACCAGTAGTAGCCGTCGGAGTCCCGCATCGCGAGGTCGCCGCTCAGGTACCAGCCGCCCACGAAGCACTTGCGATAGCGCTCCTCCTCGTGGAGGTAGCCGCGCATCATCGAGGGCCATCCCGGCCGAAGCGCGAGCTCGCCCATCGCCATCGGTCGGGTCACTTCGGCCACGCCGGTCTCGATGCGCTCCACGATGCCGGCGACGACCCCTGGCAGCGGTTTGCCCATGGAGCCCGGCCGCACGTCCATCGACGCGTAATTGGCGATCATGATGCCGCCGGTTTCCGTCTGCCACCAGTTGTCGTGGAACGGCTTTCCGAACGTTTCGGCGGACCAGACCACGGCCTCCGGATTCAGCGGCTCCCCGACGCTGGCCATGAAACGGATCGACGAGAGATCATACTGATGCGCGAGCTCGGCGCCTGCCTTCATCAGCATGCGGATCGCCGTAGGCGCGGTGTACCAGACGGTGACCTTCTGGTCCTGCAGCAGCTGGTACCAGCGCGCCGCATCGAACTCCGCCTCGTCGACGACCATGGTGAGGCCGTTGGTCAGTGGCGAGATGATCCCGTAGGAGGTTCCGGTCACCCAGCCCGGATCGGCCGTGCACCAGAAAGTGTCGCCCTCGTGGAAATCTAGGGCGTAGCGCCCGGTGATGTGGTGGGCGACCACAGCCTGGTGCACGTGGACGGCGCCCTTGGGCCGCCCGGTGGTGCCGCTGGTGAAGTGCAGGAGGGCGACATCGTCCGGCGCTGTCTTGACGATCTCGAACGCGTCGGGCGCGGGTCCCATCAGGCTCAAGAAATCCCGCGTTCCCTCGGGCAGCTCTGTCTCGGCGTCCACGATCAGCACCTCGCGCAGGCAAGCGAGGTCGGCGCGCCAGGGCGCGACCTTGCGGCGGTAGTGGGCTGCGGTCGTGATCAGGGCCGCGCCTTCGCCGATCTCCATGCGCGCCCTGACCGGCTCCGGTCCGAAGGCCGAGAACAGCGGGCAGAAGACACAGCCGGCCTTCAATGTTCCGAACGCTGCGATGTAGAGCGCCGGCTCGCGGCCAAGCAGCGAATAGACGCGATCACCCTGCTTCAGCCCGAGCGCGCGCAGCACGTTGGCGAAGCGGTTGGTCCGTCGCCGCAGGTCCTCGTAGGTGAGGATCTCGACCCGCCCGTCCTGCGCCATCCAGCGGATGGCGACCCGATCGCCATGGCCATGGGCGACGTGCCGATCGATGGCTTCATAGGCGATGTTCAGACCGCCCCCCGGGAGCCCGTCGAGCAGCCGTCGCGCGTCATCCCACGAAAAGGCTGCGACCGCCGACTCATAGTCGACCAAGTTCGCCCGCGACGCATCCCCGTGGCGCTTCCTGATCGTCTGCCAGCCGTTTGCCTTGTCCACGCCGCCTACGCTCCGCTTTGTGTTGAAGGATCGCCCCCCAGCCGCGGACTACGCCTTTGGGTAGCCGACGCTCTGCGCGAAGGTGACAAACTGCTCGGCGGGCAGCTGCATCGCCTTTTCCAGCGCGGGATAGTCGACGGCGCCCCGAAACACGCTCGCCAGTCCTGCGGAGGCGCAGAACAGATAGACGTTCTGCCCGATGAAGCCGGTGTCCACCGACGCGAAAAGTCGCCGATCGGTGGGCTGAACATCGGTCATCCGCTCGCCGTGGGCCACGTAGACGAGGTTCAGCGGCGCGCTCGCCACGAAGTCCTGGCGGCCGGTCAGCGCGCGGAGGTCGGCGCTTCGAAAGGGCAGAAGGCTGTGGGTGCGGGGCTCGTAGAGCCAAACCCCATCGGCCAACGCCGCATAGACATCGATGACCATCACGTGGCGCCAATACGGCGCGGTACGATCGCCGCTCGGCCGGTTGACCCCGAACGCCGCCCAAAGAAGATCGGACAGGGTCTGAGCATCCAGCTGACGCTCGGCGTATTCGCGGGTCGAGCGGCGGCCATCGAGCGCTTCCATCAGCGGCATGCCGCCCCGCCGATGCGGGGCCGGCAACGGCCGCGGCACAGCGCCCCGCGCGGCGGCCGCGCCAAGCCCGGCGGCCACCGCTGGCGCCGCAATGATCCCGGACGCGATCAGCCTGCGTGTCATCATGCCCGCTCCCGGATCTCGGCTATCCACCAGAGAAACCTACGACCGCCGTGCGGCGCCGCCTTGATCCGGCTCAAGCGCCGAGAGAGGACCGGATATTTCTTGCTCGCGGCCGCGCACCACCCGTTCGCCCTTCAGCGGTCCGAGTGTTTCGGTGACCACCGTGCATTGGCCCTCGGGTTGGGCGTCGGTCTCGTAGTAGATCACCACCCAGTCGCCGGTTCGGCCCAGTTGATGGGCGAGCGGCGTGTTCGAGTAGAGCGCGGTGAATCGCCAAGCGCCCCGCTCCGTGTGCAGAATCGGCAGCCACGCCTTGCCTGCCGGGTTGAACCGCTTGGGCGCGATGCGCCGGAGCTCGCGCGCGGCGGCGCGCCGCCGATACTCCCGATCGACGTCGAGCAGCATGACCGCCGGCGGGCGAGCGGCCATGGCGCGCGCCCAGCGCAGGCGCGGCCGACCGAGCCGCTCGGCGAGCGCGGCCTGCAGCATCCGAAGCCGACGCGGCCCCCAGCCTGCGGCGCTGGCCAGCGTGCCGTCGTGAGCGGCGACCTCGAGCGCCTCGAGCGACGACAGGTGCAGATCCTCGGCCAGCCGGCGCGCGAGCTCGGGCCCAATCCCCGGGATGGTGCGGAACAGCGCCTCGGGCTGCGCTTCACCGCGAACGCGGTCCAGCTGCGACCAGCGGCCCGTCGCGACGAGCTCGGCCAGCGCAGCCGCGATTCGAGGCCCGATGCCCGGCAGGGCGTCGAGCCCTTCGCGACCCTCGGCGGCCAAGACGGCCGACACCGGCCTGGGCAGGCGCTCGATGACGGCAGCGGCCTTCCGATAGGCCCGCGCGCGGAACGGCCCGTCGGATTGGTCGTCGAGCAACGCTGCATAATCGCGGAGCTTGGCGGCCAGGGTGGCGTTTTCGGCCTGCGCCAGGTCGTAAGGGGCGGGTGGGACGACTGATGTCTGCAGCATAGCTGGCCAATCGCCTCCTCAAGAATCGGTCGAAGGCTACGGCGTGGGCGGCGCGCGCGGATTGAGTCAGCTCAAGCCGGCGCCTTTGCGCCGGCCCGCGCGGCGCTCTAGCCTGGGCGGCTGGCGCGGAAGGGCTGGAGTTAGTGGAAGCAAAGATCGGCAGGACCGTCGCAGATTCCACCCCCTGGTGGCCGCCGAAGCCGCGCGCGCCTGTTGGCGCACCGAACATCCTTGTCGTGCTGTTCGACGACGTCGGCTTTTCCGACTTCGGCTGCTATGGCTCGCCGATCGCGACGCCCAGCATCGACGCGCTGGCGGCGGAAGGGCTGCGCTACAGCGGCTTCCACACCACCGCTATGTGCTCGACCACGCGGGCGGCGTTGCTCACGGGCCGCAACCACCACTCGGTCGGCGTCGGCTGCCTGGCCAATTTCGACTCCGGCTATCCGGGCTATCGCGGCAAGATCGCCCACTCGGCCGGCACGCTGCCCGAGATTCTGCGGGCGAACGGCTACCGCAGTTACATGGTCGGCAAGTGGCACGTGACCTCACTGACCGAGACCGGGCCGACCGGGCCGTTCGACGGCTGGCCGCTGGGCCGTGGCTTCGACCGCTTCTACGGGTTCATGGACGCGGAGACCGACCAGTACGCGCCCGAGCTGGTGCGCGACAACACCGCGATCGCCGCGCCCGGGACGTACGCGAGCGGCTACCACCTGACCGAGGACCTGACCGACCAGGCCATCCGCTTCATCGCCGACCACGTCGCCGACGCCCCCGAAACGCCGTGGCTGACCTGGCTGGCCTACGGGGCCTGCCATGCGCCGCATCAGGTGCCGCGCGACCTCATCCTGCACTACGACGAGGTGTTCAAGGACGGCTGGGACGTCGAGCGCGAGCGCAGGCTCGAACGGCAGAAAGCGCTGGGCGTCGTGCCGAACGACACCCGCCTGCCGCCGCGCAACGCCTTCGTCCATCCGTGGGCCGAGCATACGGCCGACGAGCAGCGTCTGTTCCGCCGCCTGGCCGGCGCTTACGCCGCCATGCTCGACCATGCCGACCAAAACCTCGGCCGGCTGATCGGCTTCCTGGACGAAGCGGCCTTGCGCGAGAACACGCTGATCCTGGTCATGAGCGACAATGGCGCGAGCCAGGAGGGCGGCCCGATCGGCATGGTCAACGCCATGGGGCCTTATAACGGCGTGCTCGAATCCATCGCCGACAAGGTGGCGCGCATCGACGCTATCGGCGGACCCGACACGCACTCAAACTTTCCGTGGGGTTGGGCGATGGCCGCCAACACCCCGCTCAAGCGATACAAGCAGAACACTCACGGCGGCGGCATCCGCGATCCGCTGGTTGCGTGCTGGCCCAGGGGCATCGCCGCCCGCGGGGCGCTCAGGCACGGCTTCCGCCACGCCTGCGACATCGTCCCCACCCTGCTCGAAGTCGTCGGAGCTGTGGCGCCGGAGACGATCGCCGGCGTCGCCCAGCAGCCGCTCGAGGGAGTCTCCTTCGCGGCCAGCTTCGGCGATGCCGACCCACCGCGCGGCCGAGCGCAGTACTTCGAGATGTTCGGCCACCGAGGACTGTGGAGCGACGGTTGGAAGGCGGTCTCCTACCACCCGCCAGGCACGCCGTTCGAGGACGACGTCTGGGAACTCTATCATCTGGACACAGACTTCTCGGAAGTGGACGACATCGCCGCCGGCCGCCCGGATAAGCTGGCCGAGCTGATCAGCGACTGGTGGATCGAGGCCGAACGCTGCAAGGTGCTGCCGCTGGACGATCGCTTCGCGCCCCGCTTCGCCGAGAACGCCGCCCGGTTCCATGGGCCGCGGACGCACTTCGTCTTCCACGCCGGCATGGGCCATCTGCCGACCGACATCGCGCCCGACGTCCGCTCGCGGTCGTTCGTCATCGAAGCGCATGTCGACCTGGCCGCGACCGACGAGGGCGTGCTCATCGCCCATGGCGATGCGACCTGCGGCTATTGCCTGTTCGTGCGCCATGGACGGCTGGTCTACGACATGAACGTCGGCGGCAAGCACGCGACCGTCGTCAGCGACCGGGTCGCGCCGGCCGGGCCTCGCCGGCTGGGTGTTGCGGTCGCGAACGGCGATCCGAGTATCCTCCGTCTACTGATCGATGGCGACGACGCCGGAGTCGCAGAGACGACCATGGGCTTCCACAGCTTCATCTCCTGGTCGGGTCTCGACATCGGTTGCGATCGAGGCAGTCCGGTTGCGGACTATGCCGCCCCCTTCGCCTTCACCGGCAAGCTCAGGAGAGTGACGGTCACGATGGATGCCGACCGCGTTCTGGATGGCGATGCGATCGGCCGGGCGGAGATGGCGCGGCAATAGGGGAGCGCTCAGGTGAAGATCGACGGCCACTGCCACTGGGGTTACATCGCCTTCGAGGCGGAGGCCGATCCGGCGCGGACGGGGATGTGCAACAGTACCGACTGCCAGGCGCTGACCGGCGGGGCCTTCGGCGTGACCATCGCGGCCGAGCCGGGGTCGTTTCGCCTGCTCAGCGGAGACCCCACGATCTACGTGAAGACCGCCGACAGCGGGACCAAGCGCCAGCACCCCTTCTGCCCGCGCTGCGGCTCGCCGATCTACGCGACCGGGCTGGGCGACGAGCCCAAGCCCTACAGCCTGGGCTTCGGGACGGTGCGCCAGCGGGCGCACTTCACGCCGGTCAGGCAGATCTGGACCCGCTCGCGCGCCGCGTGGGTCACTCACATCGCCGACATCCCGGGCGTCGAGATGCAGAGCTAGGCGATTAGGGCCACGACGGCGGCGCAGCCGCTCGCTTCTAGGATGGGATCGACCTTCGCCCGGCTGAGCGGCGGCAGGGCGGCGTAGGCTCCGCGCAGCCACTGCAGACACTTGGCCTGGTAGGCGAACGGCGGCTGGCGCCAGGGCTGGCCGTCCACCTCGGCCTCAACCTCGCGGGCGCCGGTGGCGACGGCGCGGGCGTTGGCCAGCATAACAGGCGGGTAGACGCGCCCGATCTCGGCCAGCAGGGCGGTCAGCGTTTCGGGAAGCGCGTCGATCGAAAGCCACCCGTCGTCGGGCGGCTCGAAGCCGGACAGGTCCTCCATCAGCCCGGCCCAGGCATAGACCCTCGGCGCCGTCCGGGCGGTGAGCGCGGCCGGAGTCGGGTCGAACAGCGCCAGCTGGGTGAGCTGGCCATAGATGGCGAAGTCGCAGGACGCAGGACGCTGACCGAGCACGAACGGCAAGCGGCTGAGATGCGCCTCGAAGGCGGCAAGGAAACGCTTGTAGCTCGCCTCGATCACCGCCGCCGTCACCGGGTTGGAGCCGACGACGTAGAGCCGCCCGATCTGGCGCTCGCCGATCGTCTTCGCCCGTTCGGCCAGGGTCGCGTCGGCGATCGAGTAGCCCCGCCATAGCGGCAGCTGCTGGGACGCCTTGGCCACATCGTCCGCATACGCCCAGCGGTAGTGAAACATCGGCTTGGTCAGCCACTCGTCGGCATAGTCCTCGATCAGGTCGTTCAGGAACGCGAGGCCGGGCTCGGTGGGGACGAGGCTCCGCCCGGCGTGCTCGCGCTCCAGGCGGCGGATGATCGGCGAGGAGTCGACCACCGCTTCGAAGGCCCCTTCGGCGTCAGGAAAGTAGAAGGTCGGCAGGAGCGCGACCTTGGGCTGAGGCATGCCGGCCCTGGCTGCGTCCGCCGAGGACAGGAACCGGTAGGGGATGCGGCGGTAGCGCATCACGCCCAGCATCTTGCGGGTATAGGGCGAGCCCGGGGCGCCCATCAGCGGGATCGGCTCAGGTCGGCTCATGATGCTCGGTTCCTTGCGCTCCAGCGCTCGCCTGACACTATGCGCACGCCGGGCGGAACGCCCAAGCTTGCAGGTCCGCCATGACGCTCGCCTACGACCTCTTCTGGTCCTTCCGCTCGCCCTACTCCTACCTGATCACCCATCGGCTCGTGGCGCTCGAGCGCGACTTCGACGTCAAGGGCAATATCCGGCCGGTCTATCCGCTTGCCGTGCGGACGCCCGAGTTCTTCGATGGCCGCGATCCGCTTTGGTATTCCTACCTGCAGATGGACATCCGCCGCGAAGCCGAGTTCCTCGGTGTGCCGATCCGCTGGCCGCGCCCCGACCCCGTCTTCATGGATATGGCCACGCGCACCTATCCGAAGGGACAGCCCCACATCCACCGCCTGACGCGGCTCGGCGTGGCGGCGGCCGAGCGCGGGCGGGGCCTTCCGTACCTGGAGGAAGCCAGCAAGGTGATCTGGAGCGGAGCGGTCGACAACTGGCACGAGGGCGACCACATCGCCCGCGCCGCCGAGCGCGCCGGACTGGATGCGGCCGAGCTCGACGCCGCCGTCGACGCCGAAGCGCTCCGACTGCACGAGGTCATCGAGCAGAACCAGATCGATCAGCGCCAGGCCGGCCACTACGGCGTCCCGATGATCGCCTTTGGCGGCGAGCCCTTCTTCGGCCAGGACCGCTTCGACCAGTTCAAATGGCGGCTGGAGCGGCAGGGGTTGAAAGCCCGCGCCTAGCCCCTTGCGGCTCGCGTTGAATCGGCGCCATTGGCGGCGCCATGGCTGAAGCCAAACGGATCGAGGGCGCCCCGATCGCCGAGCGCCTGGTCGCCCGCGTCGCCGAGGGCGTGGCCGAGCTCAAGCGCACGCGCGGGGTGACGCCGGGCTTGGCCGTGGTGCTGGTGGGTGAGGACCCGGCCAGCCAGATCTATGTGGCAAGCAAGGGCGAGCAGTCGCGCGCCATCGGCATGCATTCGGTGACCATCCGGCTGCCGGCCGAAACCACCGAGGCGGCGCTGCTGGCCGAGGTCGCCGCGCTGAACGCCGATCCGGCGATCCACGGGATACTGGTCCAGTTCCCCGTGCCTGCGCACATCGATCAGCTGACGATCCAGGACGCCACCCACCCCGACAAGGACGTCGATGGGCTGAACGTGATCAACATCGGCCGCCTCGCGGCCGGCCAGCACGGGCTCTTCCCCTGCACGCCGGTCGGCTGCATGGTTCTGATCGAGGAGGCGCTGGGCGGAGAGCTGCGCGGCAAGCGCGCGGTGGTCGTCGGCCGCTCGAACCTCGTGGGCAAACCGATCGCGCAGCTGCTGCTGCGCGCCGACTGCACTGTAACGATCTGTCACTCGAAGACGGTCGACCTGCCCCAGGTCACCCGCCAGGCGGACATCCTGGTCGCCGCCGTCGGCCAGGTGGAGATGATCCGCGGCGACTGGATCAAGCCGGGCGCCGTGGTGATCGACGTCGGCATTCACCGCATCCTCTCGCGCATGCCCAAGGCGCGGGCGGCCGGGAAGATGGTGGTGGTCGGCGATGTCGCCTTCCGCGAAGCAGTTCAGGTAGCCGGCGCCATCACGCCGGTGCCACGCGGCGTAGGCCCAATGACGGTCGCCTGCCTGCTCGCCAACACGCTCACCGCAGCGGAACGCCTCAGCGCCTAACCCCGACCGTAGACGGTATTTTAAGCGGGATCGTTCACCCTGTCCGAATTTCCGGGGGAACAGGATTTCAATTGGTTATGGCGAACGAAGAGCCGCCGGCCGACGCCGGCCGTCGGCCGCGCGCGAGCGACCCGATCGATCCGAAAGCCGGACGCGCCATCTACGAACGCATCGCCCGCCTCGCCCAGCGCATGGCCGGAGCGGCCAGCGCCCAGGTCGCGCTCGCCGGTCGGCGCGGCATGCGGATCATCGCGGTCGGCCTCGACGAGCCCGGGCCGACCTCGCGGGCTGCGGCGCTGGCGCAGCTCGCCATGCAGACGTCCGAGGTGCTGTGGATCGAGGATCTCGGCGAGCAGTGCTGGAGCGACGCCTACCCGTTGTCGGTTGGCGAGTCGGACAACGCCTTCTATGCCGCGGCGCCGATCACGCTTCCCGACGGACGCCGGATAGGTGCGCTCGCCATCCTCGATCCGCTGTCCCGACCCTACGACGCCGACATGGCCGAGCGCCTTGTCGACCACGCCGCCTTCGTCGCCGACGAATGGGAGCGCAGCAGGGCCGTGGAAGCGCTGGCGAAGTCGCAACGCCGGCTAAGCCTGGCGACCGAGCTCGCCAACATCAACGTCTGGGAGATGGACTACCGCAACCGCGAGTTGGCCAGCGACGGCGCCGAGCCGACCGATGGCGGATCGACCACCTATGCGGAGTTCGCCGCCGACGCCTGGTACGGGGTCCATCCGCACGACCTAGAGCGGACGAAGGCGCTGTGGGACGAGCACACCGCCACCGGGACGCCCTACCGGATTGTGCACCGGATGATGCGGGAGAACGGTCCGCACTATTGGGTGGAGATGGCCTGCGAGGCGATCAAGGACGAGCGCGGCCGCATCGTCAGCGTCGTCGGCGCCACACGCAACATCGATGAGGAAAAGCGCGCCGAGCTGGCGCTGGCCAAGGCGCGCGACGACGCCGAGGCCGCCAATCGGGCGAAGAGCCTCTTCCTCGCCACTATGAGCCACGAGATACGCACGCCGCTGAACGGCGTGCTCGGCATGACCCAGGCGATGGCGATGGACGACCTCTCCCCAGTCCAGCGCGAGCGGCTTGGCGTGGTGCACGCCTCAGGCGAGGCGCTTCTGGCCATCCTCAACGACGTGCTCGACCTGGCGAAGATCGAGGCCGGCAAGCTCGATCTCGAGGAAATCGACTTCGACATCGAGGAGATCGTCCGCGGCGCTCACCAAGCCTTCACCGCCCAGGCGAACGCCAAGGGGCTGGAGTTCTCGCTCGACGTCAAGGGCTCGCAGGGGCTGTACCGCGGCGACCCGACCCGCCTCCGGCAGATCCTCTACAACCTGGTCTCCAACGCGCTGAAGTTCACAGACGAGGGCGAGATCAGGGTGACCGCCCGTTGGGCGTCGGAGACGTTGACGGTCGCGGTCGCCGACACCGGCGTCGGCATCCCGGCCGACCGGCTGCCGCTGTTGTTCGGGCGCTTTGCCCAGGCCGACGCCTCGACGACGCGTCGCTTCGGCGGCACCGGCCTAGGCCTGGCCATCTGCCGCGAGCTTGCGCTGATGATGGGCGGCTTGATCCAGGTCGAGAGTGCGCCCGGCGTTGGTTCGATCTTCACACTCAGCCTGCCGTTGGAGCGGGTCGGCGACGCCCGCGCGCCCTCGCTGCCGGCTGCGCCTGAGGAAACCGAGACGCCGGCGCTGAGCCTGCGGGTACTGGCGGCCGAGGACAACACCGTCAACCAGCTGGTGCTCAAGACGCTGCTGCACCAGCTCGGGATCGAGCCGGTCGTGGTGGCGAACGGGGCCGAGGCCGTCGCCGCCTGGAAAGCCCAGCACTGGGACGTCATCCTGATGGACGTGCAGATGCCCAAGATGGACGGGCCGACCGCGACAAGAGCGATCCGCGAGGCGGAGGCCGCCGAGGGCCGCCCACGCACGCCGATCATCGCGCTGACGGCCAACGTGATGGCGCACCAGTTGGCCGACTACTTCGCCGCCGGCATGGATGGTCACATCGCCAAGCCGATCGAGGCTGCGCGTCTGTTCGAGGCGCTGGAAGCGGTCCTCGAGGGCGCCGCGGCGAGCGACGAAGAAGCAGCCTAAGGCGCGCTACTCCGCCGCGCTCGCCGTCACGTAGCGGGGCGCCGGTTCCACGTACGGGCCTTCGAGGCGGCGGATCAACCGGTGGTGCTCGCGCCAGAGCGCAGCCGGCAGGCGTTCGCCGAAGCGCTCGTAGAAGGCGCTTATCAGCCCCGCCTCGAGCTTCCAGAGGGAGCTGTTCACTTCGAAGAGGCTCTCGAGCTCGGCCTCGCCGATGTCCAGCCCTTCGACATCCAATGCGCCCTTGGCGGGCAACCGGCCGATCGGCGTCTGGCGCGCGTCGCCCTCGCCGTCCAGGCGCTGGACGATCCACTTCAGCACGCGGCTGTTGTCGCCATAGCCCGGCCAGATGAACTTGCCGCGCGCATCCTTGCGGAACCAGTTGACGAAATAGATGCGCGGCAGCTTGGCGGGGTCGCGCCCCTCCGCCATCTCGAGCCAATGGCCGAAGTAGTCGCCCATGTTGTAGCCGCAGAACGGCAGCATGGCGAAGGGATCGCGGCGGAGCTCGCCGATCGTCCCTTCGGCCGCGGCGGTGCCCTCGGAGGCGACGTTGGAGGCCATGAAGACGCCGTGCGCCCAGTCGAACGCTTCGGTGACCAGTGGCGCGGTGCTGGCGCGACGGCCGCCGAACAGGATGGCCGAGATCGGGACGCCGGCGGGATCCTCCCACTCGGGCGCGATGATCGGACACTGGCTGGCGGGGGCGGTGAAGCGCGCGTTCGGGTGCGCCGCCGGCTCAGCCGAAGCGGGCGTCCAGGAGCGGCCCTTCCAGTCGGTGAGGTGGGCGGGCGCCGTATCGGTCAGGCCCTCCCACCAGACGTCGCCGTCGTCGGTCAGCGCCACGTTGGTGAAGATGGCGTTCTCGGCCAGCCCCGCGATGGCGTTCGGGTTGGTGCCGAGGCCGGTGCCAGGCGCGACGCCAAAGAACCCGGCCTCGGGGTTGATCGCATAGAGCCGTCCGTCGTCGCCGAAGCGCATCCAGGCGATGTCGTCGCCGATCGTCTCGGCCTTCCAGCCCGGCAGCGCGGCCTGCAGCATGGCGAGGTTGGTCTTGCCGCAGGCGCTGGGGAAGGCGGCGGTCATGTAGCGGACAGAGCCTTCCGGCGAGGTCAGCTTGAGGATCAGCATGTGCTCGGCGAGCCAGCCCTCGTCGCGGGCCATCACCGAGGCGATGCGCAGCGCGTAGCACTTCTTGCCCAGGAGCGCGTTGCCGCCATAGCCGGAGCCGTAGGACCAGATCTCGCGCGTCTCGGGGAAGTGGACGATGTACTTGATCGGATTGCACGGCCACGGGACGTCGGCCTGGCCGGGCGCCAGCGGCGCGCCGACGCTGTGCACTGCCGGCACGAAAAAGCCGTCCTCGCCGAGCTGGTCGAGGGCGGCCTGGCCCATGCGCGTCATGATGCGCATGGATACGACCACGTACGGGCTGTCGGTGATCTCGACGCCGAGCGCGCTGATCTTCGAGCCCAGCGGGCCCATGCAGAACGGGACGACGTACAGGGTCCGCCCGCGCATCGCTCCGTCGAACAGGCCCTTCAGGTCGGCCCGCATCTCGTTTGGATCGAGCCAATTGTTGGTCGGGCCGGCGTCATCGGGGCTCCCGGAGCAGATGAAGGTGCGGCTTTCCACGCGAGCCACATCGCTGGGGTCGGACGCGGCGTAGAAGGAGTTCGGCCGTTTTCGCGGGTCGAGGCGTTTGAGCGTCCCGGCCTGAACGAGCTCGTCGGTGAGCCGGCTCCACTCGGCCTCGGACCCGTCGCACCAATGCACGCGATCGGGCTTGGTCAGCTCGGCGATCTGGCGAACCCAGTCGATCAGTTTGGCGTGGCGCGTAGGCGCGTTCGAAAGACCCGCGATGGTCGTGGTCGTCGTCACAAACGCTCCCTATCGCACCAGTCTTCTTAGCGTCCCTCGCCGCATGCGGGCGCCTGAAAAACAAAATGCACAACACGTGCCGCGGCTGCAAGAACGGCGGACGCAAACGCGATATCCGGAGTCGGACGACGGGGAAAGACGGCAGAGCTTGCCGGCGCTTCGCCCACGGTCAGCAGTCGTGTTTCACGGCTCTCCGCGCCCGAAGCTCTTTGCCGACTCCTTCGGCAGCCGTCATGCCTTGCCGCGCGCGCGGCAACAGTGGCGAAATGAGCAGGCCGCCTAGAGCCGCGCCGGGCGGGCGGAGATCAGTCTCGCGCTCAGCCGTAGAGTGCTCATGTCGCTGTCCGCGCCTTGAGGACTGCAAGGGCCAGCGCCATGGCCGAGGAGGCGAGCGCGTAAAAGCTGTAGTCGGCCGGCGACAGCCAGCGGGTGAAGATCACGATGGAGAACAGGCCCACCAGGGCCTGCACGAGGCTCTTCCGCAGGTAGCCGACGACCGCGCGCCTGAACATCAGGTTGCTGAACCGACGCGGACTCGATGAGGCGCCGGCAGGACGGCGATGCGGATATCGACCGTCCTGGCTGCGCGCCGCGCCTGTACGATGCGGCGCCCAAGGTCCATCCAACGGCGCTCATAGTAGAACGTCGATAGGTGCGCGAGCCCGAACGTGATGGCGAAGGTGATCGGCCGCTTCACCAGGTAGAGCAGCCACTTGGGACCGCCGGACAGCGGGCCGGCCGCCGCGCCGAGATGGATGACGTAGAGCGCATACGAGATGTTGGCGATGTAGGCCATCGGGCGCGACATGAGCGCGGATGCCAGCCACCGGCGACGCGTGAAGAGGACCGATCCGACCAGCAGGCTCGCCGCATAGCCTCGGAAATTGCCGAGAAAGCCTCCCAAGGGAAGGCAGACGACGAGGAACAGCACCGCGAGTGCGGGCGTCGCGCGCTCCATGATGCGCCAGAATCGCCGATGATCGCCGAATTCGCCGTTCGTGGACAAGTACATCAACGACCCCGTCAGGATCTCGTCCCCGCGCAGGTGGGTCATTATGGTGTAAGCATCGCCGACAACGACGTGAAGTGTCGTGATGAGCAGGCAGAGGCCAAGGATGAACCACTTTGCGTTGCGGCCAAATATTCTGTATAGAGCGCCAATGACTAGATAGAATTGGACCTCTACACACAAGGACCAGAGATGTCCGTTGTATTCGTTGATAATTCCGTGGTTGTAGTTCAGCGTGAACAGCAGCTCATTTAACAGGGCGCCAATGGAGTGGTTGAAGGCGACGAAGACGACGAGCATGTAGAGGTACGCCAGCGGCACGATCCGGGCGAGGCGCCGGATGAGGAAGTCCGTGAAGTTGTTGTCCGAGCACAGCAACCGCGTGATGAGAAAGCCGGACAGCGTGAAGAACAACGCCATGCCGCCGAGGGCGCCGAATTGGTTCAGGTGCAGGACTTTCGGGCCGAGCGGCAGCAGGTGGCCGGCCATGACCAGCAGAATGCTGCAGGCCCTGACGCCATCCATGACGCCGATGCGATCCGCATCTGACTTCGACACGCTGTTCGCGGACATGATTTCGTGAGTCCGATCACATTCGGCGCCGAGACCTGGCGCATCTCGGCTGGCAGCAAGCGGCATGCCACCGCTGGAAGGGATTTCAGGCCCTAAGTTCGGGCCGCATGATGAAGTCGTGCTTGCTGCGGAGGTTCACGCCAACATCGAGTTCCGGCGCTCTCGCATCGGCGTAGGTCAGCCGCAGGCGCTTGGCCATCGTCATGAGGTGGATCTGCATTTCGGTGCGGGCGTACTGCTCTCCAATGCAGTTCCTCGGGCCGGCCGAGAACGGCAGCATGGCCAGCTCGGGCCGATCCTGCGATCGCTCCGGCGCGAAGCGGTCGGGGTCAAACCGAGCCGGATCCTCCCAGAATCCCGGGTGCCGCTGCATGAAGTACGGCGCTATGTAGATTTCGGTTCCGGCTGGCACGACGTACTCGCCGAGCTGATCGTCCTTCAGCGCTCGTCGGGTCATGAGCCAGCCGGCCGGGTAGAGTCGCATCGCCTCGTCGAGGACCTGTCGCGTCAGCGGAGCCTTCGCCATATCGGCAAGTCCGACCGCGTCCCCCCGCACGACGGTATCCACCTCGGCCTGGACCCGCTGTTCGACCCGCGGATGCCTCGACAGCAGATACCAGGTCCAATTCAGGGTGCTGGCGGTCGTTTCGTGGCCAGCCACGACGGTCGTCATCACCTCGCTGATGAGCTGAGAGTCCGACATGGCCGGGCGGCCGGCCGCATCCCGCAGCCCCATCAGCATGGCGAGCATGTCCGGCGACGGATCGCCGTCGCGCCTCCGGCGGCTCACGAGCTCGCCGACGATCTGGCGCAGGCCCTTGAAGGCCTCGACGAGCTCTAGGTTGCGCGCGGCCTCCTCGGTCAGGATGCGGAAGTGCGGCTCGAGCGCCTCGAAGTCGGCGCCAAAAAGGGACATCAGCACGGTGTTCAGGGCCATCGCGCTGGTGTCGCGCGTGACGTTGACCGTCTCGCCCCGGGCCGCCGCTTGCCGCCAACGGTTCCGCAGGTCGAGATTGGTCGCGTTCATGATTTCGACCAACGCTTCGACGGCGTTCCGGTGAAATGCCGGCCGGATCAGCTTGCGCTGGGTCTTCCAGAGCTCGCCTTCGCTGACCATCAGCCCCCGCCCGAGCAAGAGGGCGATCTTCTTGATCGCAAAGCCCTTCCGGTAATTCTTCCAGTTCCGCCGAAGGACGTGCTGGATGTGGTCGGGGTGATTGACGACATAGATGTCGCCGCCGAACGCCCTGGCTTTAAAGATGTCGCCGAAGCGATCCAGGTTTCCGCCGATCCAGACCAGGAGATCCTGGGACGTGTCGTAAGCTTCGGTCGGCCCTGGCGGCGTCCGCCGAGGCCCGCGTTCCGCTTCGAGCCCGCCGCTGCACGAACCTTGCAGGCGTCTCGCACCAGGCGCCCGTGCGTCGCGCGTATCCGCTTCGAACATTAGGGTCGATCTCCGATGCCGTCGTCTCAGCAAATCCGCTGTCGCCCGATCGAGGCCCCCGACCTGGAGGTGGTGGTCGATCTGTTGACGCGCGGATTCCCGGACCGGACTCGCAAATACTGGGCCACGGCGTTGGAGGTGCTGGCGGCTCGCGAGCGCCTGCCTGGCCTGCCGCAGTTCGGCTATGCCCTGGCGGCGGACGGCGCCGTGGTCGGCGTGCACCTGCTGATATTCCACCGCCGTGGCGATGGTCGCGAGGCGCCTGTCCAGTGCAACACGTCCGCCCTGTATGTGGATCCGCGATACCAGAGCTATGCGGCGCTGCTGGTGTCGATCGCCTCAAAGCTGAAGAACGTCATCTACTTGAACACAACGGCCTCGAAGCACACGTGGCCGTTGCTCGAGGCGCTGGGCTATCGCCGGTACAGTGAGGGCCAGTTTGTCTCAATTCCGGCCCTGGCCGGTGGCGCCGCGACGAAGGTTTTGCCGCTCGGCGACTGCGCCGAGCACCCGGCGCTGAGCGACTACGCGCTGTTGCGCGCGCACGCCGAGGCCGGCTGCCTGGCGCTCGTCTGCGAGACCGCGCGCGGCCCTATCCCCTTCGTTTTCCTGCGCCGGCGCATCGCCTACGCGCCGATCGGCGTCATGCAACTCGTCTACTGCCGCGACACAGCCGACTTCGTCTCGCTCGCCGGCCCGCTCGGACGGGTTCTCGTGAGCCGGGGGGCGACCTGCGTGATCCTGGACGCGGATGGACCGATCCCGGGCCTGCCCGGTTGTTTTTTCAGGAACAAGACGCCTCGCTACTTCAAGGGACCCTACAAGCCCCGCCAGAACGATCTGGCGTTTACCGAGATGGTGCTGTTCGGCCCCTGACGGCGTTGTGGAGACCCGATGTGCGGAATGGCGGTCTCCGGCAGCGCCCTGCGCCGATCCGGGACGCTGCGTCAGTTTGAAAGTTACGGGTGGGGAATGTCAGACAAGTTCGTCACCTCCACTTCGCCTTTGACGAAACACGGGCTGAATTGGCTAGCGCCGCAGCCCGAGCCCTGCGCGTGGGCTTGCGGTGTCAGCTGAACGGCGAGCTGCAAAACGAGCGCAACCGCGATGATCGTCAGGACAGCCTTGGTATAACGGTCAACCATCTGTCGCCTCCCATTGGAGGCGCGAGGCTACGCCGGAACGCGCTTTTTGTAAGGCCCACGCGCTTTCGGCGCCTGCGTTGCGTCGATCCGCGCCAGCGCATCTTCGAAGCTTAGAGACCTGGTGGCGATCCCGGTGGCCATTGCGGTGCGCAGCTTCGAATGCGTGCGGATGAAGTTGTAGAAAAGCGCGTAGAGGGCATGTGGGCTTGGTTGCCTCCGCGGTTTATCTGCCCTGTCGCGCGGCGCATCCTTTCCTTACCGTTTGATGATTCGTGGGACCGAACGCCCACTGCCTGAGCCTGAGAGAACATGGCCTCGCCGTCGATCCAACCAACCCTGGCCAGGCGAGGGCCGTCGCCGGCGATGACGTTCGCACAAGCGCCGCGCGCGTCGCTGGGCGACCGCGTGGCGTTCTGGACATCGGCCGGCCTGATGCTGGCTTTCAGTGAGTGCTGGGTGATGTTTCTGACCGGTCCGGGCGAGCCGCCGCCTTCTGAGCCGGTTGCGGCCATGATTCGCCTCGCGTTCTATCCCATGTACGTGGTGGCGCTGGCGCTGGCGCTGACGCGGATCGGCGGCGTGGGCAAGGCCATCTTGCGCGCCCCCGCGCTGTTGCTGCTGCTCGCCGTGACGTTCGCGTCCATAGCCTGGTCGATCGACCCGGAGGTCACCACCCGCCGCTGCATCGCGCTGCTGCTCACCATGCTCGGCGGAGTCACCCTCGCTGAACGGTTCGCCTGGCCGCAGCTGCTCGAGGTGCTGGCCACGGCGCTCGGGATCACGGTCGTGCTCTCATTCGCCCTCGCCCTCTTTCTCCCCGAATACGGACTGATGCAGGTCGACTTCCCAGGCGCCTGGCGCGGCGCCTGGAGCCATAAGAACAACCTCGGCTACTACATGTCGGTCTCCTTCATCGTGTTCGTCGCCAGCGCCATCGCCAATGCACCGCGCCGGTGGTTATGGGCGATCGCGGCGGCGGGGGCGTTCGCCTTGATCCTTCTTTCGACCTCCAAGACCTCCCTGGTGTCTTGCGCAATCGCTGCTGCCTGCATGTCGATAATGGCCATCACGCGCCGCGGCCCGGCCTGGGCGGTCGCCGGCACGTGCGTCCTGGTCTGCGCGCTTGTGGGCCTTGCGGTTACACTCTGGTTGACGCCCGACCTCCTGTTCGGGCTCGTAGGCAAGGACATCACGCTGACCGGGCGTACGAGCATCTGGTCGGCCGTGCTTCGCCAGATCGCCCAGCGCCCGCTGCTCGGTTACGGCTACGGGGCGGTCTGGAACAACAAATCCATCTGGGGGCCGCTGCCCTGGATTTCGCTGCAGCAGGGCTTCGTCACGGACGAGGCGCACAACACCTGGCTCGGCATCTGGCTCGAGCTTGGTTACGTCGGCCTCGGCGCCTGGGCGCTGCTGTTCGCCGGTGTCTGGCTGAGAGCCCTACGGACGCTCTACGTGCCCGCGGCCTCGTATTTTCCGCTACCGTTCCTGGCGGTCTTCAGCCTGCATGGTGTCACGGAGTCGATCGCCCTCGTTCAGAACGACCTGGTCTGGCTGATGTTCACGGCCACGGCAATCAAGCTCGCGATGCCCCCGCATCCGCGCAGTGAAGCCCCGTCAGACCGGGACTCGAGCGTTTCGTTTGCGACCGCCCAAACCGTGGGAAGCGGGCCGTGACGACTCCTGGCTTGCGGTGCGCCCGTAGAACTGGATGTGAAAGGGGCCCCACCAAAGCACCTTCCCCAGGCCACGGGCTGCCCGATCCAAGGCCAGGGCGCGGTCCTCGGCCCGCACCAGCCACTTGCCGGCGGCCACCAAGCCGAACGCCAGAGCCTGTGTGAGGCCGATCGCCATCCAGCGAGCGACGCCCAGCCAATCGGGCGGGCTGGACGAGGCGCAGTGGACCGTCGGTCCGTGGCCGTAAGCGAAGGCGCGGGCGATCGTGTAGTTCAGGCTGAGCCGCTCAGGCAGCGGATCTTCGAATAGGCAGGCCGCCGGCGACCAGGCGAACCGTGCGCCCGCAGCCCGCATGCCGCCGTACAGAAGGTCATCTTCGCCGCCGGTCTGATTCCTGAGCTCGGAGAACGGCCGGTGTCGGTCCGGCAGCGCCGCTCGTCTGACGAGGCTGTTGCCGCAGGCCGTGTGGCCCACTTTCAAGCCTGCTTCGGCGGGGCCCAGATGCGAAAAGAAATGCTCGAAATAGACGCGGTGCTCGACGACGCCGGCCGGCACCCTGGCCTGCACCGGCCCGAACACAGCATCGGCGTCAAACCGCGCCTGGACGTCGAGAAGCGCGGCAAGCCAACCGGCCGGCGCCTCTTGGTCGTCATCAAGAAAAGCGACAAGCGCGCCCCTGGCCGCGCCCAAAGCGGCGTTTCGGGCATTGGCGACGCCGCTGCGCGGCTCATGGACATAGATCACCGGAAAGGCGGCCTCGGCGGCCAATAGCTCGGCCGTTGGACGCGCCGAGGGGACCTGATCGTTGTCGGCGATCACGAGTTCCCGCGCCACATGGTCCACTCCGGTTTGACGCAGCACCGACCGCGCGGCCCGCGCCAGGCCCGGCGTTCGTCGCTGGGTCGGAATGACGATGGAGATCGTCGCGGTTCGCGGCGGCATAGCGACCGGTGTCCGCGCCTTGGGCCGCGCCCCCACCCTCACCCGGTCCATCGTCGTCTCCCCTGCCTTAGCCGGCCAGCACGCGGGCCGCGGCGTCCTTGATGGGCAGCACTTCGATCGCCGCGTCGGCGAGCGCGCCAATCACGCTCTCCAGCTCCTCCCGCCGGCAACCGAACGGCGAGGGGTCCGGCGAGACGTCGTGGGTGAAGAACACCAGCCATCCGGCCCTCTCGCGCGCCTCGGCGACGAGGTCGGCCAGACGGACTGGGTCGAACCCGCGGTGGCTCTCGAGGCCGACCGCGCGCAGCTCGGCGAAATCGATGACGCCCGCGTTCAGGCCGGCGAGAACGCCGCGGCAGACCAGAAACCGGCTGGAATAGAACATCTTGGAGCGGATCGATGTCGACCCGTAGGGGTAGGCGAACGTCGCTGGCACGTGGCCCGCGAGCGCTTCGGCCGCGAACGAAAGATTGGAGTTGTGGTCGCGCTGGCGGTCCGCTTCACGGACAACGGTCGCATCTTGGTGGGCGAAGGTGTGGCAGCCGATCTCGTGGCCGGCGTCACGCAGGCGGCGGAGGTCGGCCAAGTCATGCTGCTCCAGGCCCTCGAAGGTCGCGCCGGTGTGGCCGCCGCAAACGTAATAGGTGCCGCGCAGGCCGGCGGCTTCCATGGCCTCGGCGCCCGCCATCGTCGCCGAGCGGGGCACGTCGTCGAACGAAAGGCTCGCCACGGCTCGTGTCAGCTTCGAGCGGACGGGCTTGACCGGGATACGCTTCGCCACGGCCTGCGAGACCCTACGCGCAAACGGGCGGACCTGAGCCAAGGGCGTCCCTCACCAAGCCGGGACAAAGAGAGCCGGCGCCTGCCCTGGCTGCCAGAAACGTGCCATGGAACGGCACGAAGCCTGCAAGGATCGGCCGTTTTTCAGCACGAGGCGCCCCATGTCTGCCCTGGTCTCGACCGTCCAACCGCACTCGGCCACCTGGACCTTCTTCGAGGGCGCTTGGCATGAGGGAAACGTCGCGATCATGGGTCCGCGCACGCAGGCATCGTGGCTGGGCGGAAGCGTCTTCGACGGCGCCCGCTCCTACGACGGGGTGACCCCCGACCTCGACCTGCACATGGCGCGCGTGAACCAGTCGGCCAGCGCTTTCTTGCTCAAGCCGGTTGTCCCGCTCGAGACGTGGCTCGAACTCGCTCGCAAGGGCATCAGGAAGTTCTCGCCGTCTGCCGCCCTCTACATCCGGCCGATGTACTGGGCCGACAGCGGGATGGGCGGCGGAGTGAAGTTCGACCCCGAGACCACCCGCTGGTGCCTATGCCTCTATGAGACGCCGATGCCGGGCGAGCGGGAGCTCGCCATCACGCTGTCGCCATTTCGCCGGCCGACCCTCGAGACCGCACCGGTCGACGCCAAGGCCGGTTGCCTCTACCCGAACGGCTCGCGCGCGCTGATCGAGGCCGGCCGGCGCGGCTTCGACAACTGCCTGATGAACGACATGCTTGGCAACGTGGCCGAGCTCGCCAACTCCAACGTCTTCATGGTCAAGGACGGCGTCGTCTTCACGCCGGTCCCGAATGGCACGTTCCTCGCCGGCATCACGCGCCGCCGGGTGATTGGCCTGCTGCGCGCCGATGGCGTTGAAGTGGTCGAGACCACGCTCCGCTATGCCGAGTTCCGGGGCGCGGACGAGATCTTCTCCGCCGGCAACTTCGCGAAGGTCTCCGCCATCACCCGCATCGACGACCGGCCGCTGGCGCCAGGCCCGGTGTTCCGCCGCGCTAGCGCGCTCTACCGCGACTTCGCCCACGCCACAGCCGCCCTCGACGGCGCGGCATAAGGGGCGGACACCGCCTCGGACGCGGACGCCGCCGAGCTGGCCAACTGTCCCGGCCACCGGTGGCGTTGTCCTCACCGGCGCCCACGGGACCTTCTCGTTAGCGAGGCACTTCCTCGGTCTTCACCAGGACAACCTGACGGTACACGGCGCAAACGGCGAAGTAACGGCCGAAGACCGAGAGGAAATGATCCACAGCTTGCTTCACACCAGGACCGCTTATCTCAATATTGTCGTGCCAGTAGTCGTCCAGGATCATCATCCCGCCCGTCTTCAGCAGGCTGGCACAGAAGCATAGGTCGATCAGAACGTCCAACGCCGCATGGCTGCCATCAACATAGATCAGGTCGAACTTCTCTCCAGACGCCTTAATTAACGGCAGTGCGGCAGATGAAAGAGATTTCTTGACAGTGATAGACTTGATTCGAGTGCGTCTCATGTTGCCATGAAAGCGATCTTCGATCGCGTGATAGTTTTCATCCGGATTGTGAAGCTCGTCGAACCACGTATCGATGACGGTTACGTCCAATCGTCTCGGCAGCAGCCAATCCATGAAGACAAGGTTTCGGCCTTCGTAGGCGCCGATCTCCAGATAGCGGATCGTCTTGTCGCCGTGCCGTTTCGCGAACCGGCTAAGCAGCGGTAGGACGAAGGGAACGTTGATAGACACGTGATCGTAGGTGAATTCGAAGCTTTCGCGGGCGCAGTACTCATTGAATTCGGACGCCGCACCGGTCGCGCGCTCACCCGTCAACATGGTTTGAGCCAGAGGGCGAAACAGATTGGGGTTAATCTTGGAAAATGCTCGGAGCTTGTCGAAGGCCGTGCGCATACCGGCCGCGTGCGGATTTGCGGCTCGAGTGATTGGGTTGATCTCAACGCTCATGAAACGGCTCCGCCTCTGTCTCGCTCAGATGAGCGGCGGTTTGCGCCGCCAACCGTGAACTCAATCGGCATGGCGCAGCCGGCTGGGGCCTTGTCATTCCGCCGCCTCGGGGGGCGGTTGAGTTTCAATACGGCGGCGGGCATCCCCCGCGAGGCGCCAAACGCAAGCGCCATGCCACCGCCGTTGGCTGCGTGGCCGCCAAGACCCTCGCGACGCCGGCGCTAACCTCGCGCCGCAAAAGCCGTGGCGCGGATTGCGCTGAGCGTTTGTGTCGGCGTGATGGCCTCGACGTCGTACTTCACGTGCACGATGGCTGGCTGGGCTGAAGCACACGCCGCCTCGAACGCGGCCGGAAAGTCGGCGGTGCGCTCGACCGTCACGCCGAAGCCCCCGAACGCCCGCGCGTAAGCCGCGAAGTCGGGGTTGATCAGGTCGGTGCCGACAACACGGCCAGGGAACTCTCGTTCCTGGTGCATGCGGATCGTGCCGTAGGAGGCGTTGTCGAGCACGACGACCACGATGGGCAGTCCATACTGCACCGCGGTCGCGAACTCTTGCCCGTTCATCAGGAAGTCGCCGTCGCCATTGATCGAGACGATGCGGCGCTGAGGGTAAAGCCGCTGCATGGCGACGGCCGCGGGCATGCCGTAGCCCATCGAAGCAGAGGTCGGCGCGACGTGGCTGGCGAGCCGCCGGAAGCGGAAGAAGCGGTGCAGCCAGGCGGCGTAGTTGCCGGCCCCGTTGCAGATGATGGCGTCGGCCGGCAACGCCTCGCGCAGCCAGAGCATCACCTCGGCCAGGTTGACGTCGCCTGGCTGCGACGTGGCCGTCTCGGACCACGCGAGGTAGTCGGCGTGCGCCGCCTCGGCCGTCCCCGCCCACACCGGTGCTGGAGGGGCGACGAGGCCGTCAAGGGCGCCCGCAAGACCCGCCGGGCTGGCCTGGATCGAGAGCTCCGGCGCGTAGACCTGCCCCAGCTCCTCGGCGCCGGGATAGACATGCACGAGCCGGGTCTTCGGCCGCGGCGCCTCGAACAAGCCGTAGCCTTGCGTTGTCACCTCATCGAGGCGCGCGCCCAGAGCCAGCACGAGGTCTGCCGCCCTAACGCGCGCCACGAGCTTGGGGTTTGCGCCCAGACCGAGGTCGCCGGCGTAGTTGGGATGCAGCGGGTCGAACAGCGGCAGGCGGCGGTAGGCTGTGGCGACCGGCAGCGCGAAGCGCTCGGCGAACCGACGAATGGCCGCGCGCGAATCCTCGTCCCAACGGCTGCCGCCCAGCAGCAGAATCGGCGCATCGGCGCCATCGATCAGCCGCTGCAGCGCATCCAGCTCTCGCGCGCTGGGCGCCGGCTCGGCGGCTATGACCTTGAGCGCATCGCGGCAGGTCGTCGGCTGGCTCAACATGTCGTGCGGCAGTGCGAGCACGACCGGCCCCGGGCGCCCGTTCATGGCGGTGTGGAACGCGCGGGAGACATACTCGGCAATCCTGGCGGGGTCGTCGATCTCGGCTGTCCACTTGGTCATCGAGCCGAACACTGCGCGGCAGTCGATCTCCTGCCAGGCCTCACGATCGCGCGAGCCGGCGTCCACCTGGCCGACAAACATGATCATTGGGGTCGAGTCCTGACGGGCGATATGGATGCCGGCCGCGGCGTTCGTGGCGCCGGGTCCGCGTGTGACGAAGCACACCCCCGGCCGCCCAGTCGCCTTGCCGACCGCGTCGGCCATCATTGCCGCGCCGCCTTCCTGGCGGCAGACGGTCACGGCGATCTCGCGGTCGCGCAGCGCGTCGAGCACGGCGAGGTAGCTTTCGCCTGGCACGCAGAACGCGTGCTCGACCCCCTGCAGGACGAGCTGGTCGACCAGGGCCTGCGCGGCCGTGCGGGCTTTGACGTCGAGTTTCACTGGGCAAGCCTCGCTTGCGGGCCGAACAGAGCGCGTTCGGCGAAGGACAGGTCGCTCAGGCGCGCGGCCAACCGCGCCAGAGCATTGGTCCAATACTTGCGAGTCCGAGCCGGAAAGCCACGCGTGAGCAGGTTGGCGACCGCGTCGAGATCAGTCTCCTCGATCAGGCGGCAGCGGACTTTCGGCAACGAGGACATCGGGTTCCGGACTTGAAGACGATGGATCGACAGAAGACCGGCGAACCGGCGCGCCGTGGCGGCAAGCAAGTTTCATGCGCAGCATCGGCCCAAATCGGCGCCACTTGGAGACACCACCCATGACCGTCCGTCCCGCCATCCTCGCCAAGTTCAAGGACGTGGCCGCGAGCCAGGAGAAGACGCTGGCGCCGCTGACCGACGACCTCGTCCTGCTCGAGTCGGGCCTCGATTCCCTCTGTTTCGCGATCATCGTCGCGACGCTGGAAGACGATCTCGGCTTCGATCCGTTCAGCGCCGCCGACGACGTCTATTTCCCGGTGACACTCGGCGACTTCGTCAACTTCTACGAGACTGCCGCGCTCGAGAATGTCGCCAGCTGACGCTTCACTGCGCGCCACGCTCCGCGCCTCCTGGCGGCTGAACGCGCGACGGCTCTTCGCCCCGCGCCGGGCGCTCAAGCTTGCCGACATCGCGGGCGCCACGGCGCTCGGCTGGCGCTTGCGCGCGCTCGCCGGGCGCTCGGTGCTGATCAGGACGGCGAGCACGCTGGCGGCCGCCCTCGCGCTCATCGAGCTCGACGGTGTCGCGCGCCGCATGGTGCTTTGCCCGCCGGACCTGAAGGACGAAGCCCTGCCCGGCGTCGTGGCGACAGCCGGCGTCGACGCCATCGTCTTCGACGAACCCACGCCGGCCATCGAGGCGCTGGGTCTGCCACTCGCGCCGCTCGGGCCGAGCTTCGAGCCGCTCGACGAGCCGGCCGCCTGCGCCGCGCCGACCGAGTGGGTGATGTTCACCTCGGGCACGACGGGCGCGCCGAAGATGGTTGTCCACATGCTCGAAGGTCTGACCGGCGCGATCAAGCCGCCGGTCCGGGGCGCCGCACCACGCGTCTGGGGCACCTTCTACGACATCCGCCGCTATGGCGGACTGCAGATCCTGCTCCGCGCCCTCCTCGGCGAGGGTTCGATGGTGCTGACCGAGCCGGGCGAGCCGCTCGCCGATCTGCTCGGGCGTCTCGGCCGCCACGGCGTCACCCACCTGACCGGCACGCCGTCGCACTGGCGCCGCGTGCTGATGAGCCCGGCAGCCTCGGCCATCGCGCCCGCCTACCTCCGCCTTTCGGGGGAGATCGCCGACCAGGGCGTGCTCGATGCGCTCAAGGCACGCTTCCCGGCCGCCGCCATCGGCCATGCCTACGCCTCGACGGAAGCCGGCGTCGGCTTCGAGGTGAACGACGGGCTTGCCGGCTTCCCCGCGAGCCTCGTCGACGGGCTCTGCGGCGACGTCGAGATGCGCGTCATCGACGGGACGCTCCGCCTCCGGTCGGGACGGCGGGCGCGGTCCTACGTCAACCCCGATGCGCCAGCGCTCACCGACGCCCACGGCTTCGTCGACTCCGGCGACATGGTCGAACAGCGCGGCGATCGACTCCACTTCGTCGGTCGGCGCGGCGGAATCATCAACGTCGGCGGGCTTAAGGTCTGCCCGGAAGAGATCGAGGCCGTCATCAACCGGCACCCCGGCGTTCGCGCCGCTCTGGTCAAGGGGCGGCGCAATCCGATCACCGGCGCGATCGTCGTCGCCGATGTGGTGCTGGCCGACGCGGCGAACGATGAAGCCGCGTTGAAGGCTGAGATCCTTTCGGCCTGCCGCCGCGATCTGGCGCCGCACAAGGTCCCGACCGGGCTCCGCTTCGTGCCGGCGCTGGCCATGACCGCCGGCGGCAAGCTGGAGCGCGCGGGTGCGTAACGTCCTCGTCACCGGCGGCAGCCGCGGGATCGGCCTCGCCATCGGCCGCAAGCTTGCGCTCGACGGCTACCGCGTGGTGGCGCTGGCGCGGTCGGAAGGCGCGGAGCTCGAGCCCGCCATCGCAGCGGTCGCCGCCGCTGGGGCCGGCGTGCTCATGTTCGAGCCGTTCGATCTAGCCGACATCGACGCCATCCCCGACCTCGCGCGGCGGCTGAAGACCCGGGTCGGCCCGTTCTACGGCCTGGTCAACAATGCCGGGCTGGGGACCGACGGGCTGCTCTCCAACATGCATGTCTCGCAGATCGAGACGCTGGTGCGGCTGAACACGGTGGCGCCCATCGTGCTGACCAAACACATCGTGAGGACGATGATGACCGAGGGCGAAGGCCGCATCGTGAACATGGCCTCCGTCGTCGCAACGACCGGCTACAGCGGCCTTTCGGTCTACGCCGCGACCAAGGCCTCGATGATCGGCTTCACCAAGTCGCTGGCGCGCGAGGTGGGGCGGATGGGGATTACCGTCAACGCCGTCGCCCCCGGCTTCCTCGACACCGAGCTGACCAAGGGCCTGGGCGAGGACGGGCGCGAGCAAGTGGTCCGCCGCAGCGCGCTCCGCCGCCTCGCCGAGGTCGACGACGTCGCCTCCGCGGTCGCCTACCTGATGGGCGAGACCGGCCGCAACGTCACCGGCAGCGTGCTGACCGTCGATGCGGGCAACACGGCCTGAGGCCTCGAGCGAACCACGAACGTTCCGTCGGCGGCAGGACCCGCAAGCGGACTCCGCGGATGTCCGCTAAGGGGCCGGCGTTCCGGATTCGGTGCATCAATGGCCGCGGTGGCAGGCCTGCTTTCGCGGGGAATCAGGGGGCAATGTTCGACCCAGAGCGGACCTCCATCAGCCGGACGCTGGGTTGCCGGTGAAAACCGCCAATTGAGCGTCGAAAGCACGCTTGTAGGCGGGCCGCGCTTCGCCGCGGGCGACATAGTCGGAGAGGTTCGGATATGCGTCCAGCAGACCCGATCCGTTCAATCTGCGCAGCACCGTCACCATCAGCAGGTCAGCGGCGCTGAACGCATCGTCGAGCCAGTCGGCATCGCCAAGCCGACTGGAGAGTTCGTCCAGCCGGTCACGGACGCGGCCCTCGAGGATAGGCAGCCGCTCCTCGTACCAGGCCTTGTCGCGCTCCAGGAGTGCGGCGGTTCCGCGGTCCACGATCGGCGGCTCCACCGTGTTAAGGGCGGCAAACATCCATGTGATCGCGCGCGCCCGGGCATTCGCGTTGGCTGGCAGGAGGCCTGCATGGTGCTCCGCGATATGGAAAACGATCGCCCCCGACTCGAACAGGACGAGATCGCCTTCCTCGTAGGTTGGGATCTGCCCGAAGGGATGAAGCGCCCGATGCGCGGATTCCTTCATCTCACTGAAGGAAAGAAGACGAACCTCGTAAGGCTGGCCCACTTCTTCGAGCGCCCAGCGAACGCGCATGTCGCGCGCCAGTCCCCTGCCACGATCGGGTGACCGCTCAAATGCGGTAATGGTGGGGGTCATTGGAAGGCTCCGTGTGGATGACTGCACGATGCCCCGGACGGGTCGTCGTCGGGATGGCGACCAAGGTACCGTGTCATGACTCCTCCTGCAGCCTTGGCGCCGGGCCGGTCGCCCTGGCTTCAATGTACGGACGAACGGCTGGACCGTGTTCCGACAAATCAGGTGTGGTTGTGAACCGCGACATCGTGCTCCGTCAGCGGGACGCTGATGGGGTGCTTGTCGAAGTGAGCAATCGCCCGTTCGAAGTCGCCGACCAGTAGAGCCGCCATGTCGCGGCTCACACCCTGCCGGATCATGATCCGCATGACGGTCGTGTCGCTCGCCGCGCCTGACAGCGGAAACGCCGGCACCTGCCAGCCTCGGCGCATCAGCTGGTCGGCCAGGTCGTACAGCGTATAGGGGCAGTCCGCGCCGGGTCGGATGTTGAAGCACACCGCCGGAATGCTGTTGGCCGGGTCGCCGTCGCAGATGAACTCGAACGGCCCCAGCTTGGCGATCGCGCGCGAGAGCCAGCGCGCTGTGTCGTAGCAGGCCTGGTGGACGCGTCGGTAGCCCAAATGGCCGAGCCGTAGGAAGTTGTAATACTGGGCGATCACCTGTCCCGCCGGCCGGGAGAAGTTGATGCCGAACGTGCCGACGGATCCGCCGAGATAGGGGACGGAGAACACGAGCTCCGACGGGAGGTCGATGGTGTCGCGCCAGAGCACCCAACCGACGCCGACCGGCGCCAAGCCGTACTTATGGCCCGACGTGCTGATCGACTTCACCCGCGGCAGGCGAAAGTCCCACACCATCTGCGGCGCCGTGAAGGGGGCGAGAAAGGCGCCGCTGGCGCCGTCGACATGGATGTCGATGTCCAGGCCCGTCTGCTCCTGCAGGCGATCGAGGGCGGCGGCCATCGGCTCGACGAACTCGAACTGGCCCGTGTAGGTGACGCCCAATGTGGGAACGACCGCTATGGTGTTCTCGTCCACCGCGCCCAGCATGCTCTCGGCGTCCATGCGGTATGCGCCGGGGCGCATGGGAATCTCTCGCTTCTCGATCTCCCAGTAGACGCAGAATTTGTCCCAGCAGACCTGAACCGGGCCGCACACCAGGTTCGGCTTGTCCGCGGGCTTGCCGAGCGCTTTGCGCTTGGCCTTCCAGCGCCACTTCGCCGCCATGCCGGCCAGCATGCAGGCCTCGGACGAGCCGACGGTCGAGGTCCCGACCGGGTTGGCCTCGGCCGGCGCGTTCCACAGATCCGCCAGCATGTGCACACAACGGACCTCGATCTCGGCCGTCTGCGGGTATTCGGTCCGGTCGATCATGTTCTTATCGATCGACAAGTCCATCAGCCGGTGCAGCTCGGGCTCTTCCCAGGTCTGACAGAAAGTCGCGAGGTTCTGTCGCGCGTTGCCGTCCAAGTAGAGCTCGTCCGAGACCACCTGGAAGATGTCCGCGGCGCCGGCCTCGTGTGGCGGAAACCGGTACTTCGGCAAAGGGTGCTCGAGCGCCGTGGCGCAGAAGATCGTCTCGTTCAAAGTAGACCTGAGGTCTCTACGCGATCGAAGCGACATGGCTCTCTCCCGAGTTCGACGCCGCCGAGCGGCTCGCATCGGAAGACTATGTCAGCGGCGCCGGCCTGACATATAGCGGTTTGGCGGCACGCACGGGGAAGGTCGGCTGCCCGGCTCCAGCACTCCCCTCCAATAGACGACGGTTATCAGCCGCGCCTGCTAGTGGTCGATTTGAGCCAGAATGGTCGCCGCCAAGCTCGTGACCCCGGTGCTGATGATCTGGATCCCGACGCAGAGCAGAATAAACGCCGTGAGGCGGGAGACGATCCGCGCGCCGCGCGCTCCGAGTAGAGCGACCACCCGGTCCGACCATCCGTAGGACACCCACACCAACAGCGCGATTGCCAGGGCCGCGACACTCTCTCCGGCCGAGTAGGAGAGCCTGCCGACACTGTCGGCAGGCTGTTGGGACGACAGGGCGATCGCGACGGCGATCGTGCCGGCCCCCGTGGTGAGCGGCATGGTGAGGGGGAAAAACGCGACGTCCTCTGGGTCACCGTGCTTAGGCGCAGCGTCAGCGACCTTCCGATCCTCATGCCTTTGGGGCTCCATCAGCAGCCCCCATGCGCTAACCGTCACGACCAGCCCTCCCGCAACCCGGAGGGCGCCGATGCTGATGCCGAAGAAGGCGAGAACGAACCCGCCGATCCACATTGACCCGATCAGAATGAAAGCCGTGTAGATCGATATCCTGCCCGCGAGGTAGCGGCGCTCCGGGGGTGATCGACCCGATGTTGCTTCCCGGAAGATCAATGCCGAGCCAAGCGGATTGACGATCGAAAACAGACTGGGAAATGCGAGCAGAAGGGCGCCCACGAACGTGTCCAGCTGTGGCTGCGCCAAGGTTATCAACGATGGCTATCCTACGGGGCTCAGTCGAGGCCATTGCGCCCAAACTGCGCTCCTCGCAAATGGTAGTCGTCAGGGCCGCGTGAGGCGCAGACTGTGCGAACGTCCGCTTGGGGTCGAAAGCAGACGCTGGCTCCCGCCGGAAGGCGGACACCGGCGGCGGGGCGTTTCTAGGCCTTGAGCGGTTCGCCTTCGAGAGTGATGCGGTGCATTTCGCGCCGATGACGGTCTTGGCGAAGTGCCAGCTGGCGCTGAGCGGGTGGCTGATGACCACCGGATGGGCGCAGCTTCGCGAAAGCGTGGTTTGGCGAACGTCGGCAACCAATCCTTCAAGGCTCAGGGCGTAGGTGGGCCTCGATGGACACAGCCGCCGAGACTGATCGACGAGCGCCCTCGCTTCGGCGGCGGGCGTCGGCCCGGTTCGCCTGGCGCCTGTTTTCGGGCGTCGAGCTTCGCGGCATCGCCCCAGGCCTGCTCTCCGGCGTGATCGTGGCCGGCGCGGCCGTCCCCTTCGCGGGGTGGTTGGCGCCTGCGCTGTGGCTTGCGGCGATCTCGGCGCTCGTTGTGGCGTCGCATGTCTATGCCGGCCGTTTCCGGCGGGTCGGACGCAACCCGTTCAGCGACATCAACCCGTTCACCTGGCTGGTCAGCGCCGGCTACTCGGCCGCGGCGCTTTATCTCGTCTTCTTCTTCGGCGGCGCCGCCCAGACGCTCGGCGTGACGCTCTACGGCGTCATCATGTTCCAGATCCTGGCGCGCGACTACGCGGCGCCCAGGCGGCTCGCCGCCAATCTGGCGGCGCCGGTTCTCTCGATGCTCGTTGTCCAGGCCTTCGCCGCGACTCTATTGGTTCAGCACGCCGAGCCCTGGCGGATCGTCACGCTGCTCGCCAGCCCGATCGTGGTCTTCCGCGCCTTCCGCGCCGTGCAAGCGAACCTGGACAAGGCGCGCCGACAGCAACGCGAGGCGTTGGCGCAGCTCGGCGACAGTGAGGCGCGCTATCGCCTCCTCGCCGAACGCTCGCCCGACGTTATCCTGCGTTACGACACCACCGGGCGCATCGAGTACGTTTCCGCGGCGGCGCGCCACTACGGCTACGAGCCCGACGCGCTGATCGACCGCAACCTCGCAGAGCTGCTCGACCCGAACGACCGCGAGCGCAACGACGCCTTCATGGCCGCGCTGGCCGCCGGCCAGCCAACGCCGACGGGCGACGACAACGTCTGGCGCACCTGGGCGGCCGACGGCCGTCCGCTCGCATTCGAAGGCGCCACGTCCGTCCTCCACGATGACGAGGGCCGTGTGATCGGCGCGATGTCAGCGTTGCGCGATGTCACCGCCCGCGTCGCTCTCGAAGACGAACTGCGCGCGCGGCGCGCGGAAGCCGAGGCCGCCAACGAAGCCAAGAGTCAGTTCCTCGCGAACATGAGCCACGAAGTCCGCACGCCGCTGACCGGTGTGGTCGGCTTCGCGCGCCTCCTGGAAGCCAGGGACGATTTGCCCGATGACGCGCGCGCCCATGTGGCGCGCATCTCCAAGAGCGCCGAGGCGCTGCTCAGCGTCGTCAACGACGTGCTCGACTTCTCCAAGCTGGAGGCGGCTCAGCTGGAGCTCGACCCGCAGCCGTTCGACGCCCCGGCCTTCCTCCAGGAAACGATCGACCTCGTGCGGCCGCAAGCCGCGGACAAGGCTCTCACCGTCACGGTGACGCTGGCCCCGACCCTGCCCGCTTGGCTCGACGCCGATGCGGCGCGCCTGCGCCAGGTGCTGCTCAACCTGCTCACCAACGCGGTGAAGTTCACCGCGCGGGGCAGCATCGCCGTCGCGGCGGCGTATGATCGGGGCCAACTCCGCATCGGGGTGACCGACACAGGGCCAGGTATCGAGCCGGAGGCGGCCGCGCGGCTGTTCAAGCGCTTCAGCCAGGTCGACAACTCCAACACGCGCCAGCACGGGGGAACCGGCCTCGGCCTTGCGATCTCCAAGGGCCTGGTGGAGAGCATGGGCGGCGCAATCGGGCTTGAAAGCGCGCCCGGCCGGGGATCGACGTTCTGGTTCACCGTCCCCGCGCCGATCGTGGACATGAGCGGCGCAGCGGCGCCGGCTCAGCCCGCCGAGCCCGCACCCGAGTTCGACGCCGGCCGGCTCTCCATCTTGGTCGTGGACGATGTGGCCGCCAACCGCGAGCTGATCTGCACCATGCTGGCGCCGTTCGATGTCAACATCGCCACGGCGGCGAGCGGCCCGGATGCGGTCGAGGCCGCGTGCGCCCAGCCGTTCGACGTGATCTTGATGGACCTGCAGATGCCGGGCATGGACGGCATGGCCGCCACCCGCGCGATCCGCGCCAACAGCGACATCAACCGAACCACGCCGATCCTGGCGATCTCAGCAAACGTGCTGCCGCTTCAGGTGGAAGCAGCGCGAAGGGCCGGCATGGACGACCACATCGCCAAACCCATCGATCCGCGCGAGCTGCTCACCAAAGTCGGCCACTGGACCTCGCAGCCTCAGCCCGAACACGCCGCTCTTGCCGCGACCCGTCCCTGAGCGCGCCCGCCGCCGGCCGGCGAACCCAGCTGCCCCGTCTCCGGCGCCCGCGCGGCAGACGCTTGTCCGGATCGCGGGCCGCCTAGCAACGTCCCGCGCCAGGGAGACTTAGGCCGGGCTCCCACCGAGCGGCGGGAGTTCGGGTGCATCAAGACCTTCGAACGGATCGCGCCAGGCGGGGATCTGCATGAGCCGCTCGTGCCAGGCTTCCACGCGCGGAAACTCGGCGAGCGGCAGCCCGGCGATGTCGGCGAACGGCAGGACGCAGGCCAGACGGAAGTCGGCGTAGGTGACGGTCTCGCCGACGAGCCAGTCCGAAGAGGCGAAGTGTTGCTCGAGAATCGCGGCGGATCCCCTAAACTCGCCCAAGCCGCTCTCGACCAATTCCGGCGTAACCGGGCCGAGGCCGTAGCGCTGCCGCGTGACGCGCTCGAAATGGACGACATCGCAGCCCCTCACGAAATTCCAGTAGCCCCAACTCAGCCACCGGACGATGTCGGGCAGCGCTTCGCCCGTCGGCCAGAAGTCCGACCCGGCAAGCTGGGATAGATAACAAGCGATCGCATCGGCCTCCCAAATCGTGCGGTCTTCGAGGTCGAGGATGGGAATCGACAGGTTCGGGTTGAGCTTGCGAAATTTCTCCCGCTGTCCCGGCGCGAACGGCCTAGCGAACTCGAACACGATCGGCGATTTCAGGTAACGCGCGGCAGCGACCGCGAGCCGCGGGTTATAGTTTCGGCTGAAATAGAGCTTCATGCAGCGCCTGACCTCCTCGACCCTATGCGCGGAAGCTAGGCCATCGCTGCGCCCGCTTCATCATGTTGCCGCACCACTCGGCCGGAGAGCTTAGCCCGCTCGCGCGACGGGCGCGATACGGCGCGGCGACGACGATGCCACATGCGTCCTCGCGCTGCGGCCGTGGGGTCGGAAGCGCCCACGACGCTCGAACGCTTAGAGACTCTCGCCAGTCGTCGCGTCCAATATGTAATAACCAGACGAAGGAATATTGTTTTCATGGACCTTGCCAATGAAGGCCGACGCGAATTTGACCAGGAAGTCCGAATTATAGTCGGCGAACGGAATGGCTGTCAGTGTGAGCGTTGAATTGGGGTTGATCGCAAAGAATACCAAATTGACCGGGCGAAGGATTGGCTTGGGGGCGGGCGGGACTGGCTCGGGTGCCGGAGGGACTGGCTTGGGCGGGCGCTTTGCGGCTGCCGAAGCGCCGGTCGCGGTCGCAACAGCCCCGACGATCGCCGCGCCGGCGATCACTGCTCTGCGATCGAAGTTGTCCATGATCGTATCCTCCTCTCAGTCGCCTCAAGGCCCTGGCGAACGGCAGGGCGGCCGACCGTAAGAAAGGTTCGTGGCGAAGCTTGGCCCAAACGCGAGGCGAAGGTTGAAGCCGCCCAGGCTGTCTCGCTTGGACTCACCGGGGGCTAGACCCGAGATGGCGCCGGGCGCTGTGGTCAGGCTCGGCGCACGTATTCGTAGTCGACCGGCTGGTTGTTGATCCCGCGGTCCGGCGGCGCGATCCAGGCCGCCAACTTTCCGGGCTCGATGACCGGCTGCATCAGGCTCTGGATGAACGTGCGGTCGTCCTGGCTCGGCAGCCATTCGGCCCTGCGGCGCTCGAAGACGTCGCGCGTGATCAGCCGCCCCTCGGGATCGGTGGGTGCGCCGGCCCAAACGCCGATGGCGCGCCGGAACCGTTCGCTGGGCAGGCGATAGCGGAAGTCGAAGCCCGCCCGCTGGATCTGGTCGTTCCACCGATCGAGGAAGATCTGGCATTCGTCGACGTAAGCCGAGCGGATCGCCGCATTCATCGCGTTGCGCAGGGGGATGTCCTCGCCGTGCACGCCGCCCGCCCCGTCCGGCGCCTCGAGGCGCCAGGTCCCGGACAGAGCCAGGTGGTCTTCGAACTGGCCCTCGCTCGGACGGCCCTTGATTCCGGCCGCGAAGTAAAGGGCTGCGTTCGACGAGGCTTCGGACCCGAACAGGTCGAGCGAAGAGGAGAACCAGAAGTTGATGTACCGCTGGATGGTCGGCAGATCGATGGCGCCGGCCCGGCGCACCGCGTCCGGGTCCTCCGTGCCCAGTTCCGCCATCACCTCCAGCGTCCGGCGCGTGACCCGCGCCAGGCCCGTGTGGCCGATGAACATGTGGTGCGCCTCTTCCGTCAGCATGAACTGACAGGTGCGGGCCAGCGGGTCGAAGCCCGACTCGGCGAGCGACATCAGCTGGTACTTGCCGTCCCGGTCGGTGAAGAATGTGAACATGAAGAAGCTGAGCCAGTCGGAGATCGGCTCGTTGAAGGTGCCGAGGATCCGGGGGTGGTCGACGTCGCCCGAGTGGCGGCAGAGCAGCTCCTCGGCCTCCTCGCGGCCGTCGCGCCCGAAGTAGGCGTGCAGCAGATAGACCATGGCCCAGAGGTGGCGACCCTCCTCGACGTTGACCTGGAAGAGGCCGCGCAGGTCGTAGAGCGAGGGCGCGGTGTGGCCCAACAGCCGCTGCTGCTCGACCGACGCCGGCTCGGTATCGCCCTGGGTGACGATCAGGCGGCGCAACGACGAGCGAAGATCGCCTGGCGCCTGCTGCCAAACCGGCTTGCCGAACTCGTCGCCAAAGCCGATGCGGCGGTCGGGATCGCGCTCGGCGAGGAAGATCCCCCAGCGGTACTCCGGCATCTTGACGTGGCCGAACGTGGCCCAGCCCTGGCGGTCCACCGACACAGCGGTGCGCAGATAGACGTCGGCCGCTTGGAAGTCCGCCGGTCCCAGCTCGCGCCACCAGTCAAGGAAGCGTGGCTGCCAATGCTCGAGCGCCCGCTGCAGCACCCGATCGGACGCGAGGTTGACGTTGTTGGGGATCCGTTCCTGATAATCGATCGCCATGGCCTAAATCCGCTCCCAATCGAATTGCGGCTTGGCGCCCGAGCCGAACACCTTCAGCGCGCCGCCCGCCCCGGTGGCGTTCGGCCGGTTGAACACCCAGTTCTGCCAGGCCGATAGGCGCCCGAAGATCTTCGTCTCCAGGGTCTCTGCGCCCGGAAAGCGCAGGCCGGCCTCGAGTCCGGTCAAAGCGTCGGGCGACAGGCGGGTTCGCTCCTCGACCGCGAGGCGTATCTCGTCCTCCCAATCGAGTTCGTCCGAGGCGACGGTGATGAGGCCGGCCGCCTCGGCGTCGACCGCATTCAGGGGCCGGCTGGCAAGGCCGCGGATGGCGTCGAGGACGGACACCTCGCCGTGGAAGCGGCTTTCGAGGCGCGAGCGCCCCGCTACGGTCGGCAGCAGGCCGAAGTTGGTCTCATCCACCGCGATGGCGGGGGCGTCGCCGTCCGCGTCCAGCGGCGAGAGCATGTAGCTGCGGTCGGCGGCCAGCGAGAGCTCGAACAGCAAGCCGGCGAAGCACGAGCCTCTATCGATCACCGCATAGAGGCTCCGCGAGGCGACCTCCAACCGCGCGAACGTGCGGCGGAGCAAGCCGATGGTCTCGCGCACGAGCCAATGGGCTTCGAAGTCGGCGAGCGTGCGCCCGGCGGCGAGGACCATCGCCGCGTCGCCGGCGGTCCTGAGCACCCAGAGCCCAAGCTCCGGCTCGTTGAAGCGCAGCATCAGCATGGCGTCGTCGAGCTCGCGCGCCATGGCGAGCGGCCACCAGCCATCGCCGGCCGCCTCGATCGCCTCCACCGTCTGCGGTGGCGCCTCGGCGGGCGCGCGGACCGTGATCACGGCCGACCGGTTCGGGCGGTCGTAGCCGACCTCGACATGTCGGTACCGCAAGCCGTCGCCGCTCGTCTCTCGCTGCAACCGACTGAGCGTGATTCCCTTGGCGGCCGGCGATCGATCGGAGCCCGCGGCGAGCGCCTCGGCGCGCTCACGGACAAGCTCGGGGAAGCGATTGGGCGAGGCCGCGGCGTCGATCAGCCCCCAAGCCTTGGCCCGATCGGCGCGGACGCCGTCGGCGTTGGTGCAGAAGACGTCGGCGAGGTCGCGGCGAACCTTGCGCTTGTCGACCAGGCGGGTGAGCCCGCCGGTGCCCGGCAGGACCCCGAGGAGCGGAACCTCCGGCAGGCTGACGACGGTCGAGCGGTCGTCGACCATGACGATCTCGTCGCAGGCCAGCGCGATCTCGTAGCCGCCGCCGGCGCAGGTCCCGTTGACGGCGGCGAGGAACTTCAGCCCGTCATGGCGGCTCGAGTCCTCCATGCCGTTGCGCGTTTCGTTGGTGAACTTGCAGAAGTTGACCTTCCAGCCGTGGCTCGAGGCGCCCAACATGTAGATGTTGGCGCCGGCGCAGAACGTCCGCTCCTTGCCGCTGGTCAGGACGACCGTCGCCACCTGCGGATGCTCGAAGCGGATCCGCTGCAGCGCGTCGTGCAGTTCGATATCGACGCCGAGGTCGTATGAGTTGAGCTTCAGCTTGTAGCCGGGAACGAGGCCGGCATCCTCGTCCACGTCGAGGGTGAGGGTGGCGATCCGACCATCGAGCATCAGTCGCCAGTGCCGGTAGTCGTCGGGCCGCCGCTCGAAGGTGATCACGAGATCTCCCAACCTAAGGTATGCGTAATAATGCGCGTCAGGTCGCCGCGAACAAGCACTATCTTGCATCTGCCGTCCTGCAAGGCCAGAGTGCAAAGTCGCGATCGCGGCGGCGGCGCCCACGGCCGCGGAGGATGGGATGTTGGCTGCAACGACGCCCATGAGCGGCCCATACAATGCCGCGGTCGATCTGCTCGGGCGGAACCTGGGCGCGCGGGCGGACAAGACGGCTTTCATCGACGCGGACGGCCGCCACTCTTACGCCGAGGTCGCCCAGCGGGCCGAGCGGGCCGGCGCGGCGTTGAGCGGCCTCGGGCTCGCCCCCGGCAGCCGCATCGTTCTGGTCCTGCAGGATGGCGTGGACTTCGTGACGTGCTTTTTGGGCGCGATCCGGTCGGGGCTGGTTCCGATCCCGCTGAACACCCTCTTTCCAGCCGAGGATCTGGCCTACATCCTGAGCGACAGCGGCGCGGGCGCCGCGGTCGTTTCGGAGCCGCTGGCCGCTGTCCTCGAGGCGGCGGTCGCCAGCGCTGGATGGTCCGGTCAGGTCGTCGTTTCCGGCCAGTCGGGGCGGGGGCGGACGCTGGCGAGTCTGCTGGCGGACGCGCCGATCGGCGCCGCGCCGCACGACAGCCAGGCCGACGACATCGCCTTCTGGCTCTACTCGTCCGGGTCGACCGGCCGCCCGAAGGGCGCGCTGCACCGGCATAGAAGCCTGGCGCTGACGGCCGAGCTGTTCGCCCGGCGGGTCTTCGGCTTCGAGGAAGGCGACGTCGTCTTCTCGGCCGCCAAGCTGTTTTTCGCCTACGGTCTCGGCAACGCTCTGACCTTCCCGATGTACGCCGGCGCGACCAGCGTCCTCTTCCCCGGGCGGGTCACGCCGGAGGTCGTCGGCGACATCGTTGGCCGGTCCGGCGTGACGGTCTTCTGCGGGGTGCCGACGCTCTACGCGAGCCTGCTGGCTTCGCCGCAGGTTCCCGCTCGCGGCTCCGCGCTGCGGCTCTGCCTGTCCGCCGGCGAGCCCCTGCCGGCCGAGGTCGGACGGGCCTGGCGCCAAACGACCGGCGTCGAGATCGTCGATGGCATCGGATCGACGGAGATGCTGCACATCTTCCTGTCGAACCGCCCTGGTCAGATCCGCGACGGCGCCACGGGCACACCCGTCCCCGGCTATGAGGTCCGGCTGGCTGCTGAGGACGGCGGCGCGGTGCGCGCAGGCGAGATCGGCGAGCTCTACGTCCGCGGGCCGACCATGGCGGCCGGCTATTGGAACCAGCCAGAGAAGACTGAGGCGACGTTCGCCGACGGCTGGATGCGCACCGGCGACAAGTTCGAACAGGACGAGACCGGCATCTTCCACCATCGGGGCCGCTCGGACGACATGCTGAAGGTCAGCGGCATCTGGGTCTCCCCTGTCGAGGTCGAGGCGGCGCTCGCGGCCCACGGCGACGTGCTCGAGGCGGCCGTCATCGGGGTTCCCGACGCCTCGGGCCTGGTCAAGAGCAAGGCGTTCGTGGTTCTCAAGCCCAGCGCGTCGGCGTCGCCCGAGCTCGCTGAAGCCTTGCAGCAGTTCGTGAAGTCGCGGCTCGCGCCCTACAAATATCCGCGGATGATCGAGTTCCTCGACGACCTCCCCAAGACCGCGACGGGAAAGCTCCGACGCCACGCCCTGCGCGACATGGAGGCCGCGAAACAGGGCGCCGATCGGGCCGCCGCGCGATGAGCCGGCTCGAGCGGGCGCACATGCGGGCGGGGCCGGCCGCCGAACGGGACCCGCTGCTGACGGCGATCGGCGTGACGGTCCGGAACCTTCGGGCGCTGAAGGGCGTGCCGCGGCGGACGCTTGCAGCCCGTGCGGGCGTCTCCGAGCGGCACCTCGCCAGCCTGGAGTCCGGAGTCGGGAACGTCTCGGTGTTGATCCTGCAGCAGGTCGCGAACGCCCTCGGTTGCCCGATCGCCGAGCTCCTCGGCGATGAGACGACTGCCGGGCCGGAGTGGCTCCTGATACGCGACATCCTGCACCAGCGCAGCGAAGAGGACCTGCGGCGGGCGCGCCTCGCGCTGGCGGACCTCTTCGACGCCTCGGAACCGATCGATCAGCGCGCCGAGCGCATCGCGCTGATCGGCCTCCGCGGCGCCGGAAAGTCCACGCTTGGGCGGCGGCTGGCGGCCGCGCTCGACCGGCCGTTTGTCGAGCTTAGCGCCGAGATCACCCGCATCGCCGGGCTGACCCCGGCTGAGATCCAGGACTTGTACGGCCCGGCCGCCTATCGCCGCTACGAAGCGCAGGCGCTCAAGGAATGCCTCGCCCAGGAACGCCGCTGCGTGCTGGCGACGCCGGGCGGCATCGTCTCCGACGCCGGCTCCTTCGGCCTGCTCCTCTCGCACTTCCTCACCGTCTGGCTCCAGGCTAAGCCGCAGGAGCACATGGAGCGCGTGCTCGCGCAGGGCGACCTGCGGCCGATGGCCGGCAACCGCGAGGCCATGGAGGATCTCAAGGCGATCCTCCGCAACCGGACGCCGTATTATGAGAGAGCGGACCTGACGTTCGACACCAGCGGAAAGACCGTGGACGCCGCGCTCGACGGGCTGCTGACCGCACTTTCGCAACGGCCAACTCAGGGCCACTCATGAAAGGGACGGCAGATGACCGACTTACCACTGCGGATAGCCTCAAACGGCGGCGAGGTCGTCATCGCCTCTGAACGCGCGCAGCTGATGTACGAGACCTTCAAGTTCGCGGCCGCGCGTAGGGTCGACAAGACGATCTACCTCTCAGGCGTGATTGCAGGTCCTGAGCGAGGCGAGGGGCGCGACTTCGAGGCTTTCAAGAAACAGCTGCGCCGAGCATTCAACGACATCGGCGCCACGCTCTCGGCCGCGGGAGCCAGCTTTTCCCATGTGGCGATGATCAACACGTTCCATGTGTGGACGAGCGACAACTTCGAGGGGGACCGCAACGCACAGCTCGGCGCCTTCATCGCCGTCAAGGACGAGTTCATGCCGCCGCCGCACCCTGCCTGGACGGCAGTCGGGACAACCGGCCTCGCCGTCGATTCAGGCGTGGTCGAGATTCAGATGATCGCGCACCTCTAGGCCCCCGCCGCTCCAGCCACGGCCGCGGCCTCGACCAACGTCGCTACGCGAGCTTCAGCGCCTCGCGCACGCCCTTGGGCCAAGCGTCAGCCTCGGCGCCGTGGGTGGCGAACATGGCGACGGCCAGACGGTCCATGCCGAAGGCGACGCAGCCGGTGTGGGCGGGCGCGCCGTCGGCGAGCATCAGGTCCCAGGTCTGGCCGAAGTGGTCCTGGTGGTCGTTGAAGCTCATGCAGGCTGTCGGCTCCTCGTGGGAGCGGACCGGCACCAGGAGCTCGAACTTCAGCGCCTGTTCCCGCTGGCTGGCCGCGGCGAGCTGGCCGCCGCGGCCGAAGAAGGGGTCGCTGGCGACATCGACGCGATGCGAAAGGCCCAGCTGGTCGGCGATGGCCACGGCGCGCTCGATCCAGGCTTCTCGGAACGCGGCGATCTGCGCCGGCGCGCCAATGCGGACGTATTCGCGCATGCGGAACGACTGGAAGCGGTCGATGTCGGTCGAGGGCTCGCGGCGAAAGCAGTCGGCCGCGACGTCGAACGTCAGCCCCGCGGCGGGCACGGGGCCACGCGCGGCGGCGAGCGGGTAGACCGGGTAGCAGGCGGCTGGCGCCAGCACCAGGTCGGCGGGGCTGAGGTTCGGCGTCCAGTCCTCGCCCTCGTAGAACCGGTCGACGATCCCGCGGATGTGGCGTTCGCCGCCGCATAGGCAGCTCACCGCGCCGAGCAGGTTGGGGAAGCTCTTGAGGTACCCGTGGCGCTCGAGGTGCGCGCGGCTCATGACCGGCGGGAAACGCATCACCTCGGCCCCGGCCGGGCGGTAGCTCGTGATCAGCGCCGTCAGCGCCTCGACCACGTTTTCGTAGCGGCCGGTGCGGGCATAAACGCCGTCGACGCCGGTCTCGTGGAAGAGGTCGTGCTTGAGCGCTTCGAGCGCGTCGGGGTCGCCGACCGCCAGCTTCGGTTCGATGCCCATGTCGTTCAGCTCCTCAGCGAGCCGGCGACCTCGCCCAGCAGCGTTGCCGTGGCCACGTTGCCGAGGATGCGGTCGTTGTTGATCATGATCGGCGACGAAAGCACGTCGCGCAGATGCCGGCCGATGCTGACGTCGGTGTCGTTGCGGTAGCTCGAGAGGCCGCCGACCCGCATCGCGCTCATCACGGTCTGCACGGCGAGCTCGGAAGCATCGACCTTCAGGAGGCTGATCGCGGTCTGGAACTCCATGGTCGAGAGCGCGTCGGGGTCGTCGGCGATGGCCTCGTAGCGCTCGACCACGGCGACGATCAGCGCCCGAAGGGCGCGCAGCGATGCGGTCGCCTTGGAGAAGTACGGCGCGCTCGGCGGCAGGTCGCCGCCGCCGCGCATCGCCTTGCGCACGTACTTGCGCGCCCGCTCGACGGCGCCGGCGGCGATCCCCGCCCAGGCGCTGGACCAGAGGACGTGGGCGGCCGGGACCATACTCTGGGCATGGATGGCCTCGTAGGGGGTGGTCATGATCTGGGCTGCATCGCCTGACGCGACCAAGTTGAAGCCGCCGCTGCAGGTGCCGCGCATGCCGAGCGCGTCCCAGGAAAGCGTTGGCTCCAGCGTGTAGTCGCTGGCCAGGAGCACGACCAGCACCTGGTCGGATGCGCTCGCGTCGGCGGCGCGGCGGGCGGTGGTGACGATGGCGTCGGCTTGCGCGCCATAGGAGATCACGGTCGCGTCGCGCGTCAGGGTAAAGCGCGAGCCTTCACGCTCGACCGGCGCCTCGCTCGAACGCACGTTGCCGCCGCCGCCGCCCTCGGTGGTCGAGGAGGCGACCAGCATTTGTTCGTTGGTGAGCAGACGCAGGAAGGCGCGGATCCAGGCGCTGTCCATGCCGTGGCGAACCACGCAGGCGATCTTCACCTGGTGCATGGCGTAGATCATCGCGGTCGAAGCGCAGGCCTGGCCCAGCGTGTAGCAGATGTCGGAGAGCTCGCTCAGGCTCGCGCCCTCGCCGCCGAGGCTCTTCGGCGCCATGACGCCCATCAGGCCCTCCGCCTTCGCCGCGGCGATCGCTTCGGCCGGGAAGCGGCCAGCCCGATCGACGTCATCGGCGAATTGAGCCGCGACCGCGGCGACGCGGCGCGCGCGCTCCGTCAGATCGGCGACCGCCGCGCGCTTGGCGCGAGCCGCGAGTCGCGCGGCGGGTCCGGCTCGATTGAGTTCGTGAAGGGTCATGCGCGGCTCCTGGCGCTCGATGCGACGACCCCGACCGCCTTAAGACAGCCTCTCGCTGTCCCAATGATGGCCGGGTCCAACGGCTCGCCGGCCAAACTTCAAGCCCCGTGCCAAGCTTCCAGGCCCCGGCAAGCCTTGCTGGCACACGTCTTGCTCGAAACGGGCTCGGCGCTGCCGGGGCCGCTTTCCGTGGCACGGATTGGGAATCCCGCGCATCAGTGATGAGGAAGTCGGCATGTCGGACGTTGCGGTGTTTTCAGGACGGGCGCAGATCGCCGCGATCGTCGATACCCTGCTGGTCCGCAAGAAGGCCGCAACCGGCGTGCGGGTCGACGAAGACCTGCACGATCGCGGGCTGACCTCGCTCGACATGGTCAACCTGATGCTGGCGGTCGAGGACACGTTCGGCATCGAGATCCCCCAGCGCGAGATGATGCCCGACAACTTCCGCACCATCGCGGCGATCGAGCGCCTTGTCTCGCTGGTCGCCGGCTAGCGGCGAGGACCGCGGCTGACATGCCCCTCGACCGGCGCGCCAACCGCCTGCTCAACATCCTGGCCGCGACCCACCGCGCCGAGGCCCCGCGCGCGACGGTCCACGACCGCCGGCACTCGCTGTTGACGCTTGCGCACACGGTCGAGTGCATCCCCAAGCCCGCGCCCGAGGCCCAGGCGGGCGTGATCCTCGCCGACGCCGCCATCCCTATCCGCATATACGCGCCCGCCGACGCCGACGACCGTGTCCTGCCTGTGCTCGTCTTCTTCCACGGCGGCGGCTGGGTCGCCGGCGGCCTCGACACCCACGAGGGCTTGAGCCGCCGCCTGGCGGCAGCGGCCGGCTGCCGCGTGCTCGCCGTCGACTATCGCCTGGCGCCGGAGCATCCCTTCCCAGCCGCTCTGACCGACTGCCTGGCCGCAACGCGCTGGGTGATCGAGAACGCTGGCGTGATCGGCTGTGACCCTGCCCAGATCGCCGTCGGCGGCGACTCAACGGGCGGCTCACTCGCCGCCAGCGTCTGCCAGATTTTGCGCGACGCCGGCGGGCCGCAGGTCGCGCTGCAGGTGCTGATCTGCCCGATTCTCGACCTCGCCGAAGAGTCGGAGTCGCGACGCGCGTTCGCCGAAGGCTTCTTCGTCAGCCGCGCCACGATCGAGCGCGACATCGACGACTATTGCCCGCCCGACCTCGACCGGCGGGATCCGCGGGTCTCTCCGCTGCGCGCGGCGCGCTTCGACGGCTTGCCGCCGGCCGTGATCCATGCGGCGGAGTTCGACCCGTTCCGCGACGAGGCGGCGGCTTACGCCGCTGCGCTGCGCCAGGCCGACGTCCGCGTCCGCGACGTGCGGCACCCAGGCATGATCCACTATTTCTACGCCATGGGCCGGGCGATCCCGTACGCGCTCACCGCCGCCGAGGCGATCGGCGCCGATATGCGGGCGATGCTGGCCGAGGCTCAGAAGCGGACGTCGCCCGCCGCGATGGCCGCGAAGGCAGCTGCGTCGAGCGGCTCGTAGCGGCCCTTCGCCTTGTCGTCGAAGAAGAGCGGGTCGGCGACCCGGCCAGGGTCGAACCCCTCGTCGACCAGCGCCTGTTTGCGCGTCTTGAACGTCTCGGTGGCCTCCAGTTCCTGCGCGAGGCGCAGAAACAGCGGCCGCGCGTAGGCCGGCAGGCGTTCGCTCAGATGCGCGCGAAAGCGGGCCAGATCGAACCCGTCGACGACGACGAGCGCGGCCATGCCGGCCCGCCCGGCCGCGCCGGGAACCGCCACGCCGTAGGCGCTGACCGCCCGAACGCCTGGAAAGCTCCCGATCGCCTCGGCCACCTCGGTGGTCGCGACATTCTCGCCCTTCCAGCGGAAGGTGTCGCCGATGCGGTCGACGAAATGGAAGAAGCCCTGGCTGTCCTGGCGCATCATGTCGCCCGTCCGTAGCCAGGCGTCACCGCGGGCGAAGACGTCGCGCAGGATCTTCTTCTCGCTCTCGGAGGCGTCGGTATAGCCCTCGAAGCGACCAGCGCCGGTCGCGCTCAATCGGCCGATCGCCTCGCCAGCCTCGCCGCGCTGGCAGGCGATGCAGAAGCCATCCGCCCCCCGCGCCGGGGCGCCACGCTCGGCGTCCGAGCGGACGATGGCGACCGGGAAACGATGAGCGAGGAAGGGCGGGATGCGGCCGATTGCGCCGGGCCGGCCCTCGACGTTGAACAGCGAAAACGCGCCCTCGGTCGCGGCGTAGAACTCGAGGATGCGCGGGATCGAGAAGCGCGCCTGGAACGCCGGCCAGACGTCGCCGGAAAGGCCGTTGCCGCAGGCGAGCCGCAAGCGATGGGCGCGTTCCTTGATATGCGGCGGCGCGGCCAGCAGATAGCGACAGAGCTCGCCGATATACTGCACCATCGTGCAGTCGAAGCGACTGATATCGCTCCAGAATTCTCTTGCCGAGAACCGTTCCGCGACCACCGCCGCGCCGCCGGCGACCAGCGCCGAGCCTGTGGCCACGACGCCGCCGACGCTGTGGTACATTGGCAGGCAGTTGTAGAGCCGGTCGCCGGGCGCAGCGCTCGTCAGGCCGGCGAACCAATAGCTCCAGCTCATCACCCGACGGTGGCTGACGTTCGCCGCCTTGGGCAGGCCGGTGGTGCCGGAGGTGTAGATCAGGAGCGCCCGGTCATCGAGGGTGACCGGCGGCTTGGCCGTTTCGAGCGGCCCGCCGTCGAAGCCTCCCAAAGCGAGGTCGACGCGGCGCGCGCCCTCGCCGCCGTGGGTCCAGATCGGAGTCCGTAGCTCGGGTGGAACGGCGGCGCGCAGCGGCGCCTCGAGCGTCGCGTCGACGACGATGAGCTTTGCATCGGCGACCGCCAGGCAGTGGGCCAGCGATGGCCCCCGCAGGTTGGTGTTGATCAACGCGACCACCGCGCCGATGCGGGTCAAGCCCAGCCAGCACGCCATGTATTCCGGCCGGTTGGGCATCAGGAGCGCCACGACGTCGCCCTTGCCGAGGCCCTCTGTGCGCGCCCAGCGCGCATAGCGGCGGGTGCGCTCCGCCAAGCCCTGGAACGACAGCGTTTCGCGGTCCGAGATCAGCGCCGGCGCCGAGTCGAACCGCGTGGCGAGCTCGTCGATCACAATAGGCAGAGTCCGCGTCGGATCGGCGTCAAGCCGGGCGGTCAGCTCCAGCGCACGCAACCAGTCCTTCGAGGCTGAGCGCGCGGGCGCGCCATCGGCGGGTTCGGAGGGTCTCACATTGGCGCCGAGGGGGGGCATCGCGCGGGCCGCACGCAAGGCGCGCGCCACCTCGCGCGCGCGGGCGGCACGTCTCCTGCTCGATGCAGCGCGCCGCGGCCGCTCACGCACCAAATCGAGACCGGCCCGGACTGACCGGAGAGCCTATGCGCCGCGAGACCATCGCCGTCCACGCCGGGTTCGACTGCGACCCCGCCACCCACGCGGTCGCCACGCCGATCTACCAGACCGCGGCCTACGCCTTCGACTCGGCTGACCACGGCGCGGCCCTGTTCAACCTCGAGGTCGACGGCTTCCGCTACAGCCGCATCAGCAACCCGACGACCAACGTGCTCGAGCAACGTGTCGCGGAACTGGAGGGCGGCGTCGGCGCGATCGCCCTCGCGTCGGGCCAGGCGGCCCTCTACTACGCCTTCGTGAATCTGGCGGACAACGGCGGCAATATCGTCGCCACGCCGCAGCTCTACGGCACGACCCACTCGCTGCTCTCGCACGTCCTGCCCCGGCAAGGGATCCAGGGCCGCTTTGCCGCCTCCGACCAGGCGGCCGACATCGAGCGGCTGATCGATGCGAACACCCGCGCCGTCTTCTGCGAGAGCGTCGGCAATCCGGCCGGCAACATCTGCGATATCGAGGCGATCGCCAAGGCCGCGCACCGCCATGGGGTGCCGCTGATCGTCGACAACACGGTGCCCACGCCCGTCCTGCTTCGCCCGATCGAATACGGCGCGGACATCGTGGTCCACTCGCTGACCAAGTTCATGGGCGGCCATGGCACGACAATGGGCGGGGCGGTGGTCGATGCCGGCCGCTTCGACTGGCGCGCGCACGCCGACCGCTTCCCGATGTTCAGCGAGCCGGACGAGTCCTACCACGGCCTGGTCTACGTCGATAATTTCGGGCCGAGCGCCTACGTCGCCCGCATCCGCAGCGTCTACCAGCGCACGACCGGCGCCGTCCTGGCGCCGCTGAACGCCTTCCTCCTGCTGCAAGGCATCGAGACGGTGGCGCTCCGCGTCGAGCGCCACGTGGAGAACGCCCGCCGCGTGGCCGAATTCCTCCGCGCCGATCCCCGCGTCGACTGGGTCACCTACACCGGCTTTCCCGACAATCCGCACCACGCGCTGGCGCAGAAGTACCTGGGCGGCAACCCGCCCTCGCTGATGACCTTCGGGGTGAAGGGCGGTTACGAGGCGAGCAAGGCCTTCTACGACCGGCTGCAGCTGATCAAGCGGCTGGTGAACATCGGCGACGTGAAGTCGCTGGCCTGCCATCCGGCTTCCACCACCCACCGCCAGATGAGCGACGAGGCGCGCGCGAAGGCTGGCGTGACGCCCGAGATGATCCGCCTCTGCGTCGGCATCGAGCACGCCGACGACATCATCGCCGACCTCGACCAGGCGCTGAGCGCCCGCGTCGCCCTGCCCTACCCGGCGGCGGCCGAATGACCCCTCGCGCCCCGCTGGTCATCGGCCTGGCCAACAACATGCCGGACGGCGCCCTGCAGGCGACAGAGCGGCAATTCGAGGGGCTGCTCGCCGAGGCGGCGCGCGGCGCCGACGTCAGCCTGCGCTATCTCTCCCTGCCCGAGATCGAGCGCGGCGAGCATGCGCGGGCGCACATGCGCGGCCGCTACGCCCACATCGATCGCCTGCCGGCCGCCGGTCTCGACGGCCTCATCGTCACCGGCGCAGAGCCGCAAGCCGCCCGGCTGGACGACGAGCCCTATTGGCCCAGCCTCGCCCGCGTCGTCGACTGGTCACGGGCCGCTGAGATCCCGACGGTCTGGTCCTGCCTCGCCGCTCACGCCGCCGTGCTGCACCTGGACGGTGTCGAGCGCCGCCCGCTGCCCACCAAGCGCACCGGCGTCTTCGCCAGCACGCCGGCGCGGCGCCACGCGCTTCTCGTCGAGACCCCGAGGCCGATCGCGCCCCACTCGCGGCTGAACGAGGTCGCCGAGGCCGATCTGCTGCCGGCCGGCTATCAGGTGCTGACCCGCTCGCCGGAGATCGGCGTCGACCTCTTCATCAAGCCCGGGCCAGCGCTGGCCCTCTTCTTCCAGGGACATCCCGAGTACGCCGCCGAGACCCTGCTGCGCGAATATCTGCGCGACGTCGGGCGCTATCTGCGCGGCGAGCGCGCGGTGCATCCGGCGCCGCCCGCGGGCTATTTCGGAGCAAGGACGCTGGATGTGTTGGGCGAGCTCGCGTCGGCGCGCGAGGCGCGCCGCGATCCGCGACGCATCACCGACTACGTCCGCGCGACCGACGGCGCATCGGCGGGCGCGACCTGGCGGCCCTGGGCGGTCGGCATCTACCGGGCCTGGCTCGAGCACATCTGGGAGCGGAAGGCCGGGCGCGTCGCGTCACCGGAAGCCGGCGCGCTCGCGTCAAGCCGGCGCGGGGCCTCGCCGGCCTAGCCGCCGCCCCTAACCGCGGCGAGCAGAGTCCACACGCCAAGCGCGGCGAACACACCGGCGGAGACCAGCCGGATCAGGCGGAGGGGCGCGACCTTGACGGCCGCTTCGCCCACCAGAACGGCCGGGACGTTGGCGATCATCATCCCCAGCGTCGTTCCGGCCGAGACGCGGAAGATGTCGTGGAAGCGCGCGGCGAGCGACAGCGTCGCGATCTGGGTCTTGTCGCCGATCTCGACGATGAAGAAGGCGATCGCGGTCGTCAGGAAGACGTCGAAACGGCTCGCGTGATGCTCCTGCGCGTCCGCCTTGTCCGGGATCAGCATCCAGGCGGCCGTCACGAAGAACGAGATCGCCAGCACCCAGTCGAGCCATGGGCCGCGGAGCAGGCCGGCGAGCAGATAGCCCGCCGCCGCCGTCAGCGTGTGGTTCGCCGCCGTCGCGACCAGGATGCCCGCCAACACCGGCCACGGTTTGCCGAAGCGCGCCGTGAGCACGATCGCCAGCAGCTGGGTGCGGTCGCCGATCTCGGCCAGGGCGACGACCAGCGTCGAGAGAAGAACCGGCTCCATCGCGCCTTTCGCGTCGCCCGGCCTTCCGGGCCGCCGCCGGGCGAGGTATCCGAAGCATCCTGGGTGGACAAGCGAGCGGAGCCGTCATGGCCAACGACAGCGTCACCATCTTCCACAATCCGAACTGCGGAACCTCGCGGAACGTGCTGGCGGCGCTCAAGGACGCTGGCATCAAGCCCACCGTCGTCGAGTACCTGAAGGCAGGCTGGACCAAGCCGCAGCTCAAGGGCTTGCTCGCGGCGATGAAGGCCAAGCCCCGCGACATCCTGCGCACCCGCGGCGCCAGCGAAGCTGCGCTCGCCAAGGTGGGACCAAGCGCCAGCGACGAGGCCATCCTCGACGCCATGGTCGCCGAACCCATCCTGGTCGAGCGCCCGATCGTCGTCACGCCAAAGGGAACCGCGCTCTGCCGCCCCGCCGACCGCCTGCAGGCGCTGCTCTAGCGGCGGCTGGCTCGCCCGCCCCTGCATCGGCTAGAACCCGCGCATGAGCGAACAGCCCTCAGGACCGACCTCCCAGAGCTACATCTCCCAGCGGCTTCGGCTGCACTACGTCGATTGGGGCAACCCCAACGCTCCCCCGCTGCTGCTCATCCACGGCGGGCAGGACCACTGCCGAAACTGGGATTGGGTGGCGCAGGAGATGCGACGCGACTACCACATCATCGCGCCGGATCTGCGCGGCCACGGCGACAGCGCCTGGTCGCCGTCGGGCGAGTACGGCATGAGCGCCTACGTCTACGATATCGCCCAGCTGATCCATCAGCAGAACCTGGCCCCGGTCAGGATCATCGCCCATTCGATGGGCGGCAACGTCGCGCTGCGCTACGCCGGCGTCTATCCGGAGACCGTCACCAAGCTGGTGTCGATCGAGGGCCTAGGCCCCTCGCCCGCCATGATGCGGCGCCGAGAGGAGACGAGCGCACCCAAGCGCCTGCGCGGCTGGATCGAGCAGAAGCGCGGCTTCGCCGGCCGCACGCCCCGCCGCTACGCGACCATCGAGGACGCGTTTCACCGCATGCAGGAAGAGAACCGGCACCTTACGCCGGAGCAGGCCCGGTACCTCACCGTGCACGGTGCGGCGCAGAACGAGGATGGCACCTACAGCTGGAAGTTCGACAACTACTGCCGCTCGAACTCGCCGACCGACCTTGCGCCCAAGGACCTGCACGAGGTCTGGGAGAACATCGCCTGCCCGGTGCTGTTCGTAAACGGCAAGGAGAGCTGGGCGTCGAACCCGGAGAAGGACGGCCGGATGAAGCACTTCAGGGACGGCCGGGTGGTGGAGTTCGAAGGCGCCGGCCACTGGGTGCACCACGACCGCCTCGATGCGTTCCTGGAGACGGTAAGGGCGTTCCTCTAGGATCGGCGACGAGGAGCAGCGCATGCCGGCCAGGCCAGGACCCCTAGCGCTCGCCGCGGTCGCGATCGTCGTGGCGGCCACCGGCGCGGCCAGCGCCGCCTCTCCGACCAGCGTGCCGCTGGACACCGAGACCACGGTGGGCGGTGTTCCCGTCGCCTGCACCGGCGTCGGGGAGAGCAAGCTCAACCCGCACTGGAACAGCTATCCGGTGCGGGTGGAGTTCTCCGGGGCGGACAACGGGCTCCTGGCCGACGAAGCGCTTACGATCTTCGATGACGCCGGCGCCGAGGTGGTCAGCGTCGCCTGCGCGGGACCCTGGATCCTACTCAAGCTGCCGCCGGGCAGCTATCGCATCGAGGGCCGCCTTCCGAAGACGCAAGCCATGCCGCAGAGTGGGTACTTCCGGGTCACGCCCGACGGGCCGGTGCACCTGGAGCTGCGCTTCCCAGACGCTTGACGATTGCGCCGGCGAGCGCGCTTGATCATGGCGACGAGAGGAGCCGCCGATGCTTCGCACGACAATCGCCCTTTGCGCCGCCGCAGCCTTCCTCGCACTGGCCGCCGGCGCGGCCGCAGATCCCACACCAGTCCCGATCGACAGCGAGGCGACCGTCGGCGGCATCGACGTCGGCTGCACCGGAATCGGCGAGAGCAAGCTCGATCCGAAATGGCAGGCCTATCCGGTGCGGGTCGAGTTCTCAGACGCCAACAACGACTACCTTGCCAACGAAGTGCTGACCGTCAGGAGCGCCAGCGGCGCCGAACTGCTCACGGTCGCCTGCGAGGGCCCCTGGATCCTGCTCAAGCTGCCAACCGGAAGCTACAGCGTCATCGGCCGCGTGCCCGGCACGTCGGCACAGCCAAGGACCGCCACCTTCCGCCCCCCAAGCCACGGCCAGATGCGCGTGGTCCTGAAGTTCCCGGACCTGTAGCAGCCGCCCGCCTACGCCCTTCGGGCTTCGGCGCGACAGCCATCGCGCAAGAGAGTCGGCTGGTTTACCGAGCCGTAGCGCTACGCGCGAAGGCTGCTGGTTTACCGAGCCGTAGCGCGCAGCGCGAAGGCTGGTAGGCCCGGCTGGACTCGAACCAGCAACCAGACCGTTATGAGCGGTCGGCTCTAACCAATTGAGCTACGGGCCCGCCGTCGAGGGCAGTGGGTGGGCGGGTTACCATGGGCTGTCAGCGCCTTAAAGCCTGGGTTCAGCTTGAGCGTTGCACTCAAGCGCGCGTCAGTCTGGTAGGGTCCAGCCTGGAGCCCATGGAGGCCTCGAGATGAAAGCGACGATGTTGACGAGCGTGGCGTTGGCGAGCCTGGCGATGGCGTCGGCGGCCCTCGCCCAGGCGGCGCCTGGCGCCGGATCGATGTTCCAGGCCACCACGCTCGCGGTCTCGGCCGACGGCCAGAGCAAGATCACGCCGGATCAGGCGACCATCACGTTGGGGGTGCAGGTCACCGACGCGACGGCCCAGGAGGCGATGCAGGACGACGCCCAGCGCACGACCAGCGTCATGGCCGCGCTCCGCGCCGCCGGCCTGCCCGACAAGGACGTGCAGACCTCGAACATAAGCCTGCAGGCGCAATACACCTACATCCAGAACCAGCCGCCGAAGCTGACCGGCTACCAGGCCTCGAACGACGTCACGGTCACGGTCGAGGATCTTACCAAGCTCGGGCCAGTGATCGACGCGGTGACCGCGAGCGGCGCGAACCAGGTGAACGGGATCAACTTCGGCCTGAAGGACCCGACGGCGGCCGAGGACCAGGCGCGGCTCGCGGCCGTGAAGGCGCTGCAGGCGAAGGCGGCGCTCTACGCGCAGGCCACCGGCTACCACATCGTGCGGCTGGTCAATCTCACCGAGGGCGCGCCCGAGCAGTCCTCACCCATACGGCCGATGGTGATGGCGGCCGTCCGCGCTCAAGCGGCGCCAACGCCGGTTTCCGCCGGCGAGCTCACGGTCGAGATCACGGTCACCGCCGTCTACGAGCTCGCGCGCTAGCGCCCCGCCCGAAACCTGGGTGCGACGGAGAGATCCTATCTGACCACCGAGCACGCAAAGCACCCCAAGAGGCCGTGACTGGCCGCCGCGCTTGAGCCTTCTCAGAACCCTTGGTGTGCTTGGTGTGTTTTGTGGTTGAAAATTGGACCTCGCCGCTTCGCGGCGTCTGGGGTCAGTCGCTGGGCCAGAGGGCGGCGTCGGAGAGGGCGTCTTTGAACGCGCTCTCGACCTCCTCGCCGGGGGGCGCGGTCGGGCCCTCGATCGAGGCGGCGAACACCAGATCGCGCTTGGGCGTCGTCAGGCGCCCGACCCACCAGCCGACGCTGCGCGAGCCGTCGGCCTGGCTCGGGCAGGAGCCGACCTGGCCGGTCATTACCGCGGGACCGGCGGTGGTGTTGCGGGTTTCGCTGCTCATCAGCCCCTCGACCGTCGAGGCCGCGCCGTTGGCGAGCGGAATCTCGCCCGCGTACAGGCGCTGGAGAAACGCCGCCTGATCTCGGGTGGAGAGCTGAAGGGCGCCGCCGGCGTGCGGCCCCTCCCAGAAGGCTCCCGGCGGGCCGGATAGGTTGCGGTTGCCGTAGCCCATGGCGGCAAGGGCCGCAGCGTAGCGGTCATGCCCGATCTCGGCCGCCAGCTTCTGGAACCACCAGCCGATCTGGTCCTGCCACGCCTTGGCCATGTCGGCATTGGTCTGCCAGGCGGTGACCGGCTGGGGCGTCCCGTCCCACTTGAACACGGCCTTGGGCGTGACCACGCCCTGGTCGAGACCGACGAGGCTGCTGACGACGTTGAAGGTTTCGCACGGAGGCAGGGGGTACCGGCATACCTGCGCGCTGTTGTACTGGTAGATCGTCGCGCCGGTCTTGGTGTCGAGCAGGACCACGCAGGTCCCGATCCCGCCCATGCCGCGGTCGATCGCCGATTCCAGCGCGTTCGAGTTGTTCAGCGGCTTGGCCTTCGGCCCGCAGGCCGTTAGCGCAAGACCCAGGAGCAAGAGGGCTGCGAGCGAGCGCTTCACCGGCGGCAATCTCTGCATCACGGCCGACTCATCTGTTCCAGGCGTAAGAATGGAGCTTCAATCGGCGGATGGCGAGCACAGAGGCAAGGGCCGCGCACGACGGCTTTCTGACAGAGCTTAAGGCGCTGGCGCGCCCGGTCAGGACGGACCTTAAGCCACAGAACGATTCTTATGGCGGCAGCGGCCGACCGTTCTTCTCCGTCTCGGTCCCCGATCGCCGTGCGATGGCTCGCCGCTGGTTGGCCGCGCACAGACACGCACCGGCCGAAGCCGTGCTGGCCGTGGTCGAGAGCCTGCTGGACGGCGAATCGCACGAGGAACGGACGCTGGCGACGCTGCTGCTCCGCTACAGCAAGCCGGCGCGGGCGGCGACGACTCCCGCCGACGTCGATCGCTGGCTCGACGAACTCAACGGCTGGGCGGAGGTCGACAGCCTCTGCCAGAACGTGTTCAACGCCGAGCAGATGCTGGCCGATTGGACCGCCTGGCGCGGATTGATCGACCGGTTGAGCCAGGACGCCAACATCAACAAGCGCCGCGGCTCGGTCGTGCTGCTGACCGGGCCGGTCCACTACGACGACGATCAGCGCCTGGCCGAGCTCGCCTTCGCCGTCATCGACCGCGTGAAGGCAGAGCGCCCGATCCTGATCACCAAGGCGGTGTCCTGGCTGCTGCGCGCCCTCGCCGACCGCCATCCCGCCGCCGTCGCCGCCTACATCGACGCAAACGAAGCATCGCTGCCCAAGGTCGCGATCCGCGAAGCGAGAACCAAGCTCAGGACGGGGACGAAATCGGGGAGGACCCCGCGCGAGCGCTAAGGTCTGGAACCCTCGCCCCGTCGAACGACGGGGAGAGGGAGAACGGAGGCGCCGCTAGTCCCCCGCGCCGCCTTCGGCGAGGCGTTTCATGCGGGCGAGGCGGTCGGGGTCGTGGTCGACCTCGCCGTTGGCGGAGAGGAGCTCGTGGGCGCGGGCGAAGTACTGGCGGGCGACGGCGCGGTGCTTCCACGCATCGTCGCCGGGCCATGCGAGGTGGATCTCGCCGAGCTCCTCCTCGACGTAGCCCTGGCTCGCGTGGCCGGACGCCGCGTACTCCCGCTCGAGCTCCTCCTGCAGCGCCAGCGCCTCGGGCAGGCGCCCCTGCAGCCGCATCGTCCAGCCGGTCATCCAGCGCGCGATGCCGACACGCGACGGATCATCCTCGCGCCAGGCCTCCAGCGACGCCTCGAACGCCTCCATCGCATGGTCGAGGTCGCCGAGCTCATGGAAGTCCATGCCGGTGTTGTTCCACAGCGAGCCGCGCCAGCGCCGCGCGCGCGGATCGGTTGCGGCGGCCGCCCGTTCCAGCGCGTCCATGTTCATCGCGATCCGCTTGCCCGGCTCGGGCTCGACCAGCGCAATCATGTGAATTGCGTCGATCTCCAACGCCTCCTCGCCTGCCGCCCTGCCCGCCTGCGCTGCGCGCTCGAAGTACGCCTTCGCGCCGCTCGGGCTGCCGCTGGAGCGCAGCACGCGGCCCATCTCCAGGTCGTGGCGGATGCCGGGGCGCGTCTCGCCCGGCTCCAGTCGATCCTGCACCGTCTCCAGCGTCATCAACGCATGCGCGAAGCGCCCCTGCAGGCCCTGGGCGCGGGCAAGCTGGGTGTCGAGCTCCAGGAGTTTGGCGTGGTCCTTCTGGGCCCCCAGGTGCTGGCGGAGCGCCATGAACTTCGCCTCCGTCCCCGCCGGGTCGTCGAAGTCCCAAAGGACGTCGATGTCGGTATCGGCGGGATGATCCGCGTTCGGGCTCCGCTCGTCGGTCAAGGTCACAATCTCCGTGCGCTGGCGCGGAGCCACGGCAAAGCAGCATCGGACCGGCCGGACAAGCCGCAATCGGGTGCCGGTTTGACAATGGTGGACCGGCGGGGGCTTAAGCTCGGCCGCCGATGCCGACACGCGCCCTCTTCGTCACCCAGCTTTACGAGGCGTCGCTGGCCGACGAGCCAGGGTTCGCCGCCTTCAACGCCGAGCTCGCCCAAGCGTGCGCCATGCTGGCGGCGGAGGACGCCGCCGGCCGCGCCTGGTCGAAGGCGCACGGCTATCGTGGCTACACCTCCTACGCCTCGCTGGACGACCTGCCGACGCGGGCGAGCGTGTTCGGCGCGCTGAAGCGAAAGCTCGACCGCCATGCCGCCGCCTTCGCCGAGGTGCTGGCGTTCGACCTCGGGCGCAGCAAGCTGAGGCTGGACAGCCTCTGGGTGAACGTTCTTAGCCCCGGCGGCGCGCACTCGGGCCATATCCACACGCAGAGCGTCATCTCGGGCGTGGTCTACGTCGCCATGCCGAAGGGCGCCGGGGGCTTGCGCCTGGAGGACCCGCGCCTGCCGCTGATGATGGCGACGCCCACGCGGCGCGCGGACGCCGCCGAGCCGCTCCGCACCTTCGTCGAGATCGCGCCACGCGCCGGCGCGCTGCTCATGTGGGAGAGCTGGCTGCGCCACGAGGCGCTGGCGAACGCGGCCAAGCGCAACCGCGTCTCGATAAGTTTCAACTACGGCTGGCGCTGACGCCACATCGCCGTTGGCGCGCGACACGTTCCTGGCTATCGTCGGGCGGGTATTTCTCGAGGAGACGGCTTATGGACGACGGCGCGGTGAACGTGAGCGGGCTCTCTCGCGAGGCGCTGGCCAGGATAGGGCCGGCGATGCAGGGAATCGTCGACCAGGGCCTGTTGTCGGGGATCGTCACGCTCGTGTGGCGCAACGGCGAGATCGCCCAGGTCACCGCTAACGGCAAGCGCGACATCGCGGCGGGCAAGCCGATGGAGCGCGATTCGATCTTCCGCATCATGTCGATGACCAAGCCGATCGCTTCGGTCGCGGCGCTGATGCTGATGGAGGAGGGCCGGTTCAGGCTGGACGACCCGATCACCAAGTGGGCGCCCGAGTTCGCCAACATGACGGTGCTGAAGGACGCCCAGGGGCCGGTGGACCAGACCTATACGGCGCCGCGCGACATCACCTTCGACGACCTCTTCACCCACCGCTCGGGCCTGGCCTACGGCTTCACCGCGGTCGGGCCGATCGCGTACGCCTACCAGGACACGCTCGGCAACGTGCTGGGCGGCGAGCACACGCCCGACGACTGGATGAAGGCGCTGGGGACCCTGCCGCTGTTGTATGCGCCAGGCGAGCGCTTCCAATACGGTCACTCCAGCGACGTGCTGGGCTTCATTGTCGGACGCATCGCCGGCAAAGGGTTCCGCGAGTTCCTGTTCGAGCGGATTTTCGAGCCGCTCGGCATGGTCGACACCGACTTCTGGATCCCGCCGGCCAAGCGAGACCGCGCGGCGATGCTCTACCAGCTGAAGGGAGCTCACGACCTCGAGCCGGTTCCTTTTCCGGATCGCGACGCGCCGCCGGCCTTCGCGGGCGGCAGCGGCGGGCTGGTCTCGACCGCCGACGACTACCTGACGTTCGCGCGCATGCTGCTCGCCGACGGCGAGGTCGACGGCTTCCGCCTCCTGAAACCCGAGACGGTCAAGCTGATGCGGACAAACCGGCTGACGGCCGCCCAGCGCCGGATCCCCTTCTTCGGCATACCGTTCTGGGCCGGTCAGGGCTTCGGGCTCGGGCTCTCGGTGATCGATGACATCGAGAAACAAGCCTGGATGGGGGCGGGCTCGAACGGCGCCTTCACCTGGCCAGGGGCGTACGGCACCTGGTGGCGCGCCGACCCGGTAGAGAACATGATCCTGATCTACCTTATCCAGAATTCGATGGACCTCGGGCCTGAGGCCGCCTCGCAGCTCGCCACAGGCCAGCGCATGGCTGCGATGGCCGCGCTCCCGACGTTCCAGAACCTGGCCTACGCCGCGTTGG
>DATNJB010000080.1:0-48126 GCA_035604135.1 Caulobacteraceae bacterium | reverse complement strand
TGACCGACCCGCCCGGTTGCTTTACCATAAATCCCGTTCAACCACTGTTCGCCTGGGCGAGCCGATGCTGAGCAAACGGATCATTCCCTGCCTCGACGTCAACCGCGGCCGCGTCGTCAAGGGCGTCAACTTCCTCCACCTGCGCGATGCAGGCGACCCGGTCGAGGTTGCGCGCCGCTACGAGGAGGACGGCGCCGACGAACTGGTGTTCCTCGACATCACCGCCAGCCACGAGGGCCGCGGCGCGATCCTGGACGTCGTCGCGCGCACCGCCGACGTCTGCTTCATGCCGGTTGGCGTGGGCGGCGGGGTGCGCAGCGTCGAGGACGCGCGCGCGCTGCTCCGCGCCGGCGCCGACAAGGTCTCGATCAACACCGCAGCCGTCGAGGACCCCCACCTGATCAGCCGGGCGGCCGACGCGTTCGGCTCCCAATGCGTTGTCTGCGCCATCGACGCCCGCCACGGGCCTTCGCGGACGGGCGGCGCGGGCAAGAACGACGGCTGGGAGGTCTTCACCTATGGCGGCCGACGGCCGACCGGGCTCGACGTGGTCGAATATGCCATCAAGGTCGTCGCACGCGGCGCCGGGGAGATCCTGCTCACCTCCATGGATCAGGACGGCCAGAAGACGGGCTACGACATCCCGCTGCTCAAGGCGGTCTCGGCGGCCGTCGGCGTTCCGGTGATCGCTTCCGGCGGCGCGGGCAGCGCGGCCGATCTGGTCGCCGCGGTGCGCGACGGCGGGGCCGACGCCGTACTGGCCGCCTCCATCTTCCACTTCGGCGAGATCAGCATCGGCGAGGCCAAGGCCGCGATGGCCGCCGCCGGGCTGCCGGTGCGGCTGACCGAGAAGGCCGCCGCATGAGCCGCTTCTCCGACATCCTCGCCCGCCTGGAAGCGGTCGTGGCGTCCCGCAAGGGCACCGATCCCGCCTCGTCCTATACCGCCCAGCTGCTGGCCGGCGGGCCGCAGAGGGCGGCGAAGAAATTCGGCGAGGAGGCTGTGGAAGCGGCGCTGGCGGCGGTCAGCGGCGACCCCGATGCGCTGGCCGCCGAGAGCGCCGACGTCATATACCACTGGCTCGTCATGTTGGCCGCCGCCGGCGTCAGCCTGGACCAGGTCGCGGCCAAGCTCGAGGCGCGCGAAGGACGGTCCGGGCTGGAGGAGAAGGCGAGCCGGTAGGCTTGCACGCGTACGGAGCCCCGCGCTAACTCCGCCCATGCCCGCCACGATCATCGCGCCGTCGATCCTCTCGGCCGACTTCTCCCGCCTGGCCGAGGAGGCGCGAGCCCTCGAGGCCGCCGGCGCCGACTGGCTGCACGTGGACGTGATGGACGGCCATTTCGTGCCCAACATCACGATCGGCCCGGTGGTGGTGAAGGCGCTGAGGCCGCACGTGAGCATCCCGATCGACGCCCATCTGATGATCGCCCCGGCCGACCCCTACCTGGAGGCCTTCCGCGAAGCCGGCTGCGACCGCATCAGCATCCACCCTGAAGCCGGGCCGCACCTCGACCGGTCCTTGAAACGCATCCGCGAGCTGGGCGCGAAGGCGGGCGTGGTCTTGAACCCCTCGACGGCGCCGGAGGCGATCGCGTGGGTCCTGGACGACGTCGACCTCATCCTGGCGATGACGGTCAACCCGGGCTTCGGAGGCCAGAGCTTCATCACCGCGCAGCTGAAGAAGATCGAGCGCCTGCGGGCGCTGATCGATGCGTCCGGGCGCGACATCGTGCTGGAGGTCGACGGCGGGGTGACGCCGAAGACGGCGCCGGGCTGCATGGCCGCCGGCGCCACCGCGCTCGTCGCCGGGACGGCCGTCTTCGAGGGCGGCGCCGCTCGCTATGCGACCAACATCCGCGCCCTGAGGGGCGACTAAAAGCCGCGCCCCTCGCTTCCGTGCCCCGGTCCACGCTGTCCCCAGGCCTTTGGCCCGAGATCGCCGGGCGGCTGATCCTTGACCAGCTCCGCGCCGAGTGGCGCGGTTCGCCGATGCACCTGGCCGCTCTCGACCAGCCCCGCGCCAGCGGCTGGGCGGCGCAGCCGCGGGACGTCCGCCCGATCACGCCAGGCCAGGCCGAAGCGATCCTCGCCGGCGCCTTCAGCCTGGCCGGCGAGTCGCTCGAGGTCGGCCCCGGCGGCGATCCCTGGGCTCGCCCCAGCCCCAGCCGGCGCTTCGCGGTCGCCCTGCACCGCTTCGACTGGCTGCCGGACCTCCTCGCCGCCGGCGAGCCGGCCGCGCACGAGGCGCTTCGGCTCACACAGGCCTGGCAGCGCGCGTTCGGGCGTTGGAATGCGTTCGCCTGGGCGCCAGAGATCATCGCCCGCCGGGTGTTCAATATGGCCTGCGCCGGCCGCGCCATGGCGGCGGAGGGCGTGGGGGCGGTCGAGTTGGCCCAGACCCTCGCCCGCCAGGCGCGGCATGTGGCGGCGACCGCGCACCGCGCGCCGCGCAAGGCCGAACAGCTCGCCGCGGCCGCCGTCGCCGGCGCGGCGCTCTCCGGACCGGCCGGCGAGCGGCTCCTGGCGCGCGCCCTCCCGCGGCTGACGACGGCGCTCGACGCGGCGGTGCTCGCCGATGGCGGCCATCGGTCCCGCTCGCCGGAAGCGGGGCTCGAGCTCCTGCTCGACCTCCTGGCGCTGGAAGACGGGCTCGGCCAGCGGGGCGAGCCGCCGCCTGAGCCGATGCTGGGCGCCATCGCGCGCCTGACCACGGCCCTCGCTGTCGTCACCCTGCCGGACGGGCGGCTCGTGGCGCTGCAGGGCGGCGGCGCGAGCGAGCCGGCGCGCGTTGCCGCGGCGCGCCTCGCCGGGGCGCGCGCGGACCCCTCGCCCGCCGCGCCGGACGCAATCTCGGCCGCGGGCTATCAGCGGCTGGACGCGCCGGGGCTCGCGATCATCGCCGATGCCGCGCCGCCGGCGCGCGGCGACTGGAGCCTCGCCGCCTGCGGCCAACCGCTCGCGATTAGCGTCGCCAGCGGGGGCGAGCGGCTGGTCACCGCGAGCGGCTGGACCCCCGACGGCCCTGGACCGCCGGCGCTGCGGCTGGCGGATGCGGCCTCGACCGCGGTCGTCGGGCGCGGTCAGGCCGGCGCTCCGCTCAGCGGTCTCGCCGCCCGCGCGCTTGGCCCCCGGCTCGTCGGCGGGCCTCCGGTCGTCACGTTCGCGCGCCGCGAGAGCCCGGCCGGGATATGGCTCGACATGTCGCACGACGGATGGGTGGCGGCGTACGGCCTCATACACGAGCACCGCCTGTTCCTCGACAAAGGCGCCAACGAGCTGCGCGGTGAGGACCGGTTCGTGCCGCAGGTCGGCGCGAAGCCGGTTTCCACCCCCGTCGCCATCGCCTTCCACATGCCGCCGGAGATAACCGCCCGGCTCGCGCGCGACCAGCGCAGCGTGCTGCTGCGCGGCCCATCCGCCGTCGGCTGGTGGCTGCGCAACGACGCCGGCGAAGTGAGCGTCGAGCCCGCGCTCAATCTCGAGGCGGGGCTGGCGCGCCGCGCCAACGTTGTGGTCATGCGCGGACGGTTGCGCGCCGATCGCGGCGGCCGGATCCGCTGGAAACTGACGTTGGCCGAGCCGGCTGTGGATGGCGCCCCTGCGGCCGATTGACAGCGCCGCCGCGCCCTCTTAATCGCGGGCCCTAACGGCCTTGCGTGACTGGCGAAATCAAGGTGGTCGACCACCGGGGAGCGCGAGGAGCCGAACGACCGCCGCTCGCCTGGGCTTTCTCTCGCGACTTGAAGGAGATCGCCGTGGCCAACGCGCCCTTATCCGCACCCTCAGCCGCCGACCGCGCCGCGCCCAGGCGCGCCCTGATCTCGGTCTTCGACAAGACGGGCCTCATCGAGGTCGCGCGCGCCCTGAACGGCCTCGGCGTCGAGCTCGTCTCCACCGGCGGCACGCGCGCGGCGATCGCGGCCGCCGGATTACCGGTCACCGACGTTTCGACTCTAACCGGTTATCCCGAGATGATGGACGGGCGGGTCAAGACGCTGCATCCGGCGGTGCATGGCGGCCTGCTGGGGGTGCGGGATGCGCCGGAGCACGCTCGCGCCATGGCCGAGCACGGCATCGGCGGCATCGACCTGCTCTATGTGAGCCTTTACCCGTTCGAGGAGACGGTCGCCGCCGGCGGCGACTTCGCCACCTGCGTCGAGAACATCGACATCGGCGGGCCGGCGATGATCCGCTCGGCGGCGAAGAACCACGCCTATGTCGCGGTCTGCACGACAGCGGAGGACATGGCCGAGGTGCTGGCAGCGCTGAAGGCGGACGGCGCGACCGATCTGGCGCTGCGCAAACGCCTTGCCGCCCGCGCCTATGCCCGCACGGCGGCCTACGACACCGCGATCGCGGCCTGGTTCGCGCGCCAGGCCGACGAAACGTGGCCGGCGCGCAAGGGCTTCTCCGGGACGCTGGTGCAGACCATGCGCTATGGCGAGAACCCGCACCAGGACGCGGCCTTCTACCGCTTCGCCCACCCGCGGCCCGGCGTCGCCACCGCGCGCGTCGTGCAGGGCAAGGCGCTGTCCTACAACAACATCGCCGACACCGACGCGGCCATCGAGCTGGTCGCCGAGTTCGCGCCGGAGGCGTCGGCCGCCGTCGCCATCATCAAGCACGCCAACCCCTGCGGGGTGGCCCTGGGCGAGGACCTGCTGGTCGCCTACCAGCGCGCCCTGCAGTGCGACCCCGTCTCGGCCTTTGGCGGCATCGTCGCGGTAAATCGCAAGCTCGATCGGGCGGCGGCGCGCGAGATCGCCAAGATCTTCACCGAGGTGGTCGTCGCCCCCGACGCCGACGAGGACGCGATCGCCGCCTTCGCGCGACGGAAGGACCTGAGGCTCCTGCTCACCGGCGCGCTGCCGGATCCGCGCGCCGCCGGCGAGACCTTCCGCTCCGTCGCCGGCGGCTTCCTCGTGCAGAGCCGCGACGCGGCGAAGATAACCCCGGTCGACCTGAAGATCGTCACCAAGACGCAGCCAACCGCAAAACAGATCGAGGACATGCTCTTCGCGTTTACGGTCGCCAAGCACGTGAAGTCGAACGCGGTGGTCTATGCGCGGGACGGGCAGACCGCCGGTATCGGCGCCGGGCAGATGAACCGGCGCGACTCCGCCCGCATCGCCGCCATCCGGGCGGCCGAAGCGGCGGAGGCGGCCGGCCTGCCCCAGTCGCTGGCCGTGGGCTCGGCCTGCGCGTCGGACGCCTTCTTCCCGTTCGCCGACGGCCTACTGCAGGCGGTGGACGCTGGCGCGACCAGCGTGATCCAGCCAGGCGGCTCGATCCGAGACGCCGAGGTCATCGAGGCGGCCGACAAGGCGGGGATCGCCATGGCGTTTACAGGGGTGCGGGTGTTTCGCCACTGACGGGAAAAAGCTGTTTCCCAGTATCGGTGGTGAGCCTAGCTTGCGGCGCCGAGTCGGGGCCGACCACAACCTGGGCGCTCCGCTCAACGCTCGCGATCACCAGCTTGGCGGCGGTCGCGTTCTCTGCGGGCATGGCGATGGCGCAGATGCAGCCGATCCCCAACCCGCCCGACCACCCGCACGCCATGAGCCATCTCCATTGGCATGGCCATGGGCATGGTCACGGCCATCACCATCATCACCACCATCACCACTAGGCGCTGAGGCGCCGCCTCCCCTCCCCGCCGGCTGGCGGGGAGCGGGTACGGCTAGAGCCGGCCCATCCGCCGCTGTTCACGCGCGATGAGGGCCAGCGCCCAATCCTCCGGCACGATCCGGGTCAGCGCCGCCACCGCCTTGTTGGGCGCCCCCGGAACGCAGATGACCCGGTTGGCCTCCACCGCCTCATAACCCGCCGCCGCGACCTCGTCGGCGCCCAGCCACAGCCATTCCGGCGTCCGGCGCGAAACCTGCTCGCGCGTGCGATTGACGTCGTGGAACTCGGTGTACGTATAGCCGGGGCAAAGCGCGCTCACGTGCACGCCCTGCTCGCGCGTCTCCAGGTGCAGGCTCTCGGAGAACTTCACCAGGAACGACTTGGTCGCGCCGTAAAGCGTGGCGCCGGGCAGCCCCGGGGCGAGGCCGGCCAGCGACGCCACGTTCACGATGCGCCCGAACCGCCGCTCCACCATGCCGGGCAGCACCTTGTGGGTGAGCTCGCAGACCGCGACCAGCAGCACCTGCAGGAAGGCGCGCTCATCGTCCCAGCTGGTCGCGGCATAGGCGCCGTTCAGTCCATAGCCGGCGTTGTTGACCAGCGCGTCGACCTCGCGGCCGTTCGCCGTCAGCGTCTGCAGCAGATGATCGACGGCGGCCGGGTCGGCGAGATCGGCTGGAATGGCCAGCGTCTCGACCCCGTAGCGAAGGCGAATCTCCTCGGCCAGGTGCTCGAGCCGCTCGGCGCGCCGCGCGGTCAGCGCCACGTCGTAGCCGTGGCTGGCGAAGATGCGGGCGAAGGCTTGGCCGATGCCCGCCGAAGCGCCGGTGACCAGGCAAAGGCGTCGGGTCATCTCGTCCGCTTCGGCTCCACCGCGTTTGTCGTAGGCCGACGAGACTGGCCCGCGCCGGCCGCTGGTTCAAGCGGCGCGACGTCCGGCCCGATTGAAGCGACGCGCGAAACGGAGTATCGGCCGCGGTCTTTTTCGCGAGGGCTGCCCGAGGCCGGCCCTGGAGAGCCAGCATGACGGACGGAGCGGCGCCGCCGATCTCGTCTCCCACGCCTCAGCCTCTTTCCGCCGACGCCGACGCCGACGCGCTGGCCGCGGCGGCGAAGCCGTCCCGCCGCACAGGGGTCGCGTTGGCGCTCGGCGCGGTGGGCGTGGTGTTCGGCGACATCGGCACCAGCCCGCTCTACGCCATGCGCGAGGCGCTCGCCCATGCGCGCCACGGCGGCGGAGGGTCGTTCGCCGTGCTCGGCGTCGTCTCGCTGATCATCTGGACCCTCGTTCTGATCGTGACCGTCAAATACGTGATCGTCCTGATGCGCGCCGACAATCGCGGCGAAGGCGGCACGCTGGCGCTCATGGCGCTGGCCCAGCGCGCGGTCGGGCGGCGGACGACCACCATCTTCCTGCTCGGCGCGGTCGGCGCGGCCCTGTTCTTGGGCGACGGGCTGATCACGCCCGCCATCTCGGTGCTCTCTGCGGTCGAAGGGGTGAAGGCCGCGCCAGAGATCGGCCGCCATCTCGCCCCCTACGCGCTGCCGATCGCGGCCGGCATCCTGGTCGCGCTCTTCCTGCTGCAGGGCGGCGGCACGCGACGGGTGGCGGCGTATTTCGGCCCCATCGTCGCCGCTTGGTTCCTGACGCTGGCCGCGCTGGGCGTGTGGCGCCTCTCGGGCGACTGGGGCATCCTCTGGGCGCTCAGTCCCTACTTCGGCGCCCGCTTCCTCATCGAGAACGGCTTCTTGGGTTTCGTCATCCTGGGCAGCGTCTTCCTGGCCGTGACCGGCGCCGAGGCGCTCTACACCGACATGGGTCACTTCGGCCGCAGCGCCATCCGCCGCGCCTGGATCCTGCTCGTGTTCCCGTGCCTGGCCCTGAACTACCTCGGCCAGGGCGCGACCGTGCTCGACCACCCCTGGGCGCGGCGCAACCCCTTCTGGGCGATGGCGCCCGGCTTTGCCTATTGGCCGATCCTGGTGCTGGCCACGGCAGCGACGGTGATCGCCAGCCAAGCCCTGATCTCGGGCGCCTTCTCCATGACCGGCCAGGCGGTGCAGCTCGGCCTCCTCCCGCGCATGGATATCCGGCGCACGTCCGAGACCCTGGCCGGCCAGATCTTCGCCCCCTCGGTCAACGTCTTCCTGATGATCGGCGTCTTGTTGCTGCTCCTGGTCTTCCAGACCTCGAGCCACCTCGCATCGGCTTACGGCCTGGCCGTGACCGGCGCCATGTTGGTCGACACCCTGCTTGCCTTCGTGATCGTGCGCCGCGTTTGGAAATGGCGGCTGTGGCAGGCCGCGCTGCTATTCACGCCGATCGCGCTCGTCGACCTGGTGTTCACCTCGTCGAACCTGCTCAAGATCCGCGACGGGGCATGGCTGCCGCTGGTCATCGGCGGCGGCCTCGTCATCATCATGTGGACCTGGACGCGCGGCGCCCAGGTGCTGAGCGACAAGATCCGCCGCGACAGCCTGCCGCTCACCGAGCTGGTCGAGATGCTGCGCGCGCGGCCGCCCTACCGCGCGCCGGGCACCGCCATCTATCTGACCGGCGACGCCGACGTCGCGCCGGCCGCACTGCTGCACAATCTCAAGCACAACAAGGTGCTGCACGCGCACAACGTCATCCTGACCGTGGTCACGACCGAGACCCCGCGCGTCGCGGCGGCCAAACGCGTCGTCATCGAACCGGTCAGCGACGATTTCAAGAAGGTCATCGTCCGCTATGGCTTCATGGAGCAGCCGAACCTGCCCGAGGCGCTCAAGCTCTGCCGCAAGCAGGGACTGAAGTTCGACATCATGTCGACGAGCTTCTTCCTAGGGAGGCGATCGCTGGTGCCGGCGCCGCAGTCGGCGATGCCGCTCTGGCAGGATCGCCTGTTCATCTTCCTCACCCGCAACGCCGCCGACCCGAGCGAATTCTTCAAGATTCCGCCGGGCCGTGTGGTGGAGGTGGGGGCGCAGCTGACCGTCTGACCGACACGGCCGGGGTTGAACCGCGCCGCCCCGGCATCTTAAGGGGACGCCCATGGACACCCCCGTCAAGAAGGTCGTCCTCGCCTACTCGGGCGGGCTCGACACCTCGATCATCCTGAAGTGGCTGCAGGAGACCTACGGCTGCGAGGTCGTGACCTTCACCGCCGACCTCGGCCAGGGCGAAGAGCTCGGGCCGGCGCGCGAGAAGGCGCTCCTGCTCGGCATCAAGCCGGAGAACATCTTCATCGAGGACCTGCGCGAGGAATTCGTCCGCGACTACGTCTTTCCGATGTTCCGCGCCAACACCGTGTACGAGGGCCAGTACCTGCTCGGCACCTCGATCGCGCGCCCGCTGATCGCCAAGGCCCAGATCGATATCGCCCGCAAGGTCGGCGCCGACGCTGTCAGCCACGGCTCGACCGGCAAGGGCAACGACCAGGTGCGCTACGAGGTCTCCTACTACGCGCTCGAACCCGACATCCGGGTGATCGCACCCTGGCGCGAGTGGGACTTCAAGTCGCGCGAGGCCCTGCTCGCGTTCGCCGAGCAGCACCAGATCCCGATCGCCAAGGACAAGCGCGGCGAGGCGCCCTTCTCGGTGGATGCGAACCTGTTGCACTCCTCATCGGAGGGCAAGGTGCTCGAGGATCCCGCGCTGGAGGCGCCCGAGTTCGTGCACCAGCGCACGATAGCCCCGGAAGGTGCGCCGGACCGGGCCACGGTCTTCACGATGGACTTCGAGCGCGGCGACCCGGTCGCCATCGACGGCGAGCCGCTCAGTCCCGCGGCGCTGCTCACGCGGCTGAACGCGCTCGGCCACGACAACGGGATCGGGCGGCTCGATATGGTCGAGAACCGCTTCGTCGGCATGAAGTCGCGCGGCGTCTACGAGACGCCCGGCGGGACCATCCTCCTTGCCGCCCACCGCGGGATCGAATCGATCACCCTCGACCGCGGGGCCGCCCACCTGAAGGACGAGCTCATGCCGAAGTACGCCGAGCTGATCTACAACGGCTTCTGGTTCTCGCCCGAGCGCGAGATGCTGCAGGCGGCCATCGACCACTCCCAGGCGATGGTCACAGGCCAGGTGAAGATCAAGCTCTACAAGGGAAACGTCACGGTCGTGGGCCGCTCCAGCCCCTATTCGCTCTACGACCAGGACCTTGTCACCTTCGAGGAGGGCAAGGTCGCCTACGACCACCGCGACGCCGCCGGCTTCATCAAGCTGAACGCCCTTCGGCTGCGCGTTGGGGCGCGGCGGGCAGCCCGACGCGCGCGCGATTGACGTGCGCCAGTCGCAGGCTCATCCTCAGCCCTTAGCCCAAATCGTTCGCCGCCCGCCGGCCCGAGGATCGCCCATGCCCCAAGCCCAGCGCGCGCCTGCGCGCGCCCGCGCCGCCGACCCGCGCCTCATCCTGCCGCTCGACCTGCCCACCCGCGCCGCGGCGGAGGCAATGGTCGAGCGGCTGGGCGACGCCGTCGCTTTCTACAAGGTCGGCCTGCAGCTGCTGGCCGGCGACGGCATGGCGCTGGCGGGCGCGCTGAAGCGCGCCGGCCGCGACGTCTTCCTCGACTGGAAGCTGCACGACATCGGGGCGACGGTGGAGCGCGCCGCGGCGGCGATCGCCGCCTCCGGCGCCTGCGACTTCCTCACCGTGCACGCCGAGCCGCAGGTGATGGCCGCCGCCGTGCGCGGTCGGGCCGGCGAGACGTCGGTCAAGATCCTGGGCGTCACCGTGCTAACCAGCCTCTCCGACGCCGACCTGGTCGCAATCGGCTACCAGAAGAGCCTGGAGGCCCTGGTCGAGCAGCGCGTCCGCCAGGCCATCGACGCAGGGCTCGACGGCGTGGTCACAAGCCCGCGCGAAGCCGCTCTCGCCCGCCGCATCAGCGGCCCTGCCTTCCTGGTCGTGACGCCCGGCGTTCGTCCGGCCTGGGCGGGCGCGGACGATCAGGCGCGCGCGGCCACGCCCGCCGAGGCGCTGGCGGCCGGGGCGAGCCATGTCGTCTGCGGCCGCCCGATCACCGCCGCCGCCGACCCGCGCGAGGCGGCTCTGCTGATCGCCGGGGAAATGGCCGCGGTCTGACGGCGCTACCAGCCATGCTTGTAGGACGTGTGCGAGCGCATCATGCCCTGGCGCGCCTGCACCCGCGCGGACGCGAAGGCGCGGGCCGAGGCGGCCGCCTGCGCGCTCGCCGAAGCGCTGGCGGACGTGCGCGCGCCCTCGAAGACGATCGTCTCGGCGCCGCTGGACGACCCGTAGTCCACAAAGGCGGGCCCGACACCGCCGTTGTCGTAGAAGAAGCTGTCGGGCAGCCGGACGTCCTCGCTCTGCCGGCAACCGCAGTCGCAGTTGCATCCGGGACGACCATCGGCGCCGTCGCGATCGCCGGCCGTCGCGGCCGGCGCGGCGGCGAGCAGGATCGTTCCGGCGAGCCAGGCAAGCGGCAGGATCGTGGAGCGCATGGCGGACCTCCTTGGCCTCCGGTTCCGGATGGTTAACGGAGTCCTAAGGCCGCGAGACCGCCCCCGCCAGCGCGTGCGCGCGGGAGGCGAGTCGCGGCGTCTCTAGAAGTCGACCGCGATCCCCTTGCGCTCCCAGTCGCCGTAGCGCGTGGGCTCGGGCCCGGAAGGGCCGCCGATCTCGGGCGGCGGATTGGCCGGCGCAGCGGCCCTGCGTCGCGCCTCGGCCTCGGCGAGCGCGCGCTGCGCCTCGGGGGTCAGCGGCTTTCTTCGCCGGCTTTCGTCGATGACCAGTTTCGCCATGGGCCGAAGGTCTAGCGGCGCGGGCGAACGCCCGCCAGCGTTGCTTGCGCCCAGCCCCCTCGCCTGCTTGTCTGCGGTCCGGCGGCCGGCGAGGCCGCCATTCTTGGGGGAGAGACCAATGTCCAGGCTTCCGCTTGCATTCTTCGCCACCGCCGCCGTCTTCGGGCTGGGCGGCATGTTGTGGGGCATCAAGATGGGTATCGCCAACGACTTCACGCTGGCGCCGGCGCACGCCCACCTCAACCTCGTGGGATGGGCTTCCATGGGGCTGATGGGGGCGTTCTATGGCTACGTCGGAGACCGCGCGCCAACGCGGCTTGGGTGGGCCAACTACGCGATCTCGACCGCGGCCGTCGTTGTCATGGTCCCGGCCCTGGCGGTCCTGCTGGCCAACGGCGGCAAGCTGAATCTCGGGGTGATCCTGGGCTCGCTCCTCGCCGCCGTTGGCATGGCGCTGTTCTTAGCCTCGATCGTCACGGTCTGGCTCTGGCCCCGCGCGATAGACTGACTGGTCTGGGCGGGTTCGCATGGTCAGGCCCGCCCGATCGGCAGACGACGCCGACCTGGCGGCGCGGGACGCCGCGCTAGGCGTCGTCAGGGCCGCCCTCGAGCGGCGCGGCGGCCTCGAGGAGGCGCTCGACCGGCCGCCGTTCGCCAACCTCGACGAGCGCGAGCGGCCGTTCGCCCGCATGCTGGCCATGACCATGTTGCGCCGGCTTGGCCCGATCGACGCCCGGCTTTCGGGCCGCATGAGCAAGCCCCCGCCGGAGACAGTGCGCATGCTGCTCCGCCTTGGGGTAGCTCAAGCGCTCTATCTCGACACCCCGGACTTCGCGGCCGTCGACACCACGGTGCGGCTGGCCGGGCGCGACCGCGCGACGCGGCCGTTCAAGGGATTGATCAACGGCGTGCTGCGCGGGCTCCTGCGCGAGGCCCACGGCGAAGACGATCCGGAGACGCTCGCGCCCGCCTGGCTGCTCGCCCGCTGGCGCGCGGCGTACGGCGAGGAGGAGGCGCTCGCTATCGCCGGCATGATCGCGCTCGAGCCGGCGACGGACCTGACGCTGCGCGACCCCGCCGACGCCGATGCGCTCGCGCCCGCCCTGAGGGCGATGCCGCTGCCGGGAGGCTCGCTGCGCACGGCGCTGCGCGGCGACGTGGCCGGCTGGCCGGGCTACGCGGCGGGCCGCTGGTGGGTGCAGGACGCCGCGGCGGCCATTCCGGCGCGCGTGCTCGGCGCGCAGGCGGGGGAAGTTGTGCTCGACCTCTGCGCCGCGCCCGGCGGCAAGACGCTGCAGCTGGCCGCCGCCGGCGCCCGCGTCACCGCCCTCGACCGCTCGGCCGAGCGGCTCGCGCGGCTCACCGCTTCGCTGGCGCGAACAGGTCTTCAGGCCGAGACGGTGGCCGCCGACGTCCTGTCGTGGAGCGATCAGCGCAAGTTCGACGCGGTTCTCCTCGACGCGCCGTGTTCCGCGACGGGGACGTTCCGCCGCCATCCCGACGTGCTCTGGGCCTCGCGCCCGGGCGACATCGGCTCGCTTGCGTCCCTGCAGAGCCGACTCCTCGGCGCCGGCGCCGACCGCGTGCGCGCCGGCGGGCGGCTGGTCTACTGCGTCTGCTCGCTGGAGCCGGAGGAGGGCGAGGCCCAGGTCCGCGCCTTCCTCGAGCGCCGGCCGGACTTCGCGGTCTCGCCGATCGCGACCGGGGAGGGCGGCGCGCCCGCGCCTTCGGTCCTACCCTCCGGGATGCTTCGCATCCTGCCGACCCAGCTCGAGGGCGGGCTGGATGGGTTCTTCGTCGCCCGCTTCGTTCGCTCGTAGCTAGCCGCGCTTGCGCCGCTTGAGCGCCACGTAGAAGGCGCCGTCGCCGCCATGCCGGCGATGCGCTTCCGCGACCCCGGCGACCACACCCTGCAGATGCGGCTCTGCCAGCCACTCCGGCGCACGCCGGCGCAGCACCCCGTCGCCTTGCACGCCGCGGCCGGTGACCACGACGGCGGCGCGGCGGCCGTCCGCCTGCGCGGCGAGCAGGAACCGGGTCAGCGCCTGGCGCGCCTCGTCCTGGGTGAGCCCGTGCAGGTCGAGGCTGGGCTGCGGCGCCTCGCGCCCGCGAGCGAGCCGCCGCAGGCGGCCAGGCTCGAGCGGCTTCGGCGACCAGTGCTGTGCGACGGGCGGCGGCGCGCGCGGAGGCTCCGTCGAAGGCGGCGGAATCGCCACCCCTGGACGCGGACGCGCGCCGAGCGGATGGATCGTCTGCGCCACCTTGCCCCAGAGCAGCAGTTCGTCCGGCTTAAGCTCCCGCTTCACGGTGAACCCGGGATAAGCGCGTAGAGACGCAGGTCGTGGCGGACCCGGCCGGCCTCTTCGCCGGCGGCCTCGCCGCGGCCCAGGTAGAGGTCGGCGCGCACGGCGCCCTTGATCGCCCCGCCGGTGTCGAGAGCCATGACCAGTCGCTGGTAGCGTGGGGCCGCGCCGCCGAGCGTCGGGCTGTCGGCATCGATCCAGTAGGCGCCGCCCAGCCCGTGCACGCTGGCGTCGACCGCGATCGCACGGCCGGGCAGCAGCGGCGTCCCTGCCGAGCCGGCCGGCTCTCGGCCGTCATCGATAGCGACGTCGAAGAAGACGTAGCGCGGGTCCTGTCGCATCACCGCGTCGGCCTCCGGCCCCCGGTGCTCGGCGAGCCACGCGCGGACGCCGCCCGCCGAGGCGCCGGCCGCCGCGAGGTCGCCGCGTTGGCGGAGGATGGGCGCGATGGGCACGAACGGCTGCCCGTTCGAGAGCGCGAACGTCGCCTTCAACCGACGCCCATCGGGCAGGTCGAGCAGACCGGAGCCCTGGATCTGCATGAAGAAGAGGTCCTCGGGCTTCATCCAGGCGAGCGCCTCCTCGGGCGGGTCCGCTTCGATCGCGGCGCGGTCCCGCAGTGGCCTGAGCGCCTCGAGACCGGACGGGCGCGGCCGGACGGGCGCGGTGAACGGCGGCGCGGGCGCATCCCGTGCCTCATACTCCGGCGCGAAGTAGGCGGTGAGCAGGCCGTCCTCGCCGATGCGTCGCGCGACGAATCGCTGCTCGAGGAAGGCGCGGGCTTGGGCGTCGTCGAGCCCCCCAAGCGCCCGCGCCCGATCGCAGACCGCCGCCAGCCCAGGATCGCGAGTGACGCCGCAACCGGCGGCGAAGGCGCTGAGCGCTGCGGTGTGATCCTCGGCGTCCCAGCCGGGGAGCGCGGCAAGCGGGATGGTCTCCTCCGCCGGCGCGGCATTCGGCGGCGGGGCATAGGCTGGAGGCGGCGGATAGGCGGCGCGTGGCGGCGGCGGCGCATAGTGCGGGGTGGCGCAAGCGGCAAGCAGCAGCGCCAGGGCGAGCGCCGGCAGCCCTCGCAAGCCGCCCACCCCGGTCAGGCCTCGGCGGCTTCGACCCGTATGAGGGTCCAGTTCGGATCGCGGCTCGAGAGCCTGCGCTCGAAGGTCCAGACCTCCGCCGTGCGCCGGTCTTGCGCCTTCTCGCCATCCGGACCCTGGGTGCGGCTCTTGAACTCGGCGAGGAAGCGCACGCGGGCGCGGGCCACGTCGTCTTTCACTTCGGCGCCCTCGAAGTCCGAGCGTGGCGGCTGGCTGAACTCCACGGCTTCGGTCACGCCCTTGGCTTCCCGCGCGACCATCGCCTTTTCGAAGCCGGTCATCACCGTCGACGACACCAGCCGTTGCAGCGTCGTCCGGTCGCCCGAGGCGAAAGCGGCCACGACCATCTCATAGGCGTGACGAGCGCCGGCGAGGAACTTGGCCTGGTCGAAGCTTGGGTCGCGGGCGCGGATGGCGACGACGCCCGCCGGTTGCGGCTGGGCATCCTGGCCGGTCGGATAAGCGTCCGCCGGCGCGGCCCTGGCTGCCGGCGCCGCCGGCGCGACGTCCTCCGGCTGGCGGCCGACACGGCGGCCGAGCACGGCGTAGAGCTGGTAGAGAACGATGCCGGCGACGACGGCGATGATGATTAAGGGCAAGAGCTGCAAGTCGACACCAGGGATGGGACGGCGCCGGCCAGCCCAAGGGCCGACCTTCCGCCCGCGCCTCTATATAGCGCGCTTGCGGCCGCTCCGTCAGGTGGCGCGTTGCGCGCCCCAGGCGCGCGTGATAGCAGCCGCGCCTTCAGCCTCCAAGGCGCACCCTTAAGACGAGGGGCGCGACAGACGGGACTTAGCCCTCGATGACCGATCAAGGCGCCGCCGGCCCTCTGGCCGCGACTGGCCAGCCGACAGAGCCGCCAGGTATCCGGATCATGGCGCAGTTCATCCGCGACCTTTCGTTCGAGAACCCGCGCGCGCCCGAGTCACTGCGGGCGTCTGGCGTTCAGCCGCAGATCGAGCTCGGCGTCGAGATGGCCGCCCGCACCCGCGCCGACGAGCTGCATGAGGTGGACTTGAAGCTGACGGCCGCGGCCAAGAACAACGACGAGCCGATCTTCACGGTTGAATTGCTCTACGGGGGCCTCTTCCAGATCACCGGCGTGGCGACGGAGAGCCTCGAGCCGGTGCTGCTGGTCGAGTGCCCGCGGTTCCTGTTCCCGTTCGCCCGCCGGATCATCGCCGACCTGACCTCCGAGGGTGGTTTCCCGCCCTTCATGCTCGACCCGATCGACTTCGCGATGGTCTATGCCGCGCGGCGCGCGCAGCTCGAGACACCGGAGGTCGGGCAGGCCTGAGCGGCGGCTAACCGAGGCCGAATCTCAACCAGAGCGCTTTGCCGCTCAGGGCATCGCGGATGAACTTCAGGTGCGCGGCGCGCTCGTCCTCGGTCGAGCGTAAGCCCAGCGGCCGCGGCCGGGGGCCGTGCTCCGCGCGCCCGACAGCGGCCGCCATGGCCGGCGCCGCCGCCAGGGTCAGGTCCAGCCGGCGCTCACGCCCGCCTCTGAGCTCCAGGTAGACGGCGGCCAGCAGCCGCGCGTCGATCAGCGCCCCATGCTTCTCGCGTTCGCTGAGCGAGAGTCTGAACCGTTTGCAGAGCGCGTCCAGCGAGTTGTGCACGCCGGGGAAGCGCTTCTGCGCCAGGCTGAGCGTGTCGACCCATCGCTCTTCGGGCAGGCCGGCCAGGCCCACGCGCTGAAGCTCCTGGTTGACGAACTCGCGGTCGAAGGCGGCGTTGTGCGCCACCACGCTCGCCTCGCCGATGAAGGCGACCAGCGCTTCGCAGACCTGCGCATCGGCGAACGTCGGCTTGCCGGCGAGAAAAGCCAGCGAAAGCCCGTGCACCCGCTGCGCCTCGGGGTCGATGTCCCGCTCCGGATGGATGTATCGATGGAAGGTGCGGCCGGTGGGCAGGAAGTCCTCGAGCTCGACGCAGGCGATCTCGACGAGCCTGTGGCCGGAACGCGGGTCGAGGCCCGTGGTCTCGGTGTCGAGTACGATTTCGCGCGCCATCCCAGCCCTTCCATGGGGCGGTTCGGGGGCGCGATCAAGCGGGGCTTGCCCGCCGCTTCCAGTCGCCCGCGCGAATCGCAACGATCACCTGCCGCACCTGCTCCCGGGCGTGGTCGAAGCCCTGACCGGTGTCGATGACGAAGTGAGCGCGCGCGCGCTTTTCCTTGTCGTGCATCTGCCGCGCGAGGATGGCGTCGAGCCGGTCCGCGCCATAGCCCGGGCGCGCCAACACCCGCTCGCGCTGGACCTGCTCGGGCGCCGAGACGACCACGACCACGTCCATCCGCGCCTCGCCGCCGGTCTCGAACAGCATCGGGATGTCGAGCACGACCATGTCGCAACCCCTGGCCTCGGCGTCGGCGAAGAACGCTGCGCGGCCGGCCCCCAGCATCGGATAGATGATCCCGTTCAACCGGTTGAGCGCTTCTGGATGGCCGAACACGCGCTCGCCCAGCGTCTGCCGGTCCACCGCCCCATCCTTCACGGCGCCGGGGAAGGCGGCCTCGATCGCCTCGACCGCGCCGCCGCCCTTGCCCTGCAGCTTGTGCACCTCGGCGTCGGCGTCATAGACGGGCACGCCCTCCTCGGCGAACATCGTCGTCGTCGTCGACTTGCCCATCCCGATGGAGCCGGTCAGGCCGATCGTGATCATCGCCTCCCTCCAAGCGCCGCGACGGCCAGGGCGCGCACGTCGGCCTCCGCGGGCGGTGGACGGCCGAACAGCGCCTCGAACGACGGCCGCGCCTGTCCGATCAGCATGGCGAGGCCGTCGACGACCACCCGACCGCCTGCCGCGGCGGCGGCCAGCAGTGGTGTCTGCAGCGGCCGGTACACCATGTCCATGACCAGGGCGGCAGCCGGCAGCGCACCCAGATCGAGCGCCAGTGGCTCGCCGCCGGCCAGCCCGAGCGTCGTCGCGTTGATGAGCAGGCCGGCGCCCCCGAGAGCCAGCCCCGCATCGGCCCAGCCGAAGACGCGAACGCGCTCGCCCAGCGCCGCGGCGACGTCCGTCGCCCGCTCAAGGGTCCGATTGACCAGCCGCACCTCCGCCGCGCCGGACTCCAAGAGCGCCGCGGCGGCGCTGCGGCCAGCGCCGCCCGCGCCGAGGACGACCGTCGTCGCGCCGCGCACGGCAAAGGATGGCGCCTGTTCGGCCAGCGCCGCCATCAGTCCCGCTCCATCGGTGCTGTCGGCGGCGATGGAGCCGTCGGCGGCGAAGAGGATGAGATTCGCCGCGCCGGCGCGCCGGGCTCTGCCGGTTACGGAGTCGGCCGCCGCGAGCGCCTCGGCCTTGAACGGCACCGTCACGTTGAACCCAGCCACCAATCCTCCGCGGCAAGCGTCGAACAGGCCCTTCAGCCCCCCAGGCGCTGGGCTCAGCGGCACATAGACCGCATCCAGGCCGGCGGCCTCGATCCAGGCGTTGTGGATCAGCGGGCTGAGCGAATGGTCGATCGGCCGCCCGAGCACGCCCGCCACGCGCGCGCCGCCGGTGAAACGGCTCATCGGGGCAGCGCCCCGGCGTCGCGCAGGAAGGCGAGCAACCCCAGCAGCGGAACGCCCAGGATCGCGAAGAAGTCGCCCTGGATGGTCGTGAACAGCTGCGCCCCCTCGCCCTCCAGCTCGTAGGCGCCGACAGACGCCAGCGCCGCTCGTTGGTTCCGCTCCAGATAGGCCTCCAGGTAGGCGTCCGTGAAGTCTCGCATGGTGAGTGTCGCTGTCGCCACGTCGCGCCAGACAATGTGGCCGTCGCGCGCAACGGCGATCGCGGCGTGCAGCTGGTGGCTCCGGCCGCGGAGCGCGATCAGCCGCTGGCGCGACTCCGCCAGGCTGGCCGCCTTGTCGAACATCCGCCCGCCAAGCTCGAGGGTCTGGTCTGCGCCGATCACCAGCGCGCCCGGCCGCTGGGCCGCACCGGCAAGCGCCTTGTCTTGCGCTAAGGCCTCCGCGACCTCGCGCGCGGCGTGGCCGCGCAGCGTGGCCTTGGCCGCCGCCTCGTCGAACTGGACGTCGATCACCTCGAAAGGCGCCCCGGCGTTGGACAGCACCCGCGCCCGCACGGCGCTCTTCGACGCCAGGACGATGGGGATCACGAGAGGACCTCGACCTGCCCCCCGCCGGCCGTCATGACATTGATCACCGCCGCGGCCGTTTCCTCGACCGAGCGGCGCGTCACGTCAATCACCGGCCAGCCGTGCTTCTCGAATAGGCGGCGGGCGCGGATGATCTCGGTGCGCACTGCCTCGATGTCGACGTAGGCGCTCTCGCGGTCCTCCTTGAGATTCGACAGCCGGTTGCGCCGGATCTGAATCAGCCGATCGGGCGAAACCGTCAGGCCGACCACGATCGCGCGCTTGAGCTGGAACAGCTGGTCGGGCGGGTCGCGGCCGGGCACAAGCGGCACGTTCGCCGCGCGCACGCCGCGGTGGGCGAGGTAGATCGAGGTCGGCGTCTTCGACGTCCGGCTCACCCCCACCAGCACCACATCGGCGGCCTCCAAATCCTGGGTGGCGTGACCGTCGTCGTGGCTGATCGCGTAGGCGAGCGCGTCCATGCGGTTGAAGTAGTCGTGGTCGAGTGTGTGGCGGGCGCCAACGCGCGACGACACCGAGGCGCCAAGATAGCGCGCCAGGGAGGCGGTGAGCGGATCGAGGGCGGCGACGCAAGCCATGTCCAGATCGCGGCAGCCCTGCTCGAGCGCGGCGCGTAATTCCTTGTCGACGATGGTGTGGAGCACCACGCCCGGCGCCGCCTCGATCTCGCGCAACACCCGTTCCAGCTGCCGTGTCGAGCGCACCAGCGAATAGATGTGCTCGATCGGCAAGACATCGTCGAACTGAGCGCACACGGCGCGCGCCATCGCGTTCAGCGTCTCGCCGGTGGAGTCCGACACGAGATGGATATGGAAGTAGGTCGCGAAGCGCGTCTGGCTCATCCGCGCGCCGAAGCCTCCGAGCGCCCCTGTTCAAACATGGTTAATCGATCGTTAACGGCCGGTGCAGACCAGCTGGAGCATATCGCAGAAAACCCACACGCGAGCGCTCGGTCAGCAGCGACCGCGCGCGACAGGCCTGCTTGCGTGCCCAACTTCACACCGGCCTCGCCGGCTTTGCGACGGTGCGCGGCCCTCGCACGCCGTCCGTTGGACGACTCCGGCGCGCCGTCGGATCGGCGCCCACCTGTCGTTAAGGATTCATTAACCATACGAGCCCTTTCCCCAGCTGTGCACGCAATCCACAGGGCCGACCGGCTGGAGTGGACCAGTCTGCGCGGAACCATCAGCGCGATGTGGGGCACGGCGTCTTCAAGCGATCCATCCACGCTCTTCGTCCACCCTGCTTTCTTCCTCAAAGAGTCTCTTAATCTTTCATTAAGGAATAGAGGGGTGCCTGAAGGGGCTTGAGCGTTCGGGGCAAGGCGATCTAAGCGAACGCTGGTGACCGGTGAACCCATCCTCTTAAGAAGCCTGCGCGGCGAGACGCTCGAGCGTCCGCCGATCTGGTTCATGCGCCAAGCAGGCCGCTGCCTGCCGGAGTACCACGAGCTGCGCGCTCAGGCCGGTGATTTCCTCAGCCTCTGCTTCAATCCGGTGATGGCCTCAGAGGTGACGCTGCAACCGATGCGGCGCTTCGCCTATGACGCCGCCATCCTCTTCGCCGACATCGTGCCCATCGCGTTGGCGCTGGGTCAGAAGGTCTGGTTCGAAGCCGGTGAAGGGCCGCGCATGGGTGAGCTCCCTTCGCTCGACGCTCTGGCGGCAGAGGTCGAATCCTCGACCAACCGGCTCGCTTGCATAGGCGAGACCGCCCGGCGCGTGCGCGCCACGCTGGAGCCCGAGCGAGCGTTGATCGGGTTTGCGGGTGGGCCCTGGACGGTCGCCACCTACATGCTGCAGGGCCGGGGCGGCGAGCCGGCGCGGGACGCGGCGCGCACGCACGCCTTCGCCAACCTGGAGGCGGTGGGCCAACTGGTCGATATCGTCGCAGAGGCGACCTGGCGCTACCTTGTCATGCAGGTCGAGGCTGGCGCGCAGGCGGTGCAGATCTTCGAGTCCTGGGCGGAGCATCTGCCGGCGCCGGTGTTCGAGCGGCTGGTCATACGGCCACACACGCGGATCATGGCGGCGCTCCGGGGAGCCGGCGTGACGGCGCCCGTGATCGGCTTCCCGCGCGGCGCGACCGAGTCGCTGATCGAGCCCTACGTGGACGCGACCGGCGTCCACGCGGTCGGATTGGGCACCGGTTTTTCGCCAGAGGCCGGTCGCCGGCTGCAGACGAAGGTCGCGATCCAGGGCGCACTGGACCCGCAACGGCTGCTTGCGGGCGGGCCAGCGCTGGACGAAGCGGTGGACGCTTTGCTGGCCGCCTGGGGCGACGGTCCCTGGATCTTCAACCTCGGGCACGGGGTTATGCCGACGACGCCGATTGCGCACATCGGCCGCGTGGTGGAGCGCGTGACCAGCTGGCGGCGCGGTTGATGGCGGCCGAAGCGCCGAGGCGGATCGCGGTCGTGCTGTTCAATCTGGGGGGGCCGGACGGCCCAGGCGCGGTCCGGCCGTTCCTGTTCAACCTCTTCCGCGATCCGGCGATCCTGACGCTACCGGCGATTGCGCGCTATCCGCTGGCGGCTTTGATCGCGGCGCTGCGGGCGCCACTCGCAAGCAGGAACTACGGCCGGATCGGCGGGGCTTCGCCGCTGCTTGCGGAAACCGAGCAGCAGGCGCGGGCTCTGAAAGGGCGGCTTGCGGTCGAGATGCCGGACGCGACCGTCGAGGTCGTGATCGCAATGCGCTACTCGCGGCCGTTTTCCCGCCAAGCCGCAGCAAAGGTCGCGGCGTTCGCCCCCGACGAGATCGTGCTTCTGCCGCTCTATCCGCAGTTCTCGACGACGACCACCGGCTCGTCGCTGGCGGCTTGGCGCGCGGCCTATCGCGGTGGCGGGCGCGCGCGGGCCGTCTGCTGCTACCCGCTCGCAGCGAGGTTGGCCCAGGCGCACGCGGAGCGGGTCGAGGCGGCGTGGACCGCAGCTGGGCGCCCGGCGCCGGTGCGGCTGATCTTCTCGGCGCATGGGCTGCCCGAGCAGGTGGTTGCGGCCGGCGACCCCTACCAGGCGCAGGTGGAGGCGACGGCGGCCACGGTCGTGGATCGGCTGGGCGAGGTTCTCGACTGGCGCATCGCCTACCAGAGCCGCGTCGGCCCCATGACATGGCTGGGTCCGACCACGCTGGAGGCCATTGAGGAGGCGATCGCCGAGGGCCTTGGCGTCATCGTCTGCCCGATCGCCTTCGTCTCGGAGCATGTCGAGACGCTGGTCGAGCTCGACCACGACTATCGCCTGCGCGCCGAGGCGCTCGGCTGCCCTGCCTACGTGCGGGCGCCAGCGCTTGGCGTCGCGGAGGCTTTCATCGAAGCGCTGGCGGGCCTGGTGCGGGAGGCGCTGGCGCGCCCGGGCGGCGCGGGACCGGGCTCGACCTTTACCTGCGCGGCGCGTTGGTCGAAATGTCCGGCCCGGAGGGCGGCATGATCGAGCAGCATTACAATCTCATCCGCGGCCTGCACATCGTGGCGGTGATCGCCTGGATGGCCGGGTTGCTCTACCTGCCACGGCTCTTCGCCTATCACACCCGCGCCGCCGCCGGCTCGGAGATGGACGAGACCTTCAAGGTCATGGAGGTCAAGCTGCTCCGGATTATCATCAATCCGGCGATGTTTCTGGTCTTGATCCTCGGCGGGATGCTGGTGTGGGTTGATCTTTCGCGGCTCGGTCCCCATTTCTGGCTCGCGCCGTGGTTCGTGACCAAGATCGTCGGCGTGATCCTGCTCTTTGCATGGCATGGCTATCTGGCGAGAACGCGGCGGGCGTTCGCCGAGAGCCGCAACCAACGCTCGGAACGCTTCTGGCGCATGACCAATGAGCTGCCGTTTCTGGTCGCCATTGTCATCGTGATCGCAGCGACCACGAAGTTCGGCCTACATGCCTGAGGAAGCGGTCCCGCTTGACGTTGAGGCCCGCATGTGGTTCCGCTGCACGTCGAAGCGGGTGGTTCGCCGCTCCGCCCCTCTCCTTTCATCAGACAGCCCCGCGCCCTAGCTGAGCAGCGAAAGTCGTCTGATCCTTCCCTTGGCGCCGCCTCGATTTCCGCGAGCCCCCGGCGCTCCCTTGAGGATCCTCCATGGCTCCCACGCGGAGCCCGACCGGCCGTGCGCGGCCACATCCAACCCCATCCCCCAAAGAGTAACGTCATGACTGACACCCAAGTTGAAACCCTACCCCCAGGCGAAGAGGCCAATCCGCTCGTCGAGTCGCCGGAAGCGCTGGAAGCGGCCGACGGCCCGGAAGAGCCCTCGGCGGCGGCCCAGGCTATCGCGGCCATGGGGCTGACCCGCATGTCGCTGCAGGAGCTGAAGGAAAAGCCCGCGGCCGACCTGGTCACCTTCGCCGAGGCGCTGGAGATCGAGAACGCGAACTCGATGCTCAAGCAGGACATCATGTTCGCGATCCTGAAGTCCGCCGCCGACGAAGGGGTCGAAATCTCCGGCTCAGGCACGCTGGAGGTGCTGCAGGACGGCTTCGGCTTCCTGCGCAGCCCGGAGGCCAACTATCTATCCGGCCCCGACGACATCTACGTCTCGCCCTCGCAGATCCGCCGCTTCGGCCTTCGCACCGGCGATACGGTCGAAGGCGGCGTGCGCTCGCCGCGCGAGGGCGAGCGCTATTTCGCCCTGGTGAAGGTCGACTCGATCAACTTCGAACCGCCGGAGAACGTTCGGCACAAGGTCGCCTTCGACAACCTGACCCCGCTCTATCCCGAAGAGCGGCTGGTGATGGAAATCGACGATCCGACCATCAAGGACAAGTCCGGCCGGGTCATCGACATCGTCTGCCCGCTCGGCAAGGGCCAGCGCTGCCTGATCGTCTCCCCGCCCCGGGTCGGCAAGACGATCATGATGCAGAACATCGCCAAGGCGATCGCCCACAACCATCCCGAGTGCTACCTGATCGTGCTCCTAGTCGACGAGCGGCCTGAGGAAGTCACAGACATGCAGCGGACGGTGAAGGGCGAGGTGATCGCCTCAACCTTTGACGAGCCGGCGACGCGTCACGTGCAAGTCGCGGAAATGGTTATCGAAAAAGCAAAGAGACTGGTCGAGCACAAGCGCGACGTCGTCATCCTGCTCGACAACATCACCCGCCTCGGACGCGCCTACAACACCGTCGTGCCGTCCTCGGGAAAGGTGCTGACCGGCGGCGTCGACGCCAACGCCCTGCAGCGGCCGAAACGCTTCTTCGGCGCCGCGCGCAACGTCGAAGAGGGCGGTTCGCTGACCATCATCTCCACCTCGTTGATCGACACCGGCAGCCGCATGGACGAGGTGATCTTCGAGGAATTCAAGGGCACCGGTAACTCGGAAATCGTCCTTGACCGCAAGGTCGCCGACAAACGCATCTTTCCGGCGATCGACATCCTGAAGTCGGGCACACGCAAGGACGAGCTGATCACGCCGCCGGACGAGCTGGCCAAGACCCATGTCCTGCGCAGGATCCTGGCCCCGATGGGCGCGCAGGACGCCATCGAGTTCCTGCTCGACAAGCTGCGTCAGACCAAGAACAACGCCGACTTCTTCCAGTCGATGAACAGTCGATGAGCACCTGAGCCGACGAGAGGGCGCGCCCATGCTGACGATCTACCATGTTCCCCGCACCCGCTCGCTGCGCGTGATCTGGCTTTGCGAGGAGATGGGCATCCCCTACGACGTCAAGACCGAGGTCTTCGGCCAGCCCAGCCCCGAGTTCCTGGAGGCCAACCCTCTCGGCGCCTTCCCCGGCATCCGCGACGGCGACGTCTTGATGGGCGAGTCGACGGCGATCCTGCAGTACCTGACCGAGCGCTACGGTCCGACGCCGTTGGCGCTGAAGGCCGACAACCCGCGCTTTGCCGACTACCTGCAGTTCGTGACCTTCGGCGAGGCCTCTCTGGCGGCCTACATGAACCCGGTCATCGCCACGATGTTCGGCGCTCCTGAGGGGCAGAAGGAGAACTTCACGGTCGAGGCGGCCAAGGGCATGTTCATCCGTCGGCTGGGCGCCGTGGAGAAGAAGCTGGAGACGGGCGACTACCTCGCCGGCGACTTCACGGCCGCGGACATCTCCGTCGGCTATGCGCTCGGTCTTGGTGAGAACTTCGGTCTGGCAGAGCGGTATCCGGCGCCGGTGACCGCGTACTTCGACCGCCTGAAGGCGCGCCCGGCGCTACAGGCGGCGATGACCAAGTAGGGCCTTTAGCCCGGCAGGAGGATCGTGGAGCCGATCGTCGCCCGGGATTCGAGCGCCTCTTGTGCGCGCCGCGCTTGGCTGAGGGGGAAGGTCTGGCCGATCTCCACCCTTACCGCGCCGGAGGCCACCACCTCGAAGAAGGCGTTTGCGCTCAAGTCCAGATCCTCGCGTGTCGCGGTGTAGTCGGCCATCGTCGGTCGGGTGAAGAACAGCGAGCCTGCGCGCATCAGGCGGATCGGCTCGACCGCCGGCGCCGGCCCCGACGCGTTGCCGTAGCTGATGAACACGCCGCGCCGCGCCAGGCTGGCCAGCGTCCCCTCGAAGGTGTCCTTGCCGACCGAATCGTAGGCGACCGGCACGCCCTGGCCGTCGGTGATCTCGCGCACGCGGGCCGCGACGTCTTCGTCGCGGTAGAGGATGACGTGGTCGCAGCCGTAGCCGCGGACGAGGTCGGCCTTCGCCTCGGAGCCCACCGTGCCGATGACCACCGCGCCGATCGCCTTCGCCCACTGGACCAGGATCGAGCCCACGCCGCCGCCGGCGGCATGGATGAGGATGGTTTCGCCGGCGCGCAAAGGGTAACAGCGCCGAAGCAGGAATTCCGCCGTCATGCCCTTGAGCATCCCGGCGGCGGCGACCTCGAAGGAGATGCGGTCCGGGAGACGGATCGCCCGCGCGGCGGAGGCGAGCGTGAGCTCGGCGTACGCGCCCGCCTGGCCCGCGTAGACGCGATCTCCGGTCGCCCAGCCGGCGACGCCCTCGCCGATGGCGTCGACCACGCCCGCCCCTTCCTGCCCCAGCACGGCCGGCATGCGCATCGGGTAGAGTCCGGAGCGGAAGTAGGTGTCTATGAAATTGATCCCGATGGCGTGCTGGCGAATTCGCAGCTGCCCCGGGCCTGGCTCCGGAACGGGCAGGTCGACGACTTCGAGCACTTCAGGCCCGCCGGTTCGGGCGGCGCGGACGGCGAGCACGGCGCTCAGCCCAGGCCGCGCTTGAAGGCCGCGAGCGTTCGCTGGTCGGCGAGCGCGGCGTCCTTGGCGTCGTAGTGCTCGCCACCCGGCCGAGCGAACGCATGGTCGCGTCCGGGATAGCTGTAGAGAGTGGCCTGCGGGTGGTCCTCGAGCGCGCTCTTGATCATCGCCTGGGCGGGCTTGGGCACGAACTGGTCCTCTTCGGCGATGTGCAGCGTCAGCGGGCGCACCAGCTTGCCGGCCTCGGCGAGGTAACGTTCGATGCCGACTCCGTAGTAGCCGACGCTGGCGTCGGCGTCGGTGCGGACGGCGGTCAGATAAGCGAGCAGGCCGCCGAGGCAGAAGCCGACCGCGCCGACCTTGCCGTTGCAGCGCGGATCGGCGCGGGCGGCCTCGATGCTCGCGGCGATATCCTGCACGCCGGCCTCGACATCGAAGGCGTTGAACAGTTCGAACGCCCGCTTCCACTCGGCGTCGCTCTGGTCGGTGATGTCGATGCCGGGCTCGATGCGCCAGAAGAGGTCAGGACAGACGGCGAGGTATCCCTGCGCGGCGAAATGGTCCGAGATGCCGCGCATGACGGCGTTGACGCCAAAGATCTCCTGGATCACCACGATGGCTGGCGCGGGCGTTTGCGCGGGCGCGGCCACGTAGGCGTCGAACGCGCCGGCCGGGGTTGTGATCTTCCGGGTTTCAGGCATGGCCGCTCCTCCCGCGCGGCGCTCGAAAAGGGTTGGCGCCGGCTGCGATCCGAGGCTCATAACACAGCGCAAGGCGGCGGAGGATGCGATGAAGGTCAGGATCGAGCTGGATTGCACGCCCGAGGAGGCGCGCGCGGCGCTGGGGCTGCCCGACGTGTCGGGGCTGAACGAGCAGCTGGTCGCCGAGATGCAGAAGCGGCTGACGGCGAATATGGCCGCGCTGCAGCCGGAGGAGCTGATGAAGAACTGGCTCGCGTTCGGCGGCGCGGCCCAGGAGCAGTTCGCGAAGCTGATGACCGCGGCGACGGGCGGCAAGCGCTGACCACGGAGCAGGCCACCATCTTCGCGCTGGCGACCGCACCCGGGCGGGCGGCGGTTGCGGTGGTGCGCATCTCGGGGCCGTCGGCGGGCGCGGTCCTGTCCGCGATGGCGCGGGGCGTCCCAAAGGCGAGGCAGGCAAGGCTTGCCACGCTGCGCGGCCCAGGAGGCGGGATCTTGGACCAGGCGCTGGTGCTCTGGTTCCCCGCTCCAGACAGCTACACCGGCGACGATCTGGCCGAGCTGCAGTTGCATGGGGGCCCGGCGGTGATCGACGCGGTCACCGAAGCGCTGCTGATCTTGGGGGTCAGACCGGCCCAGCCCGGCGAGTTCACCCGCCGCGCCTTCGAGAACGGCAAGCTCGACCTTAGCCAGGCGGAGGCCATCGCCGACCTCGTCGACGCGGAAACGGAGGCGCAGCGCCGACAGGCGCTGGCGCAGCTCGATGGGGCGCTCAGCCGGCGGCACCTGGCCTGGCGCGACATTCTGGTGGAGGCGCTGGCGCTCCTGGAGGCCGCGGTGGACTTCCCGGACGAAGACCTGCCCGGCGAGACGGCGCTCGCCGCGGCGCCGCTGGCGGCCGCGGTCGCCGCCGAGATCGATCAGGCGCTGGCCGAGGGCGGGCGCGGCGAACGGGTGCGCGAGGGCTACCGCATCGCGCTCATCGGCGCGACGAATGCGGGGAAGTCGAGCTTGCTGAATGCGCTCGCTGGGCGCGATGCGGCGATCGTCACGCCGACGCCCGGAACGACACGCGACGTGATTGAGGTCGTCCTCAATATCGCTGGCCACCGCGTGATCATCGCCGATACGGCGGGCCTGCGCGCGGCGCGCGGCGCGGTCGAAGCCGAAGGCGTGCGAAGGGCGCAGGCGCTGGCGCAGAGTGCGGATCTGAGGCTGCTGGTCGTTGACGCGGGCGCGCGGGACGGGCGCTGGCGCGAGGCGGCGGCGCTGGCGCGCCCGGGCGACCTGTGCGTGCTGAACAAGCGCGACATCGCGCGCCCGCCGGCCGGTCGCGAGGTGATCGAATGGGCGCGCGCCCATGGGTTGGCCCCGTTCGGCGTCTCGGCGACCTATGGCGCCGGACTGATCGAGATGCGCGAAGCGCTGGCTCAGCGGGTGGTGGATGCCCTGGCGGGTGGGGAGTTCCCGGCGGCGACGCGAGAGCGGCACCGCCGCGACCTGATGGCGGCGCGCGGGCATCTCAGCCGGGCCGCGCGCGCGCTCGCGGCGCCGGCGGAGGTCGAGCTGGCCGCGGAGGACGTGCGGCTGGCGGCGCGCTGCCTGGAGCGCATCGCCGGCCGGGTGGATCCGGAGGACGTGCTCGACCGCGTGTTCGCGCGCTTCTGCATCGGCAAGTAGCTGTTTCACGTGAAACGGAGGGCGAGCGTGTTTCACGTGAAACACGGCGGTCGGCCGCCTCGACGCTCCCCGTCCGTGCGGCTATAAGCCGCGCGCGTCATTGGCGGCGCGAGTGTCCCCATGCCCGACCCAATCTCATCTTTCGACGTGCTGGTGATCGGCGGCGGCCACGCCGGCTGCGAAGCGGCTGCGGCCGCGGCGCGGTTCGGCGCCCACACGCTGCTCATCACGCACAAGCTCGAGACGATCGGTGAGATGTCGTGCAATCCGGCCATCGGCGGCCTCGGCAAGGGCCACCTCGTGCGCGAGATCGACGCCCTCGACGGCCTGATGGGCCGGCTCGCCGACGAAGCGGGCATCCAGTTCCGCCTGCTCAACCGTTCGAAGGGGCCGGCCGTGCGCGGCCCGCGCGCGCAGATCGACCGCGCCCGCTACCGGGCCGCGATGCAGCGGGCGATGCTGGAGGAGCAGCCGGGGCTGACCGTCGTCGCCGCGGCGGTCGAGGACTTGATCGTCGCCGGCGGCCGCGTCACAGGCGTCGTCGACGCCGACGGCCGCGCGTGGTGCGCCGGCGCGGTGGTGCTGACCACCGGCACCTTCCTGCGCGGGATGATCCACCGCGGCGAGACGCGGACGCCGGCCGGTCGCGCCGGCGAGGCGGCCTCAATCGGGCTCGCCGAGCGGCTCTATGCGCTGAAGCTGAAGATCGGGCGGCTGAAGACCGGCACGCCGGCGCGCCTCGATGGCCGGACCATCGCCTGGGACCGGCTGGAGTTGCAGCGCGGCGACGCCGATCCCGTTCCCTTTTCCTTTCTCAGCGGGCCGATTACGCGCCCGCAGGTGTCGTGCGGCGTTACGTGGACGACCGCGGAGACCCACCGGATCATCGCCGAGCGTCTCGGCGAGTCGGCGGTCTATGGCGGGCGCGCGAAGGGCCGCGGCCCCCGCTACTGCCCGTCGATCGAGGACAAGGTGGTGCGCTTCGCTGACCGCGGCGCCCATCAGATCTTCCTCGAGCCCGAGGGGCTCGACGACGACACGGTCTATCCGAACGGCGTCTCGACCTCGGTCGCGGAGGAGACGCAAGACCGGTTCATGCGCACGATCCCGGGCCTCGAGAGCGTGGCGATCAAGCGTTACGGCTACGCGATCGAATACGACTACGTCGATCCGCGCGAACTTACGCCCGCGCTGGAAGTGAAGCGCCTGCCCGGCCTCTATCTCGCCGGACAGATCAACGGCACGACCGGCTATGAGGAGGCGGCCGCACAGGGCCTGCTCGCCGGCGTGAACGCCGCCCGCGCCGTCTCGGGCTCTGACGCGGCCGTCTTCGCCCGCGACGAGGCCTATCTGGGGGTGATGATCGACGACCTCGTCACGCGTGGCGTCACCGAGCCCTATCGGATGTTCACCAGCCGGGCGGAGTTCCGCCTGATCCTCCGCGCCGACAACGCCGACCAGCGCCTGACTGGGCGCGGGCTGGCGCTCGGATGCGTGGGCCAAGAGCGCGCACGGGCCTTCACGGCCAAGGCGGCCGAGCTCGAACGCGTCAGGGCGCGCGCGCATGCGCTCACGCTCACGCCGAGCGAGGCGCGGCGGCGCGGCCTGCCGGTGAAGGCCGACGGCCAGCGCCGCGACCTGGTCCAGCTGCTCGCCTACCCCAGCATAGAGCTTCGTGACCTGGCGCAGGTCTGGCCGGAGATCGCCGACTGGCCCGCCTTCGCCGCCGAGCAGATCGGAATCGACGCCGCCTACGCCGGCTACCTCGACCGCCAGGCCGCGGACGTCGTGGCCTTCCGCCGCGACGAGGGCTTATCGATTCCCGCGACGCTCGACTACGCGTCGATCGGCGGCCTCTCGACCGAGGCGCGGGAGAAGCTTGCGGCCGTTCGCCCACGCACGCTTGGCCAGGCCTCGCGCATCGAAGGGGTCACGCCTGGCGCCATCGCTGCATTGCTCGCCCATGTCCGACGCGCCCGCGCCGCTTGAACACGCAGCGGCAGCGCCCTTCGACGCCGCTGCCTTCCAGGCGGCGACCGGGGCCAGCCCGGCGGCGATGGCCGACCTCGAGACCTTTCGCGCCCGGCTGGCCGAGTGGAATGGACGGATGAATCTGGTCGGCCCGTCCGCGCTGGAGGATTTCTGGCTGCGCCATGCCTTCGACAGCGCGCAGCTGCTCAGCCTGGCGCCCGGGGCGCGACGCTGGGTCGACATCGGATCGGGGGCCGGCTTTCCCGGGATTGTCCTGGCCATCCTGCTTAAGGGCCAGCCAGGCGCGGTGGTCCACCTGGTCGAGAGCGTGATCAAGCGCTGCCGCTTTCTCGAAGCGATGGTCGGGGAGCTCCGGTTGCCGGCCAAGATCCACAACGCCCGCGCTGAGGCTCTGGGGCTCGACTGCGACGTCGTCGTCGCGCGCGCGTGCGCTCCGCTGGTCAAACTTTTCGGCTATGCTCGGCCCTACCTGAAGCGCGGCGCGGTCGGACTGTTCATGAAGGGACAAGATGTTGCGTCGGAGTTGGAGGCCGCTACAATATCTTGGCGTTTCAAGGCTGACCTGATCGAAAGCCGCAGCCATACCGGGGGGCGGATCGTGCGCGTGCAGAGGCTCCAGCATGTCTGACTCGCCGCTGCGCGTGCTCTCGGTCTCCAATCAGAAAGGCGGCGTCGGCAAGACGACCACCGCGATCAATCTCGCCACCGCGCTGGCCGCGGTGGGCGAGCGGGTGCTCTTGCTCGACCTGGACCCGCAAGGAAACGCCTCGACAGGCCTCGGCATGAGCCGCGGCGGCGCCGGCGGGACCATCTACGACGTGGTCGTCGGGGGAGCGTCGCTGACGGCCGCGGCGCGGCCGACGGCGGTGCCGGGTCTCGACCTGGTCGGTTCGGATCCCGACCTCTCGGGGGCCGAGATCGAGCTCGCGCAGGCGCCGCGCCGCTCGTTCCGCCTGCGCGACGCGCTGCAACCACTGCGCGAGTTCCGCGGCGAGGGCGGCTACAGCTACGCTCTGATCGATTGCCCGCCGTCGCTGAACCTGCTGACGGTCAACGCCATGACCGCGGCCGACGCGGTGCTCGTGCCGCTGCAGTGCGAGTTCTTCGCGCTCGAGGGCCTGACGCAGCTGATGCGGACGGTCGAGCTGGTCCGCGGCGGCCTGAACCCGAAGCTGGAAATCCAGGGCCTGGTGCTGACCATGTACGATCGGCGGAACAGCCTGTCCGGTCAGGTCGCGGCCGACGTGCGCGCGCACTTCGGCGAAAAGGTCTATCAAACCATGATCCCACGCAACGTCCGGGTTTCCGAGGCGCCGTCGTTCGGCAAGCCGGTGCTGGTCTACGACCTCGGCTGCGCCGGCAGCCGCGCCTATCTCGATCTTGCCCGCGAACTGGTTGGACGCGAGCGTGCGCGCCGGGTCGCGCTGGCCGGATGAGCGAGCCCAGGCGAGGTTTGGGCCGCGGGCTCTCTGCGCTCCTCGACGAGGCCGCGGCCGCCGGCGAGGGGCCGGGGCACGCGACGCGCGAGGCGCCGATCGAGCAGATCCATCGCAACAGCGCACAACCCCGGGTAGATTTTGACGAAGACGGGATGCGGCGGCTGGCGGAGTCCATCCGCGAGAAGGGCGTCTTGCAGCCGATCCTGGTCCGCCCCTCGCCGGAGCGGCCGGGCGACTACCAGATCGTCGCCGGCGAGCGTCGCTGGCGGGCTGCGCAAACGGCTGGGTTGACCAGCGTCCCCATCGTTCTGCGCGAGCTCGACGATCTGGAGGCGCTCGAGATCGCCATCGTCGAGAACGTGCAGCGGACCGACCTGAACCCGGTGGAAGAGGCAGGCGGCTACCGGGCGCTGGTGGACCGTTTCGGCCGCACCCAGGAGGACGTCGCCGCGAGCGTTGGCCGCAGCCGCAGCCACGTCGCCAACGCGCTCAGGCTGCTCGACATGCCGCCGCCGATCGTCGAGATGCTGCGCCAGGGGCGGCTGTCGCCGGGCCATGCGCGCGCCGTCGCCACGGCCCCGAACCCGGTCTCGCTGGCGCATCAGGTGGTCGAACGGGGACTGAGCGTGCGCGCCGCCGAGGCGCTTGGCCGCCGTGCGCAAGCCGAAGGCGGGCGGAGCGCCAGGCCAACGCCGGGCAAGGACGCCGACACCCGCGCACTGGAGGCGGAGCTTGCGCAGGCGCTGGGGCTCAGCGTCGATATCGCGCACAAGGGCGGGCGCGGCTCGCTTACTATCCGCTACGCGAGCCTGGAACAGCTCGAGGACGTCTGCCGCCGTCTGCGCCGCTAGAGTTTGACGTCGAGCGCGCCGGTCAAGCCGAGCAGGGCCGCAGCCGCAAGGCACCAGAGCGGGTTGAGCTTGGTGAAATAGGCGACGCCCGCGCTGGCGGCGCTCACGCAGGCGAAGCGCCAGCCGGAGTCGGCCGCGCGCACGAGCACGAACGCGCTGGCGAAGACGAAGCCGACGGCGACCGGGGCGATGCCGGCGCCAACCGCGGCGCGCCAGCGGGTGTGGCGATAGCGGTCCCAAACCCGGGCCACCCAGAATACCAGCACGCAGGACGGCGCGCACATCGCGGCCGTCGCGACGATCGCGCCGGCGAGCCCGGCGGCCTTCCAGCCGATCAGCGTCGAGATCAGGACGTTCGGCCCCGGGGCGGCCTGGGAAATCGCGAACAGGGCGGCGAATTGCTGGTCGGTCATCCAGTGATGCACGGCGACCGATTGGCGGTGGATCTCCGGCACGACCGTGTTGGCGCCCCCGAAGGCGACGAGCGAAAGGGTGGCGAACTGCAGCGCCAGCGCGCCAAGCGTCGACCAGAGCGCCTTCATGCCGGACGCCGCCACATCAGAGCCACGCTCGCCGGCGCCAGCACGGCGATCACCGCGATCAACGGGAGTCGCGCAACGCCGATGCCGGCGAACGACAACAGGATGATGGGCGCGGTCAGCAGCCAGCGGCTGCGGATCAACGGCTCGGCCATGCGCGCGGCCGTGGCGACGACCAGCCCGGCGGCCGCGGCGGCGATGCCGCCGATCGCGTGCTGCACCAGCGGGTAGGCCCCGAACCGGCCATAGAGCGCGCCCAGCCCCAGCAGGATGAGGAACGGCGCGCCGATCAGGCCGAAAAGGGCGGCGAGCGCGCCGCGCCAGCCGCAAGCCCGCGCGCCGACGACGATCGACAGGTTGACCACGTTCGGGCCGGGCAGGCTCTGACAGAGCGCCAGCGTCTCGGTGAAGTCGCCTTGCGTCAGCCAGCCGTGTCGATCGACCAGAGCCCGCCGGGCGAACGGCAGCACCCCGCCGAAGCCGGACAGGCCCATGGCGAGGAAGGTGATGAACAAGGCCCGGGGCGTGGCCTTGGCCAGCGCTGCGGTCACCGGCGCGTCGCCTGCGTCGTTCATGCGGGCGTTGGTGGCATGATTCGCGGCGTCAGCCGGGGGCGAGGGCTTTCACGACGGCCGCCCGGTGGCGGTCGCTGAGCGGCGCGAACTCCTGGTTTCCCAGCTCGACCTTGAGCCCGCCGGCCTCGGAGCGATGGATCGCCCGCACGCGGCGGGTGTTGACCAGCGCCCGGCGGTGGGTGCGCACGAACGCCGCGCCGCGCAGCTTGGCGTCCATCGCCTTCAGCGGCTGGCGGATGAGGTAGCTCTCCCCGCCGGCGTGCAGCGCGACATAGTTGCCCTGCGCCTCGACCCAGTCGATGTCCGGCGCGCGCAGCACAATCCGACCGCGGCGACACTCGGCGATGAACGCCGGTTCTGCGGCCGCCGGCGGATCGCTCTCGACCGGCCGCGGGGCGAGGGCCGCGCGCCCCAGCCACAAGCCGCCGAGGGCGATAACGAAGGTGAGGGCATCCTTGCGACCCTCGTAGACGATGCCGATCCCCCACGGCCCGAAGTCGTAACGGCTGCCGGCCAGCCAATAGATCACCTCGCGCAGGCCGATCATGGTCGCGAGGTGGACGCCAAAGAAAATGGCCGCGAGCGCCACGACCATGCCGATGCGCAACCCGAGCGGGCGCTGCGAAGAGATGACGCTGTCTGCAGCGATGAGGCCCGGCAACGCCACGACGAGCCCGAGCCAGCTGGTCAATTCCCAGACCAGCGGCTCGAACGGAGCGACCCGGACGTGGTGGCGGGCCATATCGACGCCGGTCGAAGCCGCGTTCACCAGCGCGACCACCAGCGCGGCGCTGACCACGACGGCGATCTGAAGCGCGCGCACCCGCGACGGCAGGGTTCTCGATCCCCGATCTCGCACGCTGTGTGACGCCACCCTCAACCGGACCCCGCTTTTCGTCACGCTTGACGCCGCGTTCGACACAAACGCTGCCGCCACGGGCCTGACAAGGCCTAGGATCGGCGCCGGCGATCTTGAACGCCGACAGCGAGGCAACGGGCACGATCATGATGAGACGCACCTTTCTGGCGAGCGCGGGGGCCGCGATGCTGCCGACTCGCGTCGCCGCCGTCGGCGGGCCGCTCCGCCGCGTGCGCCCGAGCGACGCCGCCTGGCCCTCGATCGAGGCGTGGGCGGCCCTGAACGCGCGCGTGGGGGGCAAGCTCGTTCGGCCAAAGCCGCTCTTCGCGCCTTGCGCCGACCCGACCGAGGCGGACGCCTGCCGGGCGATCCTGAAGGAGAGCGCCAATCCGTTCTTCGTCGGCGACCAGCTCTCCGGGACGCAGGTATCGGGCTGGTTCAAGGCGTGGACGCCGCAGACCAGCGCCTATGCAATCGTGGCGCACGGCGCCGACGACGTGGTCCAGGGCGTCAACTTCGCCCGCGAGAACAATCTACGGCTTGTCGTGAAAGGCCCAGGGCACAGCTACCTGGGCTGCTCCAACGCCCGGGACTCGCTCCTGATCTGGACCCGGCCGCTGAGCGACATCCTCGTGCACGACGCCTTCACCCCGCTTGGCTGCGAGGGCCAATGCGAGGCGGTCCCCGCGGTCAGCGCCGGAGGCGGCGCGGTCTGGATCGACGTCTATCACAACGTGGCCGTCCAGAACGGGCGCTACGCCCAGGGCGGCGGCTGCGCGGACGTCGGTGTCGCCGGCCTGGTCCAGGGCGGCGGGTTCGGCTCGCTCTCGAAAGGTTTCGGGACGGCCGGCTCCAGCCTCATCGAAGCCGAGGTGGTCACCGCGGACGGCCAGATCCGGACGGTCAACGCCGCTCGCGATCCAGACCTTTACTGGGCGCTGAAGGGCGGCGGCGGCGGGAACTTCGCCGTTGTGACGCGCGTGACGCTGCAGACGCACGACCTGCCGGCCAATTTCGGCGCCGCGGACGGCGCGTTTAAGGCCAAATCGGACGACGCTTTCCGCGCGTTGCTCGACCGGTTCTTCGCCGTCTATGCGGACAACCTGCTCAATCCGCATTGGGGCGAGCAGGCGCATATCCAGCCCGACAACGTGCTTAAGGTCACGATGCTTTCGCAGGGCCTGGACGAGGGCCAGATGCACGCGGCCTGGAAGCCGCTGCTCGATTGGGTCGCCGATCCGAAGAACGGCGTCGAGACGACCGAGCCGTTCTCCGCCATTGCGATCCCTGCGCGTCTCTTCTGGGATTTCGAGAAACACAGGGCGTTGGGCATCAAGGATGTCACGTTCGACGACCGGCCGGGGGTTCCGCCCTGGCACGCCTGGTGGAACGGCGATCAGGGCCAGGTCGGGGCCTTCCTGCACGGCTACGATTCCACCTGGCTTCCGCAACGACTGCTCGCGCCGGACCGGCGGCCGGCCCTCGCCGACGCTTTCTTCGCCGCCAGCCGCGCCCACGGCCTCGAGCTGCACTTCAACAAGGGCCTGGCGGGCGCGCCGCCGGAGGCGATCGCCGCCTCTCGCGATACGCCGATGAACCCGGCCGTGCTCGACGCCTTCGTGCTCGTCATCGTCGCCGACGGCAGTCTGCCGGCCTATCCCGGCAGCCCTTACCCGCCGGTCAACGCGGCCGCGGCGCAGAAGAACGCCGACGCGATCGACAGGGCGATGCTGCCGCTCCGCCGACTCGCGCCAGGCGCCGGCTCCTATGTCGCGGAAAGCAACTTCTTCAATCCGCACTGGCGCGAGGAGTACTGGGGCGAGCACTACGCGCGCCTGCGGCGCATCAAGGCCCGTTACGATCCGCAAGGCCTGTTCATCACCCACCACGGCGTGGGCTCGGAGGACTGGAGCGAAGACGGGTTCACGCGGCGCATCTAGACCGGCGCGGGCCTGCTAAGCTCGATCGAACGCCGCGGCGCATTTCCGGCTGCGCTCTCGCACGCCTTCGCCGCCTCGCCCTCCGTACCGCTACCCTTCGCGCCTCGTGAGCGCCTGCGGGTTCGCGCCCCGGATCGGCGCGCCGGCGGCGAAGGCGGCGATCGCCTCCGGCATGTCGCCCCAGAAAGCAGCAAGGGTCTCAGCTGTGTTGTAGCCCAGGTGCGGGGTCAGCGTGACGGTCCCCATCGTTCGGAAGGGGTGGGCGGCGGGCAGCGGTTCGGCGTCGAACACGTCGAGTCCGGCGCCGGCGATGCGGCCTTCGCGCAGGGCGGCGATCAGCGCCGCCTCATCGACGATCGGGCCACGCGAGGTGTTGATCAGGTAGGCATCCGGCTTCATCAGCCCGAGCTCGCGGGCGGTGACCAGGCCGCGCGTGCGCTCGCTCAGCTGCACATGGATCGAGAGCACGCCCGAGCGTGCGAACAGCGCGTCCTTCTCCACCCGCGTAACGCCCACCGCCCCGGCGGCGTCGGCGGTCAGGTTCTGGCTCCAGGCGATGACGTCCATGCCGAACACCTGGCCGTACTCGGCCATGCGCTTGCCAATGCGGCCAAGGCCAAGGAGCCCGAGCGTGCGGCCCGCGAGGATCACTCCGATGCTCGACTGCCAGCCGCCCTCGCGCAGGCGCCGGTCTTCCTGCGCGATGTGGCGGACCGTCGCGATCATGAGGCCCCAGGCGAGCTCGGGGGTGGCGTTGGCGACACCCGCAAACGCCGGCCGGCGGAAGTCGGAGTGGCAGACCACGACGCCGTGGTCGCTCGCCGCCTGCATGTCCAGGTTGGCCAGGCCCATGCCGACGATGGTGATCAGCTTCAGGTTGGGCAGCCGTTCGATCAGGCTGCGCGGCAGCGCCATGCGTTCGCGCAGCGTGCAGAGCACGTCGAACGGACGCAGCGCGCTTGCTGCTTCAGCTTCCGAGAGGGGGTGGTCGAAGGTGGTGATCTCCGAGCCGGCAGGCAGCGCCGACCAGTCGACCAGCGCCAGCGCCTGGTGCGCGTAGTCGTCGAGAATGGCGACTTTGAGCATGAGCTCTGTCCGCCTAAAGTCCGAGCCGCCGCGCGCGGGCGGCGATGGTCATGGCCAGCCGCTCGGCCACCAGCCGGTCCGGCGAGCCGGTCTGCTTGCACAGCCGGTCGGCGTCCAGCAGCTGCGGCGAGAGCTGGTCGAGGTCGCCATACGTCCAGGCGCGCGCCTGGCGCAGCATCTCCTTCTCGTTGCGCCAGAAGACGCCTGCGGCCTTGGCCGCCTCGGCAAGACCCGTTCCGCTGCTTGCCAGCCCGACGATCCGACGAAGCCGCGCCGCATGCGCGCTCAGCGCGCGCACGGCGGCCGGACCGCCCTCGCCCTCGGCCGCGGCCCGGCGCAGTCCCGCCTGCGCGTGCGCCAGCTTGCCGCCGAAGGCGTCTTGCGCCGCGTCCGCGAGCGAGGCCTCGGGCTCGACGCCGAGGAAGGGGGCGAGCTGCTCGGCGGTTGCGGCGACGCCGCTGCCGGGGCCGAGGAACAGCGCCAGCCGCTCGATCTCCTGGCGGGCGACGCCGCGCTCATGCGGCAGGCGCGAGACGACCAACTCCAGCGCGTCGGGGGCGAGCGACAGGTTGTCCTTGGCCAGGCTCTGGCGGATCATCCGCGCCACGTCGCCGGGCTCGTCCTCATAAGACGCGATGGCCGCGCAGGCCCCGGCGCGCTCGGCCGCGCGGCGCAAGCCAGAGTCACGGCCGAGCGCGCCCGCCTCGACCAGGAAGAACGCGTCGGGATTGAAGCCGCCGTCGGCATGGGTCTTCAGCGCGTCGGCCGCCGCCCGCTCGGCGGCCGCCCGCTCGCCGGAGAGGCGCAGGCGCACGAGGCGGCGGCCGCCGACCAGCGACTGGGCGGTCAGCTCGCCGTCGAGGACCGCGGGGTCGCGGTCGATGTCGGCGTCGGTCAACCGGGCGGTGTCGAACGGATCGTCCGGATCGGCGGTCGCGGCCGCGGCCAGCCGGTCGGCCCGTTCGCGCACCTGTCCTCGGTCGCGGCCATGGATCAGAGCGGCGCGCACGCCGGCGGGCGGGGCATCGAGGAACCGGTCGATCTCCGCGCGGCGGCTTATGATCATCGGTCCTGGCCCAAGCTGCTGGACGCCTACTTCTGCGCCATGGTCTGGAAGTAGATGCCGAGGTCGGTGCGGATGCGCTCAGCCGCCTCGTTGGCGGCGCGCTGCTGGGCGTCCTCCTGCGCCGCGATGCCGGCGTAGGGAATGTTGGTCGCGGCGTAGGTCACTTCGACGGGCAGGGAGTTGGTCTTCATCACCCGCCCGGTGGCGACGTCGATCAGACGATACTGGACGGTCAGGTTGTCCTCGTAATAGGCGGCCGTCTCGTCGAGGTTCAGGCCGCGCGCGAAGACGCGGCTCGCGACCTGCACGTCGAGCCGGTAAATGGCGGGTCTGTCGCGATCGCGCGCCAGGTCGTCGTTCAGCGACTCTCCGAGCAGATAGGCGAGCCGGCCATGCGGGACGGTGACCTCGATCGACGAGAGCCCTGGCGCCAGCCCTTGCGTGGCGTAGAGCGGCGTAAAGCCGCAGGCGCCGAGCGCCAGCGCCGAGCCAGCCGCGGCGACGGCCGCCAGAGGCCGCAACGCCCCGCTCACGTGGCCGCGCTCGCGACGATGTTGACGATTCGGCCAGGCACCACGATCACCTTTCTGACGGTCAGGCCCTCAAGGTGCCGCCGAACGTCGGCGTCGGCCAGCGCCAATTCCTCCGCCGCTTGGCCCTCGGCGCCGGCCGGCAGGCGGATCTCGGCCCGCCGCTTGCCGTTCACCTGCACACCCAGCACCTGCATCTCCTCGGCCGCCAGACCTGCGTCGAACGCCGGCCACGCCGCTTCGGCGACCAGGCCCGCGCCCCCGATCCGCGCCCAGCACTCTTCGGCCAGGTGCGGCATGAAGGGGCCGATCAGCCGCGCCAGCGGCGACAGCGCCTCGGCGCGCGCGGCGATGAGGGCGGGCGAGGCGCCTGCGGCGGGAACGTGCTCGAGCGTGCTCACGAAGGCATAGACGCGCGCGATGCCGCTGTTGAAGCGGAAGTCCTCGATCGCCTCGGTCAGCGCCTTGATCAGCCGGTGGGAGGCGCGCGCGAGCTCGACCGCGCGCGGATCGGGCGCGCCGACGTCGCCGGAAGAGGGGGCCGGCGGCTGCGAGTCGAACTGCTCCCAGATGCGGTTGACCAGCCGCCAGGCACCCTTGATGCCGCCGGTCGTCCACTGCACGTTGCGCTCCGGCGGCGAGTCGGACATCACGAACAAGCGCGCCGCGTCGACGCCGTAGGCCTCGGCGATCTCCTCGGGCGAGATGACGTTCCTTTTCGACTTCGACATCTTCTCGGCCTCGCCGATCACCACCGGCTCGCCACTCTCCAACAGGCGCGCGCGGCGGGCCTCGCCCTCCTGCGCGACCTCGACATCCTCCGGAAACAGCCACTCGCCGCTCTGCCGGCGGTAGGTCTCGTGCGTGACCATGCCCTGGGTGAAGAGGCCGGCGAACGGCTCGCGCGCGTCCACCACACCGTCGTCAGCCAGGGCGCGGGTGACGAAGCGGGCGTAGAGCAGGTGCAGCACGGCGTGCTCGACGCCGCCGATGTACTGGTCGACCGGCATCCAATAGTCGGCGGCCGTGCGGTCGATCGGTTGGTCCGCATGCGGGTTGGTAAAGCGCAGGAAGTACCAGGAGGAGTCGACGAAGGTATCCAGCGTGTCGGTCTCCCGCTCGGCGGGGCCGCCGCAGCGCGGGCAGGTCGTATGCTTCCAGGTCGGGTGGCGGGCGAGCGGATTGCCGGGCTGGTCGAAGGTCACGTCGTCCGGCAGCACGACCGGCAGCTGGTCGAGAGGAACCGGCTGGATGTCGCACGCGGCGCAGTGCACGACCGGAATCGGACAGCCCCAGTAGCGCTGGCGCGAGACACCCCAGTCGCGCAGGCGGTAGACGGTGACGCCTGTGCCGATGCCGTCGTGCTCGGCCCGCGCGATGGCGGCCGCCTTTGCGGCCCCCACCCCCAGCCCGTCGAGGAACGCCGAATTGAACGCCCGGCCAGGCCCGACATAGGCCTCGTCGTCGACTGCGAAGGTCGCGGGATCGGCGTCTGGCGGCAGGACGACTGGCTTGACGGGCAACCCGTACTTCCGCGCGAAATCGAGGTCGCGCTGGTCGTGCGCCGGACAGCCGAAGATGGCGCCGGTTCCATAGTCCATCAGGATGAAGTTCGCGATCCAGACCGGCAGGCGCCAGCTCGGATCGAAAGGATGCTTCACCTCCAGCCCGGTGCAATAGCCCTTCTTTTCGGCCGCCTCGATCGCCGCCTCCGATGTGCCGCCCCTGCGACATTCGGCGACGAAGGCGGCCGCCGCTGCGTCGCGCGCGGCCAGCGCGTCGGCCAGCGGGTGGTCGGGGGCGACGGCGACGAAGCTCGCGCCGTAGAGGGTGTCGGGCCGCGTCGTGTAGACCTCGATGCCCTCGGCGGGCGCGTCGGGCGTGGCGACGGCGAAGGTCAGACGCAGGCCGCTGGAGCGGCCGATCCAGTTCTCCTGCATCACCCGGACCTTCTCGGGCCAACGCTCCAGAGTCTTCAGGCCCTCGATCAGGTCGTCGGCATAGTCGGTGATGCGCAGGAACCACTGGGTCAGCCGTCGCCGCTCGACCGGCGCGCCGGAGCGCCAGCCCAGCCCGTTCTCCACCTGCTCGTTGGCCAGCACTGTCTGATCGACCGGGTCCCAATTGACCAGGCCGTCCTTGCGGTAGGCCAGGCCGCGCCGATAGAGCTCGAGGAACAGCGCCTGCTGACGGCCGTAGTAGGAGGGGTCGCAGGTGGCGAACTCGCGCGACCAGTCGATCGAGACTCCCAGCAGCTTCAGCTGCGCCCGCATGATCGCGATGTTGGCCTCGGTCCAGGCGCGCGGATGGTCGCCGCGCTCCATCGCCGCGTTCTCGGCCGCCAGCCCGAACGCGTCCCAGCCCATGGGATGCAGCACGTTGAACCCGCGCGCCCGCTTGAAGCGCGCGATGACGTCGCCCATCGCATAGTTGCGCACGTGACCGACGTGCAGCTTGCCCGACGGGTAGGGGAACATCTCGAGCGCGTAGTATTTCGGCTTGCCGCCGGCGCTCTGGGCGTCAGGCGCGCGGAAGACCCGGCGCTGGTCCCAGACCGCGCGCCACTTCGCCTCGACGTCCTTTGCGTTGTAGCGGGCCACCTCTAGCTTCCAAGGTTTGAGCGCGTACTGATCGCAAGCCAGTTTCGACTTCTGCGGAACGCGCTCTAGCCGTTGACGTTGGACAGCCTAAGCTGGCGCGCCTTGGTCAGGATGGCGTTTTCGATGTCGGTCGCCGTCTGGTCGCTCGTCGGCGCGTCGACCCAGGCGCCGGTGGCGTCCTTGACCTGTTTGAACACCGTCACATTCAGTCCATCAGCCCTGAGGCGCGTGTCGAGGATGTAGACGGTGCACTTGAAGCGCTCGTCCGGCTTTTCCGGGTTCACGTACCAGTCGGTCAGGATCACCCCGCCGTAGGGATCGGCGGAGGCCAGCGGCATGAAGGCCAGGGTGTCCAGCGTTGCGCGCCAGAGGTAGCCGTTCACGCCGATGGGCGCCGCCGGCACCGGCTTTCGCCGGCCCCCGAACAGGTGGAATCCGCTGTTGGCGCTGTAGGCCGAGGGGCCGTTGTTCCGGTGCAGGCAGCCGGTCATGGTCAGGGCGGCCATCGCCAGGACGACCGCGGAGGCCATACGCTTCGACACCATTGCTCCTCGCTCCACTCGCTCCGGCGTACGATCAGATGGATTTGCCGCGCCGCCGCCCCGGGGCTCTATATCACGCACATGCGACCTCCAAACAGGAATCGCGTTGCCCTACGGCCACAGAGGACGGCCCGCAGACAGCCGTGGAGGCGCTAGACGGGTCTCGCCGATTGACCCCGCGGCGATTAAGGCTTTATTCCGCTAGAACGAGTAGGCTGCTGGGCAAATGTCCCGCCGCCTGAGTTGGGGCATCGAGGCTGACAACTGTAGCATGACCGGCGTTCGCCTTATCTTTGCGATGACCGCAGCGGTTGCGCTCTTTGGCGCAGCGGCCGGCGCGCGCGCTGACCCGATCAGGCTCCAGCCGGTGGTCGACACCGACAACCTGACCGGCGTGACATTGGATCAGGGCCAGTGGGGCCCGCAACCGGTTCGCCACGCGCTGCAGTGGGACAAGAAGGGCTGGACGCTCAAGCTGGAAATGACCGAGCCGGTTGGCCGTGACGTCCAGGGCCGCGATATCCAGGCGGGCGCCTACTATCACATCACCCCCTCGCTCCGGGTCGGCGGCGCCGTTTCATTCGGCGATGCGCCCGCGACGCCTGACCGCTCGAACCTGCCGCAGACGCAAGCGCCGCGCGTCCGGCTGGAAACCAACTTCAAGTTCTAAGCCTCGGCGAAGCCGCCGATTGCCGCCAGGCCGTGCGCGCCTGTGCCCAAGAGCCTGGGCGCGGTGCGCGCATCGACGCCGCCGAGCGCGATCACCGGCAAACCTGCCCCCCGCGCCCGTGCGGCGAATCGCAGCGGCCCCATGGCGCGGCCGGCCGACGGACTCCGCGAGGGAAAGACGACCGAGACCAGCGCCGCATCGAGTCCAAGCCGCGCGGCGCGCGCGACCGCCCGCTGGTCGTGGGCGGCTACCGTGATCAACCAAGTCGGGCGGCGGCGCCGAAGCGCCGGCGCCAGCCGCATGAGCCGCTCCGGCAGATGCACGCCGTCCGCCCGCAGGCGAGCCGCCAGGCGGGCGTCGGCGCCGACCAGAAAGACAAGGCCCCGCGCACGGGCAAGCGCGCGCAACGCGGCCGCCTGCTCGAGCAGGTCCGCGCGACCGAACGCGCGGTAGATCACCGCCGCGCCCCGGGGCAGCAGGCGCATCACGCGGGCGGGGTGAGGCGTGCGGGCCGGATCGGTGAGGAAGTAGAGATGTGGCAGCCGTCGCGCCCCGGGCTTCCGTCGCCCGGCGGCGCGGCCTAGCCTCGCCGCTGTTCTCGCCAGCGCGCCGATGCCGTCCGCCAATGCCTGCTCTCCAGTCCTCGCCCGCCCTGACCGCCGTCCTCGAGCGTATCGCCAAGGCCGCCCGCGAGGCTGGCCGCGACCCGGCCGAGGTCGAGCTTGTCGCCGTGACCAAGCAGCAGCCCTGGCCGAGCATAGAACCGGTGCTTGCGGCCGGCCAAAAGCGATTTGGCGAAAATCGCGTCCAGGAGGCGAAAGAGCGCTGGTCCGGGCGCCGCGAAGGGCTTGAGCTTCGCCTGATCGGGCCTTTGCAGACGAACAAGGCCAGGGAAGCGCTCGGCTTCTTCGACGTGATCGAGACGCTCGACCGCCCCAGGCTGGCCCGTGTCCTGGCCGACGAGATTCAGCGCCTCGGCCGCGCGCCCCGACTCTATGTCGAAATCAACACCGGAGAAGAGCCGCAGAAGGCCGGCGTCCCGCCGCCGGGGGCCGACGCCTTCATCGCCGCCTGCCGGGGCGAGTTTGGGCTTGAGATCGAAGGGTTGATGTGCGTCCCGCCCCTCGACGAGGAACCGGCAATGCATTTTGCGCTCCTGGCCAAGATCGCGCGGCGGAACGGGCTCGACAGGCTCTCGATGGGCATGAGCGCCGACTTTGAAACCGCCATCCGCTTTGGCGCGACCTCGGTTCGCGTGGGCCAGGCGCTGTTCGGGCCACGCGCGCGTCGAGGCGAATCTTCGAACGCGGGCCGCTAGCGCCGGCTTTACGCCTTAATGCGCAGGCCCCATGTTCGGTCCATGCCGCAACGCAAGACGATTCTGGTCATCGACGACGACCCTGAGCTGCGCGAAGTGGTGGTGGAACAGCTCGGCGTCGGCGACGAATTCACCGCCGTCGAGGCCGCGACCGGGGAAGAGGGCCTGAGCGCCGCACAGGCGGCGCGTCCGGATCTCATTCTGCTGGACGTCAATCTGCCGGACATGGACGGGCGCGAGGTCTGCCGGCGGCTGAAGGCGGCGGGCGTCCGCGCGCCGGTGATCATGCTGACCGCGGCCGCCAGCGACGCCGATACGGTCGAGGGTCTGGATGCCGGGGCCAACGCCTACGTGCCCAAGCCTTTCCGCTTCAGCGTCCTGCTGGCGCACATCCGCGCGCAGCTCAGAAGCCACGAGCAGTCGGAGGACGCCGTCTTCCGCATCGGGCCCTACGAATTTCGCCCGGCCGGCAAGATCCTGATCGACCAGCGGCAGCGCAAGATCCGGCTGACCGAGAAGGAAACCAGCATCCTCAAGTACCTCTACCGCGCCGGCGACAAGCCGGTTTCCCGCGAGGAGCTGTTGACCGAGGTCTGGGGCTACAATGCTGGCGTCACCACCCACACACTAGAGACCCACGTCTACCGGCTGCGCCAGAAGATCGAGCCGGAGTCGCAGAGCGCCAAGCTCCTGCTGACCGAAGCTGGCGGCTACCGCCTCGCGCCGTAAGGCCGGGGTTTTCAGGCCGGCTCGCGGGCCTTGCGCCACATCGGCCACAGCGTCGGGCCGTTCGGCAGCTTGATCTCGCCGGTCACCTCGAAGCCGAAGCTCTGGTAGATCGCGATGTTGGTTTCCTTGCTGGATTCCAGATAGGCCGGCATGCCGGCCTCGTCCGCCTTGGCCAGGCCGCGGCGGATCACCACCCCGCCGAAGCCTTTTCCCTGCTTGGCCGTGTCCGTGCCGATCGCCTGCAGGTACCAGTGCGGCTCATGCGGATGCTTCTTCTCGATGACGTCCATGATCGACGTCACGTGGCGCGCGCCGCCGAACCCGAAGATGCCGAGGAACTCGACGCCGTTGGTGATGTACTGCCACCATGGAATCTCCCACGCATTCGGCGGCCGCCACAGCGCCGCGGCCTCGAGGCCTTCGGTCACGTCGCAGGCGCCGTGGGGCAGGCCGAGCTTGAACAGCAGCTTGAACAGCCGCGGCATCTTCTCAGCGCGGGTCGCCTCGTCGCTGAGGAGGAAGCAGATCAGCGGATCGTCGTGGAACGCGCGCGCCATCGTCGCGGCCAACGCGTCGGCGTCGGCCCAGGCGGCCGCCCGCGCCGTGGCTCCGCCCGCCCTGGCCTCAGAATCCGGCATCGTTCAAGCCCCAATAAGTTGACGGTGACGTCAGGTTTGCCACGAGAGGGCGGGTCGCGGCTAGAGGATCAGGTCGGCGCTCACCGGCGCATGGTCGCTGGGCCGCTCCCAGGCGCGGACGTCGTCATGCACCCGCGCGGCGGCGCAGCCCAGCCGGAACGCCGCCTCCCTCAGGCCGGGGCTGATCCAGAGGTGATCGAGCCGCAGGCCCCGGCCGGACGCGCGAAAGTCGAGCGCCCGATAGCTCCACCACGAGAACAGCTTCTCCGGCTCGGGCCGGGCCTCGCGCACGATGTCGATGAAGCCGCCGGCCGCCTTCAGCGCGCCGATCGCCTCGATCTCGACCGGCGTGTGGCTAACCACCCGCGACATGAACTTGTGGTTCCAGACATCGAACTCGCCCGGCGCGACGTTGAAGTCGCCGGCCAGGACCAGCGGCGTCGCGGCATCGCGCGCGGCCGTCAGCCGGGTCAGCCGCTCATAGAAGTCGAGCTTGTGGTCGAACTTCGGGTTCTCGCCTCGGTCGGCGATGTCGCCCCCGGCGGGGATGTAGACGTTCTGCACCTCGATGCCCGCGACGATCACGGCGACTGAGCGCGCGTGGCCTTCTCGGCAGACGTCGAGCGCCGGCCCCGGCTCGAACGGCAGGCGCGATGCGATGGCGACGCCATGCCAGCCTTTCTGGCCGGCGATGGCCAGATGCGGCAGGCCCATCTCGACGAAGGCTTCCCTCGGAAACTCGCCCTCGCGGCACTTGATCTCCTGCAGGCAGAGCACGTCGGGGGCCTGCTCGCGCACGAAGCGCGCCACCTGCTCCGCCCGCGGCCTGACCGAGTTGATGTTCCAGGTGGCGAAGCGAAGGCGCATGGGCGCCTATTGGCGCGGATTCGGCGGACAAGAAAACGCCCAGGCCAGGGCCTGGGCGTTGAAGTCGTCTCTCATGCCGCCGCCGGGAGGGGATTGGGTCCGGCGGGACCAAGCGCGGGACGCGATGTCCCGCGCCTCATGCGTGCCAAAATTGCAACTCTGCGCCGAAAGTCAAGCGCAAACCCAATTCACGCTTGATTGTGACGAAAATGTCTCATTGCGGCGCGGAATCGCGCCGGTCGTAGTAGCTCGGCGGGGTGAACAGGGACGAATCCAGCGGCGCGCCCTTCAGCTCGGTCAGCCGGACCTCGGTGGTCTGCCCCTCGGCGTCGGTCATCGTCCAGGCGCTCAGCCGCAGCGGATCGGTGCGGAAGGTGATGGTGACCTGGCCGGCCCCCCGGTGTCCGGCGGCGTGCGCGGTCAGTGCAAAGCCGTCGCCGAGGCGGGTCACGCGGCTGATGGAGACGCCATGCCCCAATCCGGCGTGCTTGCCGAGCAGGACCGAGAGCGGCGTGAAGCTCAGGGGATAGCGGTCGGTGGTCTTCAGCCGCGGATTGGTGACGGTCACGGTGCGGCCGTCGCTCACCACCAGGAGGCTCGACGGCGGGTCATAGACGAATCGGGCCAGGCCCGGCCGCTTGAGATAGAGCGTGCCGCCGACGACCTGGCCGCGGGCGTCGATCTGGGTGAAGCGGCCTTTGACCGAGGTGAGGCTGTCCAGATAGGTCGCCGCCTGGTCGACCAGAGCTTGATCGTCGGCTGCGAGGCCCTGGTGCGCGGCGGCGTCGGCGTCGGCGTCCGCGGCTGCGCTCAGCGCCGGCGCGAGCGCGCAGGCGACGGCGAAGGCGGCGAGCGCCGCAAGCAGGCGGGGCATGAGCCTCAAGATCGGTCTCCTCGGCAAGGGCGTCATCGCCCCACGCTATAGCGCGCCCGCGGCGCTCGCGGGGCGGGATTGCGGCGCCTCGTGCGCCGGCTACCCCGGCGGGGCGCCGGCCAGGATGTCGCGCTTGCCGGCGTGGTTTGCCGGCCCGACGACGCCTTCGTCTTCCATCCGCTCCATCAGCGAGGCGGCGCGGTTGTAGCCGATCTGCAGCCGCCGCTGGATATAGCTGGTCGACGCCTTGCGATCGCGGGTGACGACGGCGACGGCGCGGTCATAGAGCTCGTCGCCCGACCCGCCGGCCCCGAACTCGCCGCCCTCGTCCTCGTCCGCCTCGGCCGAGGCGGTGACGTCCTCGAGATACTGCGGCTCGCCCTGGCCGCGCAGGAAGCGGGCGACGGTCTCGACCTCGCCGTCGGAGACGAAGGGGCCGTGCAGGCGGGTGATGCGCCCGCCGCCGGCCATGTACAGCAGGTCGCCCTGGCCGAGCAGCTGTTCGGCGCCCTGCTCGCCCAGGATGGTGCGGCTGTCGATCTTGGAGGTGACCTGGAAGCTGATGCGGGTCGGGAAGTTGGCCTTGATCGTGC
>DATNJB010000079.1:0-21491 GCA_035604135.1 Caulobacteraceae bacterium | reverse complement strand
TGATCTCGAGCTCGCTCACGTACGGATCGTAGGCGATGACGCGAAGCCCGAAGGCCTGGGCGCGCCTGGCGGTGCAGCGCGCGACATTGCCGAACGAGAAGAGGCCGAGCGTCTGGCCGAAGAGGCGCGGGATGCGGCTGAGGATCGGGCGGGCCTGGTACCATTCGCCGTCGCGCGCCATCCGGGTCATCGTCGGCGTGAGCTTGGCCACGTTGAGCAGCAGCATCATCGCGTAGTCGGCGACTTCCTCGATGAAGACGTCGGGCACGTTGGTGACCACGATGCCGGCCGCCGTCGCGGCGTCCACGTCCACCATGTCGACGCCGACGCTGCCCACGCCGATGACCACGCAGTTCTTCAGGCTCTCGATCACCTGCCGGTCGATCCGGAGGCCCCAGGAGGTGATGATCGCGTCCATGTCGGCGACGCCGGCGGCGAACTCGGCCGGGGTGTCGGCGCGCACCTCGACGATGTCGGCGACCGGCGCCAGGCCCTCGAGCTCGAGCGCGAAACGCTGCTCGACCGTCTGGTTCTGCGCCTGCCTGGGCAGCTGGATGCCGACCCGTTTCTTGTCCATCCGTTCCCTCGAGGTCTGCCGCCTTTGCGCTTCCGATACGCGTCCAGCCCGCCCTTGCACAACCTGTGGCGCGAGCGCCGGCATTGACGGGCGACCGGCGGCGGGGCCTTGATCGCCGGGCGTTGAACCGAGAGCAGGCGTTCCCGATGTCCATAGTGATCGATTGCGACTCCCACGTGATGGAGCCGGCCGACCTCTGGCAGCGTTACCTCGAGCCCAAGTATCGCGACCGCGCCATCCGCATCGAGCGCCGCGACGGGGTCGAGCACCTGATCATCGGCGAGGTCTCGGTGCTTTCGAACGTGCTGGCGGGCCTGGGCGGCGCGCACCTGCCGCGCGAGAGCGTCTTCTCCGGGGCCCTGAGCTACGCCGACGGCTGCGAGCCGGCGAGCTACGACCCGACCGCGCGCGCGGCGCTGCTCGACGCCTGGGGCGTCGATCGCGGGGTGCTGTTCCCGACCATCGGCATCCTGCCCTTCCCGACCGACGATCTGGAGCTCTCATCGGCCTACTGCCGCGCCTACAACCGCTGGCAGCGCGAGTTCTTCGAGTCCGCGCCCGGCCGCGTCGTCCCAATTGCGCTGGTCAACTGGCGCGACGTCGATAGCGCCGTCGAGGAGCTCGAAACCTGCCTCGAGGCCGGATTCCGCGGCCTCTTCACGCCGCCGGAAACCATCGACGGGCGGCGGCCGGGCGATCCGCACTTCGACCGGCTGTGGCGCCTCTGCGAGGAGGCCGGCGCGCCGGGGTGCTTCCACGTGATCGTGCGCTTCGGCGGCCAGTTCTCGCCCTTCCTGCACTGGCAGGAGACGCGGCCCGGCCCGGTCTTCACCTTCGCGCTCGGCGCCACCGGCCAACTGATCCCGGCGATCGCCGCCGTGGTCACCGACGGCCTCTTCGAGCGCTTCCCCAAGCTGAAGATCGTCTCGGTCGAGGCCGGCTGCGGGCACGCGGCGTACCTGATGGACCGGCTGGACGAGAAGCACTCGGTGTTCCGTGCGCTGTCGCCGCTGAAGCTCAAGCCGAGCGACTACATCAAGCGCAACTGCTACTTCGTCGCCGAGCCGGAGGAGCGCACGATCGGCGCCATGCTCGACATCGTCGGCGAGGACCGCATCCTCTGGGGCAGCGACTATCCCCATGTGGATTCCACGCTCGCCGCGCCGGACCTGATCCGCCACTCCGTCGCCGCCTTGAGCCCCGAACGCCAGGCCGCCGTGCTCGGCGAGAACGCCAGGCGGGTGTTCGGGCTCTAAACCGGAACATCGCCCTTGAGCGTGATCCTGTGCATCACCCGGCGGTGGCCGTCGTAGTCGTTGATCGGGAAGTGCAGCACCGAGCGGTTGTCCCAGATCGCCAGCGTTCCCGGCGACCAGCGGACGCGGCAAGTGAACTCGGGGCGCACCTGGTGCTCGAAGAGCTCGGCCAGGAGGGGCGCGCTCTCCGCCTCGTCCATCCCCTCGAAGCGGACCGTGTGGGCAGGGTTGACGAACAGGCTGAGTAGTCCGGTCTCGGGATGCTCGCGGACGACGGGGTGGACGGCTTCATAGACGTCGCTGGCGTCCGGCCGCGCATGGTCGCGCAGGCGGTCCTCGCGGGTGCGCGCGACCTCCGCCTTGGCTGAGCTGTTGACCGCCCGCAGGCCCGAGAGCCTCGCCTGCATCGACGTCGGCAGGGCGTCGTCCGCGGCGACCTGGCTGGCGAAGAGCGTGTCCCCGCCGACGGCCGGGGTTTCGCGGGCGAGCAACAGCGTCGCCATCGGCGGCGCGGGCAGATAGGTGGTGTCCGAGTGCCAGACTCCGCCGAAGTTCACCGTCTCGTGCTCCAGCTTGATCACCTCGGTGATCATCGGATGCCCCGCTAGCCCGGTCAGGAACGGGTACTCCATCGGCTCGCCGAAGGCGCGGGCGACCGCCATGAACTGGTCGGCGTCGAGCGTCTGGTCGCGGAAAACCAGCACGCCGGCGTCCAGCCAGGCCTGGCGGAGCGCCGCGAGCGTCGGCGGGGCGAGGGGCGCCGCAAGGTCGATCCCCGCGACCTCCGCGCCCACGGCCTCGGACAAAGGCCCTATCTCGAGTTCGGTCCGCACCTGCATTCCCCGCGGGACAGTGAGGGCCTGGACCAGACACTGCAAGCGCGCCGAACTTTGTTTTGACAGCGCCGCGGTTCTCTCCGTTCATGACACGGTCGCACAGCCGTTCGCCAAACTCGCCAGGACCTTCGATGTCGCAAGAGCCCTATCTGCTGATCACCGCCGATACTCACGCCGGCGGCAGCCACGCGCAGTATCGCGAGCACCTGGATCCTGAGTGGCGCGAGCCGTTCGACGAATGGCGCGGCGGCTACAAGAACCCCTCGCAGGAGCACTATGGCTCCAAGAAGATGCGCAACTGGGACCTCGACATCCGCACCGCCGACCAGAACAGCCAGGGCGTCGTCGGCGAGGTCGTGTTTCCGAACACCGTGCCGCCCTTCTATTCGAAGAGCATCGTCACCGCTCATCCGCCGAAGCCCGAGGAGTACGAGCGCTGCCTCGCCGGCATTCGCGCGCACAATCGCTGGCTCAAGGACTTCTGCGCCGAGGACCCGGCGCGGCGAGCGGGCATCGGCGTCATCCTGCCCAACGACCTCGACGAGGCGGTCAAGGACATCGAGTTCATCGCCGAGGCTGGCCTGCGCGGCGGGGTGCTGTTGCCGCTGATCCCGCCGGATGCAACGTGGCTGAAGCCGCTCTACGATCCCGCCTGGGACCGTGTGTACGCCGCCATCCAGGATCATGGCCTGGTCATGAACCAGCACACCGGCCAGGGCCTGCCCGAGTACGGCCAGGGTGCGGTCGCCGAGTCGATCTGGATCCAGGACGTGACCTTCTACGGCCAGTCCGGCTGGCGGCACTTGCTGGTGGCCGGCGTGTTCGAAAAGTTCCCCAAGCTCAAGCACATCCTGACCGAGTCCGGCTGTTCGTGGGTGCCGGCGGCGCTCAAGAGCGTCGACCGCGCCTACTATGCGATCAAGGCCGGCGCGACGGGCGAGATGAACTACGCCGGCATGGAGTCGCCGCTGAAGGAGCCGCCCAGCGAATACGCCAAGCGGCACTGCTACTACGGCGCCAGCTTCCCCAGCATGGCGGACCTCGCCGGCATTGAGCAGATCGGCGAGGACCACGTGCTGTGGGGCAACGACTACCCGCACTACGAGGGCACCTTCCCCTATAATCTCGAGTCCCTGCGTCTCACGTTCGGCGGCATGCCCGACGCGCGCCGACGCAAGGTGCTGGGGTTGAACGCGGCCGCCCTCTACAACTTCGACCTCGAAAAGCTGCTGCCGCTCGCGGCCAGGTTCGGCCCGACGCCGGCTCAGGTCGAGACGCCCCTGCCGCTCTCCGACATCCCGCGCGACGCGACCTGCTACCTCTTCCGCGAAGCGCTAATGGCCGCGGCGGCTTAAGCGCCATGGGCATGCCCACCGGCATCGGGATCGTCGACACCATGATCGGCTTCCCGGCCGAAGACTTCAAAATGTACGACTTCATCCGGGCGCAGCTGAAGGACCCGTCGGCCAAGTTCGACTTCCCCGTCGAGTACATGTTCAAGAACGTGCCGAAGGAGCTCTACGGCGCGAACGACCCGATCGCGGTGACCTTGCACGAGATGGACCGGTTCGGGATCGAGATCGGCCTGATCGGCGCCGGCGGCGAGGTGAGCGCCAAGGCGCTGAAGGACCACCCCGACCGCTTCGTCCCCATCGGCGGCGTCGACCCGAACAAGGGCATGGACGGCATTCGCGACATGGTCCGCCAGTACGAGACCTATGGCGTGCGCGCGTTCAGCGCCTTCAATTGCGGCTTCAACCCGCAGGTCGGGATCGCCGACGCCTTGATGTACCCGATCTACGCCAAGTGCGTTGAGCTGGGCGTGCCGATCTTCTCCTGCGCCGGGGTGCCAGGTCCACGGTTTCCGATGTGGCCGCAGGAGGTGCGGCTCATCGACCAGGTGATGTACGACTTCCCCGAGCTCGTCTTCGTCACCCGCCACGGCTGCGAGCCGTGGGAGGACCTGGCCGTCAAGCTGATGCTGAAGTGGCCGAACCTCTACTATTCGACCAGCGCGTTCGCGCCGAAACACTATCCGGAGGCCATCGTCCGCTACGCGAACACCCGCGGCGCCGACAAGGTGATCTACGCCGGGTACTTCCCGATGGGCCTGTCGCTGGAGCGCATCATGACCGACATGGCCTCGGTGCCGTTCAAGGACGACGTCTGGCCCAAGTTCCTCCGCGACAACGCCCGCAAGGTCCTGAAGCTCGACGGCTAAAGGAACACCTCTCCCATAGGGAGAGGGAGGGGCCCGGAGCGAAGCGAACGGGAGGGTGAGGGGTTACAGCGCTTCAGGCAAACCCAACCGCCAAAACCCCGCATCGCCCCCGCGCCTTCGGCGCGGGCCCCCCCTTCTCCCTCTGGGAGAAGTTCGGGTTTGCTCAGATGCCCAGGTCGAGGAGGTTGTAGTCCTTGAGCGTGGCGCGGGCGGTCTCGTCCCAACGCAAGGTCTCGCCGGCTTGCGGCGCATAGACGAACGGCGTCTCGTCCGGGAAGCGCTGGCGGCGCGCGTCGATGGCCCAGCCGATCACCCGCGCGCGCTCGGCGATCCGCGCCGCGTCGTAGACCGCCGGCGCGTTGTGGACGCCGCCGCCCGCAACGCCCAGCACCGAGCGGCGGCGGTGGAAGCCCATGTTCACGGTGACGCGCCAGTCAGGGCTGGTGTTGGCGAACGAGCCGTGCACGGCCTGGCGGTTGGTGACGGCGACGTCGCCGGGTGCGCAGACCAGTGGCGCGGCGTCCGGCAGCCGCTCGGTTCCGGCCGCGGCGACCATGGCGGCGACGTCGGCCTTGCCCTTCCGGTGCGAGCCCGCAACCACCCAGAGGCCGTTCGCCGGCGAGCAGCCGTAGAGCTGGGCCATGAAGTTGAAGCCGTGCGAGCCTTCATCAAGCTCGGGGCTGTCCCAATGGGTCCAGCCGTCCTGGTGCCAGGCGACCGAGGCGCCGAGCCCAGGCCCCTTCATCCACAGCGCCTCGTTGAACGGCGCGAAGTCGGGGCCATTGATCGCCGCGGCGACCGCCAGCAGCTCGGGGTGGCCGTAGACGCGCAGGCAGGCGTCGGAGAACTGCAGCGAGCCTAAGATCAGGTAGACGACCTCGTCGGGCGCGTCGGCCGCGGCCTTTGGCTCGAACATCTTGACGGGGTAGCGGCCATGCGCGGCCTTGGTGCCGCCGACCGGATCGCTGAGCGGCTTGGCCCAGACCAGGTTCAGCCCCGCGTGGCCGAGGCCGATCGCCGGGCGCCCCTGAGCGTCGACCTCCGCGCCGCGATGCGCCGGCAGTCGCGTCTGGATCTCGACAAAGTCGGCCTCGATGTCGGCAAGCTCATCGGGCTTGAGCACACCCTCGAAGACATAGAAGCCGCAGCGGCTGTAGGCCTCGCGAATCTCGGGGTGCAGGTCGCCGTCGGTGGTGAAGCGGATCGGCCCGCGGTTGCCGAGCGCCATCGCCCGCGCCTGCCCGTCCGCGCAGTAGCCCGCATGGCGGCCTCCTCGGTCCCGTAGTCCGCGGCGAGGGGTCCGGTCGGCTTGTTCATGGCGTCTGGCTTCCGGGGATCGGATCGCGGCGAATTCTGGGCCTCGCCGGGCGGGCAGGCAACAGCGCGACAAACGTCGGGCGAGTTGGCTATGACTGCCCGCCAGGGAGAGCGTGAATGACGGGGCCGTTGGCGGGCATCGGAGTCGCCGAGCTGAGCGGCGAGATCGCGACGCGCTACTGCGCGCGCCTGTTCGCCCAACTCGGCGCCAGCGTCTGGCGCGTCGATGCGCCGTCGCCCGCGCTCGATCCGACCTACGCAGCCTGGCTGGACCAGGGAAAGGCGATCGTCGCCGACGCCGGCGCGGCGCTGGATGCACTGGAGCGGGCGGGCGCCCAGCGCGCGCTCGCCATTGCCGGTCAGACGCGCGATGCGATCGCCCACGCCGAGGCGATCCTCGCGAAGCGAAGCGCTGCGCCACCGCTGCTGGCCCTGACCTGGTTTGACCCGCGCGGCGACTATCGCGGCTGGCAAGCCAACGACCCGCTGATCCAGGCCATGACCGGCGTCGCCTTCGGCTTCGGGCCGGTCGAGGGACCCCCGACCCTGGCGCAAGGGCATGGGCCGCAGATCGTCGCCGGCGTCACCGCCTTCATCCCGGCGCTGGCGGCGCTGATGGGCGCGAGCTCGCCGCGGCGCATCGAGGCGAACGTGTTCGAGGCGGCGCTGTGCTTCACCGAGACCGGCGCGGTCGGCGCGGTCGCCTACGGCTGGGAGGCCAGGCGCCTCGGCGTGAACCGCTTCTCGCCCACATGTCCCTGCCGGCTCTACCGCGCCGCTGACGGCTGGGTGGGCGTGACGGCTCTGACGCACGCGCAGTGGGTGGCGCTGGCGACGCTGATGGACCGGCCGGAGCTGGCGCAGGAGCCGCGCTTCTTCACCTCGCTGCTCAGGCTGGCGGCGGCCGACGAGATCGACGCCATCGTCGCCGAGGCGATCGCCAGGCGCCCAGTCGCCTTCTGGGCCGAGAACGGGGATGCGCTGCGGATCCCGATCACGCCGGCCCCGCCGCCGCTCGAGCTGCCCAGCCTGCCGCACTGGCGGGGCCGCGGCGCTTTCGAGCCGATCGGCGACGGCGCGGCGCAAGCGCCTGTCTCACCCTTTCGGCTCCGCTTCGACGGCGCGCGCCAACCCCGGCCCGCGGGCGGCGCGGCCGGACCGCTCGCCGGCGTGCGCGTGGCGGACTTCAGCATGGGCTGGGCGGGGCCGCTGGCGGCCCGCTACCTCGCCGACCTCGGCGCCGACGTGCTCAAGGTCGAGTCCAGCGAGCGGCGCGACTGGTGGCGGGGCTGGGACCCCGTCGCCGACGCCGATCCGCCGCCCTACGAGCTGCCGCGCAACTTCATGGCCGTGAACCGCAACAAGCGCGGCCTCGATCTCGACCTCGCCAAGCCGGCCGACCGCGCGGCGGCCCAAGCGATCGTGCGCGCCAGCGACCTCGTGCTCGAGAACCAGGGCCCTGGCGTCATGGACAAGCTCGGCTTCGGCCCCGCCGACCTTCGCCGGCTGAACCCGGCGGTGATGAGCGTGACGATGCCGCCGTTCGGCGGATCAGGGCCTCTGTCCGGCCTCCGCGCCTACGGCTCGACGGTCGAGCAGGCCTCGGGGATGCCGTTCGTCAACGGTCGCGAGGACTGGGACCCCTGCCAGCAGCACGTGGCCTACGGCGATCCCGTCGCCGGCCTCTATGCCGCGGCCGCGGCGATGGTCGGTCTCTACGCCCGCGAGCGGCTAGGGGCGGGCCAGATCGAGGTCTGCCAGGTCGAATGCCTGTTCCAGCTCGCCGCCGACGCCATCATCGCCGAGACGAAGTCGGGCGCACGCCGACCGCGCACCGGCTCGCGGCGCGCCGACATGGCGCCCTGCTGCGTCGTTGCGGCGAGCGGCCGGGAAGCCTGGCTCGCGGTCGCGGTCGACGGCGACGAAGCGTGGCGGGCGTTGGCCCGCGCCATCGAGCGCCCCGACCTGGCGGCGGACGCCAAGCTCGCCACGATCGACCGCCGCAAGGCGCGCGAGGACGAGATCGAGGCGGCGATCGGCGCCTGGGCCGGCGACAGGGATCCGCGCGAGGCGGGCGCTGTCCTGCAGAAGGCCGGGGTCACGGCCAGCGCCGTCGTCCCCACCCACGAGCTGTTCGCCGACCCGCAGCTGCAAGACTGCGGCTATTGGGGCCTGCAATATCGGCGCTACGTCGAGGACCACTTCACCCCGCAGGCGCCGTTCCGCTACGACGGCGAGCGCCCGCCCCTCGTTCGCCCGGCGCCGACACTGGGCGAGCACACCGCGGAGGTCCTGGCCGAGCTCGGGATCGAGCGAGCGGTCGGCTAGGTCAAGGGCGCCTCGCCGAACGCTCGGCGGACGTCGTCAGGACCGACGCCGTCGATTTCGAGCAGCTTCAGGCGGCCGTGTTCGCCGGAGAGGATGCGGACAGCGCGGGCCGGGCGTTTCAGCGCCTTGGCGATCAGCTTGATGAGAGCAGCGTTGGCCGCGCCATCGACAGGCGCCGCTGCGACGCGAACCCTCAGATGCAACTCACCGGCGCTGCTCCGCCCCCAACCCTCGACCGCGTCCCGCCCGCCGCGCGGCGTAAGGCGCACGACGAGGCGCATGGGCGAAGACATGACGATCGCGTCAGCGGATTTCGCAGGCGTTCTTCTTCGGGATGCACTGGCCGTTGCAGAGCCACTCGCCTGTCGGACAGTGCTTGCAGGGTCTGGTGATCGGGCAGGCGTGTCGCACTTTGGCCTGGCTCTCCGGCGCCCATGGGCCGGCGGCCACGGCGCCGATCGCGATGATCGCGGCAAGCATAAGATTGCGCATGGCGAACGCTCCCCATCGGTCCGGGCTCGCAGTGAGAGCCTCGAGCGCGGCGGCGTCAACACCCGCCAGTCGCCGGCCCGAGCAGTAGCGGCCAACGGTCAAGGTCTGCTAACCCGCAGGGCATGCCCGCGCCATCCCCAAGGCCTAACCTGTTCGCACGCCGCTGGCGGGTGATCGTCGCGGCGATCGTCGGCCTGGCGGTGGGCTACGCCGGCTATGCCCCGCTCCACTGGCTGCCGGGGTTCGCCTGCCTGGTCGGCTGGAACGCGGCCAGTGCGCTCTATCTCGCAACCACGGGCTGGACGTTGTGGCGCGATGACGAAAACAAGGTCAGGCGCCGCGCCGGATACGAAGACGAGGGCCAGTCGGTCACCCAGGCGATCGTGCTCTCGGCGGTCGTCGCCAGCCTGGCGGCGACGGTGCTGGCGATGCACGAGTCGAAGGCCATGACCGCGCACAACCCGATTGCGCCGCCGTGGGCCTGGATCTTCTCGATCTCGACCCTGATCGGCGGCTGGCTCATCGTGCAGACGGTCTTTGCCCTGCACTACGCCCACCGTTACTTCGGCGACGACAATCTCGACGGTCAGGTCGACGGCGGGGTGGAGTTTCCCGGCCAGCCCCCGAGGTCCTACCACGAGTTCATCTACATGGCGGTCTGCATCGGCGCCTCGGGGCAGGTGTCGGACTTCAACATCGTCAACACCCGCTTCCGCAACCTGGTGACCGTGCATGCGCTGGTCGCCTTCTTTTTCAACACGATGATCCTGGCGCTCGGCATAAACATCTTCGCCACCATCCTCAGCGGCTAGCGACAATGAGAGGCGCGGCGGCGAGGCAGCCGGGAAGCCAGGCGTTGCCCCTATCCGTGGCCGTGCTACTGCTATCGCGGAGGGGCCGTTGCTGGCTTCAAGGGGGCGCGAACCGTTTGGACGGCGCCCGGGCGCGGAGAACAGAAATGAGGAAGCTTCTGAGTGCGGTGATTGCCTTCTCGGCGATCAGTTACGTAGCGGCGGCGCAGCCGGCCTACAGCCCGGACGAAGGCGCGCCGCCGGCCAGCTATCCACCGTGCACCCATCCCCACGAGGATCGCTGCGTGCAGGGCGAGATGGCGATGGGCGATCATCACTGGCGTCATCACCACCACCATCACGACTGAGCCAGAGACAGGACTCTCAGCCATAGCGGGCTGAGCAATCTTTAGGACCCGCTGCGGCCCAGGTTGCTGCGGGCTTCCCTGCGTGCGCCCTGATGCGCTAAGCCGCCGGCAAGGACAGGGAGGACCGACCATGGCGCCGATACCGGAACGGGGTTTGGTGGCGGTGACGGGCGCGGCCGGTTACATCGGCGGCTGGGTCGTCAAGCTGTTGCTCGACGACGGCTATCGCGTGCGCGCTTGCGTGCGCGACCCGTCCGACGACACGAAGACGGCGTTCCTGAAGGCGATGCCGGGGCACGCGTCCGGGCGCCTGACGCTGCACGCCGCGGACCTGGACAACGACGGCTGTTTCGACACGATCTTCGCCGGCTGCAACGGCGTGGCGCACGTGAGCCACGTCTCGAGCTACAACGACCAGGACTACGTCGCGCGCGTCTGCCGGCACGTGATCGAGAGCGTGGAGAAATCGGAGACGGTCAGCCGCGTCGCGCTTACCTCCAGCGTCGCGGCGGTGATCTCGGAGATGGACCTGCAGGAGATCGTGCGCCGGCCGGTGTTCTACGAGGACCGCTACCCGGACGAGCTCAACCCACGCCGCACGGTCGAGCGGGGCCAGGGCTATTCCATGGGCAAGCTGGTCGCCGAGCGGGCGTTCACCGAGGCGGCGGCGGCGAGCGGTCGGTGGGACGTGATCACCGTCTGCCCGGGCGACAACCTCGGCCCGATCCTGTCCGCGCACCAGCAGGAGCGAGGCGCCTGGCAGAGCCAGATCGCCGGCATGTTGCAGGGGCGCTACGGACAAAACGGCGTCTACCGGCCTTGGATGACGGTGGACGTGCGCGACTGCGCGCTCTGCCACGTGCGGCTTCTGGAACGCGACGGGGTCAAGAACGGCGAGCGCTATATCGCCTGGTCGACCGATGCGCGCGACGTCGAGCAGGTCTGCCGCGACATCGACCGCCTGCTGCCCGAGCTGAACCACGAATGGACGCCGCCGATCGACGGACAGAACGACCGGATCAAGGCCCGCGAGGCGGAGTTCCGCGCCATCTGGGCGAAGGCGAGCTTGCGCAACGACCGCATGCGCGCGGCGACCGGGATCAGGTTCCGGCCGCTGGATGAGTCGATCCGCGACTGCGTCGAGTCGCTGCTGTTGGTCGCCAACACGCCAGTGAAGCGCCGCGCTCCCGCCGCCACGGTCGAGCCGGTCGGCGCCTAATCCGCACCGGCGCTTGACGAACCTTCCACGGTAACGCTTGGTCGAGCGTCGTCCGCGCGGCGACGTCAGAAACGAGGCGGATGGAATGGCCTACTTCGCTGTGGTGCATCAATTCCCCGGGGGAACGAAGGCGCAGTACGAGGCGTCGGTGGCGGCGGTGCATCCCGCAGGCGGGCTGCCGGCGGGCCAAATCTATCACGCGGCCGGAGCGTCCGAAGGCGGCTGGACCATCATCGCCCTGCACGAAAGCAAGGCCAGCTGGGAGGCATTCCGGGACGGGACCCTGATGCCGACGCTCGCCAAGGGCGTGCCAGGCGGTTTCGCCGGTCCGCCGCAGGAAATCGCCTTCGAGGTGGATACCCTTCAGCGCGCAGCGGCGACCTAGACCCGGGCGGGGATCACGACCTTCATCTCTTCGTAGCCCTTGATGAAGATCGAGTAGCTGCGCTTCGGCTCCTCCAGGAGTCGGATCTCCGGGAAGCGCTTCATGATCTCTTCCCAGATGATGGTCAGCTGCAGCTCGGCCAGGCGGTTGCCGACGCAGCGGTGGATGCCGAAGCCGAACGACAGGTGCTGGCGCGGCCGTTCGCGGTCGATGATGTAGTTGTAGGGGTCGGCGATAACCTCGTCGTCGCGGTTGCCCGAGACGTACCACATGACCACCCGGTCGCCCTCGTGGATCTGCTTGCCCTTGAACTCGAAATCCTGCGTGGCCACGCGCGCCATATGGGCGAGCGGCGTCTGCCAGCGGATGGTCTCGGACACCATCGATGGGATGAGGGCCGGATTGGCGCGCAGCTTGGCGTACTGGTCGGGGTAGCGGTTCAGCGCGAAAACCGAGCCCGAGATCGTGTTCCGCGTCGTGTCGTTGCCGCCGATGATGAGCAGCGTCACGTTGGAGAAATACTGATCCATCGAAAAGCCCCGGGTGTCGGGGCCGTGCGCCAGCATCGAGATGAGGTCGCCGCGGGGTTCGGCGTTCACCCGCTCGTTCCACAGCCGGATGAAGTAGGCGCGGCAATCGGCGAGCAGCTTGCGGCGCTCGTCGTAGGTGTTCCACGGCCCGTGGCCGGGCGCGGTGGTCATCGTGTCCGACCACATGGTCAGCTTGCGCCGCTCCTCGAAGGGAAAGTCGAAGAGCGTGGCCAGCGTCATGGTGGTCAGCTCTTTCGAGACCAGGTCCACCCAGTCGAACGGCTCGCCGATCGGCAGCGAATCCAGGATGAGTCCGGCGCGCTCGCGGATCTGCGGCGCCATCTGCGCCAGCTGGGCCGGCGCGACGCCGGGGCTGACGGTCTTGCGCTGGATGTCGTGGCCCGGGGGATCCATGTTGATGAAGCTGTTGGCGTCGTCGCTGGTCTCGCGCTCGATGAACGCGTCCGCCGGCAGCACGCTGGGCTTGGGCGACAGCCCGATGCCCTTCGCCGACGAGAACACCTGGTGATTGGTGTCGATCGCCATGATGTCGTTGTACTTGGTGACCGACCAGAAGGCGTCGTAGTTCGAGTCCGGCGTCCAGTGGACCGGGTCCTCGGCCCGCAAGCGCTCGAAGTACGGCCAGTGCGCGTCGTCGCGGAAGGCCGACGCCCAGGCCGGGTTCAGCGTTTCCAGCGGCGCCTCGTAGGCGCGCCGCCGCGCCAGCGCGCGCTTGTCGCTCAGGACGTCCGTCACCCCGTCGGCCATTGCGATGATATCCTCTTCGTGTCCCGCGTCGTGATCATCCCCCACGCAGGGCGGCAAGATCAATACCAGCCTGTCTTGATCCCGTCGCGCGAAGGCTCACATTGGCGTTGTGCACCGCCGAGTCTTCCTCATCCGGCACTGTCAGTCGGAAGCCAACGCCGACCTTCGCGTCGAGACCCGCGGCGACTCCGCCTTGACCGCGCTCGGCGTCGAACAGGCGCGCCAGCGCGCCCACACGCTGGCCGCACACGAGCTCGCCGAGGTCACGGTGGTGGCAAGCCCGCTGAAGCGCGCCGCCCGCACCGCCCGCGAGATCGCCGACCACCACGGCTGGACCGTCGCCCACGACGATCGCCTGACCGAAGGCGACCTTGGGCGGCTGGAAGGCCTCGCCTACCACGAGCTCGTCAACCACCTGCCGGCCGGCGCCCGATGGCTGGACGCCGAGACCCACGGCGGCGAGTCGGAAGCGGTGGTCGGCGAGCGCATGCTGGAAGCCCTGGCCGCGGCGCTCGAGGCCGCGCCGGGACCCGTCGTCATCGTCAGCCACGGCTATGCGATCAGCGCGCTCCTGAAGCGCCTCGGCCGCGAGACCCGACAGCTGGCCAACGGCGACATGTTCGAGCTGCACCTCGACGAGTCGACAGCCGTGCGCCTCCTGGAGCACCACCCGCTCGACGCCCAGGCGCCCGCCGCGCAGCACTAAACGCATTGAGATTGGGCGGGGTGCGACCCGCGGCGCTGCAGTCACGCCCCTGCTCCCCTCGCGGGAGAAGGGGCGCCACTCACAAGCCGCCCAGCGGGGTCGAAGCGAGCGCTGGCCAATTTCACCGGGCTTCAGGTCGGGACCAGGCCGCTCCGGGCGCCCGCTGGCGCGGCGAGGATGCTTTGCGCCAGCATCATCCGCGGGCGGTCGCGCCGGTTCTGGGCGCCGGCGTGCAGCGTCAGCGGGTGCATGATGACCGCATCGCCCGGCTGCCCGCTCAGCTCCTCGACCACGACCTCGACGCCGTCGATGACGTGCGGCACGCCCACCAGCTCTGGGAGCCGATCGCACGGCGTGTCGCAGAGCGCGGCGAGCGCCGGGTAGCGTGCGCGCACGCGCTTGCGCAGGCGCTTGGACGAGACCGCTCCGGGCGCCAGCCTGGCGGCCAGCGTCGCCGAGCCGGCGATGCAGAAGGTGCCCCCGCCCCCCGGCTCAACCGGCTCGAGGAAGGTGAACAGGCGAAGCACCGGGAACGGCCAGGGCCGCCCGGCTTCGGGCAGGTCGAAGTGCCAGACGACGCGGGGATAGGCAAACACCGGCTCGGGGAAGGTCACGAGCACGGTTCCGCCCCAGCGCGGCGGCCGCTCCCAGCATCCCGCGCCCATCAGCGCGTCGGCCAGGTCGCCGAGCTCCGGCGTGCCGAGCGCCTCGAACGCGCCGCGCTTCACGAGCGGACCAAGCTGGAACGGGCGCGTGACGGTCCAGGTGGCGGGATCCTCGCGGAGGATGCCGAAGCGCGCGCCGAGATCGGCCCAGACGGCGGCGGCCATGGGCGCGAAGATCTCGCTCGGGAAGAACCCCGGCAGGCGCAGCAGGCCGGTTCGCGCAAACTGCGCGCGTTGGTCGGTGGTGAGGGTGAAAGTGCGGGACCCAGGCCGGAATGCCGGGACGGTCCATCTACCGCGGTACTGATTTCCCGCGGCCCACCGCAAGGCGCGGTGAACGATGGCCAATCGTCCCAGACGCCGGCGCGCCGGTCAAGGGCTCCAGCCTATGGCGACGGCGCGGCGGCGGTCGGTCCGAGCAAGGCGGCGTCGGCTTCGCGCTGGAGAGCCTCTTCCTGGCTGCGCACGTAGAAGATCGAGACGATCAGGCCGAGGCCGACGAGCACCACCGCCGCGAGCCCGATCGGACGCGACAGATGGATGAACGCGCGACCGAAGATGAAGGCGCAGAGCCCGAACGAGGTGGTCCACGCAACGGCGCCCAGCGCGTTGAACAGGGCAAACCGCCGCCACGGCATGCGGTTGACGCCGGCGAGGATCCCTTCGAAGGCGCGCAAGAAGGCGATGAACCGGCCGAAGAAGATGATCTTCGCCCCGTGACGGAGGAAGAGATACTGGCCGAGGCGCTGGCGCGCCGCCGAGAGGCCGATGTAGCCGCCGAAGCGCGTGAGCAGCGGCAATCCCGCCGAGCGGCCGAGCAGATAGCCGAGGCTGGTTCCCAGGAAGGCAGCCAACGCGGCCGTGGCGATGACGACTGCGATGTCCAGCCGATGGGTGCGCGCGGCAAAGAGCGCCGTCACCACCAGGATGCCCTCGCCGGGCGCCGGCACGCCGAGGCTCTCAGCGAAGATCAGGCCGAACACCGCCGCATAGCCGTAGACGGCGACCAGGGCGGAGAGGTGATGGATCATCGCGGGCGACTCGTTGAGCGTGGCGGGAATAGCAGACTTCAGGGCGGCCGGAGCCCCCGATCGCTTGTCGCGCCCGGAAACGGCGGGGCGGGGGCCAGCCGCGGGCGTCAGGCGTCGGTCGCGTCCAGCGCCTCGTCGACCAGCCGCGCCGCCTCGACGAGGCTCGGCGTCTCGCAGGCGGCGACGTATTCGCGCCGCAACCGGCGCACCAGCTCGGCCACGGTGGGGATGTCCTCGATCAGGTCGATGCCCTGACCGGCGCTCCAGAGGTTCTTCCAGGGCGTAACCCCCCCGGGCAAATGGTCGTGGCGCATGCCGCGGCCGGTGGGCTTGGGCAGGTTTTCCGGATCGAGCCCGACCAGCCGGATGGACTCGATCATCCAGTTCGCCGGCACGCCCGCGATGTCGCCGGTGTAGGCGAGGTCGGCCGAGCTCTGGCTGACCAGGAGTTCCTTGTACGCCTGCGGCGCGTCGGACTCGCGGGTGGCGATGAAGCGCGTGCCGAGATAGGCGAGGTCGGCGCCCAGCACCTCGGCGGCGCGGATCACCGCGCCGGTCGAGACCGCGCCGGCGAGCACGATCACACCATCGTACATGGCGCGGATCTTGGGGATCATCGCCAGGTGCGTGATCGTCCCCGAGTGGCCGCCGCCGCCCGCGCCGATGCAAGTGAGACCGTCGGCGCCAGCCGCGATCGCCTTCTCGGCGAAGCGCAGGCTGGTGACGTCGTGGAACACCTTGCCGCCGAACCCGTGCACGCGGGCGATCAGCTCGGTCGGATCGCCGCCAACGCTGATGATGATCTCGATGCCGTATTTCGCGCACAGCGCCATGTTCGCCGCGAGCTCATCGGGCGGCATGCGGGTCGGGTAGTTGACGGCGATCGGCGCGATGCGCGCATCCGGCCGCGCCCGCCGGTGCGCGGCGAGCGCGTCGGTGATCTCGGCCAGCCAGGCCTGGAAGGTCTCGAAGTCGCGCGCGTTCTGCCGCGGCAGCCCGCCAATCACGCCCGCCTTGCAGGCCTCGCGCACCAGCGCCGGCCCCGTCACCAGGAACATCGGCGCGCAGATCGCCGGCAGGGTCAGCGAGGACCTGATCTTCGCATCAAGGCTCATCGAACGCTTCCTCTTTGCTCCGCGTACTCTGCTCCTTCTCTGCGATCTCTGCGGTAAGATATCCAGCCTGCGGGATCGCGGAGTGCGGAGAGGGATCGTCATGGCGGATTTCGGCGGGGACGTTGAGGCGTTTCGCGCGGACGCGCGGGCCTGGATCGAGGCGAACCTGCCGGCGAGCCTGAGGTCGCCCGAGGGTCGGCGGGCGGCGATGGGCGGCCGCGGCGCCGACGCCAAGCTCTGGCGCCAGCGCGTGGCCGACAAAGGCTGGGGCGCGCCGACCTGGCCCGCGGCCTACGGCGGCGGCGGGCTCTCGCGCCAGGAAGCCCGCGTGCTCGCCGAGGAGATGGCCAAGGCCGGCGCCTTCAACCCGATCGGCGGCCTCGGCATCATGAGCATCGGCCCGACCATCCTCGAGCTCGGGACCGAGGCGCAGAAGGCCCGGCATCTGCCGCACATCGCCCGCGGCGAGCGCGAGTGGTGCCAGGGCTATTCCGAGCCGGGCGCCGGCTCCGATCTCGCGGCCTTGCAGACCAGGTGCGAGGACAAGGGCGACCACTGGCTGGTCAACGGCCAGAAGATCTGGACCTCGGTCGCCAACCTCGCCGACTGGTGCTTCTGCCTGGTGCGCACCGATCCCGCCGCGAAGAAGCACGAAGGGATCAGCTGCCTCCTGATCAACATGAAGGACCCCGGCGTCGAGACCCGCCCGATCCCGCTGATCAACGGCGACAGCCCCTTCTGCGAGACCTTCTTCACCGACGTGAAGGCGGCCAAGGACGACGTCATCGGCCCGTTGAACGGCGGCTGGACCATCGCCAAGCGCCTGCTGCAGTTCGAGCGCGACAACATCTCGATCGGGCTGGGCGCCGGCGCGCCCGGCAGCCCGGCCGCCCCGATGGGCGTCGAGGCGTACGCCAAACGTTACGTCGGCCTCGATGACGATGGCCGGCTTGCCGACGCGGACCTTCGCAGCCGCCTGGTCGCGCACAAGATGGAGAACCAGGCCTTCCAGCTCACGCTCTCGCGCGCCGCCGACGAGGCGAAGTCCAACCAGGGCCCGAGCAACGCCGCCTCGATCATGAAATACGCCGGCGCCAAGATCGCCCAGGACCGCGCCGAGCTGATCGTCGAATCGCTGGGCCACAACGGCCTCGGCTGGGAGGGCGACGGCTACGAGGGCCAGGAGCTGACCCAGACCCGCGCCTGGTTGCGATCCAAAGCCAACTCGATCGAAGGCGGCTCGTCCGAGATCAACCTGAACGTCGTCTCCAAGCGCGTGCTCGGCCTACCGGATCCAAAATGAGCCCCGGCGGCGAGGCCCTGCTCCAGATCAGCTTCGAGGCGAGCGTCATCTATTGGCGCGGCCCAGCGCCGTTTTTCTATGCGCCCATTCCCGCCGAACACGTCGAAGAGGTCCGTCGCGCGGCCAGGATCGCGACCTACGGCTGGGGCTGCGTGCCGGTCGAGGCCGAGGTCGGCGGCGTCGCCTTCACCACCGCGCTGTTTCCCAAGGACGGGACCTACCTCTTGCCGCTCAAGGTCGCTGTCAGACGCAAGGCCAACATCACCGCCGGCGACCTGATCGTCGCCGACATGACCATCCGCGCCCCCCAACGCGCAGGCGGCCAATGGTCTCCGGTCTAGGGTGACTCAATTGAATTCTAGCGATATCAAAGACTTGACAGCCCCCCACCCGCTCATCCCCGCGAAAGCGGGGACCCAGGTGTTTCTCGTGCGGCGCAGCTGCCAGATTTGGCGCCGAATCTAACCGCGAAGGACACCAAGGGCGCGAAGGGAGGGTCGCAGGCGTCGCAGCCAGTTACGGCCTCTTCGCGATCTTCGCGTCCTTCGCGGTAAAAAGCCTGGTCCCCGCTTGCGCGGGGGGGTATAGTGATAACCGGATTTGGGATCAGGTTTGACCCCGAAGCTGTGGGTCCGCGGTGTGGCTCACGAAGAGTGTTGCCAGCCTCTGGGCGCTACCATTTCAGGGATGCACCCCGCCCCGTCGCCGGTCTCTAACTCGTTTGCGGTTGCTTCCCAACTGCGTCGTTCCGCTGCGCCCAACGCCAGACGCGCCAGGAGGCGAGGCCGACGATAAACATCCAGCCCCAGAACGCTGCGTTTCGGACCCAAGCTAGAGCAATCCCGAACATGATTGCCCAGGTAGGTACGCCCGCGTCGCTAAGTTCGGCCCAAGCTGCTTGCTCGGTCGACCAATCAAAGAGGACAAGCGTCACAATGGTGGCCGACAGACAGAAGCCGATCCAGAGGGTCCGATTGCGCGCAATTAGGGCCATCTGCGAGAGCATGACACCGGAGCGTTACCTATCGTTGAATCGTTGGCTACCCAGCACTGACAGATGCTTCTCTAAGTGCCGGATCGATTCTTGGGCGGACGATGGCGCTGGGGATTAGCCGGACCTCCCCGGCTGATCGGCCGGGTCCCAAAAGTCGTCGGGATCATAACTAGCAACGAACGAGGCCCCGCTGACCGAGCAACTCCCGTATTTCAGGCGTGGCCCCGTCAGCACGACATACTTGAACACCCCTGCGGCGACTCCACTCGCAATGCCCCACACTGCATCATAGGGGAGCGATCCAAGGTAGTCCGACCGGTCTCCCCTCATCGTTAGGTGTCCGACACCGAGCGGCCTCCAGTCGCGGTCTAGGGATTTGGGGCGATCAAAGAGGCCGCGGTCGGCAAGGAATACCAATCGAGTCGTTCGGCCGGACGTTTTCCGGGGTGCGCGGCAAGTGCCAATCAGGCCGTAGTGCCAGTACTCGCGATACAGCTCCGCGTCGCGCCGGGGGTCAGTCGTTGAAATGCTGTAGTGCGGCTCGGTGGTCTCGATCTCAAAGAGATAGGATTCGGGGTAGTCAACGGGTTGCCTTCGCCTGGTTCTGGCCATGAGCACCTCCTCCGCGGGGTCGGTGTCATGGGCTCAAAGGCAGCGACCAGGTGCAAGTCGCCGTATCGGGAAGAGCGAGCCTACTGATCAGTCATGGAGGGGCCGCCAGCTCCAGCAACAGCCAGAGGGTGAATAAACTCCGGCTCGGTGGCTCGCGCGACAGAGGGGGGCGGCCTGTCACGGCTGTCGTGGCCGCTAGAAAAGAGAGGGTGTTCCGGTAGCCACGGCGCCTTAAGTAGACGCCAGCAGGAGGGGGGCGCGTGAAGCCGCTGGAGTTCGTCGAGAAGTGGGGCGACGTCCGCCTGCGTGAGCGTCAGGCGTCGCAGGAACACTTCATCGACCTCTGCCGGCTACTCGCCGAGCCCACCCCGGCCGAGGATGATAAGGATGGCAGCCACTATTGCTTCGAGCGGGGCCTGAAAAAAGTCGGCGGCGGAGACGGCTGGGCTGACGTCTGGCGGCGGCGGTGTTTCGGCTGGGAGTACAAGGGCAGACACGCAAATCTCTCCGCCGCGCTGCGCCAGCTCCAGGCCTACGCGTTAGACCTGGAAAACCCGCCTTACCTTGTCGTGTCGGACATGGACCGGATCGAGGTCCATACCAACTGGACCAACACGATCTCGCGCACGATCTCGCTGTCGCTCGCCGATCTGCTCTTACCGTCGAACCTCGACATCCTGCGAAAGGTGTTCCGGGGATCGGAAGCGCTCAAGCCGGGGCAGACACCGCAAGAGCTGACCGTGACCGTCGCGGCTCGCTTTGGCGAGCTGGGGCGCCGGCGGCAAGAGCGCGGGCACCACCCGCGCGAGGTGGCCCACTTCCTGAACCGTCTGGTATTCTGCATGTTCGCCGAGGATGCAGGCTTGCTGCCTGGCTCGCTGTTCATGCGCGTCATCCGCCAGACCCAGTCGCGCCCTGACTTCGCTGCCGCGCAGCTCGCTGAGCTATTCGCGAAGATGGGGTCGGGCGGCTTCTTCGGCGCGGATCGCATTCGCCACTTCAACGGCGGCCTGTTCGACGATCCGGGGGTGCTGCCCCTCGAACCCGACGACCTGAAGCTGATCGCCGATACCGCGGCAGAGCACGACTGGTCGCAGATGGACCCCTCTATTTTCGGCAACCTGTTCGAGGCCGCCCTAACCGAGACGCAGGAGCGACGCCTGCTCGGTGCGCACTACACCGACCGGGAGATGATCCTGAAGATTGTCGAGCCGGTGGTCATCCAGCCGCTCACGGCTGAGTGGGCGACGGCCTGTGCGGCAATCTCGGGCGAGATGAGGGGAGTGCGTGAGGCGGATGCCGAGCGCAGCGCGGTCACGGCTGCAGCCGGCGCGTTGATGAAGACAGACCCGGCCGGCGCCAAGGCCGGCGAAGCCGCGCGCCGGCGGCGGATGACCGCCATCGCTCGCAATCGGTCATTGGCGCAGCGCCGAGCGGCCGAACTGCTGGAAGCTTTCCTGTCGAAGCTCGACGCCTACCGCGTCCTCGACCCAGCCTGCGGATCGCGCAACTTCCTGTATGTTGCGCTGCAGGCGTTGAAAGACATCGAGCTCAAGGCGTTGGTAGATGCGGAGCGCCTGGGCCTGCCCGCGCCTGCGCCACGCGTCGGGCTCCAGGCTGTGCGTGGCATCGAAAAGGAGGCATACGCGGCCGAGCGGGCGCGGGTCACCCTGTGGATCGGCGACCTGCAATGGAGACAGCGCAACACTTACACAGCGTACAAAGAGCCGATCCTCTCGAACCTCGACCAGATCGAGAACCGCGACGCGATCCTGAACGAAGACGGCACCGAGGCTCAGTGGCCAGAGGCCGACGCAATCATCGGCAATCCGCCGTTTGTAGGTGGAAAGAAGTTGCGCGAGAGCATGGGCGACGCATATGTCGACCGGCTGTTCGAGGTGTACGCGGGGCGCGTGCCGGCCGAAGCAGACTTCGTCTGCTACTGGGTCGCTAAGGCCTGGGAGGGACTGGGCACGC
>DATNJB010000078.1:0-29832 GCA_035604135.1 Caulobacteraceae bacterium | reverse complement strand
TGGGACTCGATATCGAGGCCCCGCAGCGGGCCGAGCCGCGCGGATTCAAGAGCCACCTCTCCTACCGGGCGATGCCGAAGGGCGCGCGCTATGTCGTGTCGCTGCGCGATCCGAAGGACGCCATGGTCTCGAGTTTCCGGTTCACGGAAGGTTGGTTCTTCGAGCCAGGCGCGATCTCGCTGGCCGAGTTCGCCAGGACCCGCGTGCTGGCCAAGCCGGAGGAACCGAACAGCTACTGGAGTCACCTCCTGAGCTGGTGGCCCGAGCGAGACAACCCGAACGTGCTGCTCCTGTCCTACGAGTACATGACCGACGAGCCGGAAGCGACGATCCGGCGACTGGCCGGCTTCTGCGGCATTCCCCTGGACGACCAATTGCTTGCGCTCACGCTGGAGCGCACGTCGTTGGCCTTCATGCTCGCGCACAAAGACCGCTTCGACGACCTGATGATGCGCCAGCTGTCGGAAGCCCGTTGCGGCCTGCCGCGGGGCAGCGACTCGGCCAAGGTGCGCAAGGGAGGCGCCGGCGGCCATGCGAAGGAGCTGCCGGCCGAAATCGCTGCCGAGATGGACGCCGTCTGGACCCGGTTGGTGGCGCCAAAGACAGGCTTCGCCGACTACGCCGCGCTGGAAGCGGCGCTCAGGCCGTAGCTCAGCCCCGCGCCTTCACCGGCGCGGTCCCGTCGACGTAGCTCTCGTTGAGGTAGACCTCGGCCTCGGTGGACGAGAGCGCCGGCGCGTAGCCGTAGCCCTGGCCGTAGTGGCAGCCGAGCTCGAGCAGGCGCCGCGCCATCGGCGCGTTCTCGACGCCCTCGGCGACCACTTCGAGCGCCAGGTCACGGCCGAGGTTGATCACGGAACGGACGATCTTGTCCGAACCCTCGTTCGTGGCCATGGTGCGCACGAAGTAACGGTCGATCTTCAGCGTGTCGAACGGCAGGCGGGTCAGGTACTGCAGCGACGAGAACCCGGTGCCGAAGTCGTCGAGCGCCAGCCCGGCGCCGGCGTCGCGCAGCTGATGCAGGATCACCGCCGCAGCTTCCGGCTCGCGCATGATGTCGCTTTCGGTGATCTCGAGCTTGAGCATTCCGCGCGGCAGGCCGGTCTCCTTCAGGAGCGCGGCGACGTCGGAGACCAGGTCGTCGCGGTGGATCTCGCCGGTCGACAGGTTGACGCTGACGCTGATCTCGCCAGCGGCGCGGTGCGCGGCGCGCCAGGCCGATAGCTGGCGGGCGGACGCGCCCATCATGTGGGTCCCGAGCTCGACCAGCAGGCCCATCTCCTCGCAGAGTGGCAGGAACTCTTCCGGCGTCATTACGCCGCGGCGGGGATGGCGCCAGCGGGCCAGCGCCTCGAACCCGGCGATCGCTCCGGTGTCCAGCCGGACAACGGGCTGGAAAAACGGGACGATCTCGCCTCGCCCGATGGCGCCACGGAGGTCCGACTCCAGCGCCAGCCTGGAGAGCCCGTCGCTTTCCAACGCTCGGCCATACTCCGCCGCGCCGCCGCGGCCGGCCGACTTCGCCGACTCGACGGCGATTTCCGCGCGCCTGAGCAGCTCGGCGGCGTCCGGCGCGTCGACACCTCCCTGGGCCTCGACCGCGCCGATCGACAGCGTCGGGAAGATGTCGAACCCCGCGACCCTGAGCGGCTGTTCCATCGCGCGGCGCATCAGCTCGGAGGGCTCGGCGATGTCGCCGGGCGCGAGCACGGCGAACTCGTCCTCCCCCACCCGCGCCAGCAGCGCATGCGGCGGGAAGGCGGTGGCCAGACGGGAGCCCAGAGCGGCCAGCACGAGGTCGGCCCGCTCGTGGCCAAGCGCCTCGTTCAACCGCCGAAGTCGATCGAGATCGGCGACGACCAAGCTGTAGCCGCCGGCGGCCTGCAGCTGTTCGCGCGCGCGGCTGACGAAACTCCGCCGATCCAGGAGCCCGGTCAGGGCGTCCTGATCTGACGAGGCAAAGCTGGTTTCCGGCACGATGACCCCGGCGGCGCGCACGCCGTCCTCGAGCCACTCGCCGCGCCAGATGCAGGCGTCGCCGCCGCGCATCCGCACCCGCGCACTGATCTCGCCACCCGGGGCCTGGACCTTGAGAATCTCTTCGACCAGAGCCCGGTCCTGGGGCATGGCGAGCGCCCGCACGGCGGCCGACGAGCACTCGGGCGCCAAGGGCGACAGGCCGAGCCGCCGCGCCGCCCCGGTCAGGCGCAGGCGGTCAGCGCCGGGATCCCAGCTCCATAGGGCGACGGTCGCGGCGCCCAGGGCTTCCAGGGTCACGGTCGCATCCCAGATAAACCGGTCTTGCGCCTTCAGCGCCATCAGCCACCCGCTGCGCGGGCGCCGACCGCGCGCCTCAATCTGCCAAGCGCTTCTTCGTGGCGGCCCCCGCCACCAATCCGAACAGCAGATGGTCTCGCCAATCGCCGTTAATTTTCAGATAAGCCTGTGCCCGGCCCTCGAGTTCGAAGCCGGCTTTCAGGAGCAAAGAGCGCGACGCCTCGTTCTCCGGAATGCAGGCCGCTTCGAGGCGGTGCAGGGCGAGGCGGCCGAGCGCGAAGCCCGTCAGCGCTCGCACCGCCGCCAGCGTATAGCCGCGCCGGGTATAGGGCTCGCCGACCCAGTAGCCCACCTGCCCCATCTGGGCGACGCCGCGGCGGATATTGGACAGGGTGATGCCGCCCACGAGCTCGCCGTCGCCGCGCCGGAAGACCAGGAAAGCGTAGCCGTACCCGAGATCCATGTCGCGCTGGTAGGCGGCGAGCCGACGGCGGAATGCCGCGCGGGAGAGGTCGTCGGCCGGCCAAGTGGGCTCCCAGGGCTGCAGGAAGGCCCTGGAGCGACGGCGAAGGTCCGACCAGGCGGCATAGTCCGCCGCGCGCGGCGGACGCAGGACCACGCCCTCGCCCTCGACGCGAAGGCCGACATCGGCCGACATCCAATCCAGCAGCGCCACCGGCTCGCTCCGTTCCCACGAACCTAACGCCGAAATCACCGCTGTGAAGCCCGTTGCATCTTCGTTTGCTCCCTCTCCCCGCCCGCGAGGGGAGAGGGCGGGGTGAGGGGCAGCGGCCTCTCGGCGCGCAAACCGGCGCCGGCCCTCTCCCCCGCGAAGGGGAGAGGGTCGTTCATGCTGCGCCGAACAGGCCGGCGTGGAAGGCCTCTGCCGCCGCAAGCGCGGATTTCGGGCCGAGCAGCGCGCACGCGCTCCGCCCGGGCGCAAGCGCACGCGCGCCCACACGGGCGACGTCGGCAGGCGCAACCGCGTCGATCATCGCGGCCGTCTCGGCGGGCGCGCTCAGCCGCCCGTGGACCAGGAGCTGGGCGGCGGCCTGCTCGGCGCGCGCGGCCGCCGACTCCCGCGCCATAAACAGGGAGCCCTTGAGCTGCGCCTTGGCGCGGGCGAGCTCGGCGGCCTCCACCGACCGGCAGAGCGCGCCCAGCTCGCGAGCGACGACCACGGCCGCTTTGCCGGCATTGCTCGCGGCGGCGCCGGCATAGATGCCGAGCACGCCGGCGTCGGCGTGGCCTTCGAGATAGGCGTCGATCGCGTAGACGAGGCCCAGCCGCTCGCGCACCGCCTGAAACAGGCGCGACGACATGCCGCCGCCGAGGATCTCGGCGAACAGCCGAAAGGCGAAGTGATCAGGGTCCGTGACCCCGACGCCGGGCAGCAGCATGACCAGGTGCGCCTGTTCGAGCGGCCGTGCCAGCGCTTTCATGCCGCCGACGAACTCGGGCGGCGGCGGCAGGTGCGCCGGCTCCGCCGCGGGTTCTTGGGCAAACCATCGCTCCGCGAGCGTCACGAGCGCAGCCTCGTCCACGGCGCCGGCGGCGGCGATCACGATGCGGTCGGGTGCGTAGAGCGAGGCGCGAAAGGCCTCGAGCGCCGGCGGCTTCGCCCACCCCACGCTGGCCCGCGTCCCGAGCACCGGCCGGCCGAGCGGATGGCCGGCATAGGCGAGCGCGCCGGCAAGCTCAAACACCAAGTCGTCCGGCGTGTCGGCGGCCTCGGCGATCTCCTGGGCGATGACGCGCTTCTCCTTGGCGAGATCGCCGGCGGAGAGCCGCGGGCGGAAGACGAGATCGGCGACGACAGCCATGGCGAGCTCGAGCCCGCCGGCGAGCGCGCGCACCTGGAAGCTCGTGCGGTCGTGGCCGGTCGCGGCGTTGATATGACCGCCCGCCGCTTCGATCGCCTCGACGATATCCCGCGCCGAGCGGTCGCCGGCGGCCTTGAACACCATGTGCTCGAGCAGATGCGCCCACCCCGACTGCGCGTCCGTCTCATGGAGCGCGCCGCGGCCGACGACGACGCTGAGCGCCAGCGTCTCCAGCCCCGGCATCGGATCGCAGACGATGCGCGTTCCGTTCGCCAGCGTATGGATTTGGGGCCCGGCGATCGGCTCAGACCTCGGCGAAGGCGCGGACGTAGGCCTTCACCGCCTCGACCTCGGCCGGCAGGCGATCGACCTGCTCGGCCCGTCTGGCCAGCGCCTTGACCGCCCGCGGCGTCACGGGCGCCGCGCCCGCCGCCCGCTCGACCGCTTCTGGAAACTTGGCGGGGTGGGCGGTGGCGAGCGCCACCATCGGGGTGGTTCGGCGCTTCGGGCCGACGAGTCCGGCGGCGTGCACGGCGACGGCGGTGTGCGGGTCGATCAGCTCGCCGCTCGCCTGGTAGGTCGAGACGATCGCCCGCGCGGTCTCGGCTTCGCTCGCGCGGGCGCCGACGAACACCTCGCGCATCGCGGCCAGCGCCTTCGGCGGGATGTCGATCGCCCCCTGGTCGGCGAAGGCGCGCATGGCGCGCGAGGTCTCGGCGCCGGTGCGCTCGACGGCTTCGAAGTAGAGGCGTTCGAAGTTGGAGGCGACCTGGATATCCATGGCCGGCGACTGGGTGGCGGCGACCGGGCCCCGCGCATAGCGCCCGGTCTGGATGGCGCGCGCGAGGATGTCGTTCGTATTGGTCGCCACGATGATGCGCTCGATCGGCAGCCCCATCTTGCGCGCCACATAGCCGGCGAAGGCGTCGCCGAAGTTGCCGGTCGGGACCGAGAAAGCCACCGGGCGCTCGGGCGCTCCCAGCGCGACCGCGGCGGTGAAGTAGTAGACCGCCTGGGCGGCGATGCGCGCCCAGTTGATCGAGTTCACGCCCGAGAGGTTGACCGCTTGCGGGAAGCCCTGCGCCTGGAACAGCGCTTTGACGATCGCCTGGCAGTCGTCGAACGTCCCGTCGATGGCGAGGCACCGGACGTTCTTGCGGCCGGACGTGGTCATGAAACGCCGCTGGACGTCGCTGATCTTGCCCTCGGGAAAGAGGACGACCGTGCGGACGGTCTTCACCGACGAGAGCGCCTCGACCGCGGCACCGCCGGTGTCGCCGGAGGTGGCGCACACGACCGTCAGCGTCTGGCTCTTGGCCGCGAGCGCGTGCTCGTAGAGCCGCGCCAGCAGCTGCATAGCGATGTCCTTGAACGCCAGCGTCGGCCCGTGGAAGAGCTCGAGCATCCAAAGCCCGGGCGTGAGCTGGCGGAGCGGCGCGACCGCCTCGTGGGTGAATCCCGCGTAGGCCTCGTTCGCCATCTCGAGCAGATCGACAAACGCCACCGCATCGCCCGCGAAGCGCGCCAGCACGTGCGCGCAGACCTCGGCGTACGGCCGCCCGGCGAAGTCGGCGATCTCATCGGGTGTGAGAAGCGGCCAGATCTCGGGCGCGTAAAGCCCGCCGTCGGGCGCGAGGCCCGCCAGAACCGCGTCGAGGAAACCGATCGGCGGGCTCTGGCCGCGGGTCGAGATGTAGCGCATTAGCCCCGCCGCCTTGTCCAAAGGCTGGCGAGGTAGACGCCGGCCAGCGCCAGGGCAAGGCCGAACCACGTGATGGCGTACTGCAGGTGGTTGTTCGGGATGTCGGCGGGGATGGCGGCGAGGGTCGGTCCGCCGGGCGGCGGCGGAGGTCGCTCGAGCATCAGGAAGCTGGGCGCGGGCGCGCTCGCGCCGAGCGCGGCGGCCATCGCGGGGATGTCACGCCAATACCAGAGGTTCTGACGCGGCTGGTTTGCCGGCGTGACGAAGTTGCGTGTGTCGCCCTTGCGCAGGACGCCGACGATGGGATCCGTCAGCGGCCGGCCGCCGCCGAGCGGGAGCCCTTGGGCGATAAAGCCGCGGTCGACCAGGATGGCGCGGTAAGGCCCAGCGGCGATCGGGCAGGCGGCGATGATCCGATACCCGCCGTAGCCCTGCCAGACGGCGTAGAGGCGAAGGTAGGGGCCGATCTCCAGCTCCGGGCAGGTCGCCTGGACGCGGTGATAGTCGACGTCGGCGCCCGCTGCGGCGCGCAAGAGCAGCGGCTCGAGCGGTCGGGGCGGCGCGTTCTCGAGCGCCGCCACGCGGGCGAGGATGGCTTCCTTCCAGTGCAGGCGCTGGATCTGCCAGACGCCGAGGCCGATCAGGATCGCGATACCGATGACGGCGGCGATCGTCGGGACGATCTCGAACCGCCGGCCGGGCCGGCTAGTCGTCCCCGTCATGGCCGGCCTCTGAGGCCCTGTGGTGGAACTGCAGCGCCAGCATCACGCCCTTGAGCGGCCGCACCAGCACCAGCGCCAGGATCACCGCCAGCGGCAGCCAAAGCACCAGATGCACCCAGACCGGCGGGTGGAAGGCGATCTCCGTGAACAGCGCTGAGAAGCATGTGATCACGCCGACGATAAGGACGATGAACACGGCCGGTCCATCGCCGGAGTCCGCCGCGGCCAGGTCCAGCCCGCACGCCTCGCAGCGGCGACTCACGCGCAGGAAGCCCTCGAACAGGGGGCCCTCGCCGCAGGCCGGACAGCGACAGGCGAGCCCCGCCGCGACCGGATTCACCGGCCGGGCGCCGGCCATCACGTGTTCGGCAGGTTCGGCAACGTCACGTAGACGAAGGTGAAGAGGAACAGCCACACCACGTCGACGAAGTGCCAGTACCAGGCGGCGGCCTCGAAGCCGAAATGCTTCTGCGGGGTGAACCCGCCAGCCATCAGCCGGCCGAGACAGACTGTCAGGAAGATCGTGCCGACGATGACATGGAAGCCATGGAAGCCGGTCGCCATGAAGAAGGCGGACCCGAACAGCCCTGCGTTGGCGGCCGCCGGCGAGAAGAACAACTGGTCGGACAGGATGTGCCAGTACTCGTAGGCCTGGATCGAGGTGAACAGCAGGCCGAGCAGGATGGTGAGCAGAAGCCCGATCTTGGCCGCCTGACGATTGCCGGTCTGCAGCGCGTGGTGGGCCCAGGTGACCGTGGTGCCGGAGGTGAGCAGGGTCAGCGTGTTGACCAGCGCCAGATGGAACGGCGGCACCGGCTCCACCCCCTTCGGCGGCCAGACCGACCAGGCCTGGGCCACGCCGTCGACCGGCGACAGCGTCCGGTGGTGATGGAACAGCGCCATCTCGAAGAAGATCCAGAACCAGGCGACGAAGAACATCACCTCAGAGGCGATGAACAGAATCATGCCGTAGCGCAGGCCGATCGAGACGACGGGGGTATGGTCGCCCCCATTCGCCTCCTTCACCACGTCGCTCCACCAGCCGACCATGGTGTAGAGCACGCCCCCCAGCCCGATGAGGAAGACCCACGGGCTGTGCTTTTCGATGCCGAACAGGCCCTTCATGAAGATGACGAGGCCGAAGGCCATGGCGATCGTGGCGATCGAGCCGATCAGCGGCCAGGAGCTGGGGTTAACCAGGTGATAGTCGTGCTTGATGGAGGCGTCGGCCATCTCGGTGTCTTCAGGTCCTCGCGCTGGACTCAATGGGACGTCGGTCGTGGGTACGCTATAGCCTCGCGCCGCCTCATCCGCCAAGGGCCGGCGCCGATTTCGGCGCTGGGAAGAAGGTGTAGGACAACACCAGGTTCGTGTAGCCCTTGGTGTCGGGGTCCGAGGCGAAGCCCGGGTCGATGAAATAGAGCACCGGGAACTTCACCGTCGTGTGCGCGGGGATGGTCTGGGCGTTGAAGCAGAAGCACTGCAGCTTGCGCACGTATGCGCCAGCCACGTTGGGCGTGACGTTGTAAGACGCCCGCCCGGTCAACGACCTGCCGGACGGGTTGGTGACGGTGAAGAAGGCCAACCCCGTCTGGCCCACGTGCAGCGTCTGGTTCGGCTGCAGCGGCTCGAACGCCCAGGGCAGCCCGCGCACATTGGTGTCGAAGCTGACCGTCACCGTCTGCGCCAGCACCTGGGTCGGCGCCGCTTTGGCGCGCGGCACATAGCCGGCAAACCCTGTCGCCTGGCAGAAGGCGCGATAGAGGGGGACAGCCGCGAACGCTGCGCCGGTCATGACCACCAGGACGCCGGCGCAAGCGATCACGACCCGCGCGTTGGCGCGCCGGCGGCGGTCAGAATCCGATGTCGGCGACATGGCCCCGCATCCGCAGGATGGTGACGATGAAGACGATGATGACGAACGCGCCGAGCGCGATCGCGATCGCGATGCTGCGCCGGCGTCTGGCCTTGACCCAGGCCGGGCCTTCCGACGGTTCGTTCATTTGAGCAGCGGCGCAAGGCCGATGAACCGCTCGGCCAGCAGGGCGGCAAACAGCAGGAAGAGGTAGGCGATCGAGAAGGCGAACAGGTCGCGCGCCTCCTTCGGTCCTTTCACCTGATAGAGCCCCTGGGCGCCGCCCGCCTCGTCGCCGGCGTTGCTCCGCGCCAGCCGCCCGGCGAGGACCAGGAAGATGACGCCGCCGGCTGACGCGACGGCGAGGTAGCTCGCGCCGCCCAGCCCTGTCGCCGCCGGCGCCTGGGCCAGCGCGACGAGTGCGACGCTGTAGTAGAGGATCGCGCGGCGCGTCGCCGCCGCGCCTTTCACCACCGGCAGCATCGGCACGCCGGCGGCGGCGTAGTCGTCCTTCACATAGAGCGACAGCGCCCAGAAGTGGGGCGGCGTCCAGAGGAAGATGATGGCGCAGAGCAGCCAGGCGTTCAGCGGGGTCGTCCCGCTGGCCGCGGCCCAGCCGATCACCGGCGGCAAGGCGCCGGCCAGCCCACCGATCACGATGTTCTGCGGCGTCGAGCGCTTGAGCCACAGCGTGTAGACCACCGCGTAGAAGAAGATGGTGAAGGCGAGCAGGCCGGCGGCCACCAGATTGGTCGCCAGCGCCATCAGCCCGACCGAAAAGAGGCTCAAGACCACCCCCAGCGCCAGCGCGTCGGAGCGCTGAACGCGGCCGGACGGCACCGGCCGATGGCGGGTGCGACGCATCATCGCGTCGATGTCGGAATCGAAGCCCATGTTCAGCGCCCCCGCCGCACCGGCGCCGACGGCGATGCATAGGATGGCGATGGCGGCGAGCAGCGGGTTCATGGGCGTGCGCGCGCAGGCGAGCCCGGTGAGCGCGGTGAACACCACCAGCGACATCACGCGCGGCTTCAAGAGCTCGACGTAGTCCTGCCAGCGGGCGGGCGCCGCCACGGGGACGGTGGTCTCGGTCATCGAATGGACGCTCGGTTCATGGCGGGCGGCGGGCGCTTTAAGGCGCCCGGTCGGGACGATCCTACACCAAACGCCTGGCTAGTGAGTCTCGGCGTGGATATGCGGCAGTTCGGCGAACTGGTGGAACGGCGGCGGCGACGACAGGGTCCACTCGAGCGTGGTCGCGCCTTCGCCCCACGGATTGGCCTCCGCCTTGCGGTGGCGCACCGCCGCTTCGATCAGCAGCACGAACCAGATCAGCATGCCGAACGCGGTGATGGCGAAGCCGACCGAGGAGACGAAGTTCCACTGCGCGAACGCCACGGGATAGTCGATCGTGCGCCGCGGCATCCCCTGCAGGCCGAGGAAGTGTTGCGGGAAGAAGATCGTGTTCACGCCGACGAACAGGAACCAGAAGTGCAGGTTGCCGAGGAACTCGTTGTACTTCACGCCCCACATCTTCTCGAACCAGTAGTAGAAGCCAGCGAAGATCGAGAACACCGCGCCCATCGACAGCACGTAGTGGAAGTGAGCGATGACGTAGTAGGTGTCGTGCAGGCTGTAGTCGATGCCGGCGTTCGCAAGCACGACCCCGGTCAGGCCGCCGATCGTGAACAGGAAGATGAAGCCGACCGCGAACAGCATCGGCGTCTTGAAGTCGATCGAGCCGCCCCACATCGTGGCGATCCAGGAGAAGACCTTGATGCCGGTCGGCACGGCGATGATCATCGTGGCGGCCACGAAGTAGGCCTGCAGGTCGACGTTCAGCCCGACCGCGTACATGTGGTGGGCCCAGACGATGAAGCCCAGAAAGCCGATCGCCACCATGGCGTAGGCCATGGCCAGATAGCCGAACACCGGCTTCTTGGAGAAGGTCGCCACCACCTGGCTGACGATGCCGAAGCCCGGCAGGATCAGGATGTAGACCTCCGGGTGGCCGAAGAACCAGAACAGGTGCTGGAACATCAGCGGATCGCCGCCGTTGGCAGGATCGAAGAAGTGGGTCCCGAAGTTGCGGTCGGTGAGCAACATGGTGATCCCGCCGGCCAGCACCGGCAGCGAGAGCAGCAAGAGGAAGACGGTCACCAGGATCGACCAGACGAACAGCGGCATCCGGTGCAGCGTCATGCCCGGCGCCCGCATGTTGAAGATCGTGGTGATGAAGTTGATCGCGCCCAGGATCGAGGACGCCCCGGCCAGGTGGATCGACAGGATGACGAAGTCCATCGCCGGGCCGGTGTGACCCGTCGTGGATAGCGGGGGGTAAAGCGTCCAGCCGCCGCCGAAGCCCGGCCCGGGACCACCGTCCACGAACATCGACGTGCAGAGCAGGACGAACGAGGCGACCAGGAGCCAGAACGAGATGTTGTTCATGCGCGGGAAGGCCATGTCCGGCGCCCCGATCATGATCGGCACGAACCAGTTGCCGAAGCCGCCGATCATCGCCGGCATGACCATGAAGAAGATCATGATCAGGCCGTGGGCGGTGGCCGCGACGTTATAGCCTTGATGGCCGGCCAGGATGGGGATCACCCCGAACAGACCGTTGTCCTTGAACACCTGGATGCCGGGCTCGGCGAGCTCCCAGCGCATCAGGCCCGAGAGCGTCGAGCCGATGATCCCGGCGAAGATGGCGAACAGGATGTAGAGGGTGCCAATGTCCTTGTGGTTGGTGGAGAACAGCCAGCGCACCAGGAACGGCGGGGTGTGGGCGTAACCGTCGTCGTGGCCGTGATCGATGTCGTGAGCTGCGGTGGCCATGGTCTCAAACTCTCTCCGTAACGGCCATCTAACGCAGGGCCGCTGTCGAACTGTTCAGCGCCACGTGCTGCGGCGCGGCGGCGGCCGGCGCGGCGGGCGTCGCGGGTGCGGCGGGCGCGGATGACGACGCCGCTGGCGGCGGGGCCTTGCTCGCCACCCAGGCGTCGAAGTCGGGCTGGCTGACGACCTTGATCTCGATCGGCATGAAGGCGTGGTTCAGGCCACAGAGCTGGTCGCACTGGCCATAGTAGGTGCCGACCTGGGTGGCGCGGAACCAGGTGGCGTTCACCCGCCCGGGCACGGCGTCCATCTTCAGCCCGAAAGCCGGCACGCCGAAGTCATGGATGACGTCGGCCCCGGTGACGAGCACGCGGACGGTCTTGTTGACCGGCACCACCATCGCGTTGTTCACGCCCAGCAGGTACGGCTTGCCGGCCGCCTTGGCGTCGGCCTCGGGCAGGTAGTTGGATGTGTACTCGTCGATCCTCTGGTCGGGGTAGGCGTAGCCCCAGTACCACTGGTAGCCGGTCGCCTTGACGGTCAGATCGGGCGTGGGCATCGCCGCGTAGGCGAACAGGAGCTTGAACGAGAAGATCGCGATGAAGGTCAGGATCAGGACCGGCAGCCCCGTCCACAAGAGCTCGATCGTGGTGTTGTGGCTCCAGCGGGCCGGCGTCGGGTTGGCGCGCTTGTTGAAGCGTATGATGCAGATCGCGAGCAGGACGAGGATCAGAAGCGCGATCGCCGTGATGATCGGCATCAGGATCCAGTTGTGGAACGTGATCGCCTGCTGCTTGAGGACCGAGCCGGCAGGCTGCAGATCGACTGCGCCTGGGGTTGGCTGACCGAGAAGATCGGCGGCCCGCGCCGCCCCCGCGCCGGCGAGCGCCGCAAGTCCCGCGCCCGTCGCACTCCAGAGCTTCCGCATCCAAACGCCGCGCAATGTGTTCACGCCCTCGCTTCATTCCGAACGAGTTCAGCCCGGCCCGCCAGGACCAAGGGCCGCCCCCTTTAGGGGGTGCATACGCGGTCTGTCCTGGATTGCCAAGACGCGGGCGGGGCCCTGGCCTGCGAAGGTTTCGCAAGTGACTTGGCTCGCCTATGTTGTTGGCTCAACCCTTCTGAAAACGAGCTTTGCATGACCTCTCGCGTCCAAGCGCCCTCGATCCTCGAAGCGTCCGGCGTCGACGCCCGCCGCGCCCATGACATCCTTGGCGGAGCGGTCTCGGGCGCCGACGACGGCGAGCTGTTCGTCGAACGGTCCGAGTCGGAGTCCTTCGTCTGGGATGACGGGCGGCTGAAGTCGGCGAGCTACGATGCGAGCGAGGGGTTCGGACTGCGCGTGGTGGCCGACGAAACCGCCGGCTACGCCCACGCGGCGGAGATTTCGGAAGCGGCGATTCGGCGCGCCGCCGACTCCGCCGCCCTGGCCAGGCGCGGTTACGCCGGCGTGGCGGCGGAAGGCCCCAGGGCCACCAACAGCAAGCTCTACGGCGAAGACGACCCGCTCGCTTCCCCGGCCTTCTCGGACAAGGTCGCGCTGTTGACCGAGATCGACGCCTTCACCCGCGCGCAGGACTCAAGGGTGAAGCAGGTCAACCTCATGCTGGCCGGCGAGCGGCGGGTCATCGAAATTCTGCGCGCCGACGGCCGACTGGTGCGCGACGTGCGCCCGCTCGTGCGCCTGAACGTCAGCGTCACCGTCGAGCGCGATGGCCGCCGCGAAGGCGGCTACTGCGGCGCGGGCGGCCGCGCCGGCTTCGAGACCTGGATCGCGCCGGACCGTTGGCGCGAGCAGGTGGACGAGGCGTTGCGCATCGCCCTGGTCAACCTCGACGCCATCCCCTGCCCGGCGGGCGAGATGGACGTGGTGCTCGGCCCGGGCTGGAACGGCGTACTGCTCCACGAGGCGGTCGGCCATGGGCTCGAGGGCGACTTCGTGCGCAAGGGCACGAGCGCCTTCTCCGGCCGGGTCGGCGAGCGCGTGGCCTCGCCCGGCGTGACGGTCTTCGACGACGGGACGCTCTATGGCCGCCGCGGCTCGCTCAGCATCGACGACGAGGGCACGCCCACCGAGCGCACGATCCTGATCGAGGACGGCATCCTGGTCGGCTACATGCACGACCGGATGAGCGCGAGGCTGATGGGGCTCGAGCCGACCGGCAACGGTCGGCGGCAATCCTTCGCCCACATGCCGATGGCGCGGATGACCAACACAGGCATGATGGGTGGCGACACGCCGCGGGCGGAGATGATCGCCTCGACGAAGCGTGGCCTCTATTGCGCGGGCTTCGCCGGGGGCCAGGTCGACATCACCAACGGCAAGTTCGTGTTCCAGTGCACCGAGGCCTACCTGATCGAGGACGGCAAGATATCGACCCCGGTCAAGGGCGCGACCCTTATCGGCGATGGGCCTTCGGCGCTGACGCGGGTGACCATGGTCGGCGACGACTTCGCGTTCGACAACGGCGTCGGCGTCTGCGGCAAGAACGGCCAGAGCGTGCCGGTCGGCGTCGGCCAACCGTCGCTGAAGATCACCGGCCTCACCGTCGGCGGGACCGCCGTCTGAGCCGGCCGCACCCCCTCGACCGGCCCGTCTGGGCGGCGCTGACGACGCGCCAGGCGCACGTGGCCGAAGGCGACGGCCGCGCGTTGCGCATGCTGGCGCCCTACGGCCTCTTCGCCGCCGCGGCGGACGAAACAATGGAGAGTCAGACGGCGCTCGCCGCGCTTTGTCCCGATCAGGGCGCCATCGCATTGGTTGAGCCGTTCGAGGCGCCCGCGCCGCCGGGGTTGAGGGTCATCGATCGCGGCGCGTGCGTGCAGATGCTGGCCGATGCGGTCGCGCCGGGCGAGGCCGACATCGCCTTCACGCCCCTGGGCGACGCCGACGCGAGCGAGATGATGGCGCTCGCCTCCCTCACGCGGCCAGGCCCCTTCTTCGAGCGCACCCACGAGCTCGGCGGTTTCATAGGCGTGCGCGTCGATGGGCGGCTGGCGGCGATGGCGGGCGAGCGGATGAAGCTCACCGGTTTCACCGAGGTCAGCGGCGTTTGCGTTCACCCCGACTTTCGCGGCGCCGGCCACGCGCGCGAGCTCTCGCGGCTCGTCGCCCGCCGCATCCTGGATCGAGGCGAGACCCCCTTCCTGCACGCCTATGCCAGCAACACGCCCGCGATCACCCTCTACGAGAGCCTGGGTTTCAAGCTGCGGACGAACGTCCAGCTGACGGTGCTGGCGCGGGCGTAGGAGCCTGCAACCGCGCCCCTCGCGCACAAGGGCGATACGTGCCTAAATCCTGCGGCGTCCTGAGGTCGGGGGACTGAAGTGGGCGTTCTCTTCATCAGCCATTCGAGCCAGGACAACGACAGGGCCACCCGGGTGCGTGACTGGCTTCACGGCCAAGGCTGGCGCGAGGTGTTCCTCGACCTGGATGCCGAGCAGGGGCTCGCGCCCGGCCATCGCTGGCAGGACGAACTGAAGCGGGCGGGCGAACGTTGCGCGGCGGTTCTGGTGCTGATCTCCCCGAGCTGGCTCGCCTCTTTCTGGTGCCGCACCGAGTTCTTGCTGGCTGACCAGCTCGGCAAGCGCATCTTTCCGATATTCGTGGCGCCGACTCCGTTCGACGACCTGCCCATCGAGCTCAAGGCAAAGTTTCAGATCGCCGACATCTCGGTCCCCGAAAAGGAAGCTGACGGCTTCCAGCGACTGGCGGTCGGGCTGCGGCGGGCCGGCCTCGACCCCGACAGCTTCGACTGGCCCCCGCCCGGAGACCCCAACCGGTCGGTCTTCCGCGGCCTGAAGGCGCTCGACGCCGAGGATGCGGCCGTCTTCTTCGGGCGGGATGCGGCCATCACCAAGGGCCTCGACGACCTGCGCCAGATGCGGGGCGGCGCGCCGGAGCGTGTGCTGGTCATCCTCGGCGCATCCGGCGCCGGCAAGTCGTCGTTTCTCCGCGCCGGCCTGGTCTCGCGGCTGAAGCGCGACGAAGACTCGTTCAGGGTCCTGCCGATCGTTCGACCCGGGCGGGCGGCGCTGACCGGCCCGGAGGGCCTGCAAGCAAGCCTGGCCAGCGCCGGGGCGCGAACGGCCATCGCGCAACCGCGTGACCTCATCGAGGCGATGGCGACCTTGCGGCGGGCCGCCGCGCCGCGTCCGGATGGAGGGGCGCAGTCAGGGGCCGCCAAGCCCGCGACGTTCATCCTTCCGGTCGACCAGGCTGAAGAGCTGTTCGCGCCGGAGAATGCGGAGGGCGCGGCCTTCTGTTCGGTCGTGGCCGGTGCGCTCGAAGGCGACAGCGATGTCCTGCTGCTGCTCACGATCCGCTCGGACGCCTATGGCCGGCTGCAGGCCGATCCCTCATTCGGGACGGCGCAGCAGCGGCTGTTCAACCTTCCGGCCGTTCCCGCCGGCTCGCTGAAAGAGGTGATCGAAGGTCCCGCAAAGCTGGCCCGACCGCCGCTGGCGGTCGAGCCGGAACTCACGCAGGCCCTGCTCGCTGACCTTTCGTCGGCTGACGCCCTGCCCCTGCTCGCCTTCACGCTCGAACGGTTGCTGACCGACTACGGCCGAGACAGCAAGCTCACCGTCGCCGACTACCGGGAGAAGCTCGGCGGCATTGCTGGCGCGATCCAGGCCGGCGTCGCCGCCGCCGTCGGCCCCTGGCCGGACCCACACCGGCTCGCGCTGGCGCGCAGGCTGTTCATTCCGGCCCTGGTGCAGATCGACCATGACGGGGTGCGGCGACGGATCGCGAGCCGCGGCGATGTGCCTGCGGAAGCGCAGGGGCTCGCGGCCGCTTTCGTCGAGCAGCGAATCCTCATCGCCGACCGGCGCACGGTGGACGGGACCGAGATCGAGACTCTGGAAGTCGCGCACGAAGCGATTCTTCGCCAATGGCCCACGCTGGCCGCTTGGATCGCCGAGGAAGGGGAAGCGCTGGCTGTGCTGGCCGGCGTGCGCAGCGCCGCGCGAGACTGGCGCGCCCATCAAGACGACGCGGCATGGCTCGTGCACCGCGACGAGCGCCTTGGGGCTGCGCAGGCGACCCTGGCGCGAGAGGATTTCGCAGGCGCTAGCGATCCGGCGATGCGGGACTACATCGTCGCCTGCCGAGCCGCCGAGCGACGGGCGACCCGTGGTCGGCGGCGGCTGCAGGGCGTCGCCGCCGTGCTTGCGCTCGGCCTCATCGCGGGCCTCGGCTGGGCCGGCTGGACCTATCGCGCGGCGCTGGGGTCGTTGCTCACCGCCTACGAACGCTACCGGCCGTTCGTGACCCCGCCGGCCACGCTTGCGGCGGCGGCGGCGGGGACAAGCTTTCAGGACTGCGGCAAGGGGGCCAACGACTGCCCGGTCATGCTGGTGGTCCCGGCGGGCCAGTTCATGATGGGCTCGCCCGACGCCGAGCGGGGTCGTTTCCCGCGCGAGGGACCGGTGCACCCGGACGCGGTGCGTCGCTTCGCCCTGTCGAAGTTCGATGTCACTGTCGGCGAGTGGACGGCCTGCGTCCGCGGCGGGGGCTGCCCGGCCATCCAGCAGCCGGACTGGGCCGGGGACAGCAGTCCCGTCGTCAACGTCTCGTGGAACGACGCCGAGGCCTATGCGCGTTGGTTGTCGCAGATGACCGGCGTCGCCTACCGGCTGCCGAGCGAGGCGGAATGGGAGTACGCGGCTCGCGGCCAGACGACGCTTGCCGCGCCGCACCGCGTCTACCCTTGGGGAGACGCGCTCGGAACGGACAACGCCGATTGCCAGGGCTGCGGCAGCGCGTGGGACGCACGCCAGGCCGCGCCGGTCGGCTCCTTCAAGCCAAACGCGTTCGGTCTCTACGATATGGCCGGCGAGGTCTGGCAGTGGGCGCAGGACTGCGTCCAGAAGGACTACACCGCCCCGCTCTGGTGCGGGATGCACTCGATGCGCGGCGGAGCCTGGGACACGCCGCCGGGGTCCGTCCGCTCCGCCTATCGCGGCGGCTACATCGACTACAACCGCAGCCCGGACCAGGGCATGCGCATCGCGCGGACGATCTGAGCCTCAGGGGCTCTACGACCTGGGGTGCGCCGATTGACGGTCGCCGTCGAGCTCGGGCGCCGGGTGCATCTCGTTCACGCCGTGAGCCCAGTGTTTCAGCCAGGGCCTAAGCACCAGCAAGAGCACGCCCGCGCCGGCGCCCCAGAGGCCGATCGTGAGGAAGGTATGGCTGTAAGTGGCGAGCGCCTTGGCCGGGTTCAGCACCTGGCCGCCGACGGTCTCGGCGGCGGTGAGCTGGGCGATCTTGCCGGCCAGCCACTGCGCGGCCGAAGCGGCGAGGAACCAGATCGACATCACCGTCGAGATCATCCGGAGCGGCGCGAGCTTGGTCATCTCGGAGAGGCCGACCGGCGATAGGCAAAGCTCGCCAGTGGTGTGGAAGAGATAGGCGAGGCCTAAGAAGAAGACCGGCACGCGGAAGGCCGCGTTGGCGTACTCGGCGCCCCAGACCAAAGCGAAGAAGCCGACGCCGACCTGGATCAGCCCCAGCCCGAACTTGACCACCGGATTGGGGTCGCGGTTGCGGCGGCCGAGCACGGCCCAGAGCCAGGCGAACGCCGGCGCCAGGATGAGGATGAAGCCGGCGTTGAAGGTCTGCGTCTGCGCCGGAGTGATGGTCCAGAACCCGTTGTTGGGCAGGGCGGTGTTGCGCTCGGCGAACTGGCTGAGCGACGTGCCGGCCTGTTCGAACAGGGTGAAGAAGACGATCGAGGCCACGATCAGCACCAGCGCCAGCATCAGCCGCTCGCGCGCCACCTTGCCGATCCGTCTCATCTCGAAGGCGAGGTAGCCGAGCGCCGCGACCCAGCCGACCAGCAAGAGCCCGCCCATGAGCGCGTACTGCTGGACGAGCATCCAGACCAGGCCGACCCCGGCCAGCGCCGCGAGATAGAGGATCCATTCGAGCGAGAGCGGGCCAACGATCGGTCTCGCCAGCGCCGCCGGGTTTGGCGGCTCGCCCTTGCCCTCGAGCCGCGGCTTGTTGAACACGAAGACGAGGTAGCCGGCCAGCATGCCGAAGCCGGCGAGCCCGAAGCCCGCGTACCAGCCGATCGACTGGCCGACGGCCCCGCAGAGGGCCGAGGCCCAGACCGCGCCCAGGTTGATGCCGTAGTAGTAGAGGGTGAACCCCGGATCGCGCCGCGGATCGCCCTGATCGTAAAGCTGGCCGACGATCGAGGAGATATTCGCCTTGAGGAACCCGACGCCCATGATGATGAGGGCGAGCGCGAGGTAGAGCGTGTCGATGAAGCCCTGATGGCGCGTCTCGTGTTCGGAGTACTGGCCCTTGGGCAGCACCTGGGGCAGCGGCGCGCCCGCCGGCAGGCCCCGGATCGCGAGCCCGCCGTCGGCGGCGGCCGTGACGCCGTAACAGCCGGTGGCCACCTGGAGGCAGACCGTACGGTCGTCCATCCGCCCATCCAGCCGGTAGGCGTAGGTCGCGCCGTGATAGCTCAGCGCCTCGCTGGCCGGCGGTCCCTCCAAGGCCATGGTGAAATGGCCGGCGACGAGGAGGAGCGCGCCGAACGCGATCGCCTTGCGGCTGCCGAGGTAGCGGTCGGCCAGGTAGCCGCCGACCAGCGGCACGAGATAGACCAGCGTCGTGTACGCCGAGTATTGCGCCTGCGCTCTGGCGTCGTCGAACAGGAAGTGCTCGGTCAGATAGTAGATCAGCAGGCTGCGCATCCCATAGTAGGAGAAACGCTCCCACATCTCGGCGAAGAACAGCACCGCGAGCCCGCGCGGGTGCGCGCGCAGCTGCAGAAAGACCGGGACCCCGGTCAGCGCGGTGATGATGGCGACCGCGACGACGACGACGTTGATCATGCGAACGCCCCACCGACCGCCGCGCGCGGCGAAATGATCACGGGCGCCTCGGATTCACAACCCGCGGGGTTGCCCCGGCGGCCGTGCGGACCCAGCTTGTGATCCTGAACGTTCATGCTTCGAGGAGGCCGACGTCATGCCGGAGGTGAAGCTGCCCGGCCCCGAACACCCGATCACCATCGCCTACAACTCCAAACGTGTGCGGGTGGAGTTCGGCGGCCACGTGATCGCCGACACGCGCCGGGCGCTGATGCTCGTCGAGGCAGGCTACAAGCCGGTGCAATACCTGCCGCGCGAGGATGTCGACATGAGCTTCTTGTCGCGCACCGACCGCAGCACCCACTGCCCGTACAAGGGCGAGGCGTCCTACTTCACGATCGTCAGGGACGGCGAGTTCGCCGAGAACGCGGTCTGGACCTACGAGGATCCTTACCCCGCCATGGCGCAGATCAAGGATCGCCTGGCCTTCTACCCAAACAAGGTCACGGTCCGCGAGATCGACTTGGGCGACGCCGAGGGCGCCGTCCGCGAAGCCATCCTCCACACCGACGACGGCTCCGGCTCCAGCCAGCGCGAACATTGGCCCGCCACGGCGAAGAACCCCGACGTGGGGTGAGCCGAGGGCCGCCCGCTACGCTGCGGGGTGAGGGTTCTCAGTACGCCGCCGCTTCGAACGCGGGGCCCGCCTCGCCGCGCCAGGGGCCGTTGTAGTGGTCGAGCCAGCGCTCGGCGGGGGTGACGCCGGTCTCGGCGATCTCGTCCAGGTCGGTCAGGTAGCCCGTCTCGTCGGTCAGCGCGCCGCTGAGGCGCCCCCTGCGCTTGAGCCCTTCGCGGGCGATGGCGAGCACGTCGAGCGCCACCTCGCGCAAGGTGCGCCCGCCGATCTCGGCCTTCAGCCCGACCCGGGCGGCCTCGACCCTGATCCTCTCGCGCTCGTCGGCCGTCCAGCCCTTGGCGAGGTCCCAGGCGGCGGCCAGCGCCGCGTCGTCGTAGAGCAGCCCGATCCACAGCGCCGCAAGCGCGCAGAGCCGGGTCTTCGGGCCGGTGTCGGCGCCGCGCATCTCGAGGAAGGTCTTCAGCCGCACCTCCGGAAAGATGGTGGCCAGGTGCTCCTCCCAGTCGTGCAGGTTGGCGCGCTCGCCGGGCGCCGCCGGCAGCTCGCCGTCGATGAAGGCCCGGAACGACTGGCCGGCGGCGTCGATGTAGCGGCCGTGCCGCTTGACGAAATACATCGGCACGTCGAGCGCGTAGCGCGCATAGGTCTCGAACCCGAACCCGTCCTCGAACACGAAGTGCAGCATGCCGGTGCGGTCGGGATCGGTGTCGGTCCAGGCCCGCGCGCGGTTGGAGAGCCAGCCCGTCGGCTTGCCCTCGACGAACGGCGAGTTGGCGAAGAGCGCGGTTGCGACGGGCTGCAGCGCCAGGCTGACGCGGAACTTCGCCGCCATGTCGGCTTCAGACGCGTAGTCCAGGTTGGACTGCACGGTGCAGGTGCGCAGCATCATGTCGAGCCCGCGCGCGCCCACCTTGGGCATGTAGGCGCGCATGATCGCATAGCGCTCCTTGGGCATGATCGGCGCCTGCTCGCGCGTCCAGGTGGGCGTGAAGCCCAGGCCCATGAAGCCAATGCCGAGGCCGGCGGCCACCTGTTTGGCCTCGGTCAGGTGCTGGCTGATCTCGTCGCAGATGTCGTGCACGCTCTCGAGCGGCGCGCCGGAAAGCTCGAACTGGCCGGCCGGCTCCAGCGTAACGCTGGCCCCGCCGCGCTGGAGCGCGATCAGCACATGTCCGTTCGGACCGTCCTCGTAGACGCCGGTCCAGCCGAACGGCATCAGGCCTTCAAGCAGGGCCTGCACGCCGCCGCGCCCCTCTGCGTCCGGGCCGTAGCCGACGGGCTCGTGGCTGCCGACGCGGAAGAGGAACTTCTCGTGCTCAGAGCCGACGCGGAACTCGGATTTGGGACGACAGCCGCTGGCCAGATGGCCAGCAAGCTCGGCCAGCGTCAGCGGCCGGCGATCGAGCACGCCATCATCCATACGCATCCTCCCCACCAGCTGGGGAGGCATCCCCCGGTCCGGCGCTGTTCTCCCTATTGGTTCGACAAGTGGGCGCCAAGCTGCTCCGGCTCAAGGGCGCCAGTCGCCAAGCGCCGCCTGCCAGAGGCTGAGCGCGGCGATGGCGGCGGTGTCGGCGCGCAGAATGCGCGGGCCTAGTGACACGGGGATGACGGTGGGGAGGGCGCGGATGGAGGCCCTCTCCTCCGGCGAAAACCCGCCCTCGGGGCCGATGAGAATCGAGGTTGCCACGGCCTCGCTGATTGGCGCCCTTCTCCCCTCGAGGGAGAAGGCGGCCGGGCGAAGGCCCGGTCGGATGAGGGGCCGCGCCGCGCTCTCCAGTTCCGCCCTACGCCCCGGCGGCGGGCGTTTGCGCGGCCCCTCATCCGTCTCGCTATCGCGAGCCACCTTCTCCCTTGAGGGGAGAAGGAACGCGGTGACAGCCTCCAGAAGCGGCGGAGCGTCCCCAGCTTCATCGCAGAAAATCAGGGCCCGATTGGGCGACCAGCCTTCGAGGATCGCGTCCAGCTTTGCAGGGGTCAGTATCTCGGGGACGTCCAATCTTCCTGTCTGCTCGGCCGCCTCCACGGCGATCGCCGTCAACCGATCGACGTTCGTCCGCTCGGCCTGGGTGAAGCGGGTGACCGCGAGGCGGATGCGACGGACGCCGAGCTCGGTCGCCTTCTCGACGATGATCTCGAGCCGCGCGCGCTTGACCAGCGCGACCACGAGCTCGAGGTCGACGCTCGGGGTTTGCTCCCGCGCGCGCTTCTTCGGGATCACGCCGACGGCCTTGCGGTCGACCGAGACGATCGTGCTCAGCCACTCGCCGTCACGGCCGTTGAAAAGGGCGACGTCGTCCCCGGCCCCGCGCCGCATCACATCGCGCAGGTAATGCGCCTGGCCGGTGGAGAGCGTGACCGGGCCGTCGGCCGCGAGGTCGTCGGGAACAAAGAGCCGGATCATCGGGCTTTAGTAGCGCCGCGGCTCGGCGTTTGTCAGGATGCGGCCGGAGGCGAGGCATGTCCAAAAAAGAAGAGGACTACGAAGACGAGCTGCGCTCGCTGCAGATCGGCCTCGTCCACTACCAGCAATGGGCGATGGCGGAGGGCGACAAGGCGATCGTCGTCCTGGAGGGCCGCGACGGCGCGGGCAAGGACGGCGCGATCGCCCGCATTCGCCAGCACATGGCCCCCCGCAACACGCGCGTGGTCGCCCTGCCGAAGCCGTCCGACCGGGATCGCACCGAGTGGTGGTTCCAGCGCTACGTCGAGCACCTGCCGGCGGCCGGCGAGTTCGTTCTGTTCAACCGCTCCTGGTACAATCGCGCCGGCGTCGAGGTGGTGATGCGCTTTTCCACCCACCGGGAGCAGGAAGACTTCCTGCGCGACGCCCCGACCTTCGAGCAGATGCTGACCGAGGCCAACATCCGCATCGTCAAGTTCTGGCTCGACATCTCCAAGACGGAGCAGGCCAAGCGCCTCGACGAGCGGCGCAGCGACCCGGTCAAGGCGCTGAAGGTCAGCGAGATGGACGACATCGCGCAGAAGAAGTGGAAGGACTACTCCCGGGCGCGGGACAAGATGCTGATCCGCACCCATACGGCCTACGCGCCCTGGACGATCGTGCACACCGACAGCAAGAAGAAGGCGCGGCTGGCGATCATCCAGCATATCCTGCACACCTTCGCGCCCGCCGACATCCGCGCCGGTGTGCCCGGCCCCGACCACGATGTGCTCTACAAGTTCGAGGAAGCCGCCCTCACCGACGGCCGGCTGGAACACTAGGCCCCATCTCGTCGCGTCAGCGGCGATGTTCCATTTCACCACGAAGAACACCAAGGACACGAAAGGCGGCCCCAACCCGGCGCCGCGGACGTGCAATCTCCCTTTGTGTCCTTCGTGCCCTTAGTGGTTCAATTGGGCCGCGCCGCGAGTTCGGCTTCAGCAAAAACACTTGGGTCCCCGCGTTCGCGGGGATGAGCGGAATGTGAGGGATCATGGACTACGTCAATCTGGGCCGCACGGGCCTGAAGGTTTCCAGGCTCTGCCTGGGCTGCATGAGCTTCGGCTCGTCGAAGTGGCGCTCGTGGGTGCTGGACGAGGACGACGCCAAGCCCTTCTTCAAGGCCGCCGTCGAGGCCGGGATCAACTTCTTCGACACCGCGGACGTCTACAGCCAGGGTGAGAGCGAGCGGGTCACCGGCGCCGCGCTGAAGGAATACGCCAAGCGCCACGAAGTGGTGATCGCCACCAAGGTCAACGGCCCGATGGGCGCAGACGCCAACAACCGCGGCCTCTCGCGTAAGCACATCCTGGACGGCATCGACCAGAGCCTGATGCGGCTGGGCGTCGACTACGTCGACCTCTACCAGATCCACCGCTTCGACTATGAGACGCCGATCGAGGAGACGCTGGAGGCGCTGAACGACGTCGTCCGCGCCGGAAAGGCCCGCTACATCGGCGCGAGCTCGATGTACGCGTGGCAGTTCATGAAGATGCTGGATGTCTCGAAGGCGCGCGGCTGGACTCCGTTCGTTTCCATGCAGCCGCAGTACAACCTCGTCTACCGCGAGGAGGAGCGCGAGATGCTGCCCCTCTGCCGGGGCGAGGGCGTTGGCGTCATCCCCTGGTCGCCGCTGGCGCGCGGGTTCCTCGCCGGCGGCCGCGCGGCGCCCCGCGAAGGCAACACCGAGCGCGCCCGCACCGACGAGTTCTCGCCCCGGCTCTACTACCGCGAGCCCGACTTCGAGGTCGTGAAGGCGCTGGACGAGGTCGCGAAGGCGCGCGGGGTTTCCAACATGCAGGTCGCGCTGGCCTGGGTGCTGCGCAACCCGGCGATCACCGCGCCGATCGTCGGCACGACCAAGACCCACCACCTGGAAGATGCGGTCGGCGCGCTCTCGGTCAAGCTCACCGACGACGAGGTGAAGGCGCTGGAGGCCGCCTACCAGCCGAAGCCCGTTCTGGATCACGGGTGAGAGCGGCGCGCCGAGTTTCTCGCGACTTCCTGACAGATTCCGGTGCCAGCGCTGCGTTAGTCTCTGCCGCCATGAGTCGCACCCTCTCCGCGCGGCAGGCGCGCCGCATCGCCCTCGCCGCGCAGGGGCTGGCGAACCCAAGGCCGACCGCGCCGGTGACGCGTCGCACGTTCCGCAAGCTGGTGGGCGAGTTGGGGGCGCTGCAGCTCGACAGCGTCAACGTGTTCGCGCGCGCCCACTACGTGCCGCCGTTCGCCCGGCTGGGTCCCTACCCGACAACGCTCTTGGAGCAGGAGGCCTGGGGCAAGCGGCCCTCGCTGTTCGAATACTGGGCGCACGCCGCTTGCCTGATCCCGATCGAGCGGCAGCCCCTGTTCCGCTGGAAGATGCGGTGGCGGCGCGACGGGGGCGGCTCGCCCGGCTGGAAGGCGTTCCTGGCCGACAAACGCGGCTACATCGACCAGGTGCTGGCCGAGATCGAGCGGCGTGGGCCGGTAACCGGCGGCGACTTCGCGCCCGAAGGCAAGCGGACGCCCGGCTGGTGGAACTGGCACGACGGCAAGACGGCGCTCGAGTGGCTGTTCAACGCCGGGTTCATCACCACAAAGACGCGGCGCGGCTTCGAGCGGGTCTACGACCTGACCGAGCGGGTGCTGCCGCGTGCGGTCCTGGATCTGCCGACCCCGCCGGAGGCCGAGGCCAAGCGCGCGCTGGTGCGGCTCGCGTCACGCGCGCTGGGCGTCGCCACGGTGTCCGACCTCGCGGCCCACTATGGCTTGAAACAGCGCGAGACCGCCCAGGCGGTGAACGAGCTGATCGAGGAGGGCGAGCTCGTTCCGGTGACCGTCGAGGGCTGGGGCCGGCCGGCTTACCTGGCCAAGGACGCCAGGCTTCCGCGCCGCGTGTGGGCGGCGAGCCTGCTTGCGCCCTTCGACAACCTGATGTGGGACCGCCAGCGGGTCGAGACCCTGTTCGGCATGCGCTACCGCATCGAGATCTACGTCCCGGCCGAAAAGCGGGTGCACGGCTATTACGTCTATCCCTTCCTTCTCGGCGAACAGATCGCCGCGCGGGTGGACCTTAAGGCCGACCGGGCCGCCGGCGTGCTGCGCGTGCAGGCCGCTCACCGCGAGCCGGGCGCGGACGAGGGCCAGGTCGCATCGGCCCTCGCCGCCGAACTCCGCACCGCGGCCGACTGGCTGCAGCTGCCGGATGTGGCCGTCGCCGGCCGCGGCGACCTGGCTGCCGACCTCAGGCGGGCGCTGGGCTAGCGTTGGTCGGGTGAGGGCCGGTCGTCCCCGGTTCGGGGATCGCTCCGGCCCGACGGCCCACGGCCGTCTCCCCTCAAGCGGACGCGAGGATCGGCTTTGCCGGCTCGGCCTTCACCGCGCCGGCGTCATAGACGAACTCGGGCCCGTCGAGGTCGATCGCGGGAATCTCGTCCTTCTCGGCCCAATAGTCCTGGGTGTGCCGCCACTCGCGTTTCTCGCCGCGCCTGGGCAGCAGGTGCATGCCGCGCATGAGGTAGCCCGGGTTGAAGTCCTCCGGGTCGATCCAGGTCCCGAGCGGCATGTCCGCATCCTCGGGCCGGAGCGCGACCTCGACGCGCTTCGCGCCTTTCTTGTCCATGTGCGCGAGCAGGCGGCAGACGAAGTCGGCGATCAGGTCCGAGCGGAGAGTCCAACTCGCTCTGAAGTAGCCGAACACCCAGACCAGGTTCGGGATGCCGGTGAACATCATGCCGCGATAGGTGACTGTCTCGTCGAAGGCGAGCGGCTTGCCGTCGACGATGAAGTCGATGTCGCCGAGCGCATTCAGGTTGAAGCCGGTGGCGGTGATGATGATGTCAGCGGCGAGCGTCTCGCCCGATTTGAGCAGGATGCCGTTCTCCACGAAGCGGTCGATCTCGTCGGTGACCATCGAGGCCTTGCCGGCCTTGATGCCCTGGAAGATGTCGCCCTCGGGCACGAACGCGATGCGCTGGCGCCATGGCCGATAGCTTGGCGTGAAGTGTTTTTCGACCTCTTCCGTAGGCAGGAAGGCCGCCACCGCGCCCAGAAGGTCCTTCTTCACCGCATCCGGCTCCTTGCGCGCCCGTTCGGTGAAGGCGCGCTGATCGAACAGGATGCGCCGGCGTACGATCTCGTGGATCCAGGTCTCGTCGATGCCGAGCTGGCGCAGGCTGTCGGCGAGGTCGTTCTGGTTGCGCCCGGGGATGAAGTAGGTCGGCGAGCGCTGCAGCACCGTCACGTGCGCGCAGTCGCCGGCGATCGCGGGGGCGAGCGTCGCGGCGGTCGCGCCGGAGCCGATGATCACGACCCGCTTGCCCTGGTAGTCGAGATCCTGCGGCCAGGTCTGGGGGTGCACGATGCGGCCCTTGAAGTCCGCCATGCCCGGCCAGTCGGGCGTGTAGCCTTCCGACTGCCGATAATAGCCCTGGCACATCCAGAGGAAGCCGGCGGTGAAGCGCACGGTCTCGGCGGTGTCGGTGCGCTCGGCCTCGACGGTCCAAAGGTTCTCGGAGCTCGACCAGCGAGCCCTGGTGATGCGGTGGTGGTAACGGATGTGACGGGCGAGATCGTTGTCCTCGATCACCTCGCCCATGTAGCTGCGGATCTCATCGGCGGTGGCGATCGGCGGCCCCACCCACGGCTTGAACTTGTAGCCGAAGGTGTAGAGGTCGGAGTCGGAACGGATGCCCGGGTACTTGTGCGTAAGCCACGTGCCGCCGAAGCTTTCCAGTGCCTCCAGCACCACGAACGTGGTCGTGGGCCGCTGCTTGGTCAGGTGATAGGCGCCGCCGACGCCCGAGATCCCGGCGCCGACGATCAGGACGTCGAAATGCTCGGCGGCGGCCGGCTTCACCTGGACTGCGGTCATGAGAAGGTCTCCCTCTGCGCGTAGCCGCCACTCTCGCCTCACACGTCAGAGCAGCTTTGATCCATATCAACTGATCGCCGATAATGTATGGGTGGTCCCCAAACGGCAAAGGCCCCGCGGCGGCGCCGCAGGAATCAACCACCAAGCACACAAAGCACACCAAGGGTTCTGAGAGGCCGCCAGCGCTTCGGCTTGCCGCGACATCTTGGTGTGCTTGGTGTGCTTGGCGGTTCAAGAGGGGCCCCTCCCCCGCGAAGGGCGGGGGAGAGGGTTCTCGTGGGAGTTACACCGTCCCTTCCGCCACCGCGTTCAGGCGTGCGTAGACGCCGGCTTTGGCGACCAGGTCGTGATGACGGCCCTCCTCGACCACACGGCCGTCCTGGAACACCAGGATGCGGTCGGCATGGCGGATGGTGGACAGCCGGTGCGCGATGACGATCGTCGTTCGCCCGCGCATCAGGGCCTCCGTCGCCAGCTGCACCTCGCGCTCGGTCTCGACGTCGAGCGACGAGGTCGCCTCGTCGAGCACCAGGATCGGCGCATCGGCGAGGAAGGCCCGCGCGATCGCCACCCGCTGCCGCTCGCCGCCGGAGAGCTTCACGCCCCGCTCGCCGACCAGCGTGTCGTAGCCGTTCGACAGCCTGGAGATGAAGTCATGGGCGCGCGCCCGCTTGGCGGCCAGCGCTATCTCCTCGGGCGTGGCGCCGGGACGGGCGTAGCCAATGTTCTCCGCGATGGTGCGGTGGAACAGGGCCGGGTCCTGCGGCACGACAGCCACCGCGCGGCGGAGCGAGCCCTGCTGCACGTGGGCGATGTTCTGCCCGTCGATGCGGATCTCGCCGGCGTCGAGGTCGTAGAGGCGCTGCACCAGCTTGACGAAGGTCGACTTGCCCGACCCGGTCGGCCCGACGAGCGCGATCCGCTCGCCCGGCTGGATGACCAGGGAGAAGCGCTCGTAGAGCGGCGCCGTCGCGTTCTTGTAGCGGAACGTCACGCGGTCGAAGACAACCTCGCCCACGTCGCCCACGAACGGCGGCGCGTCGGCCGCGTCCGGCACCTGTGGCTCGATCTGGGCGTAGCCGGCCACGTCCTCACAGTCGGCCAGCGCCCGCTGCAGCATGCGGATGTTGTCGCCCATGTTGCGCAGGTAGCCGCTCATGATCATGAAGGTGGTGACCACGAAAGCGACGTCGCCCGCGCTCGCCTGGCCGTGGAGCCAGCTGACGATGAGGATGCCGGTCAGGCCCGCCGCGAGCACGGCGAGCAGCAGGTTCATCGTCAGCCAGACGTCGGTATAGCGGCTCCAGGTGACGATGGTCGCGCCACGCCACTCGCGCGTGACCTTGGCGAAACGCGCCTCCTCCCTGGCCTCGGCGCCGAAGCCCTTCACCACCGGATTGGACGAGATGGCGTCGGCCAGCGCGGCGCCGATGCGTGAGTCGAGCGCCACGGAACGCCGGTTGGCCTTCATCACGTAGACGTTCGCGAAGACGATGTTGGAGACGATGTAGAGGCCGACCATCGCCAGCGAGAAAGCGCCGATCATCGGCCAGCGGATCATCATCTGCACCGACAGGACGACGAGCACGATCAGCGCCGGTCCGATCCAGACGATGACCGCGTCGGAGACCATGTCGTAGCCCCACATGGCGCGCGAGATGCGTCGGACCGTCGCGCCGGCGAAGGTGTCGGCGTGCCAGTCGGACGAGAAGGCCTGCACGCGCTGGAAGGCCTCGTTGGTCATCTCTTCCATGTTGGCCGCGGCGAACGGGTTCCAGATCCAGCGCATCGCCAGGTTGCGGATCGTCTGATAGGCCGCGAAAACGCCGACGAAGAACGTCCAGGCGGCCCATGCGACCGCGGCGCTGGGAGGCTGGCGGAGGGTCGCGTCCGTCAGGGCCCTGGTGGCCTGAGGCATCCGCGTCTCGAAGGCGATGGCGAGCAGGATCGCGGCGATGGTGCCGTAGAAGGCCCACTTCCGTCGCATCCAGTATTGGCTGATGAAAAGCAGCACCTGCGTGTTCGAAAGCGTTCGCTTTCGAAATTCACCGGTGTCTTCGTCGAAAACTTCGCTCATCGCCTCGGTTCCCTGACCCGTTCACGGATCAGGCCGAAGCCCCGTGCGAGCCTAGTGAGTTAATGCCTCTGGTACGGTTCGCCGTAGACGGCGTGTCCGGCGAATCCGGACAGCGCCGCGAGCACGGCGTCCCTCGATCTGAAGAGGCAGTTTTGGGTCATCGCCTCATCGTCCTGCGGTTCGCCGCCATGGTCAACCGCATCGTCGCGGTCTGCTGAATCCGCGCAGTCAGGTGTCGCCAAATAGACACGCCCGTCCTCGACGAAGGCGACGCCGTAGATGAACCCGTCTGAGGTCTGTTCGGCCAGCGCATAGCCGTCGCGGCCGCCCAGGTCCGCCTCGATGGCCAGCACGCGATGGGTCTCGCCGATCATGCCGTTGGGATCGTACTTGGCGATCGCGTACCAGCCATCCGGCTCGAGCGTGACCTGCGCCTTGTCGGACGGATCGCCCTTGCGGACGTAGACGCCGTCTTCGAGCGGATGCACCGCATCGGCGGGATCGAACAGCAGCCGGTCAGACGCGTAGCAACCGGACAGCAGAAGCCCGAGCATCGCGATCAAGCCTGACCGAATCGAGGCGTTCATAGGTCGCTGTTTACCGCAGAGTTCGCCGAGAAGGCGCGGAGATCGCAGAGGAACGGTGTCGCTCCGCGTCCTCTGCGCCCTCTCTGCGTTCTCTGCGGTTAAGTCTCGCGGCTTCGCCGCCTAGGCGGCCGCCCTTCGGGCCGGGCGGAAGCGGACGGGGAGGCTCTTGGGGCCGGAGATGAA
>DATNJB010000077.1:0-98145 GCA_035604135.1 Caulobacteraceae bacterium | reverse complement strand
CGCTGGCGCAAGCCGACGTGCTTGTGGTGGGCGAGGGCGCCGCGGCGGCGACGATCGCGCTCGCCCGGCGGGAGGCGCGCCGACTGACGCCAAAGGGGGCCGGCGCGAAGGCGTTGGCTAAGATCCTGGCCCAGGGGCTGGACGTGGTCTGGGTCTCGGCCCACGAGCCGGCGCTGGCGCCGCAAGGCGTCGCCGTCGAAATCGAGTGGCTCTGGCCCGGGCGCGGCTAGGCGGCGAGGCGGCCGGTGACTTCAGCCAGCGCAGCGGCGATCTGGGTCACGTCGTAGGGCTTCTTGATCAGGGGCGCATCGAACCCCTGGGGCGTGAACTTGGAGTCGCCGTAGCCGGTCGCGAACACGAAGGGCACGCCGCGGGCGGCGAGCGCCCGGGCCACCGGCAGGACCGACTCGCCGTTCAGGTTGGCGTCGAGCACGGCCGCGTCCAGGGGCAGCTCGGCCATGCGCAGGCCTTCCTCGACGTCGGCCGCCGACCCTGCGACGCTGGCCCCGGCCTCGGCCAGGCCGGCCTCGAGCTCGAGCGCGAGCAGCAGCGCGTCTTCGACGATCAGGATGCGCAGGCCGCTGATCCCGGCGTGGCCGGCGGTCACCGGCGCGCCGGTCGAGGCCTCGGACTGGAGCGCCGGCTCTGTGGGCGAGGCCGCGGCGCGGCCCGCCTCGGCGGCGATCGCCGACGGCCCGGCGATCAGGACGGCGCGCACGCCGTCGCGGCGATGCTCGACACGCACCGAGCCGCCGAGCTCACGGCCGGTCACCTTGTCGAGCAGCGTCGCGCCGAAGCCGTGACGGGTGGGCGGCGCGACGGGTGGGCCGCCGCTCTCGGTCCAGCAGAGCTCGAGTCCGCCGTCGGCTGTGGGCTTCCAGGCCACCTCCACGCGCCCGAGCTCGGTCGAAAGCGCCCCGAACTTCACCGCATTGGTGGCGAGCTCGTGCAGGGCCAGCGACATGGCGTTCGCCGCCCGCGGCCTTAGCAAGAGGTCCGCCCCCTGCCAGCGAGTCTGGCCCGGCGCGAGCCCGCCAAGTTCGGCCGCCGCGATGTTGCTCATGCCCGCGCCCCGCCATCGCGTCGCGATCAGCAGCTGGTGCGCCGAGGCCATCGACTTGAGCCGTCCGGCGAAGGTCTTCAGGAAGCCGTCGAGCGACGAGGCCTTGCGCGCCGACTGCGCTGCCAGCGACTGCACGACCGCCAGCACGTTCTTCACCCGGTGGTCGAGTTCGGCGACCAGGCTCTCGCGCTCGGCCTCGTCGCGGTCGCGATCGACCTCGTCGGCGGCGATGGCGGCCAGATCGGCGAGCATGGCCCGCTGGTCGGGCGCGAGCGGACCGCGGCCGTCGGGGTCGTGGAGCAGGATGACGCCCAGGCTGCGGCCGTTGGCGGTCGCCAGCGGCGCGGTGACCCGGCGACCTTCAGGGCTGGTTTCGACCGCGATGTCGCGCCCGTCGCGGGCGAGCGCCGCCACATCCGCGGCGCTCGGCCAGCCCGGGTCAGACGCCCTCTTGGCGGCGACGCCGGCTGCGTCCTCGTCGAACACGACGATGGCGGCGCGCGGACTGCCGCAAATGCGGGCGGCGAGGTCCAGGATGTGTTCAAGTCGAGCGGCGCCCGCTTCGGCCGCGGCGACCTTTACGGTCGGGGTTTCGAGGGAGGCGGCGTGTGCGTCCTTCTCAGCGGCCATGGGCGACAACCAAGCCCGTGCTTCGATCGGGGCCAACGGAGGCCGGCCGCGCGTCTTCACAAGCTGAACAGAACACCTTGCGGTCAGATAAGGAAAGCGTCATGCAGCCTTCGACGTCCTTTCGAGCTTCGCCGCAAACCAGCGGAACCGTGCGGTTTGCGGTCGCGTTCCGCCTTCTGCATCGCTTCCCCGCTCGGGGATTCCTGGAGACCGCCCCATGCCCGCCAGCAAAGCCATCGACGAGACCGCCGAGAGCGTCGACAAGACGCTGAAGGACGCCGAGAAGCAGCTCAACGAGCTGACCGAGCAGGCGCGCAAGACGATCCAGGAAGGCATCGAGACCCTGCGCACTCAGGCGCAGGTCTACGCCGACCATGCCGGGGACCACCTCGACGTCGCGCAGAAGTACATGACCGAGCGTGTGCAGGAGCGGCCCCTGACCGCCACCTTCGCGGCGCTGGGCGTCGGCGTGCTGATCGGCCTTCTGCTGGCCGGCGGGCGGCGTTGATCTTCACGCGCATCCTCATGGCGTTGGTGGCCATCGCGGCCATCTGCGCGTCCGTCACGGTGACCGTTTTCGCGGCCGCCTTCGCGCTCTTCGCGCTGGTCCAGCCCTACGTGGGCGCCGCCGGCGGGGGCGCCGTGCTGGCCGGCGTCTTCGCCGTCATCGCCCTCATCGTCGGGCTGATCGCCATGCCCCGCCGTCGCCGACGCCGTGGCGATGGCGCCTCCGGCGTGGCCGAGGACCTGATGGACCTCGTGCGCGACAAGCCGATGGCCTCGGCGGGCGTGGCGCTGGCGGCCGGCATCATGGCCATGCGCAATCCGCGGGTGATCACCGAAGTGATCCGCGCCTTCCGCAGCGAGCGCAGCGAACGGCGCAAGAAGGACTGATCCCCTAAAGGTCGACCACCTCGAAGCCGGCCCGCGCCGCCAGCCGCTCGGCGATCAGGCGGCGATGGCAGACCCGAGCGTCGGCCTCGAGGCAGAGCAGCGCCGCGGGCCGATCGCCCGCGATCGTCTCCGCCTGCGCAAGCTCGGTCTCCGCTGCAGGCTCGTGATCGAGATAGTCGGTGTAGATCGCCTGCATCTGGGCCGTGCGGCCCGCCCGGGCGGCGGTTCGGCCGGCGGCGGGCGTGCCCAGAGCCCGCAGGTGGACGTACTCGATCCCCGCCTCGGCGAGGCCAGCCGCCAGCAGCCGCTTGGAGAAGCCGGCGCGTCGCGACGCGGCGACGGCGCGCACGTCGATCAACACCGCCACACCGGCGGCCCTGAGGCGAGCGATCACCTCGGCCTGGGTCGCCGCCTGATAGCCGATGGTGAAGAGTTTCATCGCGGGCCTCCATCGCTTATGCAGCGCGGCCATGAGCATGCCCGAACCGCGAACCGCTACCGTGCGCCTCGACACCCCCAACGGCGCCGGAGACTTCGCATACCTTGATTTCGGTCCGGACGCGCGACCGGTCGATGCGGTCTTCACCCACGCCAACGGGTTCAACGCGCGGAGCTATCGCACGATCCTGCAGCCCCTCGCGCAGGAGTTCCGCCTGCTGGCGATCGACCTGCGCGGCCACGGCCGCACCCGCGCGCCGACCCCGACCGAGGCGCGCAAGACCTGGCTCGACCTGGGCGATGACCTCATCGCCTTCCTCGACGCCCTCGACCTCGGGCCGGTGGCGCTGGCTGGCCATTCCATGGGGGGCACGCTTTCGCTGTTCAGCGCCGCCGAGCGACCAGAGCGGGTGCGGGCGCTGGCGCTGTTCGACCCGGTGATCCTCCTGCGGGCCGCCCCGATCCCGCGCGAGGCGATGGACTCGCCGATGGTCGCGGGCGCCATGCGCCGCCGGCGGGTCTTCCCGAGCCGGGCGGAGGTGGCCAACTCCTACCGGGGCCGCGGCGCCTTCACCAACTGGACCGAGGCGATGCTCAACGACTACGTCCAGGACGGCTTCCTCGACCGGCCGGATGGGACCGTCGAACTCGCCTGCGCGCCCGAGTGGGAGGTCTCGAACTACACCTCGCAGTCGCACGATCCGTGGGTGGCGTTCGAGGCGAGCCGCTGCCCGATCCACATCTGGCGCGCCGAGAAGGCCTCGACCTGTCAGCTGGACGAGCGCATCGCGCCGCTGGTCGCCAGCGGCCGGCTCCTGGTCGAGACCGTGCCGCAAACGACCCACTTCCTGCCGATGGAGCGCCCCGACCTGGTCGCAGCCGGCCTCCGCGAAGCCATCACCACCCCAGCGCCGTAGGGTCCGCGCGTAATGCCGCCAATCCCCGCGAACGCGGCGACTCAGGCTGTTTCACCACCAAGCACACCAAGAGGCAGGGGTTGGCCGCCGAGCCGGCGCCCTCTCCGACCTCTTGGTGTGCTTGGTGTGCTTGGTGGTTGAATCGATCAGCGCAGGAGGCCCGGTTTCAGCCTGGGCCTACGCGAACAGCCTTGCGAAGCGGCGTTTCTCGCGGCGTTTCCAGCCGCCGCGGTGGTAGGCGTCTGAGACGATCAGCGGCACGACCGTCGTCGCTTCGGCGAACACCATCTGCTCGTGGGTGGTCTCGACCTTGCCCCAGGACTGCGCCTCGCGCAGCGTCGATGACGAACAGGCGCCGTCGCGGACGTCGGCCACGGTGATCTGCACGGCGTATTTGTGCATCTCGGCGTCGATCCCGAGAATCTCGGCGCAGACGACCGTGTCCTGGGCGAAGTTCTTCGGCACGCCGCCGCCAACCATGAAGAGGCCGGTGGTCTTGGCGGCGATCTTCACGTCGGTGAGCTCGCGGAAGTCGGCGATCGCATCGATGGTCACGTAGGGCCGCCCGACCTTGATCCGCTCGACCTGGTGCTTGACCAGACCGAACCCGGCCGAGGAGTCGGTGAAGGCCGGGCAGAAGATCGGCGCATCCTCTTCGAACGCGGTCTGGATGAGCGAGCCTGGCTTCCTCGCATGCCCGTCTGCCAGCCAGCGGCCCATCTCGCGGATGAAGGCGCGCGACGAATAGGGCTTGGGCTCCAGCGCATCGGCGATCTCCTTGATCGCCGCATCGCAGGCCTGCAGCTCTTCCTCGTCGATGTACGTGTCGTAGATGCGGTCGATGTAGAGGGCGCGCAGGTCGCGGTCGTCGACGTCGGACTGGGCCTGGTAGTGCTTGAAGCCAAGCGCCTCGAAGAAATCCATGTCGACGATGGAGGCGCCCGTGGCGACCACCACGTCGGCCATGCCGGTCGCGATCATGTCGCGATAGACGTGCATGCAGCCGCCGGCGCTGGTCGACCCGGCGAGGGTGAGCCAGGGCGAGCAGGCGGGGTCCTCGATCGCCATCGAAAGGATGTCGGCGGCGCGGGCCGTATCGCGCGAGGTGAAGCTCATGCCGCGCATGGCGTCGATCACCGGCCGCGCATCGTAAGCAGTGATGTCGACGTGCTCGACGGTCTTGGCCAAGAGCTCGGCCTTGGTGTTCGGCTTGGTCATGGTTCGACTCAGGAACGGCGGCGCTAGCGACGCCGGCGCCTCTTGCCACGGGCGCGCGACAGCTTGACGACTGTGTCGGTCTCGACGCGCGGCGTCGGGATCGAGCGCGGCGCCAGCCCGTACATCGAAGCCATCGGCGCGTCGTTGACGATCGCGGCGTCCAGCTCGCCGTAGCCGTTGAAGCGGGTCGCCATGGCGACGCCGTAGGCGCCCAGCATGCCGATCTCGACGAAGTCGCCTTCGCCCACGTCGTCCGGCAGCCAGAACGGCCCCGGCATGTGGTCGAGGGAGTCGCACGTCGGCCCGTAGAAGCGGAACGGCTTCAGCGGCGCCCCGGTCGGCGCGCCGTCGCGGACCAGCTTGACCGGGAACGGCCAGCGGGTGTGGGCGGCGTCGAACAGGGCCCCATAGGAGCCGTCGTTCAGATAGAGCGCATCGCCCTTGCGAAGCTCGACCCGGGTCAGCAGCGAGGTGCACTCGGCCACCAGCGCGCGGCCCGGCTCGCACCAGAGCTCGGTCGTCTCATGCACCATCATCTCGGCGAAGCCACGGTCGATGGCGTCGCGGTAGAAGCCGAGCTCGGGCGGGACCATGCCCGGGTAGACCGAGGGGAAGCCGCCGCCCACGTCGACAACGTCGGCGAACACGCCAGCGCGGACGAGCGCGCGGGAAGCCTGTGCCATCGCCGCCTGGAAGGCGGTCGGCCGCATGCACTGGCTGCCGACATGGAAGGCCACGCCCATCAGCTCGTCGGTCGCTCGCCGCGCGGCGAGCAGGAGCGCCGGCGCCTCGCGCGCCTCGACGCCGAACTTGCCGGCCAGCGGATAGGCCGCGCCCTCGGACGAGGCGGCCAGCCGCACGATCAGGTTGAGGTCTTTCGCTCCGCCGCTGGCGTCGAGGATCTTGGCGAGCTCGTCCTCGGTGTCGAAGACGAAGGTCCTCACGCCATGGTCGAAATAGGCGGCCGCGATCGCAGCCCGGCTCTTCACCGGGTGCATGAAGGCCATGCGCGCGCCGGGCGCATGCTCGGCGACGAGCTCGATCTCGGCCAGCGACGCGACGTCGAAGGCGTTGATCCCGTTGGCGACGAGCGTCTCGATCACCCACGGCGATGGGTTCGCCTTGAGAGCGTAGAAGACGTCGCCTTTAAAGCTGTTCTGGAACCAGTGCGCCGCTACGGCCAGGGCGTCTGGTCGCACGAGTGCGACAGGACGTTCCGGCGGCCGCTCACGGACCAGGTCCAGGGGCGAATGGTACGTGTGCAATTCACGTAACCCCCTGCAGATTGTTAACCCAGGCCGGCGTTAGCAGCGCTTCTCTCGACTTCGGGTCCGCCGGAGCGCGCGACATAGGGTCTGCGCCCGGCGATGTAAAGCCTTATCGGTTAAGGGACCCTAAGCGCGGCCCTTGCCGGCGCCACGAAAGTTTCGCATGGCTGGGCCATTGCGGGCCTCCTGAGGGGTCGGCTGGCCGAGGGCGAGATGGCGTTCGATGGGGCGATCGAGGTTCGCGCGGCCGCCAAGACGTTCGGATCCCGGCGCGCGCTGGACGGGGTGACGCTGCGCGTCGCCAGGGGCGAGATGGTCGGCCTGATCGGTCCGTCAGGCGCCGGCAAGTCGACGCTGCTGCGCGCCATCAACGGCCTGACCGTGCTGGACGGCGGCGACGGCGCGGTCGAGGCCTGCGGGGTCGTCGTGCAGCGCGACGGCCGGGTGTCCGATGACGTGCGCCGCACCCGCGCGCGCATCGGCATGGTGTTCCAGCAGTTCAACCTGGTCGGCCGCTTGAGCCTGTTCACCAACGCCGCGCTCGGCCTGCTCGGCCGGACGCCGTTCTGGCGCGGCCTTCTGGGCCTGTGGTCGGCCGGCGAGAAGGCGGCGGTGATGGCCGCGCTCGCTCGGGTCGGCGTCGCCGACCAGGCGGGCCAGCGCGCCTCGACCCTCTCCGGCGGGCAACAGCAGCGGGCCGCCATCGCCCGCGCCCTGGTGCAGGAGGCGGAGTTGGTCCTCGCCGACGAGCCGGTCGCCTCGCTCGATCCCGTCGCCGCCCGGCACGTGATGGACCTGCTGGCCGAGCTGAACCGCGAGCGAAGGCTGACCGTCGTGGTGTCCCTGCATCAGGTCGACTACGCCTTGCGCTACTGCCGCCGCGTGGTGGCGCTGAAGGCGGGCCGCGTGGTCTTCGACGGGCCGAGCGAGAGCCTGGATGCGGCGCGGCTGGCCGAAATCTACGGCGCCGAGATCGATGACGCCTACCTGGAGGACCGGCCGCAATGAAGCGCTGGATGCTGGCGATCGCGGCGACTGCGGCGGCGCTGGCGCTCGCCGGTTGCGGCCCGGACGACAGCAAGACGATCAAGTTCGGCTTTGAGTCGCCGGAGCAGCAGGGAACGATGGGCAAGCGTTGGCAGCCGGTGCTCGACGACCTGCAGAGAAAGACCGGCCTCAAGGTCGAGGCCTACTACGCCTCCAGCTACACCGCCGTGATCGAGGCGATGCGGTTCAACCAGGTCCAGGTCGGCTGGTTCTCGGCCTTGCCGACACTCGAGGCCGTCCGCCGGGCGGACGGCGAGATTCTGGGCCGCATCACCGATGAAGGGGGCGCAAAGGACTACGAGTCGATCCTGCTGGCCAAGAAAGGCTCGGGCATCACGCTCGACGACGTCTTGAAGTGCGGCAAGCGCTACACCTTCGGGATCGGCGACCCGCGCTCGACCTCCGGCACCCTGGCGCCGATGGCCTATCTGTTCATCCCGCGCAACATCGACCCGGAGACCTGCTTCAAGCTCGTGCGCTCGGCGACTCACCAGGCCAACCTGTTCGCGGTCGCCAACGGCGTGGTCGACGTGGCCACGATGAACACGGTCGGGCTGCAGTTCGCCCGCCGCGACGAGCCAGCCACCGCCGACAAGGTGCAGGTGATCTGGACCTCTCCGCCACTGCCGGAGTCGTCCATCGTCGTCCGCCAGGACATGGACCCGACGGTCAAGGCCAAGCTCAAGGACTTCTTCCTCACCTATGGCGCGGCGCCGGGGCCCGAGGGCGACCGCGAGCGGGCGAATCTCAGGGCGCTGACGTTCGGCGGTTTCGCGCTCGCCGCGCCGGACTACCTCGATCCGGTCAAGCAGATGGACGCGAGCGACGCGCTCTATGAGGCGAAGAAGTCGGGCGACCCGGCCAAGATCATCGCCGCCCAGCGCGCCTATGACGCGGTGATGGCGGAGATCGCCGCCCATCAGCCCGCATGAGCGCGGCAGCCCAGATCCCGCCGCCGCCGGTTCGGCCGCTGCGCCAGCGGCTGATCGACCTCGTCCTATGGGGCGGCATCGCCGTCGTGCTGATCGCCTCGGTCGGCCCGGTCAACCTGCGCCGGCTGCCGATGCTCGTGGCCAATTCGGGCAACCTGCACGACCTGCTCGCGGCCTTCGCGCACCCGGATCTGGGCGACATGCCCGACTACATCGCCCAGATGTGGCTGACCGTGCAGATGGCGCTGTGGGGGACGTTCATCGCCGTCTTCATCGCCATTCCGCTCGGCTTGGCGGCGGCGCGCAACATCTCGCCGGTCTGGATCCAGCAACCCGTTCGACGCCTGCTGGACGTGCTGCGCTCGCTGCCTGAGCTGATCATCGGCCTGGCGTTCATCGTGACCGTGGGCCTTGGCCCGCTCACCGGCGTGCTCGCGCTGGCGATCAACACCGGCGGGGTGCTCGGCAAGCTCTTCTCCGAGGCGGTCGAAACCGTCGCTCCGGGTCCGATCGAGGGCGTGCGAGCCACCGGCGCGGCCCCGATGCACGAGATCGTCTGGGGCGTGGTCCCACAGGTCGCGCCGCTGTGGACCAGCTATGCCCTCTATCGCTTCGAATCGAATGCCCGCTCGGCCACCGTGCTGGGCTTCATCGGGGCCGGCGGCATCGGGCAACTGCTGTTCAGCGCGATGCAGGCGTTCCAGTTCAGCCAGGTCGCGGCGATGGTCATCGTCATCGTGGTTGCGGTGACGCTCATAGATCTCCTCTCGCAGGCGATGCGCAGCCGGCTTATCTGAGGGCCCATGACCGCCCAAGTCGCGCCGCACCTGCTGGATCAGCCCGCGCCGAACCGCCCGATGATGATGATCTCCATCATGGGCGCGATGGTCATGACGGTGCTCGACCAGACGATCGCCAACGTCGCGCTGCCGCACATGGCGGGCTCGGTGTCCGCCTCGGCCGACCAGATCACCTGGGTGCTGACGTCCTACATCATCGCCGCGGCGATCATGACGCCGACGACCGGCTGGCTGGCCAGCCGGTTCGGACGCAAGCGGGTCTTCCTCTTCTCGATCATCGGCTTCACGGTCGCCTCTGCGGCTTGCGGGGCGGCGCAGAACCTCGAGCAGATCGTCCTCTTCCGCGTGCTGCAGGGGGCCTGTGGGGCGGCGATGGCACCGTTGTCGCAGGCGGTGATGCTCGACGCTTACCCCTACGAAGAGCGCGGCCCGATCATGGCCATCTGGGGCATGGGGATCATGATCGCGCCCATATGCGGCCCGATCCTGGGCGGCTGGCTGACCGACAATTTCAGCTGGCGCTGGGTGTTCTACATCAACCTGCCGGTGGGGGTGTTCGCCGCCATCGGCGTCTGGACCTTCCTGCATGAGGAGGACCGAGGGCACAGGGTCCGCTTCGACGTCATGGGGTTTGCCCTGCTCTCGCTGATGCTGGGCGCCTTCCAGCTCTGCCTCGACCGGGGGGAGAACAACGACTGGTTCCAGTCGCCGGAGATCCTGATCGAGGCGGGGCTGGCCGCACTGGCGCTCGTGCTCTTCGCCGTCCACTCGCTCACCACCGACCACCCCTTCGTGCCGCTGGTGCTGTTCAAGGACCGCAACTTCGCCGCCGCGACGGTGTTGGGGCTGGCCATCGGGCTGCTCGTCTTCTCGGTGCTGGCGCTGTTGCCGTCGATGGTCCAGACCCTGCTCGGCTATCCGGTGATGACCGCCGGCCTGATCTCGGCGCCGCGCGGCATCGGCAGCCTGATCTCCATGGCGTTCGCCGGCCGTCTGGTCGGGCGCGTCGACGCGCGCATCCTGATCATCAGCGGGCTTTTGCTGTTCTCGGCCTCGTTCCTTGGCATGAGCACCTTCAACCTGCAGATGGACTCATGGACCATCGTCTGGACCGGCGTCGTGCAGGGGCTGGGCACCGGCCTCGTCTTCACGCCAATGACCGTGCTGGCCTTTGCGACGCTGGCGCCCGATCTGCGCACGCACGGCACCGGCGTCTTCACGCTGGTGCGGAACCTCGGCAACAGCGCCGGAATCTCGATCATGGAGGCGACCTTCGTCCGCAACAGTCAGATCGTCCACGCCCGCCTGGCCGGAGGCATCAGCCCCGAGAACCCGAACGCCGTCGCCGCGCTTGGCGGCGTGGGCGCCATGAGCTCGCCTGTGACGATGGCGGGGCTGAACGGCCAGGTGACGGCGCAGGCGGCGATGGTCTCCTACATCGACGTCTTCCACCTGATGTTCCTGACCACGCTGGCGGCGATCCCGCTGGTTCTGCTCCTGCGCAAGCCCACCGGCCCACCGGCGGCCGAGCCGATCGCCGCGGATTAGGCCAAGCCCCTCGCTCCGCGGAAGCGGAGCCGTCGTTTTTCGACCACCAAGGACGCCAAGATCGCCAAGTTGGGCAGTGACGTTCGGCCGCCCTTGGCATCCTTGGCGCGCTTGGCGGTCAAATTGGGCGGCCGCCGCCCTTTGGCTATGGATTGCTAGACCTGCGCGGGCCTTCTGCGCAGGCGCGCAAGCCTGCGCAGGCGGCGCCAGAAGCGGGTCTTTTCCGGCTCGGGATAGGGCTGCAGGTTGCGCACGAACTCGTCGGCCGAGGCGCGCCATGAGAAGCGCTCGGCGTAGGCGCGCACGGCGTCGCGGTCGAGGTCGAGGCACTCAAGGCAGGCTTCGCGCAAGCCATCGGTCAGCGTCTCGGCCACCCGTCCGGCCCCGGAGTTGGGGATGATGTCGACCGGGCCCGGGGCCGGGAAGGCCGCCACCGGCGTGCCGGAGGCCATGGCTTCCAGGATCACCATGCCGAAGGTGTCGGTCAGCGATGGGAAGACGAAGACGTCGGCGCCGGCGAAGTAGGCGGACAGCTCCTCGCCCGACTTGGGCCCGGGGAAGACGGCGTCTGGGTGCTTGGCCTCCAGCGCCGCCTTCTGCGGGCCGTCGCCGACCACCACCTTCGTCCCTGGCAGGTCCAGGTCGAGAAAGGCGTCGAGGTTCTTCTCGACCGCGATCCGCCCGACGTTCAGCCAGATCGGGCGGGTCATCCCGGCGTAGACATCGGGGCGCCCGCGCTTGGCGGGGTGGAACAGCTCGGTGTCGACGCCCCTCGACCAGGGCGAGATGTTGCGGAAGCCGTGCTTGGCCAGCTCGTCGCGCATGGTCGGCGTGGCCACCATCAGCCGCCCCGATGGCTTGTGGAACCAGCGCATGTAGGCATAGCCGGCCGACACCGGCAGCGGCAGGCGCGCGGCGACATATTCAGGGAACTTGGTGTGGTAGCTGGTGGTGAACGGGAGCTTCCAATCGAGGCAGATGCGCCGCGCGGCAAAGCCGATCGGGCCTTCGGTGGCGATGTGGATCGCCTCCGGCTCGAACGACTTGAACCGCTCCTGCAGCGGCTCGTAGGCCCCGACCGCGAGCTTGATCTCGGGATAGGTCGGCAGCGGAAAGGTCCTGAACAGGTCCGGCGAGATCACCTCGACCTCGTGGCCCATCTCTCGGCATTCGGCCACCGTGCGCGTCAGCGTACGCACCACGCCGTTGACCTGCGGCTCCCAGGCGTCGGTGGCCAAGAGGATTCGCATCGGGCTAAAGCACGGTGCGATCCGGCGGTATCGCCTGATCGTTGAATCGTGCTTTAGAATCAAAAGTGTAGAGCATGGCTCAGCCTTCGGACCTCATCGGTCCGAAGCCATCATGCTCTGGGGCGGCTTCCTGCGCTTCCGCCTCGCTCAAGCGCCTGACCATCGACCATGAGCGCAGCTTCGCCCACTCAAGGATCTCGAGCCGGCCGTCAGCGTGCTCGACCAGCGCGGTGCAGCTTTCCACCCAGTCGCCGTCGTTGATGTAGCTGACGCCGGCGATCTCGCGCATCTCGGCCTTGTGGATATGGCCGCAGATCACGCCATCGATGCCACGGCGGCGGGCCTCTTCGGCGACGGCGGCCTCGAAATTCTCGATGAACTGGAGCGCGTTCTTCACCTTGACCTTTAAATAGGCCGAAAAGCTCCAATAGCCGAATCCGAACCGGCGGCGCAGGCGGTTGAACAACGTGTTCAGGCCCAGAACCGTCCTATAGGCCCAGTCGCCGGCGAACGCGATCCAGCGGGCGTGGCGCGTGACGCCGTCGAACTCGTCGCCGTGCAACACGAGATAGCGCCTGCCATCCGCCGCCTCGTGCAGGGCGTCGCGGACCACGACCACGCCGCCGAAATGGACCCCGCAGTAGTCGCGCGCCACCTCGTCGTGGTTGCCCGGCACGTAGATGATCTCGGTCCCCTTGCGCGCCATCCTGAGGATCTTCTGCACGACGTCGTTGTGGCTCTGCGGCCAGTACCAGCCGCCGGCCAGCTTCCACCCGTCGAAGATGTCGCCGACCAGATAGAGCCGCTCGCACTCGATGTGGCGGATGAAGTCGAGCAGCAGCTCCGCCTGGCAGCCCTTCGTGCCCAGATGGATGTCGGAAATGAAGACCGTTCGATAGCGGCGGACGGCGATCTCGGCGCTCATCGGCGTCGACGGCTTTCCATGGCTTTAAGGGCGGTTAGGCTGATTGCATGTCGCTTTTGTGAAACGCGCGCGCCCGCCCAACCAGGGGAGGGGATTGGGCTAGGCTAGCGCTGCGTGAGGTGGTCTATGCTTTGGACGAAAAGGCAGGGAGACCGTCCATGATCGATTTCGAGATTCCGGAAGAGGCCAAGGCCATGCGCGCCCGGGTGCGGCAATGGGTGCACGACGAGTGCATCCCGGCCGAGAAGCGGCTCCTGGACGGCGAAGAGTACAAGACCGTCCTCAATGATCTGAGGACCAAGGCCCGCGCCCAGGGGCTCTGGCTGCCGTTCATCCCCAAGGAGCACGGCGGCATGGGCTTAGGCCCCCTCGCCAACGCGCTGGTGCAAATGGAGCTGGGCGAGAGCCACCTCGGCGCCCTTTCCATGAACAGCCAGGGCCCGGACGACGCCACCATCCTCACGCTCCTCGCCCACGGCACCGACTACCAGAAGGAGAAGTTCCTCAAACCGCTGTTGAACGGCGAAAAGCGCGTCTGCTACTCGATGACCGAGAAGGCCGCCGGCGCCGACGCCACCGGCATGCAGACCCGGGCGGTGAAGGACGGTAACGAGAACTACATCCTGAACGGCGAGAAGTGGTTCTCGTCCGCCGCCAGCGCCGCCGACCTGGCGCTGGTCATGGCGATGACCGACCCCGACGCGCCGCGCCACCAGCGCTACTCAACCTTCATCGTCGAGCTGCCGAACCCCGGCTACCGCATCAAGCGCGACGTGCCGACCATGGCCCTGGAAGGGCCGCTGTCGCACATCATGGGCGGCGGCCACGCCGAGATCGACATCGTCGACCTGAAGGTGCCGGCCGAGAACCTCGTCGGCGGCGAGGGCCAGGGGTTCAACATGGGCCAGCACCGGCTGGCCTATGGGCGCCTCAGGCATGGCATGCACAACGTCGCCATGGCCCAGCGCGCCCTGGACATGGCCGCGGCCCGCATCACCAACCGCTCGACCTTCGGCTCCCCGCTGCACACCCGCCAGGCGGTGCAGTTCATGATGGCCGAGTGCGCGACCCAGCTCTACATCTCGCGCCTCATGCTGCTCCACATCGCCTACAAGGCCGAGCACGGCCTGGACATGCGGCAGGAGAACTCGATCGCCAAGGTCTATCTGGCCAACATGGTGCACCACGTGGTCGACACCGCGATCCAGCTGCACGGGGCGCTGGGCTACAGCCGCGATACGCCGCTGGCGGCCTGGTACACAGGCATCCGCTCGCAACGCCTGGTCGACGGCCCAGACGAGGTGCACCGCTGGACGGTCGGCCGCAACGTGATCAAGGCCTACCAGCAGCACGGCACCACCGCCTCCGCCGCGGGCGGCGATCTGCTGTAAGAGTCTAACCGCGGAGGACGCAGAGGAGCGCAGAGAACGCGGAGCAGAGCCTCTCTGCGTACACTGCGCTCCTCCGCGATCTCTGCGGTTGGTCTTCTTTCCCGACAGCCGCGCGAAGCGCGGCGATCGATGCCGCAAAATCGAAACGGGTTCTGATTTTGCTTTGATCGGGGCGCGTGTTGCGGTTATTTCCGGGCTCGCCCAGCACACCGTGTCCGGAACGCCCGATGACTGACGCCCCCGTGACCGACGCGCCGAAGCCCGACCTCGGGTTCGATCCGGCCGCCCTTCGCGCCAAGTACCGCGCCGAGCGGGACCGGCGCCTCAGGCCCGACGGCAACGCCCAGTATCGCGAGATCAAGGGCGAGTTCGCCCACTACCTCGACGACCCTTACGTTGCGCCCGGCTTCACCCGCGCCCCGCTCACCGACGAGGTCGAGGTGGTGGTGATCGGCGGCGGCTTCGGCGGCCAACTCGCCGGCGCGCGCCTGCGCGAGGCGGGGGTCGAGGACATCCGCATGATCGAGAAGGGCGGCGATTTCGGCGGCACCTGGTACTGGAACCGCTACCCCGGCGCGGCCTGCGACATCGAGAGCTACATCTACCTGCCGCTGCTGGAGGAGATCGGCTACGTGCCGGTCGAGAAGTACTCGCGCGCGCCGGAGATCCTTCGCCACGCGCGCGCCATCGGCGAGCACTTCGACCTCTATCGGAACGCCTGCTTCCAGACCGAGATCACCGGCCTCTCCTGGGACGATGCGGCCAAGCGCTGGATCATCGAGACCAACCGGAACGACGCCATGCGCGCGCGCTTCGTGGTCATGGCCAACGGGCCGCTGCATCGGCCGAAGCTGCCCGGCATCCCCGGCGTCGAGCGCTTCAGGAATCACAGCTTCCACACCAGCCGCTGGGACTATGGCTACACCGGCGGCGACTCGAACGGCGGCCTCAGCAGGCTCAAGGACAAGGTGGTCGGGATCATCGGCACCGGCGCCACCGCCGTCCAGTGCGTGCCCCACCTGGCCGAGGGGGCCAAGCAGCTCTACGTCTTCCAGCGCACGCCCTCGTCCATCGACGTGCGCGCTAACCGGCCCACCGACCCGGACTGGGCTTCGTCGCTGCAGCCCGGCTGGCAGCAGCACCGGATGGACAATTTCAACGCGCTGGTCTCCGGCGGCTTCGCCGAGGAGGACCTGGTCAACGACGGCTGGACCGACATCATCGGCAACCTGCTCGTGCTGATGCGCAAGGGGCAGGGCGCCGGCGCCTCGCCGGAGGGGCTGGCCGAGACCATCCAGATCGCCGACTTCCAGAAGATGGAGCAGGTGCGCGCGCGGGTGGACCAGATGGTCAAGGACCGCGCGACCGCCGATGCGCTCAAGCCCTGGTACAACCAGTTCTGCAAGCGCCCCTGCTTCCACGACGAATACCTGGACGCCTTCAACCGGCCGAACGTCACGCTGGTCGACACCGAGGGGCGCGGCGTCGAGGAAATCACCGAGACCGCGATCGTCGCCAACGGCAAGGCGTATGAGGTCGACTGCCTGATCTACGCCACCGGGTTCGAGGTCGGCACCTCCTACACCCGCCGCTCCGGCTACGAGGTGGTCGGCCGAGGCGGGCTCACGTTGTCTGAGAAGTGGGCGAACGGCGTCTCCACCCTGCACGGCATGCATGCCCGCGGCTTCCCGAACTGCTTCATCGTCTCCAACTCGCAGTCGGGCTTCACCGCCAACTTCCCGCACATGCTGAACGAGCAGTCCAAGCACATTGCCTACATCGTCGCCGAAGCCGGCAAGCGGCAGGCGCGCACGGTCGAGGCGTCGGAGGGGGCGGAAGCCGCCTGGGTGCAGACCATCGTCGACAGCGCCATGATGCGCCAGCGCTTCCAGGAGGAGTGCACCCCCGGCTACTACAACAACGAGGGCCAGCCCTCGGCGCTCGCCGCCCGCAACGGGCCTTACGGCCGCGGCCCGGTGGCATTCGTGAAGCTGATCGAAGACTGGCGCGAGGCGGGGACGCTCGAGGGGCTGGAGCTGGCCTAACCTCCAGACGCTGGCTTACGGCCCGGCATGCGCCTACCGTCCGCGCCGGGCTGCGGAGGTTGGCGGATGATCGGACTTCGATACCGGCGTGCTGGCGCGCTGACCGGGCTTGCGCTGCTGATCGCCGGCGCGGCCCATGCCGCGGGCCCGCCGTTCCCGTGGAAGGCCGGCGACCCGGCGCCGAGCATCGACGGCGTCGCGCTTGGCCAGACCGAGCAACAGGCGCTGGCCATCCTCGGCGCGCCGGCGAAGACCTCGAAGATGAGCGGCGACGACGTCTGGGACTATGCGAACGGGCTTGAGGTCGTCGCCAACACCGGCGACGGCGTCTCGATCATCCGCCTGCTCGCGCCCGGGGCCGGCTCGGTGGGCGGCGTGAAGGTCGGCGACGACGCCAGCGCCGTCTTGGCCAAGTGGGGCAACGCCGACACCGTGAACATCCCGGCCGCCCTGTGGAACTGCGGGGTCTGGACGCTGGAAGTGCGGGCGACGGGCGGCAAGGTCACGGACATCCTGCTCGGCTGGAACCAGACCAAGTGGCCGAACGAGAACCCGACGACCGGGACCTACTACCGGCCGAACTGAGGAGGGTTACTCCGCCGCCCGCGCCATGGGCGAGGCTTGGGCGCCGCGGAGCAGGCGGCCGGGCAGCGCGTCGGTGGGCTCGCCGTTGCGGTAGGTGACCTCGCCGCGGACGATGGTGGCGGTATAGCCGCTCGCCCGCTGGATCAGCCGCCGGCCGCCCGACGGCAGGTCGTAGGCAACCTGCGGGGCGTAGAGCGTCAGATTGTCGTGGTCGATGACGTTCAGGTCGGCCCGGTAGCCGGGCTGGACGACGCCGCGGTCGTAGAGGCCGACGGCGCGGGCCGTGCCGCGCGCCTGCATGCGCACGATCTGGCTGAGCGGCAGCTTCGGCCCGCGCGTGCGGTCGCGCGTCCAGTGGGTGACGAGCGTGGTCGGGAAGCTGCCGTCGCAGATCATGCCGACGTGGGCGCCCCCGTCCGAGAGGCCCGGGATGGCGTCCCTGTGGTTCATCATCGCATAGGCCGGATCGAGGTTGCCCTCGGCGTAGTTGAGGAACGGCACGTAGATCATGCCGCTCCCGCCGTTCGTGAGCATGTGGTCGAGCGCCACCTCTTCGCCCGAGACGCCCTTTGCGGCGGCGATGGCGGCGATCGAGTCGGATTCGCGCGGCTCGTAATCGGGCTGGTCGGCCATCGGGTACATGCGCACGAAGGCGCCGCCGGCGCCGCGGACGCCGGTTTCCGGGCGGCTGGCGAACAGGCGGGCGCGGAAGTCCGGATCGCGCAGCTGCTGGACGCGCTCGGCGAGGGAGAGCTTGGCGATCTCCTTGTAGGCCCCGTAGTGGGTGAACGGGTTGACCGTGAGCTCGAGGCCGAGCAGCACGCCGACCGCGCGGGCCGGCACCTGGGCGCGGATCACGCAGCCCGCGGCGTTCGCGTCCTCCACGTGGGCGAGCAGCGACTGGTAGTTGAAGGGCTTGAGCGGGCTCTGCACCAGCGAGAACGACATCGGCCGGCCCGAGCGCTCGACCACACGGCGGAGCATGCCGAACTCGGCGTCCTCGTCAACGAAGTCGGAGACGAACTGCAGTACGCCCTTGCCGGCCGCCTTCAGGCCCATGGCGATGCCGGTGAGCTCGTCCTCGCCGGCGGTCAGCGTCGGGGTCGGATGGCCGTCGCTGGTGCGATGGTTCAGCGTGCGCGAGGTGGAAAAGCCGAGCGCGCCGGCCTCGGCGGCCGCCCTGGCGATCTCGGCCATCTGGGCGATGTCGGACTCGGTCGCCGGCTCGCGGTTGGCGCCGCGCTCGCCCATGACGAAGACGCGCAACGCCGCGTGCGGCAGCTGCGAGCCGATGTCGACGTCGAAGCGGCGCTTCTCCAGGCTGGCGAGATAGTCGGGATAGCTCTCCCAGTTCCACGGCAGCCCTTCCGAAAGCACCGGGAAGGGGATGTCCTCGACGCCCTCCATCAGCCGCACCAGCCGGTCGTGGTCCTCGGGGCGGCAGGGCGCGAAGCCGACGCCGCAATTGCCCATGACCACGGTCGTCACCCCGTGCCAGGACGAGGGCTGCATCCGCGCGTCCCAGGTCGCCTGGCCGTCGTAGTGGGTGTGGATGTCGACGAAGCCCGGCGCCACGATCTGGCCGCGGGCGTCGATTTCCTCCGCGCCGTAGCCCGCGACCTCGCCGACGGCGGCGATTGCGCCGTCCTTGACCGCGACGTCGGCCTCGCGGGGGTCCGCCCCCGTGCCGTCATGCAGGAGCCCGCCGCGAACGACGAGATCGTAGGGCTTGTCCATGGGTCGTTTCCTTTGGCGCCAGGCGCATTTGGCGCGCGGGGGCCGGGGTCGGTCAAGTGTCGCCTCTCGCAGTCCGGCTGCGGGCAAGTGAAGAAAATATCATCAGGTGTTCGCGGGCGCTTTCGGTTGCGGCCCAACTTTTTCGTCCTCACGTAACTGAACGAAAACCCTGATGCCTCATTGTTAAGGTCATGCAGCGAACTCTAATCATGGGCAGAGTGGTCTTGGCGGTGGGCGCGTTGCTCGGCGTGCTGCTCGGTCTTCTGTTGCCGACGCCGTCGTTGCACGGCGTCCAGGGCAGCCGCTTGATGCGGCCCGGCTATTCGGCGCAATAGCGCGAATTGCCTTAAGACTCAGCGCCGATGAGTCGGCGCGCAGCCTTCAGCTTCTACGAATTCTTCGCTGGCGGCGGCATGGCGCGGCTTGGCCTGGGCGATACTTGGGCCTGCCTGTTGGCCAACGACCTCGACCCGCTGAAGGCCGAGACCTATCGCGCCAACTTCGGCGGCGATCACCTGACCCTGGGCGATGTCTGGGCGCTGGCGGCGGCCGACCTGCCCGGCCGCGCCGACCTCGCCTGGGCGTCCAGTCCCTGCCAGGACCTCAGCCTGGCGGGCGCCCGCGCCGGCCTTGGCGGCGCGCGCTCGTCGGCGTTCTGGGGGTTCTGGCGGCAGGTCGCGGCGCTCGACGCCGAGGGCCGCGCGCCCGGCGTGATCGTGCTCGAGAACGTCGCGGGCCTGCTCAGCTCGAACGACGGCGGCGACCTTGCGGCCATCGGCCAGGCGTTCGACGCCCGCGGCTACCGGTTCGGCGCGCTGGAGATCGACGCCGCGGACTTCCTGCCGCAGTCGCGGCCGCGCGCCTTCGTCATCGCCGCGCGCGCGGCGATGACGGCCTGGCGGGCGACGGACCGGGCGCCTTCGCGTCGGCGGCCGTCATCCGCGCACACGGGCGCCTGCCCGAGGCGCTCCGCCGACAGTGGGTTTGGTGGCGCCTTCCGGCTCCGCCCCGCCGCAACGCGACGCTCTCTGGCCTGCTCGAGCCCGACGATTGCGTGGCGTGGCGGTCGGATGCCGAAACCGCCGCCTTGCTGGCGCAGATGCGGCCGGCGCATCGCGCCCGGCTCGCTGAGGCGGCGGGCGGCGGCGAGCGAACCGTCGCGCCGGTCTATCGTCGCGTCCGCATCGAGCATGGTCGGCGCGTGCAGCGCGCGGAACTGCGCCTGGACGGCCTGGCCGGCTGCCTGCGCACGCCCGGCGGCGGCTCGTCGCGCCAGCTCTTGGTCATTGTCGAGGGGGTCAAGGCGCGCAGCCGCTGGATTGCCCCGCGCGAAGGGGCGCGGCTGATGGGTCTGCCCGAGTCATACCGGCTGCCCGCTGGTCATACCGCTGCGTGGCGGGTTATCGGCGATGGGGTGGCCGCCCCGGTCGTGCGGCACCTGGCGGCGCATCTCCTGGAACCGCTCGCCCGGGCGGCGGCTGATGCGGACCTTACGATTTCTGAGCGGACAAGGCGGCGAGCCAGCGCCTAGAGTGCGGCAACCTCGACCGCGGAACCTCTCGCCATGAGCACTGCAACCACCGCCAAGCCCAAGGTCTACGATGGCGCGCGCTTCAAGCGCGCCGGGCGCGGCAGGATCTTCGACTCCATCGTCGACACCGTCGGCGACACCCCGCTCGTCCGCCTGCCGCGCCTCACCGCCGAGCTGAAGCCGAAGGGCGAGGTTCTGGCCAAGCTCGAGTTCTTCAATCCGCTCGGCAGCGTGAAGGACCGCATCGGCGCCTCGATGATCGAGGCGCTGGAGGCGCAAGGGTTGCTCAAGCCCGGCTCGGTGATCATCGAGCCCACCAGCGGCAATACCGGCATCGCGCTCGCCTTCGTGGCGGCGGCCAAGGGCTATCCGATCATCCTGGTCATGCCCGAGTCGATGTCGATGGAGCGGCGCAAGATGCTGGCCCTGCTTGGCGCGCGGCTGGAGCTGACGCCGGCCGAGAAGGGCATGCGCGGCGCGATCGCCAGAACCCAGGAGCTCCTGGCCGAGATCCCCGGCTCGGTCATGCCGCAGCAGTTCGAGAATCCGGCCAACCCGCTCGTGCACCGCGTCTCGACAGCCGAGGAGATCTGGAACGATACCGGCGGCAAGGTCGATGTCGTGGTCTCCGGCGTCGGCACGGCCGGCACCATCACCGGCGTCGGGCAGGTGCTGAAGGCCAGAAAGCCGTCGGTGCAGATGATCGCGCTCGAGCCCGAGGGCTCTGCCGTGCTCTCCGGCGGCCCGCCGGGACCGCACAAGATCCAGGGCATCGGCGCCGGCTTCGTCCCCGGCGTGCTCGACCGCGGCGTGATCGACCGGGTGATGACGGTCTCGAACGACGAAAGCTTCGAGATGGCGCGCAAGGCCGCCCGCCTCGAGGGCCTGCCGGGCGGCATCTCGTCGGGAGCAGCGCTCTCGGCCGCGTTCCGCCTGGCCGCGGAGGACGCCTCCGCGGGCAAGATGATCGTGACCATCATCCCGAGCTTTGCCGAGCGCTACCTGTCGACCGCGCTGTTCGACGGGCTCTAAAAGAGCCCGCCGGTGACCGACGTCTTCACCGCCGAGAAGCGCTCGGCGGTGATGCGCCAGGTGAAGGACCGTGACACGACGCCCGAGCGCGTGGTTCGCCGCGCGCTCTGGCGGCTCGGCGCGCGCTACCGCCTCGATCGCCGCGACCTGCCCGGACGGCCGGACATCGTGCTCGCCGGCCGCAGGCTCGCCATCTTCGTGCACGGCTGCTTCTGGCACGGCCACGACTGCGCCAGGGGCGCGCGCGTGCCGAAGGCCAACCGCGCCTATTGGACGGGCAAGATCGGCAAGAACCGCGCCCGCGACGCGGCGACCCGCGCCAGGTTGGAGGCCCTTGGCTGGCGCGTCGAGGTCATCTGGGAATGCGAGCTGAAGGATCCCGCGGCCCTGCAGGCGCGGCTCGCGGCGATGTTGGGAGAACATCCTCCTACCTCGCGCAAGCGGGGCGGTCGTCTTTGACCGCGAAGGACGCCAAGGTCGCCAGGGGCAGAGGATGGCCCCGGCGCCGCGACTTCTCAGAGCCCTTGGCGTCCTTCGCGTCCTTGGCGGTTAAATTGGACGCTGCCGCCTGCCGGCAGCGACAGGAAGCTCAAAAGGCCTCCGCCGGCAGGGCCATCATGGAGGCTGAGCCGGCTTTGATCTTGGTCAGGTGGGCGGCGGCGTCGGGCAGCACGCGCTCGAGGAAGTAGCGGCCGGTCATGAGCTTGTCGCCGTAGAAGGGATCGGCCTCGCCGGCGTCGATCTTCGCCTGCGCCGCCTCGGCCATCATCGCCCACATGTAGGCCAGCGCCGTCAGCCCGAAGAGGGTGAGGTAGTCCGTCGACGCCGCGCCGGCGTCCTCCGGGTTCTGCGTCCCGTGCTGCATCAGCCAGAAGGTCGCCTCCTGCAGCTTGGCCTTGGCGTCGTTCAGGCCCTCGATGAAGGGAGCGATCGCCGCCGCTTCCTCGCGCTCGCCCGTGAAGGCGTCGACCTCGGCGAAGAAGCTCATCACCGCCCGGCCGGCGTTGGCGGCCAGCTTGCGGCCGACGAGGTCGAGCGCCTGGATCCCGTTCGTGCCCTCGTAGATCATGCTGATGCGGCAATCGCGCAGGTACTGGCTGGCCGGAAAGTGCTCGGTGAAGCCGGAGCCCCCGTGCACCTGCATCGCGTCCGAGCAGGCGCGGAAACCGCGATCGGTCATGAAGGCCTTCGCGACCGGCGTCAGCAGGCCCATGTAGTCGCCCGCCCGCTCGCGCACCGCCGCATCGGGGCTCTGGTGCATCAGGTCGCCCTGCAGCGCGGTCCAAAGCAGGAAGGCGCGGCCGCCTTCGAGCACGGCGCGGGAGTCCATCAGCATGCGGCGCACGTCCGGATGCACGATGATCGGGTCGGCCGGCCCGTTCGGGTTCTTCGGGCCCGAGAGGGAGCGGCTCTGCAGCCGCTCGCGGGCGAACTCGCTCGCCGCCTGATAGGCGGCCGAGCCCTGGGCCAGGCCCTGGACGCCGACGCCCAGCCGCTCCTCGTTCATCATAACGAACATGAGCCTGAGGCCCGCGTTTTCCTCGCCGATCAGCCAGGCCTTGGCGTCCTCGTAGACCATCACGCAGGTCGCGTTGCCGTGGATGCCCATCTTTTCTTCGAGGCCCGCGCACTTGACCCCTTCGTTGCGCTCGCCGACGCCGCCGTCGACCTTGGGCAGGAACTTGGGCGCGATGAAGAGAGAGATGCCGCGCACGCCCGCCGGCGCACCCTCGATGCGGGCCAGGACCAGGTGGACGATGTTCTCGGCCAGGTCGTGCTCGCCGCCTGAGATCCAGATCTTCTGGCCGCTCAGCCGGTAGGTCCCATCTCCTTGCGGAACCGCCTTTGTGCTCAGAGGCCCCAGGTCCGTGCCGCACTGCGGCTCGGTGAGGTTCATCGTCCCGCCCCATTGGCCGCTGGCGAGCTTGGGCAGGTAGGTCGCCTTCTGCGCGTCCGTGCCGCCGGCGAGGATGGCCGAATAAGCGCCGTGGGTGAGGCCGGGGTACATGGAAAACGCCATGTTGGCCGCAGACGACATCTCGGAATAGGCCGTGTTGACCACCGCCGGCAGGCCCTGGCCGCCGTAAGCGGCCTCAGCCCCCAGCGCCGGCCAGCCGGCGTCGACCATGGCCCGGTAGGCCTCCCTGAAGCCCTTCGGCGTGGTCACCGTGTTGTCCGGGAACCAATGGCAGCCTTCCTGGTCGCCGACCTTGTTCAGGGGCGCCAGCACCTCCTCGCAGAAGCGCGCGGCCTCGGTCAGGATCTGCTCGACGACGTCGAGCGGCGCATCGGCGAAGCCCGGCAGGTTCGCGTAGCGCTCGAGCTTGAGCACCTCGCCGAGCACGAACATCTGGTCGCGGACCGGCGCGCGGTAGCTCATGGGGAATGTCCGTCAGCTGGGCTCTAGGAAACGCCGCGGACTATTTCGCGAATTCGTGCACGCCGTCCAGCCGCGCGCGCAGGACCTGGTCGTAGTTCTCCGCCTTGGGCAGCAGATCCGGATGGTTCCCGGCGAGCTGCTTCTCTAGCGACTCGCAGGCCTCGCGCAGCTCTCCGATCGCGTGGTCGATGTCCTCGCGCTGCGCCTCGAGCGTCACGATGCGCTCGCGGAACTTGCGCAGCATCTTGGCCTGTTGCGCCGCGCCGTCGTCGCCGAGCTTGTAGAGGTCGAGGATCTCGCGGATCTCGGACAGGCTCAGGCCCACGCGCTTGCCGCGCAGGATGAGCGTGAGCCGGGCGCGGTCGCGATAGTTGTAGACGCGGTTCAGCCCCTCGCGGGCCGGCGACAGCAGTCCCTTGTCCTCGTAGAAGCGAAGCGCGCGCGGGGTGACTTTGAATTCGATGCAGAGCTGGCGGATCGTGTAGGTGCGCTCGGGGCGCCTGAGATCGGGCATGGCGGAACCTCCGTTTGCCCCGACCTCCTAGGTCCCGTTTACGTAAACGTCAAGCTTGGCTGACCGCCGCTCGGTTAGCCTGCCGCCAGGTCTTCGCCGCCCAGCGCGCGCTCGATGAGGCCGATGGTGCGCGAGAGGCCGAAGATGGCGGCGAAGGAACCGAAGCGCGGTCCCTGGCTCTCGCCGAGCAGCACCTCGTAGAGGGCGCCGAACCAGTCGCGCAGCGGCTCGAACCCGGCCGCCTTGCCGGCGGCGTAGACCTCGTTCTGGATCAGCTCGCCGTCCTCGCAGTCGATCGGCAGCGTCTTCAGCCGCTCGACGAGGTCGACGAAGGCGTCGCGCTCGCGCGGCGTCGGCGCACGGAACCGCTTCGCCGGCCGGACGAAATCCTGGTAGTAGTTGATGGCGTAGCCGCAGAGCCGGTCGAGCAGCGGTTCGCGCTCCGGGCTGGCGCCGGGCAGGTGGCGGCTCAGGAACCCCCAGAGGATCGCCTTGTCCGAGGCGTTGGCCGCCGACACCAGGTTCAACAGGAGGGTGAACGAGACGGGCGAGCCGCGCTCGGGCGGCGCGCCGCGATGAACGAACCAGGCGGGGTTGTCGAGCGGGTTTGCCGAGTTTGCCCGCCGATTGTAGGCGTCGAGCTGCTGCAGATACTCGTCCGTCGCGCGCGGTACGACGTCGAAGTAGAGCCGCTTGGCCGAGCGCGGAGAGCCGAACATGTAGTAGGCGAGGCTCTCCAGGATGCCGTAGCGCAGCCAGTCCTCGAGTGTCAGTCCGTTGCCCTTCGACTTGGAGATGCGCTGGCCGTTCTCGTCGAGGAAGAGCTCGAAGTTGAAGCCCTCGGGCGGCTCGGCCCCCAGCACCTTTGCGACGCGGCTGGAGATCCGCACAGAGTCGATGAGGTCCTTGCCCGACATCTCGTAGTCGACGCCCAGCGCGGTCCAGCGCAGCGCCCAGTCCGGCCGCCACTGCATCTTGACCGCCCCGCCGGTGACCGGCGTCTCGACCAAGCTGCCGTCCTCGTCAGCGAACACGATCGTCCCGCGCTCCGGATGCCGCTCCAGCGTCGGAACCTCGAGCACCCGTCCGGTGGTCGGGCTGATGGGGAAGAAGGGCGAGTAGGTCGCCTGACGCGCGGGCCCGAGCGACGGCAGCATGATCGCCTGGATCGCGTCGAACCGCTCGAGCGCGACGCGCAGCGTCGGGTCGTAGAGGCCCGAACGGTAAGCGTGGGTCGCTGACAGGAACTCGTAGTCGAACCCGGCTTCGTCGAGGAAGGCGCGCAGGCGGGCGTTGTTGTGGGCGCCGAAGCTTTCGTGCTCGCCGAACGGGTCGCGCACGGCGGTGAGCGGCTTTCCCAGATCCTCGTGCAGCATCGCTTGGTTCGGCAGATTCGGCGCGATGCGCCGCATGCCATCCATGTCGTCTGAAATAACGATCAGCCTCGTCGGGATGGCCTCGGTCGTCAGCGCCCGGAAGGCCTGGCGCACCATCGAGGGCCGCGCCACCTCGGCGAAGGTGCCGAGATGCGGCAAGCCGGAGGGCCCGTAGCCGCACTCGAACACGACCGGCCGCGCCAGCGCCGGGAGCGCGGCGACCGCCTCGTCGGCCTTGCCGGCTTCGATCAGGGAGGCGGCCAGGTCGCGCTCGGCATCCGTCAGCCGCAGCCTGAGGATGCGGCCAAGCAGCAGCCTTGCCTGCTCGAACGGCCAGGACTTCGCGTCACGCGCGAGAGAGACGAGGCGATCTGCCATGGGCGGCGGTTAGTCTTAGGCGTCCGCGCGGTCAACCAAACGCAGCCTTGCGGCGTAAAACATGAAGCGCGGCCTTGAAGCGGCCACCCGCCAACCCCACGATGGTCCCATGAAGCATCTCACTGCAATCCTGGCGGTCCTGGCCCTCAGCCTGACCGCTCCCGCCGCCCTCGCCGCCGCCCAGACCGCAATCTTCTCAGGCGGCTGCTTCTGGTCGATGCAGCACGATATGGAGCACATCCCGGGCGTGGTCTCGACCGAGGTCGGCTACACCGGCGGGCGCGTGGCGCATCCGACCTACGAGGAGGTCGGAACCGAGACGACCGGGCACCTGGAGTCGATCGAGATCACCTTTGATCCGGCGAAGATCACCTACGCCCAGCTGGTCCAGCGCTACTGGCACCTGATCGACCCGACGGACAACGGCGGGGCCTTCTGCGACCGCGGCGCCTCGTACCACAGCGCCCTCTTCGTCAATTCGCCGCAGCAGCGGCAGATCGCCGATGCCTCGAAGGCGGCGTTGGAGCAGGGCCCGCTCAAGGGCCGCATCGTCACGCCGATCCGCGACGCGGTCGCTTTTTGGCCGGCCGAGGACTACCACCAGCACTACGCCGACAAGAACCCGTTCGATTACGGGATCTACCGCACCGGCTGCGGCAAGGACGGCGTCGTACGCCGCATTTGGGGCCCGTTGGCCTTCCGATAGGCGCTTGGCCGCGCAGTCGCGAGGTTGAAGCGCGGTCGCGGCGCGCTAAGACAGCCCCATGATCGCGCCCGTCCCCGCCGAATGGTCGCCGCATCGGGCGATGTGGCTGGGCTTTCCCAGTCACGCCGACCTTTGGGAAGACGACCTCGGCCCCGCGCAGGCCGAGGTCGCGGCGCTGGCGCTCGCCTTGGCCGGTCCGGGCAAGGAGCGGGTCCGGCTCCTGGTTTGCGGCGATGCGGCGGAGGCGGCCGCACGGACGCTCGTTGACGGCGCCGCGGTCGAGATCGTGTGCGGGACGTTCGGCGACATCTGGCTGCGCGACACCGGGCCGATCTTCGTCGAGCGCGACGGCGGCTTCGCGGCGGAGTCCTTCCGCTTCAACGGCTGGGGCGGAAAGTACGTGCTGGACGGCGACGAGCTGGTCGCCGAACAGATCGCCGCCGCGGCCGGCGCGCCGCTCAGCCGGGAGCCCTTCGTGCTCGAGGGCGGGGCCATCGACAACGACGGCCTGGGCACGGTGCTGACCACCCGCCAGTGCCTGTTGAACCCCAATCGCAACGCCGGCTGGACGGAGATCGAGGCGGAAGCGGCGCTCGCGGCCGCGCTTGGCGCGCGGACCGTGCTCTGGCTGGGCGACGGCCTAGTGAACGACCACACCGACGGGCACGTCGACAACCTCGCCCGCTTTGTCGCGCCGGGCGTCGTCGCCTGTCCGGTGGCCTGGGGCGGCTCGGATCCGAACGCGGAGGTCTATGATGACGCGGCGCGGCTGCTCGCCGGCATGCGCAACGCCCGGGGCGCGGCGCTGACCGTCGTCCGCGTCGCCTCGCCCGGCCTTATCGAGGGCGAGGACGGACGCCCCGCGCCCGCCTCGCATATGAATTTCGTCATCGCCAACGGGGCAGTGATCGGCCCGGTCTATGAGGGCCGCGCCTCGTCTCTGGCGCTCGACACGCTGCAGAGCCTCTTTCCCGAGCGCGCCGTGATCGGGCTGCCGTCGAACGCGCTTCTGAGCGGCGGCGGCTCGTTCCACTGCATCACCCGCGAGGAGCCGGAATGAGCCGCACGCTGACCCTGGCGGTGCTGCAGAGCGCCTACGGCGATGACCTTGACGCCAACATTGCGCACACGATCGATCTCACGCGAGCGGCGGCCGCCGAGGGCGCGCAGGTGATCCTGCCGCCGGAGCTGTTCCAGGGGCCGTACTTCTGCGTGCGGCAGGAGGAGCGCTGGTTCGCCCACGCTCACCCCTGGGCCAGCCACCCCTGCGTTCTCGCACTCTCGCCCGTGGCCGCGGCGCTCGGCGTGGCCATACCGGTCTCCATCTTCGAGCGGGAGGGACCGCACTACTTCAACAGCATAGTGATGCTCGGCCCCGACGGGCGGCCGCTCGGCCTCTATCGCAAAAGCCACATCCCTGACGGGCCGGGCTACCAGGAGAAGTACTACTTCAGACCGGGTGATACCGGCTTCAAGGTCTGGGAGACGCCGTTCGGGCGCCTCGGCGTCGGCATCTGCTGGGACCAGTGGTATCCGGAAGCGGCGCGCGCGATGACGCTCGGCGGCGCCGAAGCGCTGCTCTACCCGACGGCGATCGGCTCGGAGCCGCACGATCCGAGCCTCGATACCGCCGCTCCCTGGCGGCGCGCCATGCAAGGCCACGCGGTCTCGAACGTCATCCCGGTCGCCGGCGCCAACCGCACGGGCTTCGAGCCCTGGGAGGGCTATCCCGGCGGCGGTCAGGCGTTCTATGGCTCGAGCTTCCTCAGCGATCACCGCGGCGACCTGGTCGCCGCGTTGGGCCGCGACGAGGAGGGGTTCGCGATCGCGACGTTCGACCTCGATTTCCTCGCCGCCCACCGCGCCGCCTGGGGGTTCTTCCGCGATCGCCGCCCCGACCTCTATGGCGCGCTCACCGGCCCGAGCCCCGCGTGATCGAGACCGAGCGGTTGACCTTGAGGCGATGGGTCGACGCGGACCGCGAGCCGTTCGTGGCGATCGTGACCGATCCGGCGGTAGGCGAGTGGCTGGGCGGCGCGCGAACACCCGCGCAAGCGATCACCGATTTCAATCGCATGCGCGCGTTCTGGGAGGAACACGGTTCAGGCCAGCTCGCCATCGAGCGCAAAGCGGACGCCGCGCTCGTCGGCCGGGTCGGCTGCCGTCGCCAGCCGCCTGAGTGGAAACACCCGATGGTCGGCAAGGTCGAAATCGGCTGGATGCTGGCGCCCGACGCATGGGGGTTCGGCTATGCGACCGAGGCGGCGGCGGCCACCCTGCCCTTGGGGTTCGCGGCGCACGACGTCGCCGAAATCTACAGCTGGACGGCGCGGATCAACCACCGCTCCGAAGCGGTCATGCGGCGCATCGGCATGTCACGCGCGCCCGAGTACGACTTCGACCATCCAGATCTGCCGCTCGGCGACCCGCTCCGCGCCCACGTGGGCTACGTCATCGGCCGACAATAGGGCGGCCAACGCGGCGACGTTAGCCGACAGGTTTGCGGCGACGCTAACCCAGCACCGTCTTGCCGTTCTTGATGCAGGTGACGCCGCGGTCCTTGATCCGCGCCTCGAACGAGATCACCGACCCGTCCTTCCAGAGGTCGACAGTGATCGTCTCGCCCGGGAAGACGGGCGATGAGAAGCGCGCGGCGTGGCTCCTGAACGCCGCAGCGTCGTAGTCGGCGTAGGTCTGCAGAACCGCCCGGCAGGTCATGCCGTAGGTGCAAAGCCCGTGCAGGATCGGGCGCGGAAACCCGGCGCGGCGGGCGAACTCGGGATCGGCGTGCAGCGGGTTGTAGTCGCCGGAGAGCCGGTAGATCAGCGCCTGGCCGGGCGCGGTCGCCATGTCGACCGAGCGGTCGGGCGCGCGGGTTGGCACGGTATGAGGCTCGGGCTGGCCCTCTGCCGGGCCGCCGAACCCGCCGTCGCCGCGGGCGAAAAGCGCGGCCTGGATGGTGGCGATGGGATCGCCGCCCTCGTCGGTGATGACGGTCTCGTTGACCACCACCGCGCCCTTGTCCTTGCCCTTGTCGAAGACCCCCAGCACGCGGCCCCTGGTTTTGATCTTCGCCGCGGGCGGGACCGGCTTGTGGAAAGTGATGTTCCGCTCGCCGTCGACGATGAGCACGGGGTTGAGCTGCATGCGCGCCTCCGGCCCGGTGGAGGTCACCGGCCGGCTGCGGATCACCGAGGCGAAGGACGGCAGCGCCTTGAGGTTCCGCTCGTATACGAACGCCAGCTCCTTCTCGTCCATGGGGTCGGCCCCCATGCCCACGCCGAGCGCGTAGAGCATCGTCTCCTGGTTGGTCCACGCGCCTTCGCCTTCGGTGCGACGCTCGAGCACCTGCGGATAGTCGATGGGCATCGGCCCCTCCTGTTCCTCGCTTTGTGGCCCCATTGAAGGCGGCCGACGCAGGGGCAGGCAAGCCCCGCGCTTGCGTCTTCGGCCGCATTGCCGGGCGTGGACCGATCCGCTAGAAGCCGCCGACCCCCGGCAGGAAGGCTTCCTATGGCAGCGAACGATCCGGTTCTGGGCGCCAGTCCGGTCAGCGGGCAGGTGCTGTTCTACTCGCAGCCGGAGCCGCTCGACCTCAGCCGGCACGGCAACCTGGGCATGATGGTAACCGACCGGCCGTTCCGGTTTGCCGCCAAGCAACACTTCATCCCCCTGCACGCCGGCGAATTCGGACCGGCGGCGGTCAGCTATCCCATCATCTTCGCCGGAGCCGACCACGCCCCGCTCGCGGTTATGGGACTGTCCGCCGGCGAGAACATGTTCATCAGCGAGGACGGCCTCTATCGCTCTGGCGTCTACGTGCCGAGCTTCATCCGGCGCTATCCTTTCGTCGGCGCCAAGGACGATCAGGCCGGGCGAACAATCGTCTGCATCGACCGCGCTTCCGACCTCTGGGTCGAAGGCCCGGCCGACGTGAAGCTGTTCGAGAACGGCCAGCCCAGCGAGTTCACCAAGAGCTGCATCGAGTTCTGCAGCCAGTTCGATACCGACCGGGCGGCCAGCGACCTGTTCGTGAAGATCCTCACCGACCTCGATCTGTTCGAGACCCGCCAGGCGACGTTCACGCCGCGGCTCGAGAACAACGTTCTGGGCGAGCCGCAACTGGTGGCCGAGTTCTTCGCCGTGTCCGAAGCCAAACTCAAGGCGCTGCCGGACACGAAGTTCGTCGAGCTCAAGGAGAACGGGGCGCTGCCGCTGATCTACGCCCATATGACCTCGCTCTACGGCTGGGAGCGGCTGATCTCCGAGACGCTGACGCGGCGCGCCGCGCAGGCGGCCGCCGGCTAGTGTGCTAGTCTTCGTCCTCGGGGACCTCGCGGCAGGCGAAAACGCTGCGGGTCAGGCAGGAGAAGACGAGCCGACCGGCGCCATCGAGCAGATCATGCTGCGCGAAGACGATGCCCTTGCCGGCCCCCACCGGGTCCTTGCCCATGATGGTCATGCGCCCGCGCAGGCTCTCGCCCGCCGGCGGGTTGCGCGCCCAGCGCAGCGCGTCGACTCCGATCCGCTTGGTCTGCGGCCACCCGGCCGACGCGCGGGCGTCGAGGCTGGCCCAGACCGCGTAGACAAGCGCGTCGCTGGCGCCCTCGGCCACGTCGCGTTCCGGCGCGAAGTCCTCATTAAACCTCTCGAGCATATCTTCGGTCAGGCGCATGACGCCCAGCGTCACCACCTGGCCGACCTCGATATCCTCGAAATGGGCGGGCATAGCGGGCTCCTCGCGTCTTGTCGGCTCAGGGGCGGACCTATAGCTCTGACATGGTGAACGGAAGCCTCCTTTCGGTTGTATCGCGTCTTGTGGGCCTCATCGGCCTGTGCGCCGCGCTTGCGGCGCCCGCGCTCGCCGCGCCCGTGCGGCTGGGGCATCTGACCGCCGACCTGGTCGCCGAGCGAACGGCGATCGCGCCGGGCCAGACCATCCACGTCGCCCTCCGCCAGGCGATCGACGACGGCTGGCACACCTATTGGAGGAACCCGGGCGACTCCGGCGAAGCCACCACGCTCGACTGGGCGCTGCCCGCCGGCTGGCGCGCCGGCGCGATGGTCTGGCCGGCGCCCCAGACGCTGCCGACCGGTCCGCTCATGGACTACGGCTACACCGGCGAGGTGCTGCTGCCGGTCGAGTTGACGGCGCCGGCGGATGCGCGGCCGGGCTCAGTCGCCACCCTGAAGGCGCATGCATCCTTCCTGGTCTGCAAGGATGTCTGCGTGCCCGAGGACGGGGACGTGACACTGGCGCTGCCGGTCGTGGCGGGCGCGGCCGCGACAGATCCGCAATGGAGCCCGCGCATCGCGGCCACGCTGGCGAACGCGCCGCGACCGGCGGACGCGCTGCACGTGGCGATGACGTCGGCTGGCGCCGAGCTCAAGCTCAGCGTCACAGGGCCGCCTGCCGTCGGCGCCCAGGCGGCCTATTTCTTCTCGTACGACGGCGATGCGATCGACCCGGCCGCGGCCCAGACCATCGACCGTGGGCCGAACGGGCTAACGCTGACACTGACGCCCGGCTCGGCGTTCAAGGGCGGCAGGGCGCCGGGCGCGCTGGCCGGCGTGCTGACGATCGGGCCGCGGACCTTCGAGATTGCCGCACCGCAAGGCCCGCCGCTGGTCGGGGCCGGGGGGCTGGGACCGCCAACGCCGCCAGCTGGCCTGGCGGAGATCGCGCTGACACTTGGCGCCGCGTTCCTCGGCGGCCTGATCTTGAACCTGATGCCCTGCGTCTTCCCGATCCTGGCGATGAAGGCGAGCGCCCTTGTCGGCCACGCGCAAGAGCCCCGGCGCGCGCGGCTGCAGGCCGCGGCCTACCTGGCCGGCGTCCTCGTCGCCTTCCTGGCGCTTGGCGGCGGCCTGATCGCCGCGCGCGCCGCCGGGCAGGCGGTGGGCTGGGGGTTCCAGCTCCAGTCGCCGGGCGTGGTCGCGGCCATGACGCTGGTGATGCTTGCCGTGGCGCTCGACCTCTCCGGGGTCTTCGAGGTTGGCGGCAGCCTTCAGGCCGCCGCCGGCCAGGCCGGGGGACAGGATCGTGGCGAAGGCGCGGTCCGCGCGGCGCTGACCGGCCTGCTCGCCGTAGCGGTCGCGGCGCCCTGCACGGCGCCCTTTATGGCCGGCGCAATTGGGTTCGCGCTGACCCAGTCGGCTTTCATGGCGTTGGGCGTCTTTGCGGCGCTCGGCCTCGGCATGGCCGCGCCCTTCGTGGCGTTGGCCTGCGCGCCGGGCCTGTTGCGCCTCCTGCCACGCCCCGGACCCTGGATGGACGGGCTGAAGAAGGCGCTGGCGTTTCCGATGTACGGCGCGGCGGCGTGGCTGGCGTGGGTCTACGCCGAGAGCGCCGGTGCGGACCGGCTGGTGAACCTGCTCGCCGCAGCGGTGCTCGTGGGCTTGGCCGCCTGGCTCTTCGGCGCGAGCCAGCGCGCCAGCGCGGTTGGCCATCGAGGCGTCTTGCCGGCCCGCGCTGGATCGCTCGTGGCGCTGGCGCTCGGTCTGGCCGTCGTCTTCTGGCCGAGCGCGGCGAAGCTCTCGCCCGAGCCGTTTTCGCCGGAGCGGCTCGCGACGCTGCGCGCCGAGCATAAGCCGGTGTTCATCAACTTCACCGCCGCCTGGTGCGTCACCTGCCAGGTGAACGACCGGCTGGCGCTGTCCGGCACGCGGGTGGCCGACGCTTTCGGCAAGGCCGGCATCGTCTATCTCAAGGGCGACTGGACCGACCGCAACGCTGTGATCGAGCAGGCGCTGGCCGAGCACGGTCGCGCCGGCGTGCCGCTTTACCTGATGTATCCGGCGAGCGGCGGCGACCCGCAGGTGCTGCCGCAGATCCTGACCGAGGGAACGGTCGTCGACGCGGCGAAGCGCGCCGGCTAGAGCACTAAGCCGCCGGCTGCGGCGGAGCGGTGATCACCTCGATGTTGTCACGCAGCAAAAAGCCCATGTCGCGCAGCGCGGCGTCCTCGTCGTGGCCGGTCTTGGCGGCGTTGACGGCGGCGAGCTTGCCCGGCAGGTCTTGGCTGATCCCGTGCAGGATGCACTTCAGGTCATCCTTCACGCCACGGGCGACCAGCACCACGTGGCCCTTCTCGTCGAGGGCGGCAAGCTGGCTGACTCCATCGGTGAAGGCCGCGAAGTCGGGCAGGGGCTTAGGATCGGTCACGCCGTTCAGGCCCTGGCGGTAGGACTCGACCTCAGCCTTGAGCGCGCCGGCGCGCTTGACGATGTCGGCGAACAACGGCTCTCCGGCCACCGATTGCGGGACGTCGGCGACGGCCGGAACTGGGGCCGCGACATCGGCCGGGCCGGCCCGGGCGAAGACGAGGAAAGCGGCGACGGCGACATCGCAAGACATGGGTGGTGATCCTTGAACGAGGGGGCGTTGCGGTTGCTGCAACTCTCGCGCCACGGGGTAAAGATCGCGCTACCGGCCGGGCGATGGTGGGGCGCTTCCTTGCCCGCGTGAGCCCGATCCTTTATGGCGCGCGCCCATGACCGAGCGCCCGCAGGCCCGGAGCCCGAAGGGGTTCATCGACAAACGCGCCGCGGATATCGCCGCCGAGCGCGCGATCGTCGACGCCGTCTCAGCCGTCTACGAGCGCTACGGCTTCGAGCCGCTGGCGACCAGCGGGTTCGAGTATGTCGACGTGCTCGGCAAGTTCCTGCCAGACGAGGATCGGCCGAACGACGGCGTCTTCGCGCTCAAGGACGACGACGAGCAGTGGATCGCGCTGCGCTATGACCATACGGCGCCGCTCGCCCGTTTCGTCGCCGAGAACGCCCAGACCCTGCCGAAGCCCTTCCGCCGCTATGCGGTCGGGACCGTCTGGCGGAACGAGAAGCCGGGACCCGGCCGCCAGCGCGAGTTCGTGCAGTGCGACGCCGACACGGTGGGCTCCGCCCGTCCCGAAGCGGACGCCGAGATGATCGCGATGATGGTCGAGGGGCTGGAAGCGGCCGGCCTCGTGCGCGGCCAGGCGCTGGTCAAGATCAACAGCCGCAAGCTGTTGAACGGGCTCATGACCTCTGCGGGCGTGGTCAACGCGGGACAGCGGCTGCGCGTGCTCAGGGCCGTCGACAAGCTCGACCGGTTGGGGACCGAGGGCGTCACCCACCTCCTCGGCCATGGGCGCAAGGACGAGAGCGGCGACTTCACCAAGGGCGCGGAGCTCAACGCCGCGGCAATCGAACGGGTGCTGGCGTTCGTGAGCGCGGGCGCCGGCGAGCGGCGGGGGACGCTCGATCGGCTGGCCAACGTCATCGGCGGATCGGTCGAGGGTGACGCGGGTTTGGCCGACCTTGACCGCATTCATCAGACTCTGGGCGGGCTCCGCGTCAGCGACGAGCGGGCCTTGTTCGACCCCTCGGTGGTGCGCGGGCTCGAGTACTACACAGGCGCGGTGTTCGAGGCCGACCTTCTGTTCGAGACGCTCGATGAGCAGGGCAAGCCGGTCCGCTTCGGCTCGGTGGGCGGGGGCGGCCGCTACGACGACCTGGTGGCGCGCTTCACCGGCGAGGCCGTGCCGGCGACGGGCGGCTCGTTCGGCGTTTCCAGGCTGGCGGCGGCGTTGAAGGCCGCCGGCCGCGCCGAGGCGGAGCGAACGCGGGGTCCGGTCGTGGTCATCGCCTTCGAGCCAGACGCCATGAACGACTACTTCGCGATGGCGGGCGAGCTGCGCGCCGCCGGCGTGGCGGCCGAGGTCTATCTCGGCCAATCCGGCATGAAGGCGCAGATGCGCTATGCCGACCGCCGCCTTTCGCCGGCGGCGGTGATCGTCGGCGGCGACGAGCGCGCGGCGGGCGCGGTCACGATCAAGGACCTCGACCTGGGGCGCGCGCTGGCCGCACGCGTCGCGGACAACAAGACCTGGCGCGAGGACCGCCCGGGCCAGGTGACCGTGCCGCGCGGCGAGCTCGTCGCCGCCGTTCGCCGCATCATCGGCGACGCGCAATGAGGGTCGAGCCGCTGCTGCCGCCCGAGGCGCTAACGCCGATCCGCGCGCCGTTCGAGGAACTCGGCGCGCCGCTGATCGACGCGCCGATTCTGCTGGCGCTCGGGCCGGTGCTTGACCTCGCCGGCGAAGCCATGCGCGGCCGCCTCTTTCTGGTGCAAGGCGACGGCGAGGATGCGGTGCTGAGGCCCGACTTCACGATCGCCGTCGCCCGCGCCCACATCGCCGAGGGCCTGACATCCGCGCGCTACTTCTACGAGGGAAAGGCCTTCCGCGTGGCGCCGAAGGGCTCCGGCCGGTCGGACGAATTCCTGCAGATCGGGCTCGAAGTCTTCGGCGGCGGCCGCGACGCCAACGTCGACGCCGAGGTGGCCAGCCTGGCCTGGCGGTCGGCGGCCGCCGGCGGACGCACCGACCTCACCATGGTCCTCGGCGACATCGCCTTGTTCGCGGCGATGATCGACGCCATGGCGCTCGCGCCGGCGCTGGCGGCGCGGCTGAAGCGGGCGTTCGCCCGCGGCGGGACGATCGGCCAGGAGCTCGCCCGCGCACAGACGCCGGCGCCGGCGACGCGGCAAGGCGACCGGCTGGCGGCGCTGCTGGCCGACCTTCCTGAGGCCGAAGCGGCGGCGGTGCTCGAGGACCTCTGGTCGATCGCCGGCATCCAGCCGGTGGGCGGCCGCTCGCCGGGCGAGATCGCGCATCGGCTGGCCCAGCGCGGCGAAACCGCCCGCGCCCCGCGTCTGACGCCGGGCGAAGCGGGCGTCATCGGCGATTTCCTGGCGCTCGGCGGTCCCCCGCGGGCCACGCTCGATCGCGCGCGCGTGTTGCTTAGGCAAGGCGGGCTGGCGCTGGACGCCGAGTTCGACGCCTGGGCGAAACGGCTCGACGCCTTGGTGGGCGGCGGAGCGCCGGAAGACCGGCTGCAGTTCCGAGCCGGCTTTGGCCGGTCGTTCAACTACTACGACGGCTTCCTGTTCGAGGTGCGCTGCCCCGCCTTCGCCGACGACGCGCCCTTGGCGGCTGGCGGGCGCTACGACAGCCTGCCCGGCCAGCTGGGCGGCGAGGTTTCCGGCGCCGTCGGATGCGCTGTGCGCCCAGGCCGAGCCTGGGTCGGCGCGGAGGGGCCGGGATGAGCGCCGATTTGCTGACGTTCGGGCTCTTCTCCAAGGGCCGGCTGAAAGAGCAGGCCGAAGACTGGCTCGCCGATTGCGGCCTGACGCTCGAGGCCGACGGCGGCGAACGCGGCTACGTCGCGGCGATCAAGGAGTTGCCCGGGATCCGCGTGCTGCTTCTCTCGGCGGCGGACATCGCCCAGGGCCTCGACACCGGCGAGATCCACCTAGGGGTCAGCGGCGAGGATCTGCTGCGCGAACGCGAGGCCGCCGATGCGCATGTGCTGCTGCTCCGCGCCCTTGGCTTCGGACGCGCGGATCTGGTGGTCGCTGCGCCGGCGAGCTGGATCGATGTCGAGACCATGGTCGACCTCGAAGAGGTCGGCGCCGCCTACGTGGCGCGCACCGGCCGCCGCATGCGGGTGGCGACCAAATACATGGTGCAGACACGCGGCTTCTTCGCCGCCCACGGCGTGGTCGACTATCGGATCGTGGAGTCGAGCGGCGCGACCGAGGGGGCGCCAGCGGCCGGCCAGGCCGAACTGATCGTCGACATCATGACGACCGGCGCGACGTTGCGCGCCAACGGGTTGCGACCGCTGGCGGACGGTCTGATCCTCAAGAGCCAGGCGCAACTGTGCGCCAGCCTCGCGGCCGACTGGACCAAGGCGCAGTTCGCCCAGGCGGCCCGCCTGCTCGGCGTCGTCGAAGCCCGGGCCCGGGCGCGGGCGACGGTCCTGGTGTCATGGCCGACCGAACAGGAGACCCCGGCCCGCTCCGCGACCGAGCGCTTCCTCGCCCGCGGCGCGACACGGCGGGCGCAGGGCCTCCTCGTCGGCGACGATGATTTGTTGGACGTCGCCGAAGCGCTGGCCGCCGCGAGCGTCGGGCCGGTATCGGTCGTGCACCCCAACTTCGCGTTCGAGAAACGCACCGAGGCGGCCGAAACGCTCGAGCAGCGGCTCGGCCTGCGCGCTTGACGCAGCAGTCACAACCGAAGCTTGCGGCTACGCTTCTCTAACGGATTGACATGATTGCGAAAACGCCGTTTGTTTCACGGGCGAAAGACGAAACCGGCCGCCAGAGCCGCATCGTCTGCGTTTCGGGGAGGAAACGCCCGCTTCGATTCTCCGGGCCCGTCGCTTACGCGACGGGCTCCACCTTTCTTCAAACGGACTACCAGATCTGATCCTGACGCGCTGATCGGGCGGGACGTAGATCTGGTCCGTCGGCTTGATCAGGCGTTGATCTTCAGCCGTTCCAGCGCCAGCGCCCGGCTTTGCTTGTAGTCGACCTTGCCGTTCGGCGAGCGCGCCACCGGCGCAAGCACGAGCGCGCGCGGGGCCTTGTAGTCGGCCAGATGCGCCCGGACGTGCCCCGACAGAGCCTCCAGCGTCGGCGGCTCGACGCCATCCTCGACTTCCACCACCGCGCAGACCCGCTCGCCGAACCGCTCGTCGGGCACGCCGACCACGACGGCGTCGCGCACGGCGGGGTGGCGTTTCAGCGCCTCCTCGACCTCTTCGGGGAAGACCTTCTCGCCGCCGGTGTTGACCACCTGCGAGCCGCGGCCGAGCAGCTGGAGCGTTCCATCCGCCTCCACGGTGGCGAAGTCGCCCGGGACCGACCAGCGACGGCCCTCGAACGTGCTGAAGGTCTTGGCCGACTTCTCCTCGTCCTTGTAGTAGCCGACCGGCAGGAATCCCGCGAGTGCGAGCAGGCCGCGCTCGCCCGACCCCGGCTCGACGCGGCGGCCATCCTCGGTGAACACCGCGGTGTTCGGTCCGAGCATGAACTTGGCCGTCTCCGCCGTCTGGCCCGCGCTTGACGTCGAGCCGCCGACGCCGACGGCTTCCGATGAGCCGAGGCTGTCGAACAGGGCGATGTGCGGCGCGTGGCCGAGCAGGCCCTGCTTGTTCTCGTGGCTCCAGACCGTGCCGGACGAGTTGATCACGCGCAGACGGCTTAAATCCCAGCGTCCAGGATTGGCGTCCAGCGCCTGCAGCATCGGCTGCGCGAAGGCCTGGCCGACGATCGTGACGCCGGTGATCCCGAGCCGCTCGACCTCGTCCCAGAGCTCGACGGCGTCCAGCCGGTGCGACGGCAGCATGGCGATCGCGCCGCCGCCCGTTAGCGCGCCGAGCGCCGTGAACTGCGCTGTCGCATGCATCAGCGGGGCTGCGGCGAGCACAAGCCGCATGATCGAGCCTTCACGCCCTTCGGATGCGCGGGCGCGGGCGCCGGCCTCAGCGGCCGTTTCGAGCGGCGGCAGGCCCTCGAGCAGATTGCCGCCGCCGCCGAGCACCTTGAACAGATCCTCCTGCCGCCACATCACGCCCTTGGGCATGCCGGTCGTGCCGCCGGTGTACATGAAGAGGAGATCGTCGCCGGAGCGGCCCCAGGGCGCGATCACCCGGCTCTCGTGCCGCCCGGCGATCGCCGCATAGCTATCCGCCCAGTCCGGCGTCGGATGGCCGGGGAGCTCCACGGCGATCCAGCGCTTCACCTGCGGGAGGCGGGCGCGGGCCCTTCCGGCGGCCTCGGCGAAAGCCGTATGGAAGACGACCGCCTCGGCGTCGGCGTTGTCGAACAGGTAGACGAGCTCGTCTTCGCCGTAGCGGTAGTTGGTGTTGACGGGAACGAGCCCCGCCTTGAAGCAGGCGTAGTAGGTCTCGAGATATTCAGGCCCGTTGTAGAGGAAGGCCGCGACCTTGGACTGGCGCTTCAGGCCCGCATCGAGCAGGAACCGCGCGACGGCGTTGGCGCGGGCGTCGAATTCGCCCCAGCTCAGCTCGCGCAGGCCCTGCACCTGGGCGCGGCGAGCCGGAGCCGCGGCCGCTATCTCTTCCCAGATGTCCGCATAGGCCCACCCCGCCATGGTTCACGCGCTCCGTTTTTCGCTGATGCCGACCCTAGTTGGAGCCGCGGCCGGCCCCTGTCAACGCGGCGCCCGATGAGCGGACCGCCCGCCATTCTGGTGTTCGGCGTCTCCGGCGCGGGGAAGACCACGATCGGCCGGATGCTCGCCGAACGACTGGGCTGGGCCTTCCTCGACGCCGACGATCTGCACCCGAAAGCCAATGTCGAGAAGATGCGCAGCGGCGCTGCGCTGGATGACGCAGACCGCTGGCCGTGGCTGGACGCCGTCGGCCGGTGGATCGATGCGCAGGCGGCCGAGGGCCGCGCCTCGGTCATCGCCTGCTCGGCGCTGAAGCGAGCCTATCGCGCGCGGCTGCGTGCCGGCCGGCCCGCGCTCAGGGCCGTCTATCTCGCGGGGTCCGAGGCGCTGATCGCCGACCGGCTCGAGCACCGGACCGGCCACTACTGGCCCGCATCGCTGCTGCCCACCCAGTTCGCCGCACTCGAGCCGCCGGGCCGGGACGAGCACGCCATCGTCGTCGACATCGGCCCGCCGGCGGACGTGCTGGTCGAGGCGATCGCGCGCCGGGTGGCTTGACCACGCGCGCCCGGGCGGTGCAGGAGCCGGCGATGGCGGCCCTCCATCCCCCGATCCAGCCCTACGAGACCGGACTGCTCGACGTCGGCGACGGGCAGAGGGTCTACTGGGAAGCGTGCGGCCATCCGGCCGGCAGGCCGGCGCTCGTCCTGCACGGCGGCCCGGGCTCCGGCTGCACCCCAGGCATGCGGCGGCTGTTCGATCCGACGGCCTATCGCGCGATCCTGTTCGATCAGCGCGGAAGCGGCCGCAGCCTGCCGCATGCGAGCGACATCGCCGTGGACCTTTCGACCAACACCACCGGACGCCTGCTGGCCGACATCGAGGCCCTGCGTCTGCGTCTTGGCGTCGAGCGGTGGGTGGTCTTCGGCGGCTCCTGGGGCTCGACGCTGGCGTTGTCCTACGCGGAGCGGCATCCGGAACGGGTCGAGGCGATGGTGCTGTCGCACGTCGGGCTCACCCGCCCGGCCGACATCCACTGGCTCTATCACGGCGTCGGCCGCTACTTTCCGGAGGCCTGGGAGCGGTTCCGCGCCGGCGCGGGGGTCACCGATCCCGCCGCCAATCTGGTGCACGCCTATCGCGACCTCTTGGCCTCGCCGGATGCGGCGGTGCGCGAGAAGGCCGCCCTCGCCTGGTGCGACTGGGAGGCCGCCGTCATCTCGATCGACCCGAAGCTCGTTCGGCCGGCGCGCTACGAGGACCCGCGGTTCGTGATGGTCTTTGCCCGCATCGTCACCCACTACTTCAGCCACGACGCCTGGCTCGAGGACGACCAGCTGCTGCGCGACGCCCATCGGCTGTCCGGCATTCCCGGCGTCCTCGTACACGGCCGGCTGGACCTCGGCGCGCCGCTCGAAGGGCCCTGGGCCCTGCACAAGGCCTGGCCGGGCAGCGAGCTGATCGTGGTCGAGAACGCCGGCCACGAGACGCAGACGCCGGGCATGAACGAGAGCGTGGTGGCCGCGCTCGACCGCTTCGCGCGGGACTAGCGCGCCATCTCAGCCTTGGCGATCTCGGCGATTTGGAGCCCGACCGCGGCGTCGGCGTCGTGGCCGCCCTCCAGGCTCCAGGCCGCGCCCAGCACCGCATAGGTGAACACCCAGGCGAGCAGTCGCCCCGGCTCGAGCGCGGCCGTCTCGGCCACGATCCGCGCCTGGCGGGCGAGGCGCCCGGGCTTGAGCGCGATCTCGGCGTCGGGGTTGCGGAACAGGTTGGCATAGTCGAACCCGCGCTCGCCGATGAGGCCCTTCGGATCGATGGCGAGCCACCCGCGCGGACCGCCGTCCAGGACGTTGCCATGGTGCAGGTCGCCGTGCAGCACGACGGCCTCGCGCGGTTGCGCGAGCAGGTCCCGCGCGACGCGCCAGGCCTCCGCAAAGAGGCCGCCCCGGCTCGCCGCCGCCTGGGCCAAGGAGTCGTGCCATCGATCGAGCGGAACGAGCGTTGCGGGCGGCGGGCCAGAGCGCGGCGCGTGCAAGCGCATGGCGGTGTCGCAGAGCACGCGCGTCGCCGCATCGTCCTCGCCGCTCCGCGCCATCGTCGCCAGGTCGCGCTCGCCGGACAGCCGTTCGAGCAGGATCGCCGGCCCCTCGATTTGCAGCACGCGGGCAGCCCCGTCGCCGCGCCACCAGGCCATAAGCACGCCGCCGTTCTCTTCCTCCGGGTGGCCGGCGACCTTCAGCATGGCGGCCGCGCCGCCCGCGCGCACGGGCATAAGCCGGCTGCCGAACTTGGTCGAAAACGCCGCCCCGTCCGGGGTCAGCGTCCATCGCTCGAGCCAGGGCTGGAACGGATCGGCGTCGGTCATCCGGCGGCCAGCACCACCGCGCCCGCCGCGATCATCGCCGCCGCGCCGGCCCGCGGCAGCGTCACCTTCTCCTTCAGGAAGAGGGCGCCCAGCACGGCCGCAAAGAGGATGCTGGTTTCGCGCAGGGCGGAGACCTGGCCCATCGGCGCGCGCGCCAGAGCCCAGATCACCACGCCGTAGGAGATCAACCCAAAGACGCCGCCGATGACGGCCCTCAGCATCTCCCCGTCGCGCGGGAGCGCGAGCCGGCCGCGCGCCACGGTGTAGGCGGCGATCATGCCCAGTCCCTGCACCACGAACAGCCAGGCGGTGTAGGACTGCGGGTTGCCGGCGAGCCGGGCGCCGATGCCGTCGGTCACCGTATAGGCCGCGATGAAGCCGCCGGTCGCCAGCGCATACAGCGTGGACGCGGCCGCCAGCCGCGCCCGCTCGAAGGCCAGCGCCATGATGCCCAACGAGACGAGGATGACGCCGGCGAGCGCCGCGGGCGTGAGTCTCTGCCCAACCACGACCGCCGCGCCCAGCGTGACGAGGAGCGGCGCCGTCCCGCGCGCGATCGGATAGACCTGCGCCAGGCCGCCGTGGTGATAGGCGCGGACGAGGAAGAAGCAGTAGCTGACCTGCAACGCCGAGGAGAGGCCGATGCAGATCCAGCTCGCCCGCGCCGGCGAAGGCAGCAGGAAAAGGAAGGGCAGCGCCACCACGATCGAGACGCCGCACATGATCGTCACCGACCAGAGGCGATCGGCGCCGCCGCGCAGGATCGCGTTCCAGCTTGCGTGCAGCAACGCCGCGCCGAGGACGAGGGCGATGACGATGGGAGTCATCCGAGGGCTGTTAGGCCGGGATACGGCCTAGGTAAATCCCGCTCGCGCCGACCGCAGCAGGCGCCAGGTCGACGTCAGCGCCGCGCCGCGGCGTCGCGGGCGGCCTGATCGGCGTCCTTTTGCGCCACCGTCTTCGGCAGGTCGGCCAGGAGCAGGAAGCCTCTGTGCTTGGCGTCCAGGCGGTCGAACCGCTGGTCGACCGCCCTGAGGAACTCGGCGAGCGTGATCCGCCCGTCGCCGGCGAAATCCGTCGAGGCGACCGGCTCCGGATCGGGGACGAGCTCATACGGCGCGGCGCCGTCCAGCACGCTGGCCTCGCCAGGATCGCCCGGGGCCTGCTGGCGGCGGCCGAACAGGCCGCGGCGGGGGCCTGGGCCGCCCGCGCCGCGCGGGAAACCGATGACCTGCCCCTCCGGGATGCGATAGGCGCCGAGGATCTCAGGAACGACGTCCTGCTCGTACGCCTGCAACTCGAAGGGATCGATGACGCCGTCGCCGTTCTTGTCCAACACGCGGAAGAAGGCCTCGGCGTCAGCGCGGAGTTCGCCCTTGTCGACCTTGCCGTCGCCTCGTTTGTCGGCCTGGGCGAACCACTGCGCCACCGGATAAGGCGCGCCTGCGGGCGCACGGAACGGCTGGCCGCTTGGGCTGACGAAGAGCTCGCCGGCGCGCTGCGGAGCCTGCGCCAACGTCGGCGCGACGGCCACAGAGACGACGGTCGCCGCCATGGCCAGTCTTGCAGCTCGCATCACGCGCCGGACTCCTTGCAAGGATAACGCCGATAGTCGTGGCCATTGTTTCGCGGCGATTTCACGTCCGCTTGTCGCCCGCCGCGCTTTGGCCTTACGACATCGGCGCACAACAAGCGACGGGAGGAAGACGATGGCGGACGCCGCACTGAGGGAAGCGATCCTGGAGCCTGAGCTCCCGATCGTCGACCCGCACCACCACCTCTGGGACCGGCGAGGGTTGCCGCCGGCGACTGGCCCGGTGCGGCATGGGTTCGAGAACGTGATCAGGCTCGCGCCGCGCTATCTGCACGACGAGCTGCTGGCCGACCTGACGCGCGGTCACAACGTCATCGCCACCGTTTTTGTCCAGTGCGGCGCCATGTACCGCGCCGACGGGCCAGCACATCTGCGGCCGGTCGGCGAGACCGAGTTCGTGAACGGCGTCGCGGCGATGAGCGCCAGCGGCCTCGACGGCCCCGTTCGCGCCTGCGCCGGCATCGTCGGCCACGCCGATCTGACGCAGGGCGAGGCGGAGATCGCCCAGGCGCTCGAGGCGCACATGCGAGCCAGCGGCCGCTTCCGCGGCATCCGCCACTCCGCCTCCTACGACGCCGACGTCGAGGTGCTGGGGCCGCTCGCGCGACAGACGCCCGGCCTCTACCCGTCCGATGCCTTCCGCAGGGGGTTCGCGCGCTTCGCCAAGTTCGGGCTATCGTTCGACGCTTGGCTGCTCGAGCCGCAGCTCGGCGAGTTCCTCGACCTAGCTCGGGCGTTTCCGGAAACGATCTTCATCCTCGACCACGTCGGCACGCCGCTCGGCATCGGCTCCTACGCCGGCAAGCGGCAGGAGCGCTTCGGGATCTGGCGCGACAACATCCGCGCCATCGGCGCCTGCCAGAACGTGTTCGTGAAGCTGGGCGGGCTGGCCATGCCGTTCCTGGGCTTCGATTCCTTCATGCAGAGCCGGCCCTCGACCGTGCTCGCCGAGGAATGGCGGCCGTACATCGAGACCTGTATCGAGGCCTTCACGCCCAAGCGGGCGATGTTCGAGAGCAACTTCCCCGTCGACCTCTGCAGCTGCACCTACGATGTGCTGTGGAACGCCCTGAAACTGACCGCCAAGGGCTGTTCCGCGGACGAGAAGGCCGACCTCTTCGCCGGCGCCGCCAAGCGCGCCTACCGGCTGGAGCTCTGAAGTCAGCGCTCGATCACGAAGAGGCGCATGGCCACGCCACCCTCGTCGAAGGTTCGCACGAAGCGGAAGCCGACGGCCTGCGAACAGGCGAGCGCCGGCGCGTTGTCGACTGCGTGGGCGATGTAGCATAGCCGCTCGTCGGCGAACCGCGCGAAGGCCACATCGCGAACGTAGCCGGCAAGCATCGCACGGCCGAACCCGCGGCCGACGAAATCCGCCTGGCCGATGTAGAGGTCGATACTGAGGCCGCCTTCGACACCCGTCGTCTCGCTCCAGTCCGGCCAGTCGGCGTTGCGGTAGCACTGCAAGTAGCCGAACGGCCGCCCGTGGCTGAGCGCGATGTGGCAACGGGTCGGCCACGCCTCGTCGAGGCGTGGGCCGTATCGCTCGGTCACCCCGTCCAGATTGATCGGCGCCGGCTGGTAGAAGGCCTCCACGTGCGGCGTGGCGAGCCAGCGCGTCATCATCGGGAAGTCGGCCGCCGCCATCGGACGGAACGTCAGGCCGTCTGAAGGGTCTGTGGCCATTCGCATGCTCTCGGAATAGCGAAAACCCCCGGATCTCGCGACCCGGGGGTTCCTGTTCGAGCTGTACTGAAAGCGCCCGGACCTCTTAGAAGTCCATGTCGCCCATGCCGCCCATGCCGCCGCCGGGCATGCCGCCCCCGCCGTTCGACGCCTTCTTCGGCGCCTCGACGATGGCGGCTTCGGTGGTGACCATCAGGCCGGCGACCGAGGCCGCGTCCTGTAGGGCCGTGCGCACGACCTTGGCCGGATCGATGATGCCGGCCTGGATCATATCGACATACTTCTCGCTCTGAGCGTCGAAGCCGTACGTGGCGGACTTGTTCTCCGTCACCTTGCCGACCACGATCGAGCCTTCGACGCCGGCGTTCTCGGCGATCTGGCGGATCGGGGCTTGCAGGGCCCGCTGGACGATGGCGACGCCGGCGGTCTGGTCGTCGTTGTCGCCCTTGAAGCCTTCGAGCACCTTGGCCGCCTTGAGCAGGGCGACGCCGCCGCCGGGGACGATGCCTTCCTCGACCGCCGCGCGGGTGGCGTTCAGCGCATCGTCGACGCGATCCTTCTTCTCCTTCACTTCCACCTCGGTCGAGCCGCCGACGCGGACCACCGCAACCCCGCCGGCCAGCTTGGCCAGGCGTTCCTGCAGTTTCTCCTTGTCGTAGTCGGAGGTGGTGTCCTCGATCTGCTTCTTGATCTGGCCGATGCGGGCCTCGATGTCGGCCTTGGCGCCGGACCCGTCGACGATCGTGGTGTCGTCCTTGGTGATGGTGACCTTCTTGGCCTTGCCGAGCATGTCGAGGGTGACGTTCTCGAGCTTGATGCCGAGATCCTCGCTGATCAGCTGGCCGCCCGTAAGGGTGGCGATGTCCTCGAGCATGGCCTTGCGGCGATCCCCGAAGCCCGGCGCCTTCACCGCCGCGACGCGCAGGCCGCCGCGGAGCTTGTTGACCACCAGCGTGGCCAGAGCCTCGCCTTCGATGTCCTCGGCCACGATCAAGAGCGGACGAGCCGACTGCACGACGGCTTCGAGCACCGGAAGCAGCGCCTGAAGCGAGGAGAGCTTCTTTTCGAAAAGCAGGATCAGCGGATCTTCGAGCACCGCCTCCATCTTGTCCGCGTTGGTGATGAAGTAGGGCGACAGGTAGCCGCGGTCGAACTGCATGCCCTCGACCACGTCGAGCTCGGTCTCCAGGCTCTTGGCCTCTTCGACCGTGATCACGCCCTCGTTGCCGACCTTGTCCATGGCGCGGGCGATCATGTCGCCGACGTCCTTGTCGCCGTTGGCCGAGATGGCGCCGACCTGGGCGATCTCGGCGTTGGTGGTGACCTTCTTGGAGGTCTTCTTGATCTCCGCGACGACCTTGACCACGGCCTTGTCGATGCCGCGGCGCAGGTCCATCGGGTTCATGCCGGCGGCGACGTACTTCAGGCCCTCGCTGACGATAGCCTGGGCCAGGATGGTGGCGGTCGTGGTGCCGTCACCGGCCTTGTCGTTGGTCTTCGACGCGACCTCGCGGATCAGCTGCGCGCCGAGGTTCTCGAACTTGTCGGTGAGTTCGATTTCCTTGGCGACGGTGACCCCGTCCTTGGTCGAGCGCGGGGCGCCGAAGGATTTCTCGATGATGACGTTGCGGCCCTTGGGCCCCAGCGTGACCCTGACCGCGTTGGCGAGGGTGTTTACGCCGCGCAGCATCCGGTCGCGCGCGTCGGTGGCGAAATAGACGTCTTTGGCAGCCATTGTTCAGCTCTTTCGGATAAGGGGGATGTCGGGGTTCGGCGGGCTACTTCTCGAGCACGCCCAGGACGTCGCTCTCCTTCATGATCAGGAGATCGTCGCCGTCGATCTTCACTTCGGTGCCCGACCACTTGCCGAACAGGATGCGGTCGCCCTTCTTTACGTCGAGGGGGATCAGCTTGCCATTCTCGTCGCGGGCGCCGGGGCCTACCGCGATGACCGCGCCTTCCTGCGGCTTTTCCTTGGCGGTGTCGGGGATGATGATGCCGCCTTTGGTCTTCTCTTCTTCCTCGACGCGCTTGATCAGCACGCGATCGCCAAGCGGACGAAACGCCATATTGTCTCTCCCTTAAGGGACGTTGCAGTTGAAACCGGTGTCGCTCGGAAGCGCGGCCGTTAGCAGCCGCCGCCTCTGAGTGCTAACGCCGGCGATCTATGGTCGCGGCCCTTGGATGTCAAGGCGCGCTTGCAAGGCTTGTGGCGCGTCGACGACCGCCGGAGGCCGAACGGCGCTCCCATCCGACGACTGGCGGCAAACACGACAAGCTGAGAGAATGCGCTTTGGGCCCTTGGGGTGCGCTCCGATCGATGACTGCTTTGCCTTTGCCCAGGCCGACCCTGCGTCAGCGCGTGCGGACATCCGCCGCGGAGATGGGACGCAACCTCGAACGCTGGCTGGGGCGGGTCTCGCTGGTCGGCGGCGGTGAAATCCTCGCTAACGACGCCTTCCCCTGGGTCGCCGAGCTGGAGACGAACTGGCGATCGATCCGGCTCGAACTCGATCGACTCATGCCGACGCGGGCCGCCCTGCCGAACATGCAGGAGATTTCGACGACGCAGTACGGCATCACACGCGAGCCGGTCTGGAAGGTCTTCGCATTCAGCGCGTTCGGCATGCGCTCGAAGCTGAACTGCGAACAGTGCCCTGAGACGGCGGGCCTGCTCGCCAGGATTCCCAACCTCGAGCTGGCCTTCTTTTCCGTGCTCGAGCCCGGCGCGCACCTGACTGCGTATAGAGGCTCCTACAAGGGCCTGGTCCGAGCCCATCTCGGCCTGATCGTCCCCGAACCGCGCGCGGACGTCCGCATGCAGGTCGGCAAGGCCATGGTGCATTGGGAGGAGGGGCGGTGCGTCGTGTTCGACGACACCTACCGGCACGAGGTCTGGAACGACACCGACGGCGCGCGCGTGGTGCTGCTCATCGACATCCATCGCCCGTTTCCGCCGCTCTTGGACTGGATCAACAAGGCGATCCTGCGCCTGGCGCGGTTCACCCCCTTCGTCACCGACGCGATCAAGCGCATGCGGGCCTGGGAGAAGGACTACTACGCCACGCCTTCGGCTCCCTCGGGCGGCTGATCCTGGCTAGCGCGAGGCGCGACGGCGGAGCGTCGAGCGCATGAAATCGGCCGGCGGGTCGGCTTCGGCCAGGATGGAGTCGCGGATCGGCCGCGGCTCGGCGAACAGGTTGCCCTGACCGTAAGCGATGTTGAGCTCGAGGATGTCGACGACCTGCCGCTCGGTCTCGACCTTCTCGGCGATCAGCTCCACGCCGTAGCGGCGGGTGAGGTCGGCGAAGTCGGCCGCGTTGATGTCCTTCAGCGAGCGCAGCGTGAGCCGGCCGTCCAACTCCATCAGCTGGTTGAGCAGCACGTCGGCCGAAACCTTGACGAACTTGACGTCGGCGCGGGCGAGATCGGCGAAGTTGAGGTCGAGGTCGACCACCTTGTCGAGAGAGAAGCGGAACCCTAGGTCGGCCAGCTTGGCCATGTTGCGCGCCTCGACCGCGCCACGGCGGTCGAACGCGCCTTGGCCGAGCTCGAAGATCAGCGAGCCGGCCATGTCCTTGTTCTCGGACAGGAACTCGAGGAATTGCGGGAAGAAGGTCTCGTCGCCGAGCGAGCCCAGGGCCACATTGCAGAAGATGCCGATCTTGCGGTCACTCTTGGCGAGGCGCCGGACGATCTGCACGCAACGGAACAAGAGCAGGTTGTCGATCGCCGGCATCAGCCCCTCGGGCTCTGCGACGCTCAAATACTCCGCCGGCATCATCACCCGGCCGGTCGCGTCGCGCAGCCGCGAGAAGCTCTCGTAGAAGACGGTCCTGCGCTGCGGCAGGCTGACCACGGCCTGCAGGTAGAGGTCGACCCGGTTTTCCGCCAGCGCCGCGCGCACGGTCTCGAGCAGCGCCATGTGCTGGTTGTGGTGGCGCTCGTAGGCCGGCGGAACGTCGCGCGTCTGTGCCAGACGGTCTTCGAGCCCGTCGCGCATGCGCTGCACCAGATCCTCGAGCACGCGCATCTCGGTCGTCAGCTCTTCGCTGCGGCGCTCGGCGTCCTCCTGCAGGGTTTCGGCGAACCCCGCCAGCCGGTCGTAGAGGCCTTCGAGCTGATCGGCGAGAATGCGGTTGGCCTCGCGCACGTCGGCAAGCTCGCGTTGTGTGCCGCTGCGCTCGAATGCGCGGCTGATGAGGCCATGCAGGGCGAGCGCCAGCGCGAGCGAACCAATCAGGGCGGCAAGGCCAGCGGCCGCACCGCCGCCACCGCGCCAGACCATCAGCGCGACCGTGAGGGCCAGGCAAAGATAGGCGCCGGCCAGAAGCGCTCCGGTGACCCTGCGCATCGTCCCCGCCGTTTCGAATCAGGGCGGATTATCGGCGCTAAGCCGGCGAAGTCGAAGGAAATGCTCTTAAGCGGGTTGGAAGAGGGCCGAGACCGACTCGCCATTGTGGATACGGCGGATGGCCTCGGCGAACGCCGGGGCGATGGAGATCACGCTCAACTTGCCGACGCGGCCCTCGTCGCCCAGCGGGACGGTGTCGGTGCAGACAATCTCGCGCACGTCAGGTTGCGCGGCCAAACGGTCGAGTGCGCCCTGCCCGAACAGGCCGTGCGTGCAGACGATGCGGATCTCGCCGACGCCGCGGGGCCGCAAGTGGTCCAGGAGCTCGATGACGCTGGTGCCCTTGGCGATCTCGTCGTCGAGCACGATCACGTCGCGGCCCTCGACGTCGCCGATGATGGTGCTGATGACCACCTTGTCGTCGCTGATGCGCTGTTTGGCCGCGACGGCGACATCGACGCCCAGCATGCGCGCGAACTGGGCGGCGTCCTTGGCGTTGCCGAGGTCCGGCGACACGACGACGGTGTTGGACAGATCAAGGCCGCGGAAGTGCTCGGCGAGCTCGTTCAGCGCATGCAGATGGTCGACGGGCACGCTGAAGAAGCCGTGCACCTGCGGCGCGTGCAAGGCCATGGTGAGCACGCGGTCGGCGCCGGCCGTCGCCATCAGGTCCGCGACCAGCCGGCCGGCGATGGAGATGCGCGGCCGGTCCTTCTTGTCGGAGCGCGCGTAGGCATAGTGCGGCATGACCACCGTGCGCCGGGCCGCGCTCGCCCCGCGGGCGGCGTCCAGCATCAGGAGCAGCTCGACCAGGTTCTCCTGCACCGGCGCGCAGAGCGGTTGGACGATGAAGACGTCGCGCTCGCGGCAGTTTTCCAGAAGCTGAACCTCGATGCAGTCGCTGGAGAAGCGCTGGGTCCGCGACGGATGCAGCGGGACTTGCAGGTGTGCACAGATTTCGCTCGCCAGCGCGGGGTGAGCGCTGCCGCTGAAGACAGCGATTTCGCCCAAGGCAGGGTCTCCGTTTTTCTCGACGGGGCGGCGCGGGGCCGCTTATCGCCAACGGGGGCGAGTCGTTCAAGGCCGGAGCGACCCGAGCGGTCGCCCGGCTAGCGGACGATCAACACCGGACAGCGGGCCAGGTGGGAGATGCGATCGGCGCGGGTCCCGAGCATGCGCTCGTACAGCGCAGCGCGGCCGGTGGCGCCGATGACGAGAAGATCGAAGCCGTTGTCGCTGGCGAAATCGACGACTGTCCGCACGACGTGGCCGGTGAAGACGTGGCTCTCGAGCGCGACGCCGTGGCGCGCGGCGATGGCGCGCGCGCGGCGGATCTCGCCGCGAACGGCATGATCGGCGCCTGCCTTCTGCTCCGCGATCTCGTCGATCATGTCGGTGTCGGGCAGGGCCTGGAGCTCCTCGACGGCGATCATATGCACCTCGGCGTCCAGCTTGGCGGCAAGCCCGCAGGCGACGTCCAGAGCCTTGAAGGCATTGTCGGAACCGTCGTTGGCGTTGAGGATCTTGGTGAACATCAGGCAGGCTCCTGCGCGGGCGTCGGGGCGGCGGCCGCGACGGCCGGCTCGCCCGGCTCCGGCGCGGTCGGCAGCAGATGGTGCGGCAGATAGAAGGCGTTGGCGATCAGGGTCGGCACAACGGCGCTGCCGATCACCGCTGCGACCAGGAGAGAATATTGCCCCTGGCTGATGATGTGGTGCGAGAGCCCATACAGCGACGAGATGGTGCCGAACGTGAGGCCCGTCGACATGAGCAGCGTCGTGTACATCGCCTCACGCCGAGGGGTCTTGAACAGGCCGGTGGTCGGGAAGACGCCGGCGAACTTCGAGACCATCTTCGCGCCGAGGAGAGCGAGGAAGGCCAGCGGCGCGGCGACGAGCGCCGGCACGGAGACGAACGAACCGGCTCGGATGAAGTAGAAGGGCGTCAGCAGGCCGAACGTCAGCGTTCGCAACCGCCGCACCAGAACATGATCCTTGCCGACCGTGCCCGCGAGCACCATGCCCACCATGTAGGCGGGCAGCACCGCTTCGCTGTCGGCCCAAGCGGCCAACGCGCCCAGACCGAACAGCATCAGCAGCAGGAACTTCGCTTCGAGCTCCGAAGGGCGGCCGCCGAACCATCGGAAGAAGCGGGGCGTGAGCCCGGGCAGCACGATGAGAGCCGCGGTCGAGCCTGCGCCGAACACCACGGTCTTGAACGTGAACGGCGCGAAGATCAGCCCAAGCGCCAGCACCGTCAGAAGGTCGTTGATGAAGCAGGCGGCCAGGATCGTCTTGCCGTAGTCGGTGCGGTTGAGGCCGAACTCCAGCATCACCGCATAGACCACCGCGACCGAGGTGGTGGAGAGGGCGACGCCGGCCAGCCAGCTTGGCCTGGCCTGCCAATGCAAGAGGAAATAGGCCACGGCCGCGCAGCCGAGGAACGGGGCGACGAAGCCAACGACCCCGATCGCGCTCGCCTCCTTCCACTTCGCCCTGAAGACCGCGGGGTCGAGCTCCGCGCCGGCGAGGAAGGTCAGGACGATGGCGCCGGCGCCGGCGAGGAAGGTGATCCAGGACTCGCTGGTCCCAAGCAAGCTCGGCCCGATGACGACGCCGATGACCAGCTGGGCGACTGTCCCAACGACGATCTCAGACAACGCCGTCGCGATCTTGAGCCAGATCGAGAGCAGGGTCGCCGCCAGCGCCAGACCAAGCCAGAGCGCGGCAAGACTCCACACGTGGGCCATCACGACCTCCCCTTCGCGGCCCGCCACGGGTCGGGCGGGTCCCGTGTCAGGCGTGGGGCGGAACGAAACTGCTCCTACCCGGCGGCGAAGACACGCACTCGCCGCGCCATGGGTAGGAGTCATCAGCCCTCTTGGGCGTTTGCGGGGGACTCCATCCCCGATAGGGCTCGATTGTTCCGGGATGCTAGTCCAAACCCCCGCGCGCGATCAATGGCTTGGCGGCTGAGCGATCGTCCGCTGGCGTGCTATAGGCCGGGAGCCGGTCCTCGGCCGCGCCGCCGCCTCTTTTGGGGAGCCTACCCATGCAAGCCCCGCAACCGGCCGTTCTGCTCCGCATCTACACCGAAGAGGGCAAGATGAGCGGACATCGACCCCTCTACGAGGACATCGTCATGAAGGCGCGGGCGGCCAAGATCGCCGGCGCGACCGTGCTGCGCGGCCCCATGGGATATGGGCTGCACGCCAGGATCCATACGGCGAAGATCCTCGACCTGTCGGCCAAGCTGCCGCTGGTAATCGAGATCGTCGACGAGGAGGCGAAGATCCGGGCCTTCATGGCCGAACTCGACACGATCAAGGCGCTGGGCCTGGTCACGCTCGAAAAGGTCGAAGTTCTGCACTACGGCAGCGCGACCTAGACCAACTTTCTGGACCAACAAATGTCGCCATGGTACGGTCGCCTATGACCATCCAGGTGAACATCGCCGAGGCCAAAGCCAAACTGTCCGAGTTGGTCGCGCGCGCCGAGGCGGGCGAAGAGGTCGTGATCGCCCGGCATGGGACGCCGATCGTCACGCTGACCCCCAAGGCCCCTCCGACCGCGGGCGAACGGCGCCTTGGCATTTGGGAGCATCTTGGGCTCGATATCCCCATGGAGTCCTTCGAACCGGACCCAGACGTCGCGGCCTGGATCGACAAGTCGATCTTCCCCGAAAGGTGATTCTGATCCTGGACGGCCACGTGCTGGTCTGGGCGGCGACAGCGCGCGCGCGGCTGTCGTCCGGCGCGATCCGCGCGCTCGCCGATCGGGCCAACCGGGTGTTTGTCAGCGTCGTCACGGCCTACGAGCTTGAGTTCAAGCGGTCGCGCGATCCGTTGCTTTCAGCCTTGCCGGCGAATCTCGACGAGGCGGTGACCGGCCAGTCGTTCGAATGGCTCGCTCTCAGCGCCGCTCACGCCGCTCTGGCCGGGCGGCTGCCGCGCCACCACGGCGACCCATTCGACCGGCTGATCATCGCCCAGGCGTTTGAGCTCGGCGCGGCGGTAGTCGGCGCCGATCGGGCCTTTCCGCCTTACGGAGTCCCGATGATCTGGTGAGAGCAGCCGCTCAGCGCGTCGGGGTCGGGGTCTCGCCGCGGTAGTCATAGAAGCCGCGGCCGGTCTTGCGGCCGAGCCAGCCGGCCTCGACGTACTTCACGAGCAGCGGGCAGGGTCGGTACTTCGAGTCCGCCAGGCCGTCATGCAGCACGTTCATGATCGAAAGCACCGTATCGAGGCCGATGAAGTCGCCCAGTTGCAACGGGCCCATCGGGTGGTTGGCGCCCAGGTGCAGCGCGGTGTCGATCGCCTCGACCGTGCCGACGCCCTCGTAGAGGGTGTAGATCGCCTCGTTGATCATCGGCACCAGGACGCGGTTGACGATGAAGGCCGGGAAGTCCTCGGCGTTGGCGGTCGTCTTGCCGAGCGATTTGGCGAAGGACACCGCCGTCTCGTAGGTCGCCACGTCGGTGGCGATGCCGCGGATGATCTCGACCAGGTTCATCAGCGGGACCGGGTTCATGAAATGCAGCCCGATGAACCGCTCCGGCCGGTCGGTGGCCGAGGCCAGCCGGGTGATCGAGATCGACGAGGTGTTCGAAGCCAGGAGCGTGCCCTTGCCGAGGTGTGGCGCGAGCGCGGCGAAGATCGCCTTCTTGATCCCCTCGTCCTCGGTCGCCGCCTCGATGACCAGGTCCGCCTGTCCGATCTGCTCAAGACCCTCGATGGGCTTGATCCGGCCGAGAGCGGCCTTCATCGCCGCATCGTCGATGATGCCGCGCGCGACCTGGCGCGAGAGGTTGCGCTCGATGACGTGCAGGCCCGCATCGATGCGGTCGCGGCTGACGTCGTTCAGCTCGACCTGGTAGCCAGCCAGGCCGCAGACATGGGCGATGCCCGTGCCCATTTGACCCGCGCCGACCACGCCGATGGTCTTTATCTCGGCCATTCGTCCTCGCATGGGCGGCGCCGCCAAGCGCCGAAGACGTCCCCTCTCTATCACGCCAAAGGCGAAGGCCAAGCGTTTTGCTGCATCGCAGCGAACCTGTTCGCAGCGCGGCGACATGAATTCCCTGTCATGTTACGCTAGGTACCTTGCAGTAACAGCTACCTAGCGATATCAGCCCGCTCGAAGAAGCGGAGGCCCATGCCCGAGAGCATCGACATCCAGCTGAAGAAGGGCGTTCTGGAGCTGTGCGTGCTGGCGCTGATCTCGCGTGAGGATGCCTACGCCTACGACATCGCACGCCGGCTCTCCGGGGCGATCGGCATGGCCGAGGGGACGATCTATCCGCTGATGCGTCGGATGCAGGGCGACGGCCTGGTGGAGACCTACCTCGTCGAGTCGCCCGCCGGCCCCTCGCGCAAATACTACCGGCTTACAGCCGCCGGCCGGGCCAGCTTCGCGGCGCAGCGCGACGCTTGGCGGGCTTTCGCGCGGGCCGTCGAAACCACGCTGGGGGAGTCTGCCAAATGACCCGCGAGGCCTTCATCGCCCGGCTTCGGGCCGGACTCAAGGGCATGCCGCCGAAGGCGGCCGCCGAGATCCTCGCAGACTACGACGCCCACTTCGCGGAGGGCGCGGCGCAGGGCCGCAACGAAACCGAGATCGCCGCCGCGCTAGGCGACCCGGACCGGCTCGCGCGCGAGCTGCGCGCCGAGGCCGGGGTCAAGCAATGGGAGACACGGCGCAGCCCCGAGGCGGCTGCGGTGGCCGTCTTCGCTGTGCTCGGCCTGGGCGCGATCGACATCATCTTTCTACTCCCGATCCTGATCGGCGTCGTCAGCGCACTGTTCGGCCTGATCGTCGCGGCGATCGGCGTGTTCGTGGCCGGCGGCGTCGTGTTTGCGGTCGGGCCGTTCGTCGAGCCGCCCGGCGGGCCTGTCGTCGCGCTCTTGGCCGGCCTCGGCATGATGGCCGGTGCGGCCTCCGCTGGCGCGTTGCTGACCCTGGTCTCGGTCGGCCTGACCAACGCCCTCGTTTGGTATGGCCGGCTGCACTACCAGCTACTGAAGCCCGCGATCGACCCCCAACCCCCGCTGCCAACGGAGCCCGCCCGGTCATGACCCGCACCCTTGTTCTGATCGCCGGAGTCGGCGCCGGCCTTGCCGTCTTCTGCTTTGTCTTGGCGGCCGTGGTCGGCGGCGGGGCCGCATTTCACGGCAACTGGCATCGCTCGTGGCAGGTCCGTAATGGCTCGACGATCAGCATCGGCCACGTATTCACCTCCGACGTCGACGGCGGCGGCCCCTCAGAGACGCGCGAGATCGCCTGGAGCGGCGCGAACAGCCTAGGCGTCGACATCCCCGCTGACATCACGTTCACCCAGGCACCCGGGCCGGGCAAGCTGGTGATCACCGGGCCGAAGGGCACGGTCGATCAGATCGAAGCGTCGGGCTCCGACCTCGTCTACCGCGACGAGCCAGCGGACGCCCAGCGCGTGAAGATCACCATGACCGCGCCGAACGTCGGCAGCTTCTCGCTGAGCGGCGACGAGACCCTCATCATCGCCGGTTTCAGCCAGGACGAGCTTGCCCTGGACATCAGCGGCTCGGGCAAGATCACCGCGCAGGGCAAGGCGCGAACGGTCAAGATCGACGTCTCCGGCGACGGCGACGCCGACCTCGGCAAGCTGGCCGCGCAAGAAGCGCGCGTCGACATCTCCGGCTCCGGGCGCACGACCATCGCGCCCACCGATACGGCCGACGTCGACATCTCGGGCGACGGGGAGGTCGACTTGGCGAGCCGTCCCGTCACCGTGCACAGCGACGTTTCCGGCTCCGGCCGGATCGTTCAGGGGAGCACGACCTTCCAGTAACCGGCCTAGCCGAGCGCCGCCATCAGGTCCGGAACCGCGGTCTTGTAGTCGGCCACCAGGCCGTAGTCGGCCACCTGGAAAATCGGCGCGTCGGGGTCCTTGTTGATCGCCACGATCACCTTGGAGTCCTTCATCCCTGCCAAGTGCTGGATGGCGCCGGAGATGCCGATGGCGATGTAGAGCTGCGGGGCGACCACCTTGCCCGTCTGCCCGACCTGATAGTCGTTGGGCGCGTAACCCGCGTCCACCGCGGCGCGACTCGCGCCAACGGCCGCGCCCAGCTTGTCGGCCAGGGGCTCGATCACCCGCTGGAACTCCTCGGCCGAACCCATGGCGCGGCCGCCGGAGACGACGATCTTGGCGCCGGCGAGCTCGGGCCGGTCGGACTTGACCAACTCGTCGGAGACGAACCGTGTGTGCGCGCCGGCTTCGGCCCCGGCGACCTTCTCGATCGGCGCCAAGCCGCCCTCAGCGGCTGGCTTGAACGCGGTCGGCCGGACCGTGATCACCTTCTTGGCGTCGGACGACTGGATCGTCTCCAGCGCGTTGCCGGCATAGATGGGCCGCACGAAAGTATCGGGAGAAACCACCTCGATGATCTCCGAGATCGGCGCAACGTCGAGCTTGGCCGCGACGCGCGGCGCGAAGTTCTTGCCGACCGAGGTCGCCGGCACGAGGATCGCGTCGTAGTTCGGCGCCAGCATGAGCACCGTCGCGGCCATCGCCTCGGCGATCTGCTTTCCAAGCGCGTCGCTCTCGGCGACCAGCACCTTGCGCACGCCCTCGATCTTGGCCGCGTGGGCGGCGACCGCGTCGACGCCCTTGCCCATGACCAGCACGTCGACGTCGCCGGACAGCGCCTTGGCGGCGGTGATGGTCTTGTGGGTGTTGTCCTTGAGCGAGGTATTGTCGTTGTCGGCGACGACGAGCACGGCCATCAGATCACCCCCGCTTCGGTCTTCAGCTTGGAGACCAGCTCGGCGGCCGACTCGACCTTGACGCCGGCGACCCGCTTCGGCGGCTCGGTCACCTTGACCACCTTCAGGTGACCGGTGAGATCGACGCCCATGTCGGCGACCGCCTTGACGTCGAGTTCCTTCTTCTTGGCCTTCATGATGTTCGGCAGCGAGGCGTAGCGTGGCTCGTTGAGGCGGAGGTCGGCTGTGACGACGGCCGGCAGGTCGAGCTCCAGCGTTTGCAGGCCGCCGTCGACCTCGCGCGTCACCTTCACCTTGCCGCCCGCGACCTCGATCTTCGAGGCGAACGTCGCCTGCGGCCAGTCGAGCAGCGCGGACAGCATCTGGCCGACCGCGTTGTTGTCGCCGTCGATGGCCTGTTTGCCCATGAGCACCAGGTCGGGCTTTTCCGCCTCGACGACCTTTTTCAGGATCTTCGCGACCTCGAGCGGCTCGACGTCGACGTCGCTCTGGATCAAGAGGCCGCGGTCGGCGCCGATGGCGAGCGCGGTGCGGACGGTCTCCTGCGCCTGCGCCGGACCGATGGAGACGGCGAGCACCTCGTCGGCGGCGCCCTTTTCCTTCAGCCGGACCGCCTCCTCGACGGCGATCTCGCAGAACGGATTCATGGACATCTTTTGGTTGGCAAGGTCGACGCCGGTCTGATCCGGCTTGACCTTGGCTTTGACGTTGTAGTCGAGCACCCGCTTGACCGGGACCAGCACCTTCATCGGTTTCAAAAGCCTTTGAGCACCTGTTGCGAGAGCCGCGATCGCGCGCGATCCAAGTCCTAAGGCGCCGCAATTGCGAAGAGGCCGGCAAACTGACAACGCCGCCCGCCGCTGTCAACGCGGCCCCTGGGGCAAGCCCGCCGCTCCGCTTGCCGGCAAAGGGCGCGATGGGCGATAGAACCGGCATGCGACGGTCGGCGACGCTTTGGGTCCAGCTCTTCTTTCTGGCGGTTTTCCTGGTCGCGTGCGTGTGGCTGGCTTTCCTCCGTCCAGCCGAGACGAGCGGGCCGTCTCGCGCCACGGCGAGCGACGCCAAGGCGCGCTGCGAGGCCAGAGGCGACTGGTGGGACGAGCAAGACAAGGTCTGCGCGACGCCGATGCCGATCACCACGCTGACGCATCGGCCGACGGAACACTAGGCCTGCTTCAGCGCGTCGCGCCTGGGCGCCAAAGGACATCCTGCTCTCCCCTGTCGTTGGCGAAACGAGCCGCCACGAACAGGAGATCGGAAAGTCGGTTGAGGTACTTGAGCGCGGGGGCGCTGACGCTCTCGCCCTCGGCCTCGGCGAGCCCGATCGTCACGCGCTCGGCCCGCCGGCAGACGGTACGGGCGACGTGCAGCGCGGCCGCCGCCGGCGAGCCTCCCGGCAGCACGAAGGATGTGAGCGGCGCGAGTTGCGCGTTCAGCGCGTCGATCTCGGCTTCCAGCCGCCCGACCTGGCTCTCAAGGATACGTAAGTCCTCGCGCGGCCGCTCGGGTGTCGCCAGATCCGCGCCGAGGTCGAAGAGGTCGTTCTGGACGCGGGCGAGCATGGCATCCATCTCGCCGGCGTCGCTGAGGTGCGTCCGCGCCACGCCGATGAGCGCGTTGAGCTCATCGACCCCGCCGTAGGCTTCGACGCGCGGATGCGTTTTCGGCACCGGCTCGCCGGTCGCCAACCTGGTCTTCCCGCCGTCGCCGGTGCGCGTGTAAATGCGGTTCAGCGTGACCATGACGTCAGTGGCGCCCACCGCGCCAGATCATCGCCGCGACCAGGACCAGGATGGCCACGAACTGCAGCACGACGCGGAGCCGCATGAGTTTGTTGGAGTAGGACCGGCCGAAGTCGCCGCCACGGAACAGCGCGTAGATGCCAACGCACAGGGTGATGAGGACCGCCGCCAGGGCCGCCGGGATCAGCCAGGTGAATATGTCGGTCATCGCGCAAGCTTAGTCCGGCGGCGGCGGGAAGGCCATGTCGCCCCCAACGGCTTGCACGAGACATCGCCTTTCTATAAATGAACACGTTCGAAACTGGCATTGCCCGCTTTCCGGCAAAAATCCGAAAGAACACAGCGTTTTGCGCGGAGAATTGCGCGCAGACGTGTTGCATCCCGCACGAAAGGCGCAAGAACGACGCACGATGACCTGCCCTACCACCTCGGCCCGAGCGAGTTTTGAACAAGCTCAACCTTCTCTCCCGCAAGCGTCAGAGCGCAAGGTCGCTACGGCTGACCCGCACGCGCGCCCGCTGACCCGCCGCGCGCTGGCCAAGCAGCGGACGCGCCGCCTGTTGCTGGACGCGGCCAAGCGGCTGTTCAACGAACGGGGTTACGAGGCCGCGACGATGCGCGACATCGCCGCCGCTGCGGGCATGTCGACCGGCGCCGTGTTCGCCAGCTTCGCAGACAAGGCCGACCTGTTCGGCGCCGTGATCATGGACGACTTCGAAGCGCTGGCGGCGCACCTGGGCGCAGCCGACCATGCCGATGCGCCGACCGAGGCTTCGCTGCTGCGCCTGTTTTCGGCCGTCTTCGCCTTCCAGCGTGATCATCTGCCGCTGGTGCGGGCGGCGATCGGCCATTCCTGGCTGGGGCACCCGGAGGCCGATGCGCGCATGCGGACCGGCGCGGCCCGCATCCTGGCGTTGATCGACGACGTCCTGCGCACCGGCGTCGCGAGCGGCGAGCTCTCGCCGGATCTCGACATCAGCCTGGTCAAGGAGATGATCTGGGAGAGCTTCCTCGCCAGCTATCGGCATGCCATTTTCGAGGCATGCGACGCCGAGGCGCTCGTCGCCAGGCTTGCCGCCCAGGTCCGCATCCTGCTGGCCGGCTGGATGGCCGTGGCGGCATAACAATAGTGGCGGCCGAACAAGGCCGTTGGCGGGGGATGGGTTGCCGGGGAAGCGTGAGAAGAAGCTGATGACCCGAGCGCGCGTGCTCACCGCCGCGCGCGACCTCTTCGACGAGGTCGGTTACGAGGAGACCACCATCCGCATGGTGGCCGAACGCGCCGGCGTCGCCGTCGGCAGCGTCTTCACCACATTCAGCGGCAAAGCGGAGCTGCTGAGTCAGGTGATGGCCGACCGCGTCGAGGCGCTGCAGGCCGAACTCGAGCACCTCGCCCCGCATTTGCGCGGACCGACGGTCGATCGGCTGCGGTCGATCATGGCGGTCCACTATGGCTTCGAGACCCGGCGTTTGCGCCTGTTTGTAGCCTACGTCGCCTGCTCCTTCACCTGGCCGGCGGACGGCGCGGTCACGCCGATCGGCCGCAACCACCGCTTCCACGGCATGCTGGTCGACGTCTTGCGGGGCGGCATCGAGCGCGGCGACGTACGCAAGGACGTCGACGTCGAACTCTTCATCGACACCCTGCTCGCGGCTTACGTCTGGAACTACCGCCGCGCAGCGCAGGACGGCGCCGACGCCGGCGCGCTCATCGCCGCCATGGACCGCCAGATCGGACTTTTGTTCGACGGCGTCGCCTACGCGGCCTAAGTCGCGAACGCGGGCGGCTGCGCCTGCCGCTCAAGCGCAACGGGAGGTGATGCATGGCTCTTGTCGAGACCCGCCACGAACAGCAGACGGCGGTGATCGCCTACGCCAACCCGCCGCTCGGGACCATGACGGCCGCGGGCGCGCAGGAGATGTTCGAGGCCGTCTCGCGCGCGGTCGACGATGCGGCCGTGCGTTGCATCATCCTGACCGGCGGACTGCCGGACATTTTCGTGCGCCACTATGACGTTGGCGAGCTGACCGTGCTCGGCGAACGCTTGGCCGAGGCCGCGCCGGCGCCGCAGGCGCAGCCGCAGGCGAGCCGCCCAGCCGGCGGCTTTCTTGGCCTGACCGATCTGGTGGCGACCGCGCCGAAGCCGGTCATCGCCGCGATCAACGGCCTCTGCATGGGCGGCGGTTTCGAGCTCACGCTCGCCTGCGACATCCGTATCGCCGGCCGCGACGTCACAGCCATCGGCCTGCCCGAGACGCGGGTGGGTATCTTCCCTGGCGGCGGCGGGACCCAGCGGCTGCCACGGGTGATCGGCGAGGCGAAGGCCGTCGAGCTGATCTTGCGCGGCAGGGTCCTGGCGGCAGAGGCCGCCCTCGAACTCGGGCTGGTTCACGAGCTGGCTGACGATCCGCTCGCCCGGGCGCTCGAGATCGCCGCCGAGTTCGCAGGCCGCCCGCCGGAGGGCGTGGCCTACGCCAAGCGGCTCACCCGCGCCGCCCTGGACCGCCCGCTTTCGGAGGGCCTGGCGGACGAGCGCGCGAGCTTCGTCGAGGTCGTGCGGCTGCCTTCGGCGGTCGCGGCGATGAAGGAGTCGCTGGCGAGCGCGCCGCTTGGGACCCGCGAGCCGTCTTAGGCCCGTTTCGGCGCGGTTTCGCTTTCGCCCACCCTTTCTTCGACTTCGCCGCCTGCGGCGGCTCGCCGCCCGCGCCCAGCATGACTTCGGCGACTGCGCCGGGCTTCAGGTCGCCCAGGCGGTGGGGCCCGAAGGCCGTTCGCACCAGCCGCCCGACGTCGAGGCCAAGGGCGGCGAGCACCTTGCGCACCTCACGGTTCTTGCCCTCGGCGAGCGCGAGCGAAATCCAGCGGTTCACCCCCGCCCCCGTCCTCGGCTCCAGAACCGCTTCGATCGGCCCGTAGCGGACCCCATCGACGGTCAGCCCCGCGCGCAGGGCATCCAGCTTCGCCTGGCTGACCGCGCCGCGCACCCGTGCCCGATAGCGGCGAACGATTCCGCTCGAGGGCAGCTCCATCGCCCGCGCAAGCGCGCCGTCGTTGGTGAGCAGGAGCAGACCCTCGGAGTTCAGGTCGAGCCGCCCGACCGAAATGACCCGCGGCATGTCCGTCGGCAGGCGCTCGAACACGGTCGCGCGGCCCTTCGGGTCGCGGTGGGTGGTCACCAGGCCGACCGGCTTGTGATAGCGCCAGAGCCGGGCCGGCGCGGCCGCCGCGACCGGCCGGCCGTCGACGGTAAGCACGTCCGCCGAGCCGACCTTCACCGCCGGCGTCGTCAGCACCGCGCCGTTCAGGCTGACCCGCCCGGCGGCGATCAGACGCTCGATATCGCGCCGGGAGGCGACGCCGGCGCGAGCCAGCGCCTTGGCCACGCGCTCAGGCGCGGCTTGACCGTGCGACGGCGGAACGATTGGGTCAGACGCATGGCCGGTCATGACCCTTCGACCATGCGCATCGCGCTTGACGAGGCGCAAGCCGCAGCCACCGCCGGCGAGGCGCCGGTCGGCGCCGTCCTTGTCGACCCGGCGACCGGGACGGTGGTCGCGCGCGCGCACAATCGGCCGATCGGCCTTGCCGACCCCACCGCGCACGCAGAGATCCTTGCCTTGCGGGCCGGCGCGCAGGCGCTCGGCAACTATCGCCTGACCGGGCTCGAGCTCTTCGTCACGCTCGAGCCTTGCGCCATGTGCGCGGGCGCGATCAGCCACGCCCGCATCGGCCGGCTGGTCTATGCGGCCGAGGACCCGAAGGGAGGCGGCGTCCGGCATGGCGCGCGCGTGTTCGAGCAGCCGACCTGCCACTGGGCCCCCGCGGTCGAGAGCGGCCTCTTCGCCGCGGAGAGCGCAGGCCTGCTCAAAGGCTTCTTCCAGGCCCGCCGCCGCTGACCCGCCGCGGGCCGTCCCGCCGCGCTGGCGTCAGGCGCTCCGCTGCGGCCAAGCCCTTGCGGCGGCGGCGTCCCATCCCATATCGGCGTCATCGCCCTTCATGTGTGCGCTTCATGTTGCGCAACATCGGGCGCACACTCGGAGACGAACCCCGGAGGGGGTGGGCCAAGACAATAGGTGCTCGTCATGAGGCCTAGAGGACCCGCCCGCCGCAGACCAAGGAGCGTTTGAGCCTCGTCATGAGCAAGATTATCGGCATCGACCTCGGCACGACCAACTCGTGCATCGCCGTCATGGACGGCAAACAGCCGAAGGTGATCGAAAACGCCGAAGGCGTGCGCACCACCCCCTCGGTGGTGGCGATCCTGGACGACGGCGAGCGGCTGGTCGGCCAGCCCGCCAAGCGCCAGGCGGTCACCAACCCGACCAACACGTTCTTCGCCATCAAGCGGCTGATCGGGCGCAAGTTCGACGATCCTGTCGTGGCGAAGGACAAGGGCATGGTGCCCTACGAGATCGTCAAGGGACCGAACGGCGACGCCTGGGTGCGCGCCCACGGCAAGGACTATTCGCCGCAGCAGATCTCGGCCTTCATCCTGCAGAAGATCAAGGAAGACGCCGAAGCCCACCTGGGCGAGAAGGTCGAGAAGGCGGTGATCACCGTCCCGGCCTACTTCAACGACGCCCAGCGACAGGCGACCAAGGACGCCGGCCGCATCGCCGGCCTCGACGTCCTGCGCATCATCAACGAGCCGACCGCCGCCGCGCTCGCCTATGGCCTTGAGAAGAACGACGGCAAGAAGATCGCCGTCTACGACCTGGGCGGCGGCACCTTCGACATCTCGATCCTGGAGATCGGCGACGGCGTCTTCGAGGTGAAGGCGACCAACGGCGACACCTTCCTCGGCGGCGAGGACTTCGACCTTCGCGTCGTCGACTACCTGGCAGACGAGTTCAAGAAGGAGACGAGCGTCGACCTCCGGAACGACAAGCTCGCCCTGCAGCGGCTGAAGGAAGAGGCGGAGAAAGCCAAAAAGGAACTCTCCACCACGACCCAGTACGAGGTGAACCTGCCCTTCATCTCGATGAACGCCCAGGGCCCGCTGCACCTCAACATCAAGCTCTCCCGCGCCAAGCTTGAAGCGCTGGTCGAGGATCTGGTGACCAAGACCATCGGCCCCTGCGATCAGGCGCTGAAGGACGCGGGCCTGAAGAAGAGCGACATCGACGAGGTGGTTCTGGTCGGCGGCATGACCCGCATGCCCAAGGTGGTCGATGCGGTGAAGGAGTTCTTCGGCCGCGAGCCGCACAAGGGCGTCAACCCCGACGAGGTGGTGGCGCTAGGCGCCGCCATTCAGGCCGGCGTCCTGCAAGGCGACGTCAAGGACGTGCTCCTGCTCGACGTGACGCCCCTGACGCTCGGAATCGAGACGCTGGGCGGGGTGTTCACCGCACTGATCGAGCGCAACACGACAATCCCGACCAAGCGCAGCCAGACCTTCTCGACCGCAGACGACAACCAGTCGGCGGTGACGATCCGGGTCTTCCAGGGCGAGCGCCCGATGGCGGTCGACAACAAGCTCTTGGGTCAGTTCGACCTGGTCGGCATTCCACCGGCCCCCCGCGGCATGCCGCAGATCGAGGTCACCTTCGACATCGACGCCAACGGCATCGTCAACGTTTCGGCCAAGGACAAGGCGACCAACAAGGAGCAGTCGATCCGCATCCAGGCGACCGGCGGCCTCTCCGAGGAAGACATCCAGCGGATGGTGCAGGAAGCCGAGGCCCACAAGGCCGAGGATGAGAAACGCAAGGCCGCGGTGGAAGCCCGCAACCAGGCCGACGCCGCCGTCCACGCGACCGAGAAGGCGCTGGCCGAGCACGGCGACAAGATCGGCGCCGACGACAAGGCCGCGATGGAAGCCGCGCTGGCCGATCTGAAGTCGTCGCTCGAGAGCGACGACGCCGAGGCGATCTCGACCAAGACGCAGACCCTCTTGCAGGCGTCGATGAAGCTGGGCGAGGCCATGTACAAGGCCCAGACCGGCGAAGCCGCAGCCGAGGGCGAGGCGCCGAAGCCTGACGACGGCGTCGTGGACGCTGAATTCGAGGAAGTCGACGACCAGAAGCAGGCATGAGGACGTTCGCAACGGGCGGATCGCGCAAAGGCGCTTTCCGCCCATTGCGCAGCCCGTTGTCTTCCCCCAAATGGAGTGGTGGGCGGCGGGCGATCGTTGAGATGGCTTAGCGGGGGCGGGACGCCTTTATGCAGCGTGACTATTACGAGGTCCTGAGCGTGGAGCGGGGCTGCGACGAGGGTGCGCTGAAGTCCGCCTTCCGCAAGCTCGCCATGGAGCACCACCCCGACCGCAACGGCGGCTGCGAGGAGGCGGCAGGCCGGTTCAAGGAAATCAACGAAGCCTATTCGGTGCTTTGCGACGCGCAGAAGCGCGCGGCCTACGACCGGTTCGGCCACGCCGGCGTCGCCGGCATGAACGGCGGCGGCCAGGGCTTCGCCGACGTACACGACATGTTCAACGAGGTGTTCGGGCAGGCGTTTGGCGACATGTTCGGCCAGGGCCGCACCCGCCGCAGCGGCCCCGCGCGCGGCCAGGACCTGCGCTACGACCTCGAAATCACACTGGAGCAGGCCTATGCCGGCGCGGACGTCGCGCTCGCCGTCCCGGCGGCCATGACCTGCGACGCCTGCCAGGGGTCGGGCGCCAAACCCGGCACCAGCCCCACCCCGTGCGGAACCTGCGGCGGCGCGGGACGCGTGCGCGCGAGCCAGGGCTTCTTCTCCATCGAACGCACCTGCCCCCGCTGTGGCGGGCTCGGCCAGTTGGTGCTCGACCCTTGCCGCGACTGCCACGGCCACGGCCAGGTGCGGCGCGAGCGGACGCTTTCGGTTCGCATCCCGGCCGGCGTCGACGATGGAGCGCGCATCCGGCTCTCCGGCGAAGGCGACGCCGGCGCGCGCGGCGGGCCGCGCGGCGACCTCTACATCTTCGTCTCGGTCAAGCCGCACGAGCTGTTCGAGCGAGACGGGCTCGACCTGCTCTGCAGCGTGCCGGTGCCGATGTTCACCGCCGTTCTGGGCGGCGAGATCGAGGCGCCTTGCCTGCTCGGCGGCGAGAACTGCGACGGCCAGTGCAAGATCCGGGTCAAGGTCCCCGAGGGTGCCCAGTATGGCCGCACCGTCCGTCTGCGCGGTCGCGGCATGCCCTCGCTGCGCACGCGCGAGCGTGGCGACCTGGTGGTCGAGCTCCTGGTCGAAACGCCGACCCGGCTGAACGCCCGGCAGAAGGAGCTGGTGTGCGAGTTGGCCGGCCTCTGCGACGAGCAGCAGCATCCGCAGACCCGCGGCTTCTTCATGAAGGCGCGCAGGTTCTGGGACGGGATCACTGGCGCCGAAACCAAGACGGCCTAGCCGGCGAGCCAACCTTTCAGGTCTGGCCAGCGATAGCGCACCGAGGGCACGACCGAACCGCCGACGAACTCTTCGCCCGCCCGATCGACCACGCCGCCCAGCCGCTCGTAGAAGCCCCTGGCGTTGATGTTGTCGCGCAGCACCCAGAGCACCAGCGCGCCAGCGCCGCGCGCCGCCATGACCCGCGCGCCTGCCGTGAACAGCGCGCGGCCGAGGCCCGTCCCTTGCGCCGACTTGAGCAGGTAGAGGGTCGCGATCTCGGCTTCGTCGCGCTGGGTGCGGCCCCGAGCGCGCTGCGCGGAGACGTATCCGACGAGCCCACGGTGCCCCTCGGCCGCCAGCGTCGCCTCGCGCGTCGACATCAGCCGGTGGCGCCACTGGCGTTCATGAAGGGCGACCGACATGCGTTCGAGATAGGCCCGCGGCAGGATGCCGTCGTAGGTTTCCCGCCACGATTCGACGTGCACCCGCGCGAGCGCGACGGCGTCGGCGGGACCAGCGGGAGCGATGGCGTAGGTCAGTTCGCTTTGCATGCCGACCCCTGAGGTCGCCCCGCCCGCGGCCCCCGTCAAGAGCCATCGGCTGAGCTTGACCGGCCCAGCTTGACCAACGTTAGCCGCCGTCCGAGCATGCCGCCATGCCAGCGGCGCTCTACATGGACGCGGTGATCACACCCAACCGATCGCTGCCGCGCGTTGGCTTCTATTGGTTGATCGGGCTCCTGGTCGCCTCCAACCTGATCATGGCCATCGTCTTCGTCGCCATGGGCGCCCTTCCGGTTCCGGTCTTCCTGGGCCTGGACGTCCTTGGCGTCTTGATCGCCTTCCGCGTGAGCTACGCCCGCGGCCGCCTGGCCGAGCGCGTGCGGGTTTCAGCCGAAGAGGTCCAGGTCGTCTATGAGACCCAGGGCGGTTCGCGGACGGTCTGGCGCTCGCCGACCGCGTTCACCGCCGTGGCCGTCGAGCAGGCCGGCCAGCATGAAGCCCGCGTCAGGCTGCGGCTGTCGGGCCAGCGCCTCACCGTCGCCCGCGCGCTCAGCCCGAAGGAGCGCGGGGACTTCGCCGCTGCGCTCGAGCGGGCCATCCAGGAGGCGCGCGCCGAGCGCTATTGAAGCGCGCGCCCTCAATGGGGGCGCTTGAACTCCAGGCCCTTGTTCACGATCACCCGCGCCAGCGTCGCGCCCGGGAAGAAGATGTTGGCCGTCTCCACCGTCACGTCGAACAGGAAGCGTGGCTCGAGGATCTTGCCGAGGTAGGTCTCGAAGGTGGCGCCGCCCGGTTTGATCGCGCCGGTCAGCGGATCGAGCTCGAGCACGGCCTCCTTGCCGGCGCGGCGATAGCGGAAGGCGTAGAGCGGCCGGTAGACGAGGTCGACGCGCTCGATGCGCACCGTCTCCTCCATCACCTTGTCCGCGTCGATCTTCGACAGCATCGCCGCCACGACCTCGCGCACGATCATCGACGCCTTGGCCTGCGGCGGCACCACGATCGTGCCTTGCTTGGCGATCTCGTGCAGCTCCTCGTCGGTGGCGAGCTCACCGTCGTACTTGAGATAGGCGCTCAGCGCGGGGTCGGGCGCGCCGCTGGCGAGTCCGTCGTAGAGGAACTCCTTGCGGGTCTCCTCGCGGCAGGTCTCGAGGCCGCTCAGCGTGAACTCGCCGTGCGAAGTCGCCTTTGTCTCACCGGCGATCGCGACCGACTGCACCTCGCCCGCCACCTTCACCGCGTAGGTCTTTGTGCGCTCGTAGGCGTAGATCGCCGTCGCCGCGAGCCGCCAGAACGGTTGCAGCCGCTTTTCCTTGTACGTGAGCTCGATGTCGTCCTTGGGCTTGCTGAGCAGCCCCGACATGCGCGCGAGCGCGCCGAACGCCTCCACGCGCCTGGCCCAGGCGCGCTGCTCGGCCGCCTCCATCGTCGTCGGATCGGGCAGCACGATGATGCGCTCTTCGGCCATCTCGACGTTCATGCCGGGCATGAAAGGTCGAATTCGCCCGGCGGCGCAAGGCGGTGCTTACATCGTCTACAGGATGAACCGCGACAGATCCGCGTTTGCCGCCAGCGCCTCGACGCGGTCGCGAACGTAGGCGCCGTCGATGACGAGGGTCTCGCCCGCGCGGTCGGCGGCGGTGAAGCTGATCTCCTCCACCACCTTCTCGAGCACGGTTGCGAGCCTGCGCGCGCCGATATTCTCGACCGCGCCGTTTACCGCCACGGCGGCGTCGGCCAGCGCATCGATCGCATCGGCGGTGAAGGTGAGGGTGACGCCCTCGGTCGCCATCAGCGCCTGGTTCTGGCGGATCAGGTTGGCCTCGGGCTCGGTCAGGATGCGGCGGAAGTCATCGCGCGTCAGCGCCTTCAACTCCACACGGATCGGCAGCCGGCCCTGCAACTCGGGCAAGAGGTCCGAGGGTTTGGCGACGTGGAAGGCGCCCGAGGCGATGAACAGCACAAAGTCGCTCTTCACCGGGCCGTACTTGGTCGTAACCGTCGTGCCCTCGATCAGCGGCAGCAGGTCCCGCTGCACGCCTTCTCTTGAGACATCGGCCCCGCCGCGTTCGGCGCGCGAGGCCACCTTGTCGAGCTCGTCGATGAAGACGATGCCGCTGGTCTCGGCGAGCTCGATCGCTTCCTGGGTCAGCGCCTCCTGGTCGATCAGCTTGTCGCTTTCCTCGGCGATCAACGGGGCGTAGGCCCCGGAGACCGTGGTCTTGTGGGTCTTGGTGCGCTGGCCGAACGCCTTGGACATCATGTCGGAGAGGTTCAGCACCCCCATCGAGGCGCCCGGCTGGCCGGGGATGTCGAAGCCCTGGAACGGCGAGCCTGAGTCGCTCAGCGTCAGCTCGACCTCCTTGTCGTCGAGCTCGCTCGCGCGGAGCTTCTTGCGGAAGCTCTCGCGCGTCGGCGGGCCGGCGCCCGGGCCGACCAGAGCGTCGAGGATGCGCTCCTCGGCGGCCGCCTCGGCCCTGGCGCGCACGGCCCCTCGGCGCTTGTCGCGGACCATGGTCAGCGCCTGGTCGACCAGGTCGCGCATGATCTGGTCGACGTCGCGGCCGACGTAGCCGACCTCGGTGAACTTGGTCGCCTCGACTTTCAGGAACGGCGCCTGGGCGAGGCGGGCCAGCCGGCGGGCGATCTCCGTCTTGCCCACCCCGGTCGGGCCAATCATCAGGATGTTCTTCGGCGTGATCTCGTCGCGCAGGTCATCGGGCGCATGCTGTCGGCGCCAGCGGTTGCGCAGCGCAACGGCAACGGCGCGCTTGGCTTCGACATGGCCCACGATGAAGCGGTCGAGCTCGGAAACGATCTCGCGAGGGGAGAACTCGGTCATCCGCGTCAGCCGCTCAAGCTTTCCAGAACGAGCTCGGTGTTGGTGTAGACGCAGATCTCGGCCGCGATGGCCATGGCCCGGCGGGCGATCTGCTCGGCCGAGCGGTCGGAGTCCATCAGCGCGCGGGCTGCGGCCAGCGCGTACTGGCCGCCGGAGCCGATGGCGGCCACGCCCTGCTCGGGCTCCAGCACGTCGCCGGCGCCGGTCACGGTGTAGAGGCTCGTCCTGTCGGCCACGAGCAGCATCGCCTCCAGCCGGCGGAGATACCGGTCGGTGCGCCAGTCCTTCGCCAGGTCGACGCAAGCCCGGGAAAGCTGCTCGGGATACTGCTCGAGCTTCGCCTCCAGCCGCTCGATGAGGGTGAATGCGTCGGCGGTCGCGCCGGCGAACCCCGCCAGCACCCGACCGTCGGCCAACGTGCGCACCTTGCGCGCGTTGCCCTTCACGATCGTTGCGCCTTGCGTGACCTGGCCATCGCCGGCGATCACGGTGGTCCCGTCCTTGCGCACGGCCAGGATCGTCGTGCCATGCCAGGCCGGAAAGGTATTATCGGTCATGGCGCGCATGTGGCGGCGCTTAAGGAGCGGGTCAAGGCGAATGAGCTTCACCGACGCTGAGGTCGAGCGCTATGCCCGCCATCTGGTGCTGCGCGAGATCGGCGGCCCGGGCCAGCAGGCGCTGAAGGCGGCGAGCGTCGCCATCGTCGGCGCCGGCGGCCTGGGCGCGCCGGCGGCCCTCTACCTGGCCGCGGCCGGCGTCGGCCGCGTCGGCCTGATCGATCCCGATGTCGTGGCGCTCTCCAACCTGCAACGGCAGGTGATCTACGCCTCCGGCGACATTGGGCGCGTGAAGGTCGAGGCGGCGGCCGCGCGGCTGCACGAGCTGAACCCGGAGGTCGCCGTCGAACCGAGGGCCGAGACGCTCACGGCCGCGAATGCCCAGGCGCTGCTCGGCGGCTACGACCTGGTGCTCGACGGGACCGACGACTTTGGCGCCCGCTTCGCCGTCAGCGACGCCTGCCTGGCGCTGGGCGTTCCGCTGGTCTCCGGCGCGATCGGCCGCTGGACCGGTCAGGTCGCGGTGTTCGAAGGCAAGCCCTGTTATCGCTGCTTCGTGCCCGAGCTCCCGCCCGACGCCGAGACCTGCGCCGTGGTCGGCGTGATCGGCGCGCTGGCCGGCGTCATCGGCGCGATGATGGCGCTGGAGGCGGTCAAGCTGATCGCCGGCGCCGGCGAGGCGCTTGCCGGCCGTCTCCTGGTCTACGACGCGCTGGCCGCCGAAGCCCGCACCGTCCGCATCGCCCCCGACCCCGCCTGTCCGGTCTGCGGCCGCTAAAGCATCGACGGCAGCACGCGGTCCGGCGGCTTATGCCCGTCGAGGTAGGTGCGGATGTTGATCATCACCTTCTCGCCCATCTCGATGCGCGCCTCGACCGTGGCCGAACTCATGTGCGGCAGGAGCACGACGTTCGGCCGGTTCAGAAGGCGCGGGTTGATGTTCGGCTCGTGCTCGAAGACGTCGAGACCGGCGCCGCCGAGCTCGCCGGCGACGAGCATTTCGGCCATCGCCGCCTCGTCGATGACCTCGCCTCGGGAGGTGTTGACCACGATGGCGTGCGGCTGCAGCAGCTTGAGCCGCCGCGGCGAAAGCAGGTGGTAGGTCGCCGGCGTGCTCGGGCAGGTGAGCGAAACGACGTCCATGTGCGCCAGCATCTGGTCGAGCGACCCCCAGTAGGTCGCCTCCAGTTCCGCCTCGATTGTCGGGCTGACCGGTTTGCGGTTGTGGTAGTTGACGATGAGGCCGAACGCCCGCGCGCGCCTGGCCAGCGCCTGGCCGATCCGCCCCATGCCGACGATGCCGAGCCTGGCGCCTTTCAGCCGCTTGCCGAGCATCCAGGTGGGCGACCAGCCGGAATAGCCGCCGGCTTGCGCCACAGCCGCGCCTTCGACCAGACGGCGCATCACCGCCATGATCAGCGCCATGGTCATGTCGGCGGTGTCGTCGGTCAGCACCCCCGGCGTGTTGGTGACCACGATGCCGCGCGCGTGGGCGGCCTCGACGTCGATGTGGTCGACGCCGGCGCCGAAGTTGGCGATCATCTTGAAATCGGACCCGGCCGCGGCGATCAACTCGGCGTCGATGCGGTCGGTGATCGTCGGCACCAGCACCTCGGCGTCCTTGACCGCCGCCGCCAGCGCGCGGGCGTCCATCGGACGGTCGCCGGTGTTCAGCACCGCGTCGAACAGCTCGCCCATCCTGGCCTCGACCGGCTCCGGCAGCTTGCGCGTGACGACGACTTTCGGCTTACGGTCGGCCATGGTGCGATTCGAAAAGAGGCTTGGGCGGCGGAAGAGGGCGCGCAAGCGCTTGCCGGCCTTGTAGCAGGGGGTCTTGAGGCGGCCAAGGCGAAGGCGGAGGAGGCTTGAGGACGGCGTGAGGCTGAAACGGTTTTCGCCGATCGGCGCGGCGGTCGTGCTCGTTGCGGCGGCGCTGGCCGCCTGGGCTGCGCTGGCGGCCGACGAGGACCTCCCCACGCCCTCGGGCCTGCCGGTGCCGCGCTATGTTTCGCTGAAGTTCGACGTGGTGAATGCGCGCTCGGGCCCGAGCGACGACCACCGGCTGCTTTGGGTCTATCGCGTCAAGGGCCTGCCTGTGCAGGTCGTCGCCGAGATGGGCGAGTGGCGACGCATCTGCGATCCGGACGGCAGCCTCTCGTGGGTGCACGAGCGCACGACCGATGGCCACCGCACCGTCATGCGCACGCAAACCGGGCCCGCGCCGATCTACCGCGGGCCCCGCTCGACCGCGCCCGTCACCGCTTATCTCGCGCCCCGCGCGCTGGCCGCCGTCGATCGCTGCCAGAAGGACTGGTGCAAAATCCACGTCGGTCGCGCGGCGGGCTGGGTCGCGGTCGCCAGCGTCTGGGGCGCCGATGACAAGCCCCAATGCCGTTGAGGGCGCAAAGCCCCGCGTGCTAGCGTTCAGTCGGCCGCGATCTCGCTGCCGCCTGGCGGGACCCGCATGACGGCCTGGACGAAGTCGCGGTTTGACAAAGACGACCTTCTCGCCTGCGCGCGCGGCGAGATGTTCGGGCCGGGCAACGCCCAGCTTCCGTCCCCGCCGATGCTGATGCTCGACCGCATCACGGAGATCTCCTCGAGCCAGGGGCTGCACGGCAAGGGCTACGTCCACGCCGAGCTCGACATCCATCCGGAGCAGTGGTTCTTCGCCTGCCATTTCCTCGGCGACCCGGTGATGCCGGGCTCGCTCGGCCTCGACGCCATGTGGCAGCTGGTCGGCTTCTTCCTGGCCTGGTCGGGTGGTCAAGGCCGCGGCCGGGCGCTCGGGGTCGGCGAGGTCAAGTTCGCCGGCCAGGTGCCGCCGAGCGTGACGCGTCTGACCTACAGGATCGACCTGAAGCGCGTTATTATCCGCAAGCTGGTCATGGGCGTCGGCGACGGGATCATGGAGGCCGACGGCCAACCGATCTACGAGGCCCGCGACCTGCGCGTCGGTCTTTTCGACGCCAAGGACCTCGCCTGACGGGGATAGGTCGATGCGCCGGGTGGTTGTCACGGGATTTGGGATCATCTCGCCGATCGGCAATAGCGCCGACGAGGTCACCGCCTCCCTGCGCGACGCGCGCTCCGGCATCGTGGCGGCGCCCGAGTACGCCGAGCTCGGTTTCCGTTGCCAGGTGCACGCGCCATCGGTCGTCGACTGGGAGGCGCTGATCGACCGCCGCGCCGCGCGGTTCCTCGCGCCGGGCACGGCCTATGCCCACCTCGCCATGCAGCAGGCGATCGCCGATTCGGGCCTTGAGCCCGACCAGATCTCGAACGAACGCACCGGCCTCATCGTGGGTTCGGGCGGCGCCTCGACCCGCACCATCGTCGATGCCGCCCGCACCGCGCGCGAGAAGGGGCCAAAACGCATCGGCCCCTTCGCCGTGCCGAAGACGATGAGCTCCGGGCCGTCGGGCACGCTCTCCACCTGGTTTCAGATCAAGGGTCTGAACTATTCGATCAGCTCGGCTTGCGCGACCTCGACCCATTGCATCGGCGCGGCGGCCGAGCAGATCCAGTTCGGCAAGCAGGACGTGGTCTTCGCCGGCGGCTGTGAGGAGCTCGACTGGACGCTGTCGATGCTGTTCGACGCCATGGGGGCGATGTCGAGCCGCTTCAACAACCGTCCCGCGGTCGCAAGCCGCGCCTATGACGCCGATCGCGACGGCTTCGTGATCGCCGGCGGAGCCGGGATCGTTGTCGTAGAAGCATTGGAGCACGCCAAGGCCCGGGGCGCGAAGGTCTACGGGGAGATTACCGGTTATGCGGCCAACTCCGACGGCTTCGACATGGTGGCGCCGTCGGGCGAGGGTGCGGTGCGCTGCATGAAGATGGCGCTCGAGACGGCCGGCGGCCGGCGCATCGACTATCTGAACCCGCACGGCACCTCGACCGAGGTCGGCGACCTGCGCGAGATGGAGGCCGTGCGCGAGGTGTTCGGCGACGCGCCGCCGCTGATCTCGTCAACGAAATCTCTAACCGGTCATAGCCTGGGCGCCGTCGGAGCGCAGGAAGCGATCTACTGCCTTCTGATGATGCAGAACGGGTTCGCCTGCGAGAGCGCCCACATCGACAACCTCGATCCCGCCTTCGCCGATCTGCCCATCCTGCGCGAGCGCAAGGAGGTCGCGCTGGAGACCGTCATGTCGAACGGTTTCGGCTTCGGCGGCACCAACGGCTGCCTGGTGCTGAGCCGCCTGGACGCCTGAGCGCTTGGCCAGGGCGGGCTCCGCCTGCTAGGCAGCGCGCATACACGTCAACGGGAGGCTGGCCTTGGCCGACGAATTCGACCTGCCCAAGGGCGATCTGCTGCGCGGCAAGAGCGGCGTCGTGATGGGGGTGGCCGACAGCCACTCGATCGCCTTCGGCATCGCAAGCCAGTTCGCCGCGCAGGGCGCCAAGCTCGCCGTCACCTACATCGAGTCGAACGAGCGGCGCGCCAAGCCGCTGGCCGAGAGCGTCGGCGCGGTCCCGATCGTCTGCGACGTCGCAGACGACGCCTCGATGGACGCAGCGTTCGCCGTCTTGGCAAAGACGTTCGGCAAGCTCGACTTCCTGGTCCACGCCATCGCGATGGCGGACCGGACGCAGCTCATGGGCTCGTTCGTCGAAAACACCACGCGCGAAGGCTTCCGCTTCGCCATGGACATTTCCGCCTACAGCTTCGTCGACTCCGCCAGGCGCGCCTCGCACCTCATGCCGGACGGCGGGTCGATCATGACGCTGACCTACCTCGGCGCCGAGCGGCCGATGCCCAACTACAACATGATGGGCGTGGCCAAGGCGGCGCTGGAATCGGCGATGCGCTACATCGCCCGCGACCTAGGGCCGCAGAAGATCCGCGTGAACGCGATCTCGGCCGGCGCGATCCGCACGCTGTCCCTGGCCGGCATCCAGGGCGGGCGGCAGATGCATGCGAAGAGCGCGACGTTGAGCGCGCTCAAGGAGCATACGGCCATCGAGAGCGTGGCCGGCACGGCGCTCTGGCTCGCCTCCGACCTCGGCCGCTCGTGCACCGGCGAGGTGGTTCACGTCGACGCCGGCATCCACATGATGGGCCCGCCGGAAGAGCTCCTTTAGCTAAAGTCGGCTCAGCACCGCGTCAGTTACGTCCTTTGTCGAGGCGGTCCCGCCGATGTCGGGCGTGCGCGCGCCGCCGTCGAGGGCGGCCTTGACCGCGGCGAAAAGGCGGTCGGCCAGGTCCGGCCGGCCCAGCGACCAGCGGAGCGCCATTTCGAACGAGAGGATCGCGGCGAGCGGATTGGCGATGCCCTTGCCCGCGATGTCGGGCGCCGAGCCGTGGATGGGTTCGTAGAGCCCGGGCTTGCCGGCGTCGCTGAGCGAGGCCGACGGCAGCATGCCGAGCGAGCCGGTCAGCATCGCCGCCTCGTCGGAGAGTACGTCGCCGAACAGGTTGTCGGTGACGATGACGTCGAACTGGCCGGGGTTGCGCACCAGTTGCATCGCTGCGTTGTCGGCCAGCATGTGCTCGAGGCCCACGTCGGCGAATTCGCGGGCGTGCAGCTCGGTGACCACCTCGCGCCAGAGCGCGCCGGTCTCCATGACGTTCGCCTTCTCGCAGCTGGTGACTTTGTTGCGCCGCCCGCGGGCAAGCCGGAAGGCCACGCGGGCCACGCGCTCGATCTCGCTGGTCGTGTAGACCTGGGTGTCCACGGCGCGCTTCTGGCCATCGGGCAGGGTCTCGACGCCGCGCGGCTCGCCGAAATAGACCCCGCCGGTCAGCTCGCGCACGATGATGAGGTCGAGCCCCTTGACCAGCTCGGGCCGGAGCGCCGAGGCGCCGGCCAGCGCATCGAAGCAGAAGGCCGGGCGGATGTTGGCGTAGACGTCCATGCCCTTGCGGAGCGCGAGCAGGCCCGCCTCCGGGCGCTTGTTGCGCGGGACCGCCTCCCACGGCGAGCGCCCGACCGCGCCCCCCACCGCGCCCATCAGGACCGCGTCCGAGGCGAGCGCCGCCTTGAGGGTCTCCTCCGTCAGCGGCTCGCCGGTGAGATCGATGCTGGCGCCGCCGAAGGGCCGCTCGTCGATGACCAGGTCGTTGGTCAGCCGGCCGGCCACCCGCGCGACCTCGGCGGTGACCTCCGGCCCGATGAAATCGCCGGGGAGCAGAAGCAGCTTGGCCATCAGATCGGCCGCTCCCCTGCGACGTCGTAGGCCTTGAGGTTGCGGTCGGTGACCTGGAACTCAGGGAACACCGCCCGCCAGGCGGCCGTGTGCGGCGTCCTGAAATGGGCGTCGAGGACGGCCTGATCGCGCCACATCTCGAACACGTGGATCAGGCCAGGCTCGGCGACGTCCTCCGCGTACCCGTAGGCGATGCAGCCGTCTTCGGCCCGGGTTTTGGTCATCATCTCAAGCATGTGCGGGCGGAGCCGCTCGATGTTCTCGCTTGGCGCGCGGACGGTGCCGGCGACGATCAGGGTCATGGCCTCGCCTCCAGCCAGGGCTGGGCGAGCTTTCGCCGCTGCTCGAAGACGCCGATGTCGCCGGCGCGCTCCAGCGTCTCGCCGATGGTGTCGAGGCCTTTCAGCATCTTCGCCTTCCGCCCCTGGTCGATGTCGAAATGGAAGCGCGCGCCGGAGGGCGCGGTCACGGTCTGGGTCTCGAGGTCGACCGAGAAGACGTGGTTGCCGCCCCTGGCCTCGGCGGCAAGGGCGCGCACCGCCACCTCCGGCAGCGCCACGGGCAGCACGCCGTTCTGGAAGCAGTTCTCGTTGAAGATGTCGCCGAACGACGGCGCGATCACGCAGGTGACGCCATAGTCCATCAGCGCCCAGGCGGCGTGCTCGCGGCTGGAGCCGCAGCCGAAGTTCTCGCCCCCGATCAGGATGTTGACGCCCTTGAACGCCGCTTGATTGAGCACGAAGTCCGGCTTCTCGCGGCCCTCGCCGTCGAAGCGCAGGTCGTAGAGCAGCCCTTTGCCCAGCCCCTCGCGCTCGACCGTCTTGAGGAACTGCTTGGGGATGATCTGGTCGGTGTCCAGGTTGGCGATCGGCAACGCCGCCGCGCGGCCGTCGAGACGGGAAAACGCACGCATCAGTCCTCGCTCGCGCTGGCCGCGCTGATGATCAAGTTGGGCCCGCCGACGGCGTCGCGGACGGTGAAGACGCTGGTGCCGACCTTTCGGCCCTTGCGCAGCTCGGAGACGTCGAGCCCCTCGGCGGCCATCCGCGCGTGCGCCGCTTCCGGCTCCGGCGCGCGCCAAGCATAGCCGCCCAGGCGGTCGCGCTCGTCGGTAACCGGCGCGTTCAGCGCGACGCCGACCTCGACCACCGCGTCGCCGCAGCGGAAGAACAGGAGCCTGGACCCCCAGTCCGGATTCGACCGGTCGAGCCTGAGGTCCAGGCCGAGCTTGGCGCCATAGAGCGCGATCGACGCCTCCGGATTGGTCGTACGCACCACGACGTGGTCGATCGCCGCGACCGCGGACTCGGCGTCGGCGACCGGCGGCGACATCGGCCAGGCCTCCGCCGGCGCTTCCGCTAGGAAGATCTGCAGCCCGCGCGTCGTCGAGGCGCGCGCGAATGCAACGCGCTGGCTCCTCGACTGCCCCGCCGCATCGACCGAGGTCTCGACCGTGGCCGGCCGCACGTCGACGCCGCGCCGGCCAAGCACGCGGCAGGCATCGTCGAGGTTCGCCAGCGAGAAGGCGATCGCGAATGGGCCTTCGCCATGCTGCTCGAGCCGGCTACGCAGAGCGTCCCCGGCGGGGCCCTCGCCGTCGGGCGTGAGCACGTCGAGGGCGATGTTGGTCAGCTGGAACCATGCGTGACGCAGGCCGGGCATGCGGCCGACCCAGCTGGGCGCGCGGCCGAGCAGCGCCGTGTAGCGGGCCACCGCGGCGTCCAGGTCGCGGACCACGACGGGGGCGTGGTCGAAGCCAGAGATCATCATCCAATCAGCTCCCGCACGTCGGTAATATGACCGGTTATAGCCGCAGCGGCGGCCATCGCCGGGCTCATCAGGTGGGTGCGGCCGCCGCGGCCCTGGCGGCCCTCGAAGTTGCGGTTGGAGGTCGAGGCGCAGCGCTCGCCGGGCATCAGCTTGTCCGGGTTCATCGCCAGGCACATGGAGCAGCCGGGCTCGCGCCAGTCGAAGCCGGCGGCGCGGAACACCTCGTCCAACCCTTCCGCCTCCGCCTGCTCCTTCACCAGGCCCGAGCCCGGCACGACCATGGCGGCGACGCCGGCGGCGACCTTGCGCCCCCTGGCGATGGCCGCGGCCGCGCGCAGGTCCTCGATGCGGCTGTTGGTGCAGGAGCCGATGAAGACGCGGTCGATCTTTGCGTCAGCGATCTTCTGGCCCGGCTCGAGGCCCATGTAATCGAGCGCGCGGCGGACCTGCTCGGCCTTGTCACCGGTGAGCGCCGCCGGGTCCGGAACCCGCCCGTCCACCGCCACGACATCCTCCGGACTCGTGCCCCAGGTGACGGTGGGCTTGAGCGCGGACACCTCGATCCGCTCCTCGCGATCAAAGCACGCGTCTGCGTCGGACGAGAGGCCCTTCCACTGGTCGAGCGCCATCGCCCAGCCGCCGCCCTTGGGCGCGGCCGGCCGGCCGACCAGATAAGCGAAGGTGGTCGCATCCGGTGCGATCAGCCCGGCGCGCGCGCCGCCCTCGATCGAGAGGTTGCACAGCGTCATCCGACCTTCCATCGACAGCGCCTCGATCGCCTGGCCGGCATACTCGATGACGTAACCGGTCCCGCCGGCGGCGCCGACGCGGCCGATCATGGCCAGCGCGTAGTCCTTCGCGCCGACGCCGGGCGCGGGTTCGCCGTCGAACCAGATGCGCATGTTCTTCGACTTGCGCTGGCGAAGCGTCTGCGTGGCCAGCACGTGCTCGACCTCGCTGGTGCCGATGCCGTGCGCCAGCGCCCCGAAGGCGCCATGGGTCGAGGTGTGGCTGTCGCCGCAGACGATGACCATGCCGGGCTGGGTGCGGCCCTGCTCCGGCCCGACCACGTGCACGATGCCGTTCCTGGGGTCGGCCATCGGGAAGAACTCGATCCCGGCCTCGGCGACGTTCCTGGCCAGCGTCTTCAGCTGCAGCCGCGCCTCATCGTCGGCGACCGCGTCGATGCCCTTGGCCTGACCCTCGGTCGGAGTGTTGTGGTCGGCGACGGCCAGCGTGAGTTCGGGCCGGCGCACGCGGCGATGGGCGGTCTTCAAGCCGGCGAACGCCTGCGGGCTGGTGACCTCGTGGATCAGGTGCAGGTCGACGTAGAGGATCGCCTCGCCGTTCGCCTCTTCGGCGACCAGATGGGCATCCCAGATCTTGTCGTAGAGGGTCCTGCCGGCCATCGCCGGCATGTAGGGCGGCGCCCCCGGGCAAGTCCAGGGGCGCCGGAATGTTCACGAAAACCGCCGTCAGGCGCGGGCGGGAACGAGCGCGCGCGGGGCGCGCGGCTCGGCCAGGCAGCCCATGTCCTCCAGCGTGGCGCCGATCGCCACATCGAGCGGCGTGTGCGGTTCGGCGCCCAGGAAGGCCTTGAGCTTTGTGTTGTCGAGGCCGATCGGCTTCTGCTGCAGGTAGCGCATTTCCAAAAGCTCGCGGAACGTCTCCACGAACGGCGAGAGGGCGATGACCATCCTATAGGGGAACGGCCGGATCGGCAGCTTCGGCCGCTCGGTCACACGGCGGATCGAAGCCGCCAGCGCGTCGGCGCGATCGAGCCACTGACCCTTGAAGTGGAACACCTCGAAGTCGGCGAGCTCTGCTTCGCGATCGAGCAGCCGGGCGGTGGTCTCGGCCAGGTCGGGCAGATAGGCCCAGGCGTGGCCGACATCGGCCGGGCCGGGCGCGTAAACGCCGGTCAGGCGGCCTTTGCGGCGCGTCGTCAGCCAGCCGAGACCGCTGTTTGGCGCCGCCGGACCGAAGTAGTCGCCGGCGCGGACGATCAGCACCTTGGCGCCCTCGACGCTGGCGATGCGCAGGCGGTTCTCCATGTCGACGCGGATCGCGCCCTTGCGGGTCTGGGGGGCCTGCGGAGCGTCCTCGGCGATGGCCGGACCGGCGTCGGGCGCGAAGTTGTAGACGTTGCCCGGCAGCACGATCCGTGCGCCGACCTGCTTGGCCGCCGCGATGGTCGAGCGCAGCATCGGCAGCGCCAGGCCGCGCCAGTTCCGGTAGCCGGGCGGGTTGGCGGCGTGGACGATCACCTGCACGCCTTCGGCGGCGGCGATGACGTCGGCGGCGTTCATGGCGTCGCCTTTGATCCACTCGATGGGCGTGCGGGGGCCGGCCTTCTGCTCGGCGGCTGCGGGATTGCGCGCCAGGGCGCGGATGCGCCAGCCGCGCTTGATCAGCGCCTGGGCGGCGTGGCCGCCGAACGAGCCGGTGACGCCGATGACGAGAGCGGTTCTGGTGGTGGTGGACATGACGTTGCTCCTTGCAAGCTTCAGCCGGAGCATGAGGCCGCCCGCTCGTATACGGAATTGTCTCAGTTCGAAGAGTGGATATACACTGGCGTATGGCCACGCCGGAGTGGGATCTCTACCGCGCCTTCCTGGCCGTGCTCGACACGGGCAGCCTGTCGGGAGCGGCGCGCCGCCTGGGCCTGACCCAGCCCACCCTCGGCCGGCAGATCGAGGCCCTGGAGCGCGCGCTGGGTGGCCAGGCCCTCTTCACCCGCTCGCCGAGCGGGCTTAGGCCCACCGATGCGTCGCTGGCGCTTCGCCCGCACGCGGAAGCGATGGCGGCGGCCGCCGAAGCCCTCTTAAGGACAGCCTCGGGCGCCGCGGACGAAGCGCGCGGCGTCGTGCGCGTCACCACCAGTCAGGTTATGGGCGCCGAGGTGCTGCCGGAGATCCTGGCGCGCTTCCACGAGGACCACCCGGAGATCGCCATCGAGCTCGTGCTATCGGACCGCCAGGAGGACTTGCTGCGCCGTGACGCCGACATCGCCGTCCGGATGGCGCGGCCGACGCAAGCGGCGCTTACCGCCCGCCGCATCGGCGCCGTTCCCGTCGGCCTCTTCGCGCACCGCCGCTACCTCGAGCGCCACGGCGCGCCCGCGTCGCTGGGTCAGGCCGGCGTCTCGGCGATCGGCTTCGACCGCAACCTCGAGATGCTGAGCGCCCTCAGGGCCCTGGATATCCGCCTCGACCGCGAGATGTTCGCGCTGCGCTCGGACAGCGACGTCGCCCAGATGGCCGCGCTTCGCGCCGGTTTCGGCGTCGGCGCCTGCCAGTACGGGATCGCAAGGCGAGACCCCAACCTGGTCCCGGTGCTCGTCGACAGCTTTCGCTTCGATCTCGAGTGCTGGGTGGCCATGCACGAGGACCTGCGCGCCAACCTGCGCATGCGCCTGATGTTCGACGCGCTGGCCGAGGGCCTCAAGGCCTACGTGGCGGCCTCACGAGCCTAAGGAGTGGCTCTAGTCTTCGCCGGCTTCGGCCTCTTCCGCCTCGCCGCGGCCCATCCCGGCGCGTTCGGCGATGCGGGCCGACTTCCCGCGCCGGTCGCGGAGGTAATAAAGTTTGGCGCGTCTGACCGCGCCGCGGCGCTTGACCTCGATCGACTCGATCATCGGCGACAGCACCGGAAACACCCGCTCCACGCCCTCACCGAAGGAGATCTTGCGCACCGTGAAGCTTTCCTTCAGGCCCGTGCCGGAGCGGCCGATGCAGACGCCTTCGTAGGCCTGGACCCGCTCGCGCTCGCCCTCCTTGATGCGGACGTTCACCCGCACCGTGTCGCCGGGCTGGAAGGCCGGAATCTTGCGGCCGGCGAGAATGCGCGCGGCCTCTTCCTTCTCGAGATCGTCGATCGTGGTCATAGCGTCAAATCTCCTGATGCCGGGCTTTACTCGCCCTTTGCCTGTTGCTTGGCGAGGTAGGCCGCCCAGAGATCGGGCCGCCGCTCCCGCGTGGTCTCTTCCCGCAGCGTCCTGCGCCATAGGGCCACCTTCTCGTGGTGGCCGGAGAGCAGAACCTCCGGAATGTCGCGCCCTTCGAACGTCCGCGGCCGGGTGTATTGCGGATGCTCCAAAAGCCCGTCTTCAAAACTCTCCTCCGCCAGGCTGCCCGGTTCCCCAAGCACGCCCGGTAGGAGCCTCACGCACGCCTCGATCACGACCAGGGCCGCCGCCTCGCCGCCAGCGAGGACCGCATCGCCCACCGTGACCTCCTCGAACCCGCGCGCGTCGATCACCCGCTGGTCCACCCCCTCGAAGCGCCCGCAGAGCACGATCAGCCCGGCGCCCTTCGACCACTCGGCAACCCGCGCCTGGGTCAGGGGCCGGCCCCTGGCGCTCATGTACAGAAGCGGCCGTGCGGCGGGCTCGAGGCTGTCCAGCGCCCGGGCCACGACCTCCGCCCGCATTACCTGTCCGGGCCCGCCGCCGGCGGGGGTGTCGTCCAGGAAGCCGCGCTTATCTTTGGAAAAGGCTTTGATGTCCACCGTTTCCAGCGCCCAGAGGCCCCGCTCGCGCCAGGCCGAGCCAATCAGCGAAACCCCGAGCGGGCCGGGAAAGGCCTCGGGGCACATGGTCAGCACGGTCGCGGTGAAGGGCATGCGGCGGCTTCTTAAGCGAACAGGCAAGGCAGCGCGACTTTTTGCGCCGCACAAAGCGGGCTAGGTTCGCCGCCCATGACCGACACCCAAATCGAGGCCGAGGTCGAGGACCTCACCGAGACGCTGGCGCTCGAGCCCATCGAGGTGAACCTCTTCCGCGGGATGACCTCCGGCCACGACGGTCCGCGCATCTTCGGCGGCCACGTGATCGCCCAGGCGCTGATGGCGGCCTACGAGACGGTCGAGGATCGCACCTGCCACTCCTTGCACTGCTACTTCATCCGGCCGGGCGACCCGTCGATCCCGATCCTCTACGACGTCGACCGCGCCCGCGACGGCGCGAGCTTCACCACCCGCCGGGTCACAGCCATCCAGCACGGCCAGCAGATCTTCAACCTCGCCGCCTCGTTCCAGATTCACGAGGAGGGCTTCGAGCATCAGACGCCCATGCCCGACGTCCCGCCGCCGGACGACCTGGCTGACTCCTCCGAGCAGTTCAAAGCCATGCTGGAGAAGATGCCGGACATCCCGGAGATGGCGCGGCGGATGATGGGGCGGCCGAGGCCGATCGAGCAGCGCCCGGTCGATCCCAGGCGAGTCGAGGTGAAGTCAGCGCCGGTCAGCAATGTCTGGATGCGCGCGCGAGCCGAAATCGGGCCCGACCAGCACCTGCAGCAGGCGATTCTGGCCTACGCCTCCGACATGTCGCTGATGGAGACGGCGATGCGCCCGCATGCAGTGACCTGGCAGACCGGCGGGATGCAGTCGGCCAGCCTCGACCACGCCATCTGGTTCCACCGGCCGCTGAACTTCAACGATTGGCACCTGTACGCCCAGGAGAGCCCGAGCGCCTCTGGCGCCCGCGGCTTCATCCGCGGCGAGGTTTTCAGCCAGAGCGGCGTTCTGGTCGCCTCGGTCGCCCAGGAGGGCCTGTTCCGCCTGCGCAAGCCGGCATAGCCGCGATCGGAGCTCTCGAGCGGCGTCAGCCGCCCCAGCGACGGCTCCGCTCCGCGGAGCTGGGAGACTAGATCTCGGTCTCTGTGGGCGGCGCGACCACGAGCCAGCCTTCGCCGACTCTGACCTCTGGCACGGCCTCCTTCGTGAACGGCAGCCACCAACTCGCGCCGCCGTCCTCCGGCGCGATCTCCAAGAGATCGCCGGCGCCGAAGTTCTCGACTGATTTGACGGAGCCGATCACCGCCCCGAACCGGTCGCGGGCGGAAAGCCCGATCAGGTCGACGAGATAGAACTCATCCTCCGCCGCCGCCGGCAGGGCTTCGCGCGGGATGTAGAGCTCGAGACCCCGCAGGGCCTCGGCTTGTTCGCGGGTGTCCGCTTCCTTCGCCCGCGCGACCAGGCCGCCTTTGGCGGGCCGGCCGGCCATCAGCGTCAGCGCCGGCGCGCCGTCCGCGCGCTTGAGCTCCCGATAGCGGACCAGCGCCATCGGATCGGCGGTGAAAGCGGCGATCCTGACCTCGCCCTTCACCCCGAACACGCCGGCCACGCGGCCGGCGAGGATGAGCGCGGGCGCGGGAATCGCTCGCTACTCCTCGGGCGTCTCGACCGACGGCTCTTCGGCGGCCTCGCCGGCCTCTTCCTCGACGGCCTCGGCGGCGGGGGTTTCTTCTTCGCTGGACGCCGACGGCGCTTCGGCTTCGGCCTCGGCGTCGACCGCCGCCTCCACGACCTCGGCCGGCTCGGGGGCCGCTTCCGCCTCGACGACGGCCTCCTCGACGGCGGCCGCCTCGGGGACGGCTTCCTCAGGGGCGGCTTCGACCGTCTCTTCCGCCGCGGGCGCCGGGGGCGGCGCGGCTGCGGCGGCGGCCTGCTCGGCGGCGCGCTCTTGGGTCTTCTTGTGCGGCAAGCCCTTCGTCGGATTGTTGCCGTGCTCCCACTTCACCAGGCCTTCGGCGGCCATGAAGCGGGCGACACGATCGGTCGGCTGGGCGCCGCGGCCCATCCAGTCCTTCAGCCGCTCGACCTTCAGCGTCACGCGCTGCGGGTCGTCCTTCTTCAAGAGCGGGTTGAAGGTCCCGACCTTCTCGATGAAGCGGCCGTCGCGCGGCGAATGGCTGTCGGCCACGACGATCGAATAGTAGGGCCGCTTCTTGGCGCCGCCGCGGGTGAGCCTGATCTTGATCATACGAGAGTCCTCTGGGGTTCTGAATTTCAGGGTTTCTTGAACGGGAAGCCGCCGCCGAGGCCCGGCATCCCGGGCGGGCTCGCCGGTGAGCCCCCCAGGCCTGGGAGGCCGCCGCCCGGCGGCGGAAGCTTGCCGGCGCCCATGGCGCGCAGCCGTTCCATGTCGCCGCCGCCCATGCCGGCGAGCGCGCCGGCCATGCGGGCGAAGCCCTTGCCGCCGTTCCGGCTCATCGCCTTGACCACGTCCGACATCTGTCGGTGCTGCTTGAGCAGACGGTTGATCTCCTGCACCTCGACACCGGCGCCCGACGCCACGCGGCGCTTGCGCGAGGCGTTGAGCACGTCGGGCTTGCGCCGCTCGAGCTTGGTCATCGAGCCGATGATCGCCTCCTGGCGTTTGATCATGCGGTCGTCGATGCCGGCCTCGGAGATCTGCTTCTTCACCTTCTGCACGCCGGGCAGCAGGCTCATCAGCCCTTCCATGCCACCCATGCGGCGCATCTGGCGAAGCTGTTCGGCGAGGTCGTCGAGGTCGAACTGGCCCTTGGCCAGCTTCTTGGCCATGCGCTCGGCGTCGGCCTGGTCGACCTCGGCGGCGGCCTTCTCGACCAGCGCCACCACGTCGCCCTGGCCCAGGATGCGGCCGGCGATGCGGCGGGCGTCGAAGGCGTCCAGAGCGTCGATCTTCTCGCCGGTGGAGAGGAACTTGATCGGCAGGCCGGTGACGGCGCGCATGGAGAGCGCCGCGCCGCCGCGGCCGTCGCCGTCGACGCGGGTCAGCACCAGCCCGGTCAGCGGCAGCCGCTCGTGGAAGGCCTTGGCCGTGCGCACGGCGTCCTGGCCGGTCAGGCTGTCGGCGACGAGCAGCGTCTCGGCGGGATTGCTGATGCGGGCGATCTCGGCCGCCTCGGCCATCATCGCCTCGTCCAGCGTGGTGCGGCCGGCGGTGTCGAGGATCAGCACGTCGTAGCCGCCGAGCCTGGCGGCGGAAAGCGCGCGACGCGCAATGTCGGCGGCGCTCTGCCCGGTCACGATCGGCAGGGTCTCGACCTCGGCCCGCTCGCCCAGTTGCGCCAGCTGCTCCATGGCCGCCGGACGCCGGATGTCCAGCGAGGCCATGAGCACCTTCTTGCGCTCGGCGGTTCTGAGGCGGAGACCGAGCTTGGCCGAAAGCGTGGTCTTGCCCGAGCCCTGCAGGCCGGCGACCAGGATCACGACCGGTGGGGTGGCGGCGAGATTGAGCGGCGCCGGCTCGTCGCCGCCGAGCGTCTCCACCAGGCCGTCGTTGACGATCTTGATGATCTGGTCGGCGGGCCGGACCGAGCGGATCACCGCCTCGCCGGTCGCCCGCTCCCGCGCCTTGGCCACGAAATCGCGCGCCACCGGCAGGGCGACGTCGGCCTCGAGCAGGGCCACGCGCACCTCGCGCAGCGCCTCGTCGATGTCCTTCTCGGAAAGCAGCCCGCGCCCGCCCAGCCGGTCGAAGACCCCCGTCAGCCGCTCGCTTAGCGCTTCAAACATCCAAACCTTGCCTCAACGCCCAAGCCTCGGCGCAAACAGCGATCGCCCCCGTGGACGATTGCGTCGACGGGGGGCCTCGCCGCCCTCGTCCCCAACGATGTAGGGGGTCGTGGCGGTGGAGGCTGACAAGAACGCGGTTGCGCGTAAGCCGCGGGCTGATACGCCCCTGTGGTTACGCGGTCAATCGAAGCGGGACGGCCGAATGGAAAGACGGTTGCTGCAGGCCTGCGTCGCGCTCGCCGCTCTGGCGGCCGTCGGCGCTGGCATCGCTGGCGTATTCTGGGGCGCCGCCGGGCTGGGCGAGCAGGCGCCAAGCGGGCTCGACAGCCAGTATCGCGCCCTTTCCGGCGCGCTGGTCGCGATCGGCGTGGCCTATTGGACCACCGTGCCCGACATCGAACGGGCAGGGGCGCGGTTCGGGCTGCTGACCGTGATCGTCGTGGCGGGCGGCTTCGCCCGCGCGCTTGGCATGCTGATCGCCGGACCGCCTGGCCCGGCCGCTGCCGCAGCCCTTGCGCTCGAGCTCCTGGCCGCGCCTGGGCTCTACCTCTGGCAGGCGCGCATCCAGCGCCTCGCCGAGCGGGCGCCGGTCCTGACCGCCGTGGACGCCGCCGAGGGCTGACGCTAAAGCGCAGACCATGGCGATCGGGGTGTTCGATTCGGGCGTTGGGGGTCTTACGGTCCACCACGCGCTGGTCGACAGGCTGAAGACGGCCGATTTCGTGTTCCTGGCCGACCAGGCCAACATGCCCTACGGCGGACGGCCGGGCGAAGAGATCGTGGCGCTGACCCGGGCCGGTTGCGAACGCCTGTTCGACGAGGGCTGCGATCTCGTCATCCTGGCCTGCAACACCGCCGCCTCCATCGCCCTTCGCCGCCTGCAGCAGACCTGGCTGCCCGGCTATCGGAAAGAGCTGGGTCGGCCGGTGAATGTGCTGGGCCTGATCGTGCCCACCATCGAGGCGGCGACCGGCCTGCCGTGGACGCACGAGTCCCGTCCTCACGACGGCGAGAAGGCCGAAAAGCTGGACGTGCTGGGTATCTTCTCGACCCCTGCCACGACGGCGAGCCGCGTCTATGAGATCGAGATCGACAAGCGAAAGCCGGACGTCGCCGTCTTCTCGGAGGGCTGTCCGGAGCTCGCGCGCATGATCGAGGGCGGCGCTTCGACCGCCGAGCTCGCGGGCGTCGTCGAGGTGCATGTGAGGGCGCTCAGCCTCCGCATCGGCCGCCCGCCCGACCGCGCTGTCCTAGGCTGCACGCACTACGAGATCATCGCCGATCTCTTCCGCGCGGCGCTGCCCCCCGGCACGCCGCTGATCCACCAGCCGGGCGCGACCGCCGACGCTATCGAACGCTATCTCGCGCGTCACCCGGAGTACGACCCGGGGCGCGGCGGGGCGCGATGTTTCCTGACCACCGGCCGGCCGGGACAGCAGAACGGCCTGGTCGAGGCGTTCTGGGGCGGGCCTCTGCACTTCGAAGCCGCCTAAAGGGCGACCTTGACGCCCGCCTCGTAGGTGGGGTCGCAGAACTCGCGCTGGATCGGCCGATTGACGCTGCCTTCGTAGTAGCGGAGCGGCGTGTTCAGGAGGTTCTTGGCGTCGAAGTAGATCGAGAACCGGCGCGTGACCTGGTAGCTCGATGTGAAGTCGAGGGTCAGCCGCGAGTCCTGGATCGTATCCAGCGACTTGTCGCCGCCGAGGCCGAAGAGGCTGTGGCTGACGTACTCCGCCGCCAGACGCGCCGCCAGCCCGTCTGCTTCGTAGAAGCCCGCGAGGTTCCAGGTCAGCTGCGACGTGCCCGGCAACAGTCCATCCTCCGCCCTGCCGGTCAGGGACTGGGCCGCCGTGTATTCGAGGATGTGGGAATCGACGAGCGTGATATTGGACTCGATCCCGAAGCCGTCAAACGGCTTCGGCAGGAAGATGAACTGCTGGTGATAGGACGCCTCGATCCCACGGGCGTAGGCGTTGGGGATGTTGAGGAAGGTCGTGACGTTCGCCAGCACGCCCGGCGCGAGCGGATCGGTGCTGATGCCGTTCTCGATCCGCGGGACGATGTAGTTGGTGAACTCCTTGTCGAACGCCCCGAGCTGCAGGATTCCGCCTTGCGGCAGGTAGTCCTCGAAGCTGACATCGAAATTCTGCCCGAGCGTCGGCCTGAGGTTGGGGTTGCCGCGGCTGATGACCACCGGGCTCTGGGTCAGGTCGATCGAGGCGGCCGTGGTGTTCTGGTTGAAGCCCGGCCGCGCGATCCCGGTTGAATACGTGGCGCGGATCTGCATCTGCGGCGTGAATGCGTAGCGCAGCTGCAGCGTCGGGAAGGCGTCGGTGTAATCGTTGGGGCGGTTCTCCAGCACACCGTTGCCGTTGGTGAACACATAGCCGCCGTACGTCGCATCGGTCGTCTCGACGCGCACGCCGGCCAGATAGCCCCACTTGCCGATCTCGCCCGTGATCTCGGCGTATTCCGCGTAGATGTCCTCCTTGGCGTTGAAGTAGCTCCCCGGGTTGAAGCTGGAGGAGGTCAGAACGGCGACGTCCGTCCGGATGAGGTTGCGGATGCCAGGCAGGCTTATCTGGGGCCCGTTCGAATAGTGGTTGGCGTAGTAGACGACCGCCGGGGTCGACAGGCCGGCGAGCGAAAGCGGCGGCACGTCGAACGTCTGATCGAACTCGTTGGCCACCTTGTTGCGGAAGCGCTGTTCGGTCCCGAACTTCAGCTCCGCATCGCCAAGGAAATGCAGGGGGATCGCGAGGTTCGCCGCGAACGAATATTCGCCGTCGCCGTCGAAGTTCTCGTCGTTGGAGACGCGTGAGAGCGTGTACTGCGAGGCGTCGTTGACGTTGAAGCCGCCCGGGAACGTAAAGATCGGGTAGTTCCTGCGGCCGACGTTGTCGTAGGTGATGGGCACGGTCGGCCCGCCGAACGCGGCGCCGATGTTGTGGTCGACGGTGAAGGTCGCCCGGCTGTAGGCGGCGTGATAGTCCAGCACCACCCCACCGAAATTGTCGCGGCCCCCGATCACGTAGATCTGGTTGTCGTGCGTCTCGCGCTCGTCGGTGAGCGTCATCGTCGGCGTGGTGGTGACCAAAAAGCCGTTCGGATCGTTGGGATCGATCGGGATCGGGTTGGCTGCGGCCGGGTCTTCGACGGCGTCCAGATTCCGGAACAGGAGGAAGTTCTTCTGCACCGACTCGACGTAGCCGGCGTTGTCGGCGCGGATGTACCAAGTGTGGTCTTCGTTGGGCTCGAAGTCGAATTCGCCGCCATAGCCGAAGCGGATGCGGTGATAGCCCGTGTAGCGGCGCAGGTCGTACTGGTGGACGGCGTTGCTGGGCGCGACCCCGTCGTCGATGTAGCTTTCCTCGAGGTCGTCGATCGCCCGCCTGTCCTCGAGGCGGGAGGCGGTGAACACGAAGGAAAACGGGGTCGGGTTGGAGAAGAATCCCACGTGCGGCTCGAGGTGCTGCCCCTGATCCACCACCAGGCCGTGGTCGCCGATCCCGAACCGCGCGCCGACGGCGATTTCGCCGTCGTAGGGCCCGCCGTGGTGGTGCAGCGGCTCGTAGCCGCCGCCCAGCGTGGCGTCGAGGAAGGGCTGGGTGATGTTGGTCGCGGTGCGCGGCGACAGCTCGACCGAGCCGCCAAGGCCCTCGGCCTCGTGGTCCGGCAAGCCCGTGTAGGTCACGATGATGCCGTCGATCGCCCCGGTGGGGATGGTGTCGAACTCGACCGCCCGGCCGCCGCCGCCGGCCGCCGTTCCGCCCGGGTTGGTGTTGAGCAGCGGCACCCCGCCGTAGGTCGCGCCGTCGAGGTTGGCGTCGATGCCGCGGATGTTGACGAACCGGCCCTCGCCGGTGTCGCTGGAAAGCGAGATGCCAGGCATCCGGCCAAGCGCCTCTGCCGAATTGAAGTCGGGGTATTTCGCGATCGTCTCCGCCGACTGCACGACGATGATGTTGGGCGCGGTCATCTGCATGACGCGGGCCCGCGTCTCCTGTCTGGGCGCCGTGACGACGACCTGGCCGCCGGATGCGCCATCCTGGGCGCGCGCCTGGGCGCCGATCGCCAGCAGGCTCGCCGATGAGAGGAGGCCGGCGACGACGATGGTCCGGCCGCGCGATCCGCGACGCAACGCGGCGCCGCCTTTCCCCTTCAACATGATTGATTCCCCTAGCTCCGCGATCCTCGTCCCGGGCGAGCCTCAGCGAAGGGACGGGTCGGCGCCGCCGCGATCACACCGGACGTGCGGGCTTGATTGCGAGCGGCGGCGGGCAGTTCAAGAGAAGGTTTTCTGAAGCAAACGCTGCACTTTCATGTCACTGAGCCGGTCAACGACCCTTCCCGCAGTGTCACCCGTTCGTCATGTACGGCGCTACACCCCGCATGCGCTTGGGTTTGCCGAAACAGACCGACCCTGTCGTGACGGCTTTGCTCGTTTGCACAATGAGGAGAAGATGATCCTTAGACTGACTGAAAGACCGATGGGCGCTCGCAACGCGCGAGACCGGCAGGCCCACCGGTGCCGCCAAACGATGCAGGCCGCGCTCATCGCACTCCTCGGCGCTGGCCTCGCTAGGCCCGCCGCCGCCGCGGTCGTCGACGCTCAGCCTTCCGGCTTCGAGCTGCAGGAGACCGCGCAGATCGCCGCGCCGCCCGAGCGGGTTTACGCCGCGATCGGCCAGATCGGCCAGTGGTGGATGAGCCAGCACACCTATTCGGGCGATGCGAAGAACCTCACGCTCGACCTCACTGTCGGCGGCTGCTTCTGCGAGCGCCTGCGGGACGGCGGCGGGACCCGCCACATGGTCGTCGACATGCTGCAGCCGAACCGCCTGGTGCGGCTGGCGGGCGCCCTCGGGCCTCTGGCCGGAACGGGCGGCGCCGGTCACTTGGCCATCCGCTTGGCGCCAAAGGACGGCGGCACGGCGCTTGATCTGACCTACGACTTCGGCGGCTACGCCAAGGGCGGCATGGCGCAGTGGGCGGCGCCGGTCGACGGCGTGCTGGGCGAGCAGGTGGCGCGGCTGAAGCGCTACGTGGAGACGGGCAAACCCGACTAGCGGCGCACGAACTCCAGAAAGATAGGCGCCGTGTCGCCAAGCGCCTTCCGCTCGTAGCGGGTGGGCAGGTGATCCTGGGGCGCCTGGCGCCAGTCTAGGGCGCGCTCGGCGGTCCAGGACCAGTCTGGGCTGGCCGACATGCACGCGAGCGTCCCGGCGGCGTAGTCGCGCCAGTCGGTCGCGAAGCGCAGCCGCCCGCCCGACCGCATCGCGCGCGCCAGTGCGGCGACGAAGTCCGCCTGCATCAGGCGCCGCTTGCGATGCCGCGTCTTGGGCCAAGGGTCGGGGAAGAGGATGAACACGCGCTCGAGGCGGGCGGCGGGCAGCCGCCCGACCAGGTCGCGCGCGTCGCCCTTGAGGATGCGCACGTTGGCGAGGCGCTGGTGGTCGACATGGCGGAGCAGGCTCGCCACGCCGTTCACGAACGGCTCGACGCCGAGCAGCAGGACGTCGGGTCGGCTGGCCGCTTGGCCGGCGAGATGCTCGCCGCCGCCGAAGCCGATCTCGAGCCAGACCGCGGCTGCCCCAGGCATGAGCGCCTGGGGGTCGACCGCGCCGGCGGGGATCGCGAGCTTCGGCGCCAAGGTCTGCATCAGCGCCGCCTGGCCGGGCTTGAGGGCGCGGCCCTTGACCCGGCCGTAGGTGCGAAGGGCGCGGGGGTCCATCCGGCTAGCGGCTGCGCCGCGCGCGAACGGTCGCCAGCCAGCGCGCCGTGTGGTCCGAGGCGAGGACAGCCGCGAGGAGCGAGGCGAGCAGCATGAGCGCGAACGGGCCATGGCCCCAGCGATCGAACAGGGTCGGGGGCAGCGCCGGCGGCAGCGGCGCGTCGATCACCCCCGCCTTGCCCTGCGGCAGCCGCAAGCGGCGCGGCGAGCGGCCAAAGGCGTCGACGACCGCCGAAACGCCGGTCGGGGTGGCGCGGATGATCGGCAGCCCCTCTTCGATCGCGCGGTAGCTGGCGAGGTTGAGGTGCTGGAGCGGTCCATAGGTGCCGCCGAACCAGGCGTCGTCCGAGACGTTGACGATCCACGCCGGGCGCACGCCCGATGCGATCGCGCCGGCGCGGGTGAAGCCTGGGTAGAGCGCCTCGTAGCAGATCAACGGCTGGACGGGCGGCGCGCCCTCCAGGTCGATCGCGCGCGGCCGCGGACCATGGCTGAAGCCGTCGCCGATGTGCACCAGCTCCTCGACACGCAGCGGCGCGAGATAGCGGGCGAGCGGCAGATACTCGCCGAACGGCACCAGCCGGTACTTGTCGTAGAGGGCGAGCGGCTCCAGCCCCTGCGGGTCGCGCCGGAGCGCGAGCAGGCTGTTGAAATAGACGAGCCCATCGGGTGCATAGGCCCCGGTCGGGGCCACGGCCGAGCGGTAGCCGCCGGTCATCAGGATCTGCCCGGGCTGCAGCGCCGCGGCGATCGCATCATGCGTCCAGGTTCCCGGCAGCAGGTAGGAATCGAACTCGCCGGGAATCGCGCGCTCGGGCCAGACGACGATATCCGGGCGGGCGGGCGAGGCCTGGGCGGTCAGGCCGAGCAGCGTGTGAACGGTCGCGGCGTAGGACGCCGCGTCGTAGTGGTCCACCTCCGGCAGGTCGGCCTGGACGATGCGCACGAGCGGCGCGTTGGGATCCGGCGGCGGCGGATGCGCCAGGCGGCCGGCCCCCGCCATGTAGAGTCCGGCAAGGGCCAGCCCGGCGACGAGGCAGGCCAGGCCGCCCCGCAGCCGCGCGCTCGCGTCGATGAGAAGCGCCGGGGTCGCGGCCGCAGCCACCGTGATCCAGGTCAGGCCATAGGCGCCGACCACCGCCGCGGCCTGCGAGATCGGCGAGCCCGCGGGCCAGCTCTCGCCCGGCAGGTCCCAGGGAAAGCCCGTCAGCAGGTGCCCGCGCAGCCACTCGGACGCCGAGACGACGCCCGCGAACACCAGCACGCGCGCGATCCCGCGCGGCGCGATCGCCCGATAGGCGGCGCCGGCCGCGCCCCAGAAGAGGCCGAGGCCGCTGGCCAGGAGCGCGACCGCGATGGGCGCCATCCAGCCCTGGTCCGCCGCATCGACCTGGAACGCCTGGTAGACCCACCAGGTCGAGACGCCGAAGAAGGCGGTCCCGGCCAGCCATCCGCGCCAGAACGCGCTCCTCAGCGGACGCGCGGCGTCGGCGCGGTCGAACAGCGCCAGCATCAGGGCGAACCCGACGAGGCCGGGCAGCGCGCCGAACGGCGGAAAGGCGAACGCAGGGCCGAGGCCGGCCAGGATCGACATGCCGACTGCGATCAGCCGCCGCGCGCTTGGGGGCTTGGACTCATCGGCCATCGTCGGCCGGTGCCTCGGGCTCGGGCGGCGGCGGGTGCGGCCGCACGCGCAGGCGCTTGACCCGCCGCGGGTCGGCGTCGGTGATCTCGAAGTCGAATCCTTCCGGGTGGGCGATCACTTCGCCGCGCTGCGGCACCCGTCCAGCCAGCGCGCTGACCAGGCCGCCCACCGTATCGATATCCTCGTCGAGGTCGGGCGGCACGAGCGAGCGCTGCAGCGCCTGCTCGAGATCCTCGAGCGGCGCGCGGCCATCTGCGTCGATCAGCCCACCGGGGCGCACGACGACCTTGGCGGAGACGGCTTCGTCGTGCTCGTCGTCGATCTCGCCGACGACCGCCTCGATGAGATCCTCCAGCGTGACCAGGCCGTCGGTCCCTCCGAACTCGTCGACAATCAGGGCCATGTGGGTGCGGCTGGCCTGCATCTTGAGCAACAGGTCGGCGGCGCGCATCGAGCCTGGCGCGTAGAGGATCTCGCGCCGCAGCCGACGCAGGACCGGCTCGTCGGGCGCGGGCCGGATCCGTTCGTCGACCAACATCTTGAACACGTCCTTGACGTGCACCTGGCCGACCGGATCGTCGAGCGTCTCCCGATAGATCGGCATGCGCGTGTGCTCGGCCTCCAGGAAACGGGCGAGCAGTTCGTTGAAAGGACAGCTGATCTCGACAGCGACGATGTCGGCCCGCGGCGTCATCACGTCGCCCACGATCAGGCTCTTGAACGCTTGCGCCTGGTCGACGAGATCGAGCGGCCCGTCGTGAGCGGGCGGGACGCCGGCGGCGGACTCGGGCGGTTTGCGGCGCCAGCGCCGGAAGAAGGCGCGCAGACCGCGGCTCGGCCGGCCGGGCGGCGGGTCAGACATGGGTGGCGCCCGCCCGCGCGGCGTAAGGGTCGGGCACGCTGAGGCCGGCGAGGATGGCCCGCTCCCGCGCCTCCATCGCATCGGCCCCGACCTCGTCCGCGTGGTCGAGGCCGAGAAGGTGCAGCGCTCCGTGCACGACCAGGTGCTGCAGGTGATCGGCCAGCGGTTTTGCTTGCGCCCGCGCCTCGGCCGCGCAGACGCCATAGGCCAGCGCGATGTCGCCGAGGCTGTCGCTCCCCGCCGTGGCCGGGAACGACAGCACGTTGGTCGCCTTGTCCTGCCCGCGGAAGCGCGCGTTCAGCGCTCGGACCGCCTCGTCGCCCGTCAAGAGGATGGCGACGTCGCCCGACGCATCCGCAAGCGCCGCGGCCGCCGCCCGCGTGGCCAGCGCGACCGCGCCGGGGAGCGCGGCTGTCCAGGCCGGATCGTCGACCGCTGCCTCGATCATGCGCCAGGCCCTCGCGTCTCCGCGTCGTAAGCGCGGACGATCCGCTCCACCAGGGGATGACGCACTACGTCGGCGGCGGCGAAATGGGCGACGGCGACGCCTTCGACGCCATCGAGCAGGCCGATCGCGTGGGTCAGCCCGCTGTCGGCGCGATTGACGAGATCGACCTGGCTCGGATCGCCGGTGACGGCCATGCGCGCGCCCTCGCCCAGGCGGGTCAGCACCATCTTCATCTGCAGGCGCGTGGCGTTCTGCGCTTCGTCGACGATGACGAAGGCGTGGCTCAGTGTGCGCCCGCGCATGAAGGCGATCGGCGCGACCTCGATCTCGCCCTTGTCCCGACGCCGCCGCAACGGCTCGGCCCCCAGGATGTCGGAGAGCGCCTCCCAGACCGGCGCCATGTAAGGGTCGACCTTCTCGGTCATGTCGCCCGGCAGGAAGCCCAGCCGCTCGCCGGCTTCAACGGCCGGACGGGCGACGATCAGCCGGTCGACCGCCCCTGAGAGCAGGAGCGAGGCGCCGTGCGCGACGGCGAGGAAGGTCTTGCCCGTCCCGGCCGGGCCGGCGGCGAAAACCAGGTCGTGCCGCTGCATCAGGTCGAGGTAGCGCGCCTGAGCGGCGGTCTTCGGCTGGATCGCGCCACGCCGCCCGAGCGCGACGGCGCCCGCGCCGACCGGCGCCGCGCCGCTGCGAGCCGCGGCAGCGGCGGCGCGCACATCGGCCTCCGAGACCTCGGCCCCGCGGTCGGCCCGTTCGGCGATCGACCTCACCGCCCGCTTGGCCGCGGCGCGCGCCCTGGCGTCTCCGGCGAGCGAGACGCCGCCGCCCGGCGTCTCGACCAGTACGTGGAAGGCATCCTCGATCAACGCGGCGTGGCGGCTGTTGGGGCCGGACACGGCGCGCAGGCCTGCATCCGAGAGGGGAACGAATTCGCGGGGTTCGGGACTCAAGCGGGCTCCGGAACCGGCGCGCCCACGAGCACGCCGCTGAGGCTGTTGGTCTGGGCGGCCGCGACCACGACCGGCAGGATCGCGCCAAGCGCCGCCCCCGGCGCCGCGGCGTGCACGGCCTGCAGATAGGGGCTGCGCCCGACCAGCTGACCCGGGTGGCGGCCGGGCTTTTCGAACAGCACGCCGAGGGTCCGGCCAACGCAGGCGCCGTTGAAGGCGCCCTGTTGTTCGGCGAGCAGGGCCTGCAGGCGCTGGAGCCGCTCGTCCTTCTCCGCCTCGGCAACCTGGGGCATGGCCGCGCCGGGCGTGCCGGGCCGGCGGGAGTATTTGAACGAAAAGGCGCTCGCGTAGTTGGCCTCGCGCACGAGCGCGAGAGTCGCCTCGAAGTCGGCGGCCGTCTCGCCGGGAAACCCCACGATGAAGTCGCCGGACAGCGCGATGTCGGGCCGCGCGGTGCGGATGCGTTCCACCAGCCTGAGGTAGTCGCCGGCCGAATAGCCGCGGTTCATCGCCTTGAGCACCCGGTCCGACCCCGCCTGCGCCGGCAGGTGCAGGTAAGGCATCAGGGCCTCGATCTCGCCGTGGGCGGCGACGAGGTCGTCGTCCATGTCTGAGGGATGGCTGGTCGTGTAGCGGATGCGATCGAGCCCCGGTATGCGCGCAAGCCGCCGGATCAGGGGCGCGAGCCCGCCGGCGTAGGCGTTGACGTTCTGTCCGAGCAGGGTGACCTCGCGCGCGCCGGTCGCCGCCAGCCGCTCGGCCTCGGCGACGATCGCTTGCGGCGGCCGCGAGTACTCGGCGCCCCGGGTATAGGGCACGACGCAGAAGCTGCAGAACTTGTCGCAGCCCTCCTGCACCGTGAGGAAGGCGCTCAGTCCGCTCAGCCGCTCGGCGGGAAGGGCGTCGAACTTGGCGTTCGCTTCGAAATCCGTCGCCAGCCGCTCGCCGCTCGAACGGTGGGCCCGGGCGATCAGCTCCGGCAGCTTATGATAGACCTGGGGTCCGACCACCAGATCCACCGCCGGCTGACGCGCCATGATTTCGGCGCCCTCGGCTTGCGCGACGCAACCGGCGACGACGATGGTCATCGTGGCTCCGGCGCGCGCGCGCTCGGCCTTCAGCCGCTTGAGCTGGCCGAGCTCAGAATAGACCTTCTCGGTCGCCTTCTCGCGGATGTGGCAGGTGTTGAGCACGACCAGATCGGCGCCCTCCGGTGCGTCGGCCGCGACATAGCCCAGCGGGCGCAACAGGTCGGCCATCCGCTCGCTGTCATAGACGTTCATCTGACAGCCGTAGGTCTTGATGTAGAGGCGCTTTTCGCTGGCCATCTGGCGGTTATGGAGACGGCTCGTGCGCCGTGCAAGGCGCGCTCAACCCTCGCCGTCCTCCTCAGGCACGCCGTAGAGCTCGAGCCGATGATCGACCAAGCGGTAGCCCAGCCGCTTGGCGATCGCCGCCTGCAGCGCCTCGATCTGTTCGTCGACGAACTCGACCACCCGGCCGGTCTTCAAGTCGATCAGGTGGTCGTGGTGGGTGTCGGGCGTCTCTTCGTAGCGCGAGCGGCCGCCATGGAAGTCGTGGCGGGCGATGATGCCGGCTTCCTCGAACAGGCGGACGGTGCGGTAGACGGTGGCGATCGAGATGTGCGGGTCGAGCTCGTGCGCCCGGCGATAGAGCTCGTCCACGTCCGGATGATCGTGGGCGAGCGACAAGACGCGGGCGACGATGCGGCGCTGGTCGGTCATGCGCATGCCCTTTTCGATGCAGAGCTTTTCGATCCTGTCCACGCGCGCCGCCTGGTGTTCCGAGGCGCCAAGGATAGGCTCATGCCGGCGAGCTGTTAAGGTCGCGGGCGAAGACCAGCGCGTCGGACGCCCCGTCCACACGCCGATAGTAGGCGGCCCGTGCGCCCACCGGCGCGAAGCCGCCTCGGCGGTAGAGGGCGAGCGCGGCGGTGTTGTCGGCGGCGACCTCGAGGAAGAGGCGCCGCGCCCCGCCTGTGGCGG
>DATNJB010000076.1:0-48648 GCA_035604135.1 Caulobacteraceae bacterium | reverse complement strand
GACGATGGCGTCGTCGGAGAGCACCCCCTCGGCCTTGTTCTCGGCTTCGACCAGCTGGCGGATGCGGTGGCGGACGCTCTCGGCCGAGTGCGCGGCGCCGCCGTCGCTGGCCTGGATGGCGGCGGTGAAGAAGAACTTCATCTCGAACACGCCGCGCGGCGTGGCGAGGTACTTGTTCGAGGTCACGCGGCTGACGGTGGACTCGTGCATGCCGATGGCTTCGGCGACGGTCTTCAGGTTGAGCGGGCGCAGGTGTTCGACGCCGAAGGCGAGGAAGCCGTCCTGCTGGCGCACGATCTCGCTCGCCACCTTCAGTATGGTCTTCGCCCGCTGGTCGAGACTGCGCACCAACCAGTTGGCCGAGGACAGGCAGTCGGCGACGAAGGTCTTGTCGGCGTCGGTGCGAGCGCCGCCCGAGACGCGTGCGTGGTAGCGATGGTCGACCAGGAGCCGGGGCAGGGCGTCGCTGTTCAGCTCCACATGCCACAGGCCGCCCAGGCCCTCGCGGACGGCCGCGTCCGGCGTGATCGGCGCCGCCGGCTCGCCGCCGAACGCAGCGCCTGGCTTGGGCGTCAGCGCGCGAAGCTCGGCCAGCATCTCGCGCAAATCCTCATCGTCCACGTCGCAGGCGCGGCGGAGCGCGGCCATATCGCGCTTGGCGACCAGGTCGAGGTTATCGAGGAGCGCGGCCATGGCCGGGTCGTAGCGGTTGCGCTCCATCAGCTGCAGGCGCAGGCACTCGGCGACGTCGCGGGCGAAGACGCCCGTTGGCTCGCAGCCCTGCAGCCGCGCGAGCACCGTCTCGACCCGCTCCAGCGTGCAGCCCAGCCGCTCGGCGACCTCGGCGAGGTCGAGGCGCAGGTAACCGCCTTCGTCGACGCCGTCGATCAGGACCTGGGCGATGGCGCTGTCGGCGCCGGCGAACCCGGCGACCGATAGCTGGGCCGTCAGATGCTCCCCCAGCGTTAGCTCCCGCCGCGAGCCGCCTTCCAGGCCGTTCTCGTCGCTGTCGAAACTGCCGCCGCGGCCGGCGCGCGACCAGTCGACGGCGCCACCGGCCTGGTGGCCCTCGCCGCCGCCCTCGTGGGCCTCGCCAACCCCTTCGCCGGGGGAGGCGTCGGCATAGAGGTCCTCAGGCCGTGCATCCATGTCGGCCGCGGCCTGGGCGTCCGAGACGCGGTCGAGCGAAGTCTCGGCGATCTCCGGCGCGCGCTCAGCCTCGGCCACGGGCGGCTCGCCGTCGCCATCGCGCTCGTCCCGCTGCAGCAGCGGATTGCGCTCGAGCTCGCCCTCGACGTAAGCCTCGAGTTCGATGCTCGACAGCTGCAGCAGCTTGATCGCCTGCTGCAGCTGGGGCGTGATGACGAGGCCCTGCCCTTGCCGTAGCTCCAGTCGGGGACCGAGCGCCAACGCTTACTCCTTGGCCCAAATCTTGCCTTATTCGACCCTAGAGCCCGTTTCCCACCGACTGGTTAACTCGGCGGCGGTTTACGTTGTCGCGAGCGGCGTTTTCGCTGCGGCTCAGGTGAATCGATCGCCCAGATAGAGCCGGCGGACGTCGGGATCGGCCAGCACCTCGTCGGGCCGGCCCTCGAACAAGACCCGTCCGGCGTGGATGATCGAGGCGCGCTCGATGATGTCGAGCGTCTCGCGCACGTTGTGGTCGGTGATCAGGATGCCGATGCCGCGACCCTTGAGGTAGGCGATCACGTCGCGGATGTCGGCCATGGCCAACGGGTCGATGCCGGCGAAGGGTTCGTCCAGCAGGATGAATTCGGGCTCGCTGGCGAGCGCGCGGGCGATCTCGACGCGACGGCGCTCGCCGCCTGACAGCGACACCGCCGGCGCGCGGCGCAGGTGCTCGATGCGCAGCTCCTCGAGCAGCCCCGTCACCTCCTCACCCGCGCGGCGATCGTCCTTCTCGCGCATCTCGACGACGGCCATGACGTTTTCCTCGACCGTCATCCCGCGGAAGATCGAGGCCTCCTGCGGCAAGTAGCCAACGCCCATGCGGGCGCGCTGGTACATCGGCTGGGCGGTGATGTTCTCGCCGTCGAGCCAGATGGAGCCGTAGTCGACGGAAATCAGCCCGGTGATCATGTAGAAGCAGGTGGTCTTGCCGGCGCCGTTCGGCCCGAGCAGCCCGGCGATCTCGCCACGCCGCAGCCTGAGGCTGACGTTGGATACCACCGGCCGGCCGCGAAACGACTTGCCGATGGACTGGGCAAACAGGCCCTCGCCCGGCGGACGGCTGGCGACGCCGGACTGGGCGGCGCGCGTGGACTCCGCGCTGTCCGGCATCAGGGGTTGGCCGGCGCCGACGGGAAGATGCCGCCGGCCTGATTGCCGCTCGGGAAGATCACCGCCCGCACGCGGCCGGGCTGGCCACGGCCTTTGGCGGTGGACTCCATGGTCGCCTGGCCGGTGTCGGTGTTGATCACCAGCATGTCGCCCACCACGACGTTCCTGCCCTGGCTGATCACCACGTCGCCGGTGACGGTGATGGTCCGCGTGTCGGCGAGGTAGACGGCGTGGTCGCCCTTCACCACCTCCTGCGGCGTCGCATAGTAGACCGAGCCGTCGGCGATCAGCTTCTCGGGGTCGCTGCCGCACTTGCCGGACACGCCGCCCACGCCCTGGGTCTGTGGCTGGCTCGGCCCGGCGCCGACCTTCTCGTAGATGCTGAGCGTGTCGGCGCGCAGGCGGCTGGTTCCCTGCCGGGCTTCGACGCTGCCCTTCCAAGTCGCGACGCACTGCTGGTTCTGCGCCTGGAGTTCGTCGGCGGTCACGTCGATCGGCGCGTTCGACGACGGGGCCAGCTGGGCCAGCGCAACCCCGGCGGGTTCAGCGCTGAGCGCAAGCGCGATCAGGACAGTGGCCGTTCGATTCATCCCTCGGCGTCCCTAGTGCCCTGACTTGCGCCCCGGCGGTCCTTCTAGTGTGAATTGGCCGCCGTGGGAATTCAGCCGCGAGTGGACGCCGCCCTTGAACACCAGGGTCTGGCCGCGGTCGAGGACGGCGTAGGTGTTGGCCTGGATGCCGCCGGTGGGGCCTTGTCCGGCGACTCTCGCGCCGGCGACGGTCCCCTTCACCGTGTCGACGGTCGCTTGGTTGGTGGCGAACGCGTCGCCGATCGCGTCGTGCAGCGTCACATGGCCGTCGAGCATCAGGATCCGGGTGTCCTCGCGGTAGAGGCCGGTGTCAGCCGACATATGGGTGGGGTTGGCGCCGTCCGCATCGAAGATCATCGCCGGGTGGACGAGCGCGATCCGCATCGGGTTTGCATCGTCGCGGGCGGCCCCGTCGGCTGTCAAAACGTAAGCGCGGCCTTGTTCGTCGCGACCCAGGAACCGCGCGTTGGTCATATGGATCGAGCCCGTGCCCGCGCCGTTCTGATCGTCGCCGATGCGCGCGGCCAGGTCGCCGAAGAACGCCCAGCCCGTGAACGCCACGACGATGATGCCGATGACCACCGGCAGCCCGACCCTGAAGACGGCGATCATCCGCGAACGCCGACGCCAGCGCGCCATGTCGCGCTCGCGGCGGACGGCGCGCGGCCGGGCGCGCGCGACGGCGGGTGGGGAGGCGGTCACGGCCTCACTCGTGGGCGAAGATGTCGACCTCGTCCCATCCCGCCACGTCCAGCTGCGCCCGCCAGGGCAGGAAATCGAAGCAGGCCTGGGCGAGCCCCATGCGGCCCTCCCGCTTCAGCATGGCGTTCAACCGCTCCTTCAGCCCGTGCAAGTGGGCCACGTCGCTGGCGGCGTAGGCGAGCTGCTCGGGGCTGAGCTGCTCCGCGCCCCAGTCGGAGCTCTGCTGCGCTTTCGAAAGATCGACGCCCATCAGCTCGCGCACGACATCGCGCAGGCCATGCCGGTCGGTGTAGGTGCGCGCGATCTTCGAGGCGATCTTGGTGCAGTAGACCGGCGCGGTGAACACGCCCAGGTGCAGGGCGAACATGGCGATGTCGAAGCGGCCGAAGTGGAAGATCTTGAGCACGCCCGGATCGGCGAGCAGGCGCTTGAGGTTCGGCGCATCGTAGGTGGGCCGGTTCAGCCGCACCACGTGGCTCACGCCATCGCCGCCGGAGAGCTGCACGACGCAGAGCGGATCGCGGCCCAGCTTCAGGCCCATGGTCTCGGAATCGACCGCCACCTCCGGTCCAAGATCGAGGCCGGCGGGCAGGTCACCTTCGTGAAGATGCGTCGTCGGGGAGTTCGTGGCTCCGGTCATGGCGCCCAGGACCTTGGCGCCCAGGACCCTGGTGCCCAGGAAAGGACTCGAACCTTCACGGCCGTTAAGCCACTGGCACCTGAAGCCAGCGCGTCTACCAATTCCGCCACCTGGGCCCTCGATGAGAGGCGGGGAGCGATAGGGCCGAAGGCCGTGGCAGTCAATGCCGCCCCCAACCTAGTGCGCCTCGTCCCAGTTGGCGGCGGCGTGGGCGTCGACGACGAGCGGCACGCTGAGCGCCACGGCGGGTTCGGGCGCCCGCGCCATCACCTGGCGCGCCACCGCGCAGGTCGCTTCCGCTTCCGCCTCGGGCGCCTCGAAGATGAGCTCGTCGTGCACCTGCAGGAGCATCCGCGCGGTCAGTCCGGCTTCCTTCAACGCCGCCGGCATACGGATCATCGCCCGGCGGATCACGTCGGCGGCGGTGCCCTGGATAGGCGCGTTGATCGCCGCCCGCTCGGCGAACTGGCGGTGGGCTACGTTTCCGGCGCGGATATCGGGAATATGCACCTTGCGGCCGAACAAGGTCTTTACGAACCCGTGCTCGCGGATCTCGGCGCGGCGTTCGTCCATGTAGGCGCGGATGCCGGGGAAGCGCTCGAAATAGGTCTGGATGTACGCGCCCGCTTCGTCGCGCGGGATCGAAAGCTGGTTCGCCAGCCCGAACGCCGAGATGCCGTAGATGATGCCGAAGTTGATCGCCTTGGCCCGCCGGCGTGTCTCGGCGGACATGCCTTCGACCGGCACGCCGAACATCTCGGACGCGGTCATGGCGTGGATGTCCTGGCCGGCCTGGAACGCCTGCTTGAGCTGGGGGATGTCGCCGATATGGGCGACGAGCCTGAGCTCGATCTGGCTGTAGTCGGCGCTGATCAGCACATGTCCGGGCGCGGCGATGAAGGCCTTGCGGATCTTGCGCCCTTCCTCGGTGCGGACCGGGATGTTCTGCAGGTTGGGGTCGTTGGAAGCGAGGCGGCCGGTCGAGCTGGCCGCGAGCGCAAACGAGGTGTGCACACGGCCGGTGCGCGGCGAGACGGCCTCGACCAGGCTGTCGGTGTAGGTGCCCTTGAGCTTGGAGAGCTGGCGCCAGTCGAGCAGCACGCGCGGCAGCGCCTGTCCCTGCTCGGCCAGGTCCTCGAGGATGCGCACGTCGGTGCCCCAGGCGCCGGTCGCGGTCTTCTTCGAGCCCGGAAGACCCATCTCGCCGAACAGCACGTCGCCGATCTGCTTCGGCGAGCCGAGATTGAACGGGTGGCCGGCCAGCCTATGCGCCTCGGCCTCCAGTTCGCCCATGCGCACGGCAAAATCGTTCGAGAGACGACGGAGCTGGTCTGAGTCGATGCGGACGCCCTCCGCCTCCATGGCCTCGAGCACCGCAGGCATGGGGCGCTCCAGCGTCTCGTAGACCGTGAGCACGTTTTCGCGGGAAAGCCGAGGGCGGAGCAGATGCCGGAGCCTCAGCACGATCTCCGCCCGCTCGGCGGCGTGGCTGGTCGCGTGCTCGAGCGGTGCGTTGGCGAAGCTGGTTTGCGCCTTGCCCGAGCCTATGACGCTTTTCAGCGCGATCGGCTCGTGCGCCAGCCACGTCCGCGCGAGGTCGTCCAGGCCGTGCGCGTGCACGCCGGCGTCCAGCACATAGGAGATGAGCAGCGTGTCCTCGATCGGCGCGAGCTCGATCCCGTGCCGGCGAAGCGCGCCGATGGCGGTCTTGATGTTGTGCCCGACCTTGAGCACCGACGGGTCTTCCAACAGGGGCTTCAGCGCCGCGATCGCAGAATCGAGCGGGACCTGCTCGATCGGCTCTGTTGTCTCGAGCGCCAGCCCCTCGGCCGCGCCGTGGGCCAGCGGGACGTAGGCCGCTTCGCGCGGGCCGACGGCCAGCGCGATGCCGCAGAGGGTCGAATCGACCACGATCGGGCCATCGGTCGGGACATCGATCGCCACCACGCCGGCCGCCCTCGCCCGCTCGATCCAGGTCTTGAGCGTCGCCAGGTGGCGCACGCATTCGTACGCCGCGGTATCGACCGGCGGAAGCTCGGTCGGCGCGGCCGGCGCTCTCGGCTGAGTGTCCGGTGTCTCCCCGCGCGCCTCGGCCACGCGACGGGCGAGCGCGCGGAACTCCATGACGTCGAAGAAGTCGGCCAGCGTCTTCCAGTCGGGCTCGGCGATCACGAGGTCGTCGACCGGCTCAGGCAGCGGGGTGTCGCAGTCGAGCCGCACGAGCTCGCGCGAGAGGCGGATCTGGTCGGCGAAATCGATCAGGGTCTGGCGGCGCTTGTCCTGCTTGATCTCGCCGGCGCGGGCGAGGAGCGAGTCGAGGTCGCCGTACTCGTTGATCAGCGCCGAGGCGGTCTTGATCCCGATGCCGGGCGCTCCGGGAACGTTGTCGACCGAATCGCCGCACAGCGCCTGCACGTCGACCACCTTGTCGGGAGTCACGCCGAACTTCTCGAACACCTCCGCCGGTCCGATGCGCACGTTCTTCATCGGGTCGAACATCGACACCGGCCCGCCGACCAGCTGCATCAGGTCCTTGTCGGACGAGACGATCACCACCTCGCCGCCGGAGTCGCGAACCTGGCAGGCGTAGGCCGCGATGATGTCGTCGGCCTCGTAGCCGCCGATCTCGAGGCAGGGGACGCCGAACGCGCGAGTGGCGTCGCGCACCAGCGGGAACTGTGGGACCAGGTCCTCGGGCGCCGGCGGGCGGTGGGCCTTGTATTCGGGGTAGAGCTCGTTCCTGAACGTGTGCTCGGACTTGTCGAACACCACCGCCAGATGGGTCGGCGCGTCGGGCGCGGCCTTCATGTCGGCCATCAGCTTCCACAGCATGTTGCAGAAGCCGGCCACCGCCCCGGTGGGCAGCCCGTCGGACTTGCGCGTCAGCGGCGGCAGCGCGTGGTAGGCGCGGAAGATGTAGCCGGAGCCGTCGACCAGGTAAAGCCGGGTCGCCGCGGCGTCGTCGCCCCGTTCGCGTTCGACGACGGGAGCGGCTGGGGCGTCGGCGATCGTGTCGGTCATGCCGCCAAGATAGGCGCTTCCGTGCGAGCGGTCATCCTTGCCAGAGGCTCCGCCGGCGAAGCAGATTGGCGCCGAAGCTGGGACGGAGGCGCCGATGGCGCGGCTCGATCACATGTCGCTGCCGGTAAGCGACTGGAAGCGCTCGCGCGACTGGTGGCGCGACGTGCTGGGCTTCAAGGTCGAGTTCGAGATCCCCGATCGCGCGACTGTCGCCATGGTCGACGAGGCGGACCTGACGGTCTTCCTGGAAGAGGGCGAGGTGATCACCAACACAGCGCTGGGCTTCACCATCCAGGTCGACGACGTCGAGGCGCGGCATGCCGAGCTCGCGGCCAAGAGCGTCGCCTTCGTGCATCCGCCGATGAAGGTGTTCTGGGGCTACGGCGCCGAGTTGAACGACCCGGACGGCTACCGCCTCTACCTCTGGGACGAGGTCTCCATGCGCGAGAAGGGAGGCGGCTGATGGGACGCTTTGCCGGCATCTATGCGATCGCCGCGCAGCGGAAGGGCGGCGATGCGGCGCTGGAGGCGCTGATCGCCGAGCATGCGCCGAAATCGAAGGCCGAGATCGCCGCGACGCCCGACGACCGCATACTGGCGATGATGAGCGAGCGCGTGTTCCAGGCCGGTTTCAATTGGCGGGTGGTCGCCAACATGTGGAAGGGCTTCGAGGTCGCCTTCCACGGCTTCGACCCGTCCTGGTGCGGGGCGATGACCGAGGAGGAGTTCGACGCGCTGCTGAAGGACACCCGCATCGTCAGGAACGCGCAGAAGATCCTCTCCGTTCAGGCCAACGGCCGCTTCCTCGTCGAGCTGGCGAAGGAGCACGGCACGGCCGCCAAGGCGTTCGCCGCCTGGCCCGACGACGACTACGCCGGCCTGCTCGACCTGTTGAAGACCCGCGCCTCGCGGCTCGGCGGCGAAGCCGGCATGCGGTTCGTGCGCAGCCTGGGCAAGCCCTCCTTCATCACCAGCCGTGACGTCGCCGCCGCCCTGATCCGCGAGGGCGTGCTCGCCAAGCCGCCGAGCGGCAAGAAGGACCTCCGCGCCATCCAGGACGCCTTCAACGGCTGGGCCAAGGAAAGCGGCCGCGACCTCACCGCCATCAGCCGCGTGCTCGCGATGAGCGTCGGTTAGTCGGCGCAGCCGATTGGAACCACGAAATCAGATTGCCCGCTGGCGCGGGCTTAGGGTTTGTTAGTGCCCGTGGGGGCCTTCGTAGACGCCGGGGGCGAGGCGTTCGTTCTCGTGGCCCTCGTCGCCGGCGGCGAGCACGAAGCGGCGGTCGCAATAGGGGCACTCGACGAAATCGCCTTCGCCCATTTCTAGCCAGACGCGCGGGTGGCCGAGCGCGCCGCCGACGCCGTCGCAGGCGATCCGCTTGGAGCGCACCACGATCACCTCGGGCGCAGGCTCGGGCCCCGTCTGCGCATCGGGTTCGCGCGCCATCTGAGCCCCTCCTTGGCCGCACGCCGCTTTGCGAAGCGGTCGCGGGCGCCTAGGTATGCGGCCGACGCCGGCTGCGTCAATCGAGCCTGACCGCCGTTTGCGCCGCCCTTGCGTTATGCGTTAGGTGTCCCCGCGCCTCTGGCCGTCCGCACCCGTAGCTCAGCTGGATAGAGCGCTGCCCTCCGAAGGCAGAGGTCACAGGTTCGAATCCTGTCGGGTGCGCCACTCCGCGCAAGTGCAGGACGGATCGGCGGCGAGGCGGTAGAGTGCCGGCGAACGCGTCGGCCAACGGAAGGAACCGCTATGCAGCTTCGGTACGCCTCCGAGGAGATCCTCGCCGATCACGCCTATGCGCGGCTGAACATGTTCGGGGCCAAGCGGCTGCACGGCGGCTACGACGCCGAGGGGGTCTACCGTTCGCCGCGGACGCTGAAGCGCTGGCCCGCCATCAAGGCCTGGCGTGAGGCCTTCGTGAACAAGGGCGGCGAACTTGTCGACGTCTCGACCCGCATCCTCAGCGCCCCGCACTATCCGAACCTTCCGCAGATGAAGTTCCTGCTGGCCAACGGCGTCACCCTGCCGCTGTGGAACAACCTGACCACCACCGGCATCATCGAAGGCCGCGGCCGGATGCTGGCCACCATCACCGCGCCCGACTTCCAGCCGCTGGTCGAGGGCGACATCTCCGAGACGGCGACCGCGCACCTGAACAAGGGCCTGTTCGTCGCCCACGGCCTGGACGAGGGCGGCGACGGCTCGAACAGAATCGGGGCGCACGACCAGATGTGGTACGTCGTCCGCGACCTGGTCTTGGGCGAAAACGCCCACCCGATCCCGGTCATCCCCGAGCGCGGCGGCCGGCCGGGCGCCGATGGCCGCGAAATGCCGCAGGTTTCCGCGCCCTACGAGGCGCTGATCAAGCAGCTGATGAACGTGCTGCTGATCGAGATCCGCGCCGAGCGCGGGTTCGCTTTCAACATTGCGCTCATGCGCGACCCCGAGGCGTTTGCCGACCGGCGCGAGGCGGCCGACCAGGCCGCCGCCATCGTCGACCAGATCAGAGAGGACGAGGCCTCGCACGTGGCCTACCTGCAGCTCTTCGTCTCGGAAGTCCGGGCGATGCATTTCAAGACCCCGCAAGGGGTGGTCGAGGGCAAGAGCTTCATCGATCCGGTGTGGGCGCGGGTCGTCGCCTGGAACGCCGACAACGTGCCGCGCGCCGGCGCCCGCGCGACCCGCGAACTGGTGGAGACCTGTCTCAAGCCCCGCCCGGACGGCGCGGCGCTGCTTGCCAGGTTCGACGCGCTCGCCGACGAGGAGTCGAAGGCGATGTTCGAGGCGGCTTAGGTCGCCGGCGCGGCTTCGAGGCGAAGCCGCGCCACAGGGGCGACCAGCGCCCCCGTGACTCTTCAGGGACGCGAGGTCTTCGCTCGCTCTTCGGCCAACAGCAACAGCAGCATCTTGCGCCTCGGGCTGACGGGCGTGATCGAGAGCTCCTGTTCGTAGCGCCGAATGTTCTGTTGCTGAATGAACTTCGACTGGGAGATGAGCACTTGGGTCCCTTTCAGGTCGCCGGCTGTTGAAGCTAGTTTGTCGTCGCCCCGGCGGACTTTGCTCTGACGGCCGCACGGTTGGCGGCGGCGCGATCGTCTGCGGCTCCGACTGCGAGCGATCGGGCGTTCGTCTCAGATTGATCGGCGGACTGTTGGGCGGTCTGGGCCTGTTGTTGGGCGGTCGCCGCCTTCTGATTGAGGGTCTGGGCGAGGCCCTGGTTGGCGGCGACGGCGTTTTGCTGAGCCGCTGCCGGCGTGTTCTGAGCGTTGTAATAGTACAAGCCCGCCAGGGCGACGGCGACGACCAAGCACGCGCCGATGACCCAGAGAACAACATGGTTCCTCCGCTTGACCGCCGCCGGTTGGCTTGTCTTCGCGGCTGGTTCGTACGTCGTGGTCGTACGCGTGACCTTCACGAGGTCAGCGTCGGGATGGGCTTCCGACATAGTGGGGAATTCGCGGTTCTGGCTGGGGGGCGTCGCGATGTCTGCTGGATGCAGCCGCAAGCCCCGTGGATGGCGAACGCCCAGGTTCCCCAATTGTTCCGGGGCGCTCGCGAGGGCGCCCAAATCACGCCGACAGAGCGGCGGGTCCGTAAAGCTAGACTGGCCGGGTCGGGCCGGCTTGAACGCCGCCGGAAGGCGCGGTTTCGTGCACGATCGAGACCCTGGTCCCCGGATCGGAGTCAGCGACGCTGACCTTGGCGCCGAGCTGTTTGGCCAACGCCTCGACGATGCTGGTGCCGAGGCCGGCTTTCGCTGGCTGAGAACCCCTCGGCATGCCGACCCCGTCGTCGCTGACGGAAAGCGTCCAGTCGGACCCGCGGGACTGGTATCCGACGACGATGGCGCCGCCGCGGCCTGCGGGGAACGCGTGCTTGAGCGCGTTGATGACCAGCTCGGTGACGATCAGGCCAAGGCTGACCGAGACGTCCGCCGTAGCCAGGCCCGCGTCGGCCTCGACCTTGAGCCGCAGCTTTTCGTGGTCGGGGATCATCGATGCGGCGATGCTGTCGCAAAGCTCGGTGAAGTAGCTGCGCAGCTCCACATCCCCCAGCTTGGAGGCGGAGAGCTGTTGCTGAAGCGTCGCCACCGACATCACGCGGCTGTGGGCGTCAAAGAGATAGGTCCGCGTTTCGGCCGACGGCATCCTGCGCGCGCTCTGCATCAGGATGCTGGCGATGATCTGCAGGCTGTTGGCGACGCGGTGCTGGAGCTCCTGAAAAAGGATCGCCTTCTCGCGCAGAAGATCGTCCTTGAGCCGCTCGGCGAGGCGCGCGTCAGTGACGTCGGACACCGCCAACAGCAGCCGCACGTTTGCCCTATCGCCATAGTCGAGCTGATGGGCGGTGATCACCAGACGACGCGCACCGCGGCCGGCGCGCTTCAGATCCATCTCGTAGGCGTCGACCTCGGCCGCACCGGAAAGCGTGGCGCGAAGCAGCGAGCGCAGCTGCGGGACGTCCCACTCACCGGACCCCAGTGCGAAGAGCGAGCGCCCCGTGGCGCTGGCCGCGTCAATCTGGAAGGTGCGTGCAAATGACGCGCTGGCCGCGATCACCGCGAGCTTGCCGTCGAGGAGCAGGATGGGCGCGTCGGAGGAGTCGACCAACGCCAGGGCCAGGCTGTCGGCGACGGTGGGATCGACCGGTTTATCGTCGGCCATCATCGGCCTCAAGAGCACGCCGAAGGCTCGCGCAGCGCAAGCCGTACCCGGCGCAAGGTACTGGGATCACATGCAGCCCGAGGGGCAGACCCCTCGGTGATCGCACGTCAGCCTAGCACGGATCGCGACCAAGGCTGCGCCCTATTGCAGGTCAGCGCAGCTGGGCGGCGCGGTCAGCACCGCCGGCTCGTCGATGCGCTCTTGCACGAAACCGAGGAAAATATCGCGAACGGCCATCGCCCTCCATTGGGCGGCCAGCTTCAGGAACTCCAGCGTGACGGACTCGATCGTCGACAGGGCGGCATTCGCCGCGCATTCGGCCGCTCGCGCATGACACTGTTCGGCGTTCATCGATCCGCGGATCCTGCCCTGGGATATGTAACAAGGCCGCTTTTCGATTGAAGGTTCCTTAACCACGCGCTGAGGCCCTCGCGGCCAGCCCTTCGACGAGCCGCCGAACGCGGCGCGCCGGAGCGAGCCAACCGGGTATTCACGGCGGACGATGACGTTATCCGCTTCGCTTCGGCAAGATTACCTCAAAGTTATTCGGTCAAGCGATCGGCGGAACGTTTCCAGTTTTGGCGCATTTGATTATTTACAGCGACCGTTCCTGCTGAATAATTTCCAGAGATCGAGAAAAAACGTCATGAGAAAGCTTTTCTTAGTCGCATCGACTGCTGCGCTCGTCGCCAGCGCCGCCGGCGCCGTCAACGCCCAGCCCGGCTACTACAGCCAGCAACCGTCCAACTACCAACACAATGGCTGGAGCCAGGACCAGGGCGCCCAGCATCGCTGGAACGAGGGCGATCGCATGGGCTACAACGACTGGAGCCGCGCCCAGCCCGTCGACTACCGCGCGCACCATCTCCGTCGCCCGCCGCATGGCTACGCGTGGCGCGAGTCGAACGGCCAGTTCATTCTCGCGGCGATCGCCACTGGCGTGGTCGCCTCGATCATTCTCGACAACGCTCGATAGCCCCTGATCGTCGCGCCCCGCCCGGCCGATCGAGGCGGGCGGGGCGTTTGATCAGGATCAAGGCGACTTGGCGGCCTGAGCGACATGCTCACCAGGAGTCCGCCTACCGTTGCCTTCGCAGGCTGAGCGTCTTGTATCAGGGACGGCTGGCCGAAGGGGCGATCCTCGCCCAACACTGAGAGGGTTCTCAACTATGCGACTCATTCCAACTCTAGCCATCGCGGCGCTCGCCGCGCTCGCGGCAGGCGCGGCCGCCGCCCAGGCGCCGGCGTCCAATGGCGCGAACCAGTCGAACGCCGCATCGGCCAACCAGGCCGGCACGCCCGCCGCCGCGACCATCGGCGCGGGCGGGGTCACCTCGTCGCCCACGCCCGCCGACCAAGCCTACACGTTGAAGGCAGGCGAACCGAACGTCGTTTCGAACGGTCCGATTCCGGACACGCCCGAAAGCCGCCGTCTCTATGGCGGCCCGATGAGCAACGCCGGTCGGCATACGGCCCCGAAGGGCGACTAGGCGCCCCAGCCGGGGCGCGGCCGTCACGCGATTGGACTGTTCTAACCGGAGGCGACAATGGGCATAGAATCCCTACTGATTTTCCTGCTGATCGGCGCGCTCGCCGGCTGGCTTGCCGGCATCGTCGTGCGCGGCGGCGGGTTTGGGCTGATCGGCGACATCGTCGTCGGCGTCATCGGCTCGTTCATCGGCGGCTGGGTGTTCGGCCTGCTCCATATCGCCCGCGGGAGCGGCTTCCTTGGCTCGGTCATCGGGGCGTTCGTGGGCGCCGTCGTTCTGCTCTTGATCCTGCGTCTCGTGCGTCGCGGGCGATGACCCACAGCGGCTTGCTGGGCGCCGGCTCGGCGACGCCGGCGCTGGCCGCCGCCAAGCATTCCATAAGCCTGGCGCGGCTTCCGGACGGCTGGACGTGGGAGCTGATCGACATCGACGGCCTCACGGCTGCGGCAGGCGTGGCCGCCCATCAGAAGGCCGCGATGGGAATGGCCCTGCGTGCGGCGCAGTCCTTGCCAGCGCCTCGCCACACCGCGTTGGCCGACAACCTCGCGAGCCGATCCGCGACGGTCGCGCCGGAAGACGTGCTCGCCTGCACGTAGAATCAAGCCAAGAGCTCTAGTGCTACGCATATTATTTGGCGAAGAGAAGCAGATTTCGGAGACTTTTGTCCACGTCGAAACCGACAGCTTGTCGCCTAATCACGATGGCGGTTTTGCCCTCGAATACCCATATGCTTTAAGCGCGCCGTCGGGACTGTGCCGCCATCGAAGCGGTCGATCGGTCCCCATGCGGCGCCCATCGAGACAATCATGCCGACTCTCCTCGTGGCCTCCGTGCTCTGCGTGATCCTCGCAGTCACCGTGCCGTTCGTGTTCCACCTGCTCTACGGCGCCCAAGGCCGGCAGCCGTGAACGCCGCGGGGGATCCGGCGCCGACGGCCCGTCGCCAGGCGAGCGGCGCCGTCGGCCAAGCGCATTCGGACGCTCGGTTCCAATCCGAACTGGTCGGGCTTCTGCCCCACATGCGGGCCTTTGCCCGCTCGCTGACCGGCAATGCAGCCGAGGCAGACGACCTCGCGCAGGACACGCTGCTCAGCGCGTGGCGCGCGCGGGCCAGCTATTGCACGGGCAGCAACATGAAGGCCTGGACCTTCAGGATCCTGCGCAACCAGTTCGTATCCGACCGACGCCGGTCCTGGCGGACGGAGCCGCTCGATCCAGAGGTCGCCGCGCGAACGTTGGTTGCAACGGACGATCCGTCCGCTGCGCTCGACGTCTCCGACGTGCGCCGCGGCATGATGCGGCTCCCGGACGAGCAGCGCGAAGCCCTGATCCTCGTCGCCGCCGCCGGCATGTCTTACGAAGAGGCGGCGTCGGTCTGTCAGACCGCCATCGGCACGATCAAGAGCCGGGTCAACCGCGCGCGCGCGGCGCTGCAGATCATTCTCGCGGCGGGCGATCTCGGCGATATCGATGTGCCTCCAAGCGAGGCCGCCGCCGCGATGCATCGCGATGCCGCCTCGCTCAGGGCGGCCGCTTTCTCCCGGGCGGCCTGACAGAGGGGGGCCTAGCCCGCCGTTCAGGCCTGCGGCGGCTTCTGCACCCGCCAGGGCGGGTCGAGGCGATTTCGGCCGGCGAAGTAGAGCAACACGCGGTTGCCGCCGGGGTCGGTGAGTTCGGCCTCGCGCCACAGCCATGGCATGTCCGCTGGGCCGTGAGCGAATGCATAGCCCAGGGCGCTGAGCGCGGCGACGCGGGCGTCGAGGTCCGCGCACTCGAAATAGACCGTCGTCCCGCCCCCGTTCGCCTCGCCACGATGCAGGGAGAAGGTCGCGCCGCCGTCGGGACAGGCGAACCGCGCATAGTCGGGTCGAGAGTCGACGATCGGCTCAAGGCCTAGTCCGACGTAGAAGCGCCAGCCGGCGTCGAGGTCCGGCAGCGTGACGGTGACCTGATTGAGATTCATGGCGTCTCCGCGAACCGGCGAGAGCGCCGGGCGGATGCGGCTCTACGACCTCAAGCGCGGTTGAGGTCAAGCCTTTCGCGCGCTTCCGCTCGCTCGGGCAGTGTACTACGTCAATCCGAGCCCTCGCGGAGGATCCCCATGAACGCGCCGACCAGCATCGACAACGAAGTGCTCTACGCCGTGGACGGCCATGTGGCCGTGATCAAGCTGAACCGGCCGGAGCGGATGAACACCATCTCGCGCGCCATGCTTGGCCAGCTGACCGACCACCTGCTGGCCGCAGACGCCGACCCGCAAGTGCGCGTGGTGATCCTGACCGGCACGGGCCGCGCCTTCTGCGCCGGGCTCGATCTCACCGAAGCGACCGGCGAACGCCAGGGCGGCATCTCCAACAGCTCCCAGCTGGCGGTGACCCTCGACCTGCGTTCGACCCCGCCGACCGTCCTGCACGAGATGGACACCCCGGTGATCTGCGCGCTGAACGGCTCGGCCGCCGGTTATGGCATGGACACGGCGTTGGGCTGCGACATCCGCATCATGGCCGAGAGCGCCAAGATGGCCGCCGCCTTCACCAAGCGCGGGGTGGTGCCGGAGTCCGGCGGCACCTGGCTCCTGCCGCGGCTGATCGGCTGGTCGAAGGCGGCCGAGCTGATCTTCACCGGCCGCACGCTCACGGCGCGCGAGACGGTCGACCTCGGCCTCGCCTCCGAGGTCGTCCCGGACGCGGAGCTGATGGCGCGGGCGCGGGCGATCGCCGACGAGATCGCGGCCTGCGCGCCGCTGGCCGTGCAGGCGTCGAAGCGGATGATGCGGATGGGTATGAACGAGACCTTCAACGACCACGTCCACCACGTCTTCCTGCAGCTTCTGCCGCTGTTCCGCAGCCAGGACGCGGCGGAGGGCATGCGCGCGTTCATGGAAAAGCGCCCGGCCAAGTTCCAGGGCCGCTGAATGGCGGACGAGGCGATGAGCATCCGGCTCGCCGGGCCGTCTGACGCTGCGGCGATCGGCGCGCTCACCCGCGAGGCCTATGCGAAGTGGGTCCCGATCGCCGGCCGCGAGCCGAAGCCGATGACGGTCGACTATGCCGCCGCGCTCGAGCGTCACCGCTTCGACCTGCTGTTCGTGGGCGATAAGCTCGCGGCGCTGATCGAAACGATGCCCGAGGGCGACGAACTCCTGATCGAGAACGTCGCCGTCCGCCCGGCCTTCCAGGGGCGCGGTCACGGCGGGCGCCTGCTCAAGCTCGCCGAGGACATGGCCGCTGAGGCGGGGCTCGAGGGCACGCGGCTCTACACCAACAAGCTGTTCGAAGAGAACATCCGCCTGTACGCCTCGCTGGGCTACACGATCGAGCGCGAGGAGACGCTGGGCGACCGCACCGCCGTCCACATGGTCAAGCGGCTGGCCGGTCCATCGACGCCGGATTGAACCACCAAGCACACCAAGAGGCCGCAGTTGGCCGCAGCGCCGGCGCACTCTCAGAACGCTTGGTGTGCTTGGTGTGCTTGGTGGTGAAAGAGCCTCGGTCCCCGCGTTCGCGGGGATGAGCGGAAGTTTGGGACTCCGTGCGAGCGTCGGCTTTGCCTCTCACGCTCGCTGGCGTAAGCGGGACGGAGGAGGACGAGACCGATGAAGGATCTAGCGGGCAAGACCGCGTTTGTTACCGGCGCCGCTTCGGGCATCGGGCTCGGCGTTTCGACCGCGCTCGCGCAGGCGGGCGTCAAGGTGATGATGTGCGACATCGAGCGAGGCGCGCTGGACAAGGCGGTCGAGGGGCTCAAACGCACCAACGCCGACGTCGCCGGCGTGATCGCCGACGTCTCGCTGAAGGCCGAGCTGCAGGCGGCGGCGGACGCGACGCTCGAGCGCTATGGCGCGGTGCACATCCTGCACAACAACGCCGGCGTCGGCGGCAGCGGCGCTTATGGCGCATGGAACGACGCCGGCTGGAGTTGGACCATCGGCGTCAACCTGATGGCGGTGGTCTGGGGGGTCGAGATCTTTGGGCCGCTGATCGAGACAGCCGGTGGCGGCCACATCGTCAGCACCGCCTCGATCGCCGGCCTGATCTCCGGCTCGAGCAACGCCTACAACGTGACCAAGTACGGCGTGGCGGCCCTCTCCGAGGGCTTGCGCAACGAGCTCGGTCCGCGCGGCATCGGCGTTTCGGTGCTCTGCCCCGGCTTCATCCGCACCAACATCACCAGCTCCGGGCGCAACCTACCGGAGCGCTTCCAGGGCGCGCTGCCGACCACCCCGCCGTCGGCGCAGGCGGTGCAGTGGCTGGGCAACGTCCGCGAGCGGGTGGCGAGCGGCATCGACCCGCTGTACGTCGGCGAACTGGTGCGCGAGGGCATCGAGAACGACTGGCCCTACATCTTCACCGACACCGAGTTCGAGCCGCCCATCGAGGCGCGCTTCGCCAACATCAAAGCCGGCTTCGACCGCGTTAGGGGGCGAGAACCGCGGCGATAGCCGCAAGATCTAACCGCAGAGCTCGCGGAGAAGAGCAGAGGGGGACGCAGAGGGACTTTGACTCTCCGCGATCTCTGCGCGCCCTCTGCGATCTCTGCGGTAAACCTTCAGAGCACGGATGGCGAGGGATTGAGATGAAGGATCTGGCAGGGAAGACGGCGTTCATCACGGGGGCGGCGTCGGGGATTGGGCTCGGCGTTTCGACCGCGCTCGCGCAGGCGGGCGTCAAGGTGATGATGTGCGACATCGAGAAGGACGCGCTGGACAAGGCGGTCGAGGGGTTGAAACGCACCAACGCCGACGTGGCGGGCGTGATCGCCGACGTCTCGTTGAAGGCCGAGCTGCAGGCGGCCGCGGACGCGACGCTCGAGCGCTACGGCCAGGTGCACATCATCCACAACAACGCCGGCGTCGGCGGGGGCGGCGGCTATGGGACCTGGACCGAGGCGAGCTGGAGCTGGAGCTGGACGCTGGGCGTGAACCTGATGGCGGTGGTGTGGGGCGTCGAGATCTTCGGGCCGCTGATCGAGAAGGCCGGTGGCGGCCACATCGTCAATACCGCCTCGGTGGCGGGGCTGATGTCGTTCAACGGCGCGGCCTACAACGTGTCGAAGTACGGCGTCGTGGCGCTCTCCGAGGGCCTGCGCAACGAGCTTGGTCCGCGCGGCATCGGCGTGTCGGTGCTCTGCCCGGGCATCATCAACACCCAGATCGACAAGTCGGTGCGCAACCTGCCGGAACGGTTCGCCGCCGCCGCCAAGGCGGACAAGACGACCGGCGAGATCGCCGAGTGGCTCAAGAATCTCAGCCCCCGCCTCGAGGCCGGCATCGACCCGATGTACGTGGGCGAGCTGGTGCGCGAGGGCATCGAGGGCGATTGGCCCTACATCTTCACAGACACCGAGTTCGAGCCGGTGATCTCGATGCGCTTCGCCAACATCAAAGCCGGCTTCGACCGCGTGCGAGACAGGGAGCCGCGGCGATGAGCGCAACCTTCAGCCTCCCCGAGGGCTGGTCGCAACAGGCGACCGGGTCGTTGATCGCGCTCGAACCCCCCGAAGGCGACCTGCGGCTTGTCATCGTCGAGGTCGGTGCGGCCCGGGACGCCTGGAGCGCGGTCGCCGCCGCCTGGGTCGCCTATCGCGGCAAGGAGACGCATGCCTTCAAGGTCCTGACGCCCGCGCCAGCCCGCGACGGGTGGGACGAGCAGGCGGTCGTCAACTACGAGACCTCGCCCGCCGAGCATTTGGCCGTGGTCGCGCTGGCGCTGCGCAAGGGGCAGGATTGGACCGTGGGCATCGTCGACGGCAGCGCGGCCACGTACGAAAAGCGCGCGGGGCCGCTCAGCGTGATCCTGCAGAGCCTGCGGCCCGCCGGGCACGCTCGCGAGAGCTTCGCCGGCCGCACAGCGCATCGGCTAGACCCGGCTCGCGTCAGCGCGCTCCTGGACTTCGTCCGCGAGTCCGCCGCAACGCTCGACGTCCCCGGCGTCGGCATCGCGCTCATCGATCATGGCGAGATCGTCTACGAGGGCGGCGTCGGCGTGCGCGAGGCGGGGCGGGCGGAGCCGATCGGCCCGCACACGCGGTTCATGGTGGCCTCGAACACCAAGGGCATGGCGACGCTGCTGCTGGCCCGGCTGGTGGACGAGGGCAAGCTCGACTGGGACGATCCCGCCGCCAAGGTCTATCCCGCCTTCCGCCTGGGGGGACGATGAGACCACGCGCCAGGTTCTGGTCCGGCATCTGGTTAGCGCGGCCACCGGGCTGCCGCGCAAGGACTACGAGTGGCTGTTCACCACGACCGCCGAAACGCCGGCCGCGACCACCTTCGAGCAGCTTGCCGCGACCCAGCCGACGAGCCGGTTCGGCGAGGTCTTCCAGTACAACAACCTGATGGCCTCGGCCGCGGGCTACATCGGCGCGCACGTGGCGCACCCCGGCCGCGAGTTGGGCGAGGCCTTCGATAAGGCCATGCAGGAGATGATCTTCACGCCGCTGGCGATGAACGACACGACGTTCTCGACGAAGACGGCGCTGGCCGGCGACCACGCCAGTCCGCATGGGACGGACCCGGACGGCAATCTCCGTGTGCTCGGCATGGATATCAACAATGCCGTCATGCCGTCCCGTCCCGCCGGCGGCGCCTGGTCGTCTCCCCACGACATGATCCTGTACGTCCAGAACGAGCTTGCCGAGGGCGTGCTGCCGGACGGACGGCGTTTCATCCGGCCCGAAAATCTGCTGGCGCGGCGGGTCCGCGGCGCGCCGGTCGGCGAGGATCAGTGGTACGGCATGGGCCTGATGGAGGATGCGACCTGGGGCGTTTCGGTCATCCACCACGGCGGCGACCTCCCCGGCTACCACAGCGACGTCTTCGCCATCCCGTCCGCCCAGGTCGGCGCCGTCATCCTCACCAACGCCGACCGCGGCGTGTTCATGCGGGGCCCGTTCCTGCGCCGGATCCTGGAGCTCCTGTATGACGGCGAGCCGCAAGCGGTTGAGAACATTCGCGCCTTTGCGGAACAGGCGGACGCGCAGCGCGCCGCCGAGCGCAAGCGGTTGATCATCCCGGCGGCGGAGGCGGATGTCGCCGGCCTCGCGCCGTCCTACGCCAATGCCGACCTGGGCAGGCTGGCGATCGAGCGCGCCCGCGACGTCGTCCGTGTGCGGACGGCCGCATGGACCAGCGAGGTCGCCTCCCGCCACAACGACGACGGCACGGTCTCCCTCGTCACAGTCGATCCGCAGATCTCCGGGCTGGCGTTCGTCATCGGCGACGTCGGCGGCAAACGGACGCTCACCACCCGCGACGGCCAGCACGTATACCAGTTCGTGGCGACCGACTGAGCCCGTTCAGGGAAGCGCCAGCGCCCAATCGGTCAGCGTCTTGGCGAAGAGGGCCGGGTCCTGGCTGTGCATGGCGTGGCCCATGGCGGGGAAGGACCGGTAGTCGAACGGCTCGCCGACGGCCTCGATGAGCTCGCGCACTCGCTGCGCCTGGATGTCCGAGACGGCGCCCATCAGGAGCCCGGTGGCCTCATCGACATGCCGGAAGTGGTGGGTGAAGAGCACGGGAACCTTGACCGCCGATAGCATGCGCGCGTGATCGCAGCTGGCGGCGACCGTGCCGGTCCAGAAGGCCCGACCCCACTCCGGATCGTATTCCTTGAGATTCTGCCCGGGCTCGTCGCCGAACCCCGCGGCCATGCCAGCCAGCCAGCCGGGAAGCTCGGCGGGGGCATTGGCCTTCAGCCCCGCCCAGTCGCCGACGCTCCATTGGTCACCCAGGTATTTGCTGAACAGCGCGAACACCGGCCCGATCGCCTGTCGAATCGATGGGCCGCAGGCCGGGCTGACCTCGGAGGTGAAGAGCGGCGGGTCCTCGTAGTGGGCGCCGCGGATCAGGCCCGCGGGCGCGTAGGCGGAGAGCCACGCCGACAGCACCCCGCCCGACGAGAGCCCGCTCACGATCACAGGCCGCCCGATCACGCCATGGGCAAAGCGCACGAGGTCGTTGCCCATGTTGTCCAGGGTGTAGCGCCCGGGCGTGCGGCCGGACCGGCCCTGGCCGCGCAGGTCGACCGCGAACACCTGAAAGCTGTCCTTCAGGATGTCGATCGCCGCCTCGTAGCCCCACCAGCTCTCGGTCTGGCCGGGGACGAGCAACAGCGCCGGCCGCGCCGCATCGCCGGCGGTCGCGTAGTTCATCGTAAGCTCGCCGTTGTCGAACAGTCGCTCGGGATAGCGGTGCGGAACGTAGGTGGCGTCCGGATTGTGCGGACCGTATCGGCCGGGCATGGCTGTCTCCTTCTTGTCCTAGCCTGCCACGACCCCACGCAGGCGGTCCACGAGGGCGGCGGGGTCGAGGGGCGGCGCAGGCCCGCGCCATGCGACGGTCTGGTCGCTGCGGACGATCAGCAGCGGGTGACGGAATACGTCAGGCGCGTCCGGAGCGGTGACGTCCAAGAGCGTCAGTGGCAGGCGATCGGCCTCCGCAGCGGCGATGAGGGGGCCGACGTCGACGTCGGGCTGGAATCGCACGAGCGTGTAGTCCGGTCCGAGCGCGTCGTAGACCGAGCGGTCCGGCCCGATCCAGAAGTGCGGCATGCGGCAACCCGGTACGGTCGACGGCGTCACGCTCCCCATGTCGTAGGCGGGCGCGGTCTCGCCGTCGTAGGCGATGATGGGCGAGCGGTCGTAGAAGTAGCCGAAGTTGAGGCCGGCCGGCGCGAACTGGGCGAGGTTGATCTCGCGCAGGCGCGAGCCGAGCGTGGCGCGAAGCGCCTCGCCGGCGGGGCCCGCCTCCTCGATGGTCGGCGTCACCGGCCCCGAGCCCAGCGCGGCCGTGTTCTCCAGCACCTTGCCAATGGCCAGACGCGAAACCTGGTCGGTGATCGGCTGCCGCTCGGCCTCATAGGCGTTCAGGAAGCTCATTGGCGCCCACCCCTTGGCGACGGCGCACAACATCCACGACAGTGACATGGCGTCGGCCACGCCGGCATTCATCCCGTAGCCGGCGAACGGCACCCACAGATGCGCCGCGTCGCCGGCGATGAAGACATTCCCATCGCGAAAGCGCTCGGCCACCAGCCGGCGTCCGACCCAGTCCTCATGGTTGAGCACCTCCCAGGTGAAGTCGGCGCCCACGCCAAGCGCGTCGCGGATCGACTGGTCGAAGTCGAGGTCGGCGAAGTCCTTGTGCCGGCTGCCGAGCGAGCGATGCAGCAGCCACACCTCTTCGCCGTCGATCGCGATCACGGTTGCGCGGATGCGCGGGTTCGAGACCCAGCTCATCCAGACCGGCCGGCGATCAGCGAAGAGGGCGCGCAACGCCGGCGCGCGGATGAGGCTCGAGCGGGTGCGGCCCAGGTCAGTGTCGCCCTGCAACGACACGCCCATGATCCGCCGGATCGTGCTGCGCCCTCCGTCGCAACCCACGAGAAAGCGCCCGCGGACGAGCACCTCCTCGCCGTCGGACGCTCGGCAGTGGGCGGTGACGCCGCCGCCGTCCTGTTCGTAGCCTTCGACCACGGTCTGGTTGAGGACCCGCGCCCTGGGCGCCTCGAGCAGCCGGCGAAAGAGGATCGGCTCGAGATAGAGCTGGCTCACGCGGACAACGGGCTCGGGCGTGGCCCAATCGCTGTCGGCAAAGCCCGGCTCAGGCCGCTCCAGGCGCGAGGGCTGGCGGACGCGGGTCAGCTCATATCCGCTGATCGAGGTGCAGTAGATCACGTCGGTCGGATAGTCGTCCGGAAGCCCGGCGGCGCGGACCTGGTCGGCGACGCCGAGGCGGCGAAAGGTCTCCAGCGTGCGCGCGGCGACGGTGTTGCACTTGGCGCTGGGCGGCTCTCCGGCCTGCCGGGCCTCAAGCACGACCACGTCAACGCCGCGCTGCGCCGCATCGATCGCCAGCGCCATCCCGACCGGCCCAGCCCCGGCGACAACGATCGTCGTCTCCAGGCGGCGGGTCATGCGGCAGCTTCGTCGTGCTTGGAGACCAAGAGCGTTTCCTCGCGGCGCCTCGCCCGCAAGGGCGCGGGCAAGTTCCGCCGTCAATCCGACGCCCACGAACGCGGCTAGTTGCCGACGTCGTAGGTCATCGTCCGCGGACACCTGCCTGCGGTCATCGCATTGTTGATTGTGATCAGCACGTCCCGTTTCGCCTCGAGGTCGACGCCGATCTGGCGGCCGCGGTCATGGATGAACAGGAACGAATGCAGCCAATGCGAGCCGTGCGCGCTGTCGAACTGGCTCCTCGCCTTGGGCGTGAGGTCGGAATAGGCCGAGAGGATGCCGTCCGCTTCGGAACGCCAGACGTTGTACTGAAGCTCCATCCGCTGGTCGTCCTTGTTGGCGTTCCACGCATCGTCGATGGCCTTCGCGTTTGCGACCAGCTGCACCAGCGCCGCGGATGCGTCCCTCACCCGGCCGACGCAGTCGGCGTAGGCGTGGGCCGCCGGCGCCGGGGGCGTCCGGACCTGCGGCGGATGGCGCCAGCCCGTGACGAGCGCGGCCAAGACGAAGAACGTCGCGACGACGAGGCTCAACGCGAGCTTGGCCGCCACCGACCGCGCCGGGTCGGCCCAGACCGCAACAAGCCCGACGATTGCGCCGGCGCCGAGCAGGATCGCGGCGATGACGATGTCGCTGGCCGCCAGCCCGCTGGCCCACAGACCGATCACCAGCGCTGTTTCGCTGGCGCGGATTCCGACACGCCAGCGCTCGACCCATGAAGCTTGCGCCATGTCTGTCAGGCTCGGCGAGCGCCGGCTAAATCCCCGGCCGCCTGTCCCACCAGGGTTGGGCCTTCTCGAGCTGCCCCGCCAGCCGGAACAGCACGGCTTCGTCGCCGGTGGCGGCGGCGAACTGGACGCCGACCGGCAGGCCGTCGTCGGTCCAGGCGAGGGGGAGGCTGATGGCCGGCTGGCCCGAGTGGTTGAAGGCCTGGGTGTTGGGCATGAAGGCCGAGAAGACGCGGTAGTACTCTGCCGTGTCGTCGGAGGTGGAGCTGAGCTCGCCGATGCGGATCGGCGGGCGGCCGAGCGTGGACGTCATCAAGACGTCGTAGCGCTGCATGAACTGGCCGAGCCCGCGGCCGAAGCGGTGGATGAGGGCGACGGCGCGGGCGAAGTCGCCGGCGGTATAGCCCTTGCCCTGCTGGTAAAGCCGCCAGGTGAGCGGCTCGACCTCGCCCTCCTCGACCGGGCGGCCGCGGCGTTCCGACTCGGCGTCGATGTAGACGCCCGTCGCGGTGGCGACGCAGACGCCGCCGGCCGCCGAGGCCGCGCCGAACGCGAACGGCAGCTCGACCTCTTCGACGTCGTGGCCGAGCGAGGCGAGCAGCTTGGCCGCCTGATCGACGGCGAAGCTGACCTCGGTCTCGGGTGCGCCGGTGAGCAGGGCGCCGCTGCCAAAGGCGATGCGCAGCTTGCCGGGGTCGCGCCCGACTTCCTCGAGATAGGGCCGCTCGGGCGGGGAGATGAAGTAGGGGTCGCCCGGTTGCGGGCGGCAGCTGATGTCGAGCAGGGCGGCCGAGTCGCGCACCGAGCGGCTGACAGCGTGGATGGTCGACATGCCGCCCCAACCCTCGCCGACCGGGGCCATCGAGACCCGCCCCCGCGAAGGCTTGAGGCCAACCAGGCCGGCGCAGGACGCGGGAATACGGATCGAGCCGCCGCCGTCGCTGGCCTGGGCGGCCGGAACGATGCCGGCGGCGACCGCGGCGGACGAGCCGCCGGACGAGCCGCCGGGGGTGCGCTCGAGGTTCCAGGGGTTGCGGGTCGCGCCGAACTCGGTCGGCTCGGTCACCGGCTGCAGGCCGAATTCAGGCGTGTTGGTCTTGCCGAACATCACTAGCCCGGCCGCGCGATAGGCGGCGACGAGGGCGCTGTCGGCGGCAGCCGGCGGCAGGTCGCGCCAGATCGCCGACCCGCCGCGGGTCTGGACGCCCTGCATCTGCGTGCCCAGGTCCTTGAGCAGATAGGGCACGCCGCGGAACGGGCCCTCGGGCAGGCCGGCTTCGATCGCGTCCCGCGCCTGGGCGGAGAGGTTGAGGATGACGGCGTTGAGCTTTGGATTGACCTCGGCCATCCGCCGGGTCGCTGCGTCGAGCAGCTCGCCGGGCGAGACCGCGCGTTTGGCGACGAGCTCAGCCAGGCCGACCGCGTCGTAGTTCTGATAGTCGGCCTGGTTCATCGGTCCTTCTCCAACCCAACCGTCATCGCCCGCTTGAGCGGCGAAGCCGCGAAGTTTAACCGCGGAGGCGATCTCTCCGGTAAAGACAAAGCCCTAAGCTGCTTCGGCGGCGAGGGTGGCGTGGACCTTGTCTAGGCCTTTGGCGAGGGCGTCGAACAGGGTGTCGATCTGTTCGTCGGTGATGATCAGCGGCGGGCAGACGGCGACCACGTCGCGGATGGCGCGCAGGATCACGCCCTCTTCGAGCACGGCGGCCTGCACGGCCGGGCCGACCGCCAGCGCCGCGTCGAACGGCGTCTTGGCCGCCTTGTCGCGGACGAGCTCGACCGCGCCCACCAGGCCGACGCCGCGCGCCTCGCCTACCAGCGGATGGTCGGCCAGGGTCCGCAAGCGCGCCTGGAAGTGCGGGGCGATGCGGCGAACGTGGCCGACGATGTCGCGCTCCTCGTAGATCTTGAGCGTCTCGAGCGCGACCGCGGACGAGACCGGGTGGCCGGCGTAGGTGAAGCCGTGGCCGAAGGTCCCGAGCTTGCGGCTTTCCGCCAGCATCGCTTCGTGGATTCTGTCGGTCACCAGAGTCGCCGAGATCGGCAGGAACGAGGCCGAGAGCGCCTTGGCGCAGGTCAGGATGTCGGGCGTGATGCCGTAAGTCTCGCTGCCCCACATGTTCCCGGTGCGGCCGAAGCCGCAGATGACTTCGTCGGCGACGAACAGGATGTCGTGCTTCTTGAGCAACCTCTGCACGGCCTCGAAGTAGCCCTTCGGCGGCACGATCACGCCGCCCGCGCCCATCACCGGCTCGGCGAAGAAGGCGGCGACGGTGTCGGGGCCCTCACGCTCGATCAGCGCCTCGAGGTTGCCGACGATGCGCGTCACGAACGCCGCCTCGCTCTCGCCGGGCTCGGCGTGATGGTAGTGGCTGGGGCAGTCGGTGTGCAGGAAGCGCGCGATCGGCAGGTCGAAGTCGGCGTGGTTGGGGGCGAGGCCGGTCAGGCTCGCACTCGCCACCGTCACCCCGTGATAGGCGCGCATGCGCGAGATGATCTTCTTCTTGTCCGGCTTGCCGATGGCGTTGTGGTAGTACCAGACGAGCTTGATCGCCTGGTCGTTGGCCTCCGAGCCGGAGTTGGCGAACAGCGCCTTCGTGAGCCCCTTGGGAGCGATCGAGAGCAGCTTTTCGGCGAGGTCGATCGCAGGCTCGTGCGAGCGGCCGCCGAAGATCTGCGAATATGGCAGCCGCTGCATCTGCTTTGTCGCGGCCGCGACCAGCCTGGGCTCGCTGAAGCCGAGCGAGGCGCTCCACAGGCCTGCGAGCCCTTCGAGGTAGCGCTTGCCGCCCTCGTCGTAGACGTAGCAGCCGTCGCCCGACGCGATCACGAAGGGCCCGACCACGCGGTGCCGATCGAGGTTCGTGTACGGGTGGATCAGGCTCGCAATGTCGCGGGCGGCGGTCGAGTTCGGCAGTGCGGTCATGGCTGGACAGGTCTCATCTGCTGGCCGATGGGTTTTGGCTGAAACCGCCCGGGCGATAAAGGGCGGACGCGTGCAGGGAGGCGTTTCGTGATCAAGATGGTCTATGCGGTCGAGCGGCGGACCGACGTGCCCCTGGCCGACTTCTACGACTACTGGCTGAATTCGCATGGGCCGCGCGTGAAGGGGCACGCGCCGGCGATCCGCGCCAAGCGTTACGTGCAGAGCCACACCATCGACACGCCGGCGAACGAGGCGATGCGGTCCGCGCGCGGCATGCTGGAGCCGCTGCCTGGCATCACCGAGGTCTGGTGGGAGAGCCTGGCGGACTTCCAGGCGGCGCTCGGCGATCCCCCCGGCCAGGCGGCGATGGCCGACCTCGCTGAGGACGAGGATAAGTTCATCGACATCGCCAAGTCGCAGATCTTCCTGACCGCCGAGAAGCTGATCTTCGACTTCACCGGCGGCGCCAAGTTCGGGCCCGAGGTGCAGAAGGTGACCTACCTGTTGACCGGCAAGGACGGCATGAGCGTGGAGGACTGCCACAGGACCTGGCTCGCCGATCACGGGCCGCTAGTGGCGAGCTTCGCCCGCGCGAGCGGCATGGCGCGCTACGTCCAGAGCCACACGATCGCGCCGGAGATCAATCAGACGATCGGGGCGGGGCGCGGGCTGGCCGCGCCGCTCGACGGCATCACCGAGGTCTGGGTGCGGCCCGGCGGCGCGCCCTCACCCGATCCGGACACCGCGCGGCGCGCGGGACCGGTGCTGGTCGAGGACGAGCGGCGGTTCGTCGAGATGGGCCGCTCGCGCTGTTTCATGACCCGCGAGCACGAGATCTTCGACGCGCGTTAGTGCCCCGGCCCGAAGCCGTTGCCGATCTGCGGGTCGATGTACGATCCAAGCGGGTTGGGGCTGGTCGAATCCCCCAAGTACATCGTGTAGCGGCTGATCGCGTAATGACCCGGCTGGTTGGGCTCGTCCGCTTTGCGTTGGTTGGCGTAGCAGAAGCTGACGGTCGTATTGCCGTTGCTGAGCTGGACGTCGCCGATCTGGTAGTGGCCGGGCGCGACCACGCTCACGGTGTGATATCCGTCACCGTAGGAGTCGGCGAACCCAAAGACGTTGATGCCCCCGCCTTTGTAGAACACCAGACTTGGGTCACTGGCGTCGTGCACAGTCGCCTTGACGTGGATCGGCTTGCCGCTCTTGCTGAAGTCGAGATAGCCTTTCCCGCCAACCGTCACGCTCGGATCGCCGGTGTCGGTCCGGTGGAACGTCCAATCGAACGGGCCGCCTGGGTTCCCCGTAACGGTGATGTCGATGGTGATCTCGATCGCCGCATCGCATGACATCATGATGTTGATCTCTGCTCTCTGTTGATGGAGGCGCGGCGGCAGTCACCACCGATAGTCGGTCCGCCCCGGTCCCCCGACCTGCCCTCTCGGCCGCACCATGCTGGCGCCCATTACCGGTGGACGCCGGAACCTTAGCCTATCGTCGAGCTGGCGCAACAGCGCGCCGCTGGAGTCGCCGGGCGGCTGCCCCGGGGTTCCAACCGCAGTCAGCGTGGACAATCCCGCCGACCAATAGGTTTGCGCGCGCGCGGCCTCGCCGATCAGACTGGCTTCGTCGCCGGCGAGCAGCTCCGCCTGGGCGACCACGCGGGCCAGCGCGAGGCTGCGGGGTTGGGCTCGCGCCAGCGCGGCGAGGCGGTCGGCCTCTTTCGGCGCGCCGCGGAGCGCGGCCGCCTGCTGGCCCGGCGATGTGGCGCGCGCGGCGGCGATCTTCATCGACACAACCCGGGCCTCGCCCAGGCGGTCGCCGCTCCACGCCACATTGGTGGGGTCCTTCCTGACGGCGGCCTCGGCCATGTCGCGAGCGGCGGTGGCGGCCCGCGCCGCGGCATCGAGCGCGCCGGTGCGAAGCAACACCTGCGCGCGCAGGAGAAGGATCGGCGTGGCGGCGAACTTGTAGGAGTCGTCTCCGGGCGCCGCGGCGATGATCTGTTCCAGGCTGGCCTGCGCCGCCGCGAGCTCGTCGCTCGCTTCGCGCGTCCGGCCCTGCGCCAGGAGGATGCGCGCCCGCGCGCTGCGGCTGATGGCCAGGTCGACCTTGGCGCCGTTGTCGGCCGGGTTCCGCGCCAGCATGCACTGGTCTAGGGCGCTCTCGGCCGCGAGATCGCTCATCGCCAGATCGAGCCGGTCGCGCAGGTACTCGGCCCTCTCCAGGGACCCGAGGTTCTGCGCGAGATCGAATTGCGGGCCGCGGTCGGACGGCGCGGCCTGCACGAGCCGCTCGCCGTCCTCGACAGCGCGCTGATAGGCCGTCGCCGCTGCGTCCGCCTCGCCGTCCGCCAAGAAGACCGTGCCGAGATCGGAGTTGGCGTAAACCACCTCGCCGCGCCAGGCCGCGTTCTTCGGGTCGATGGCGACGAGCCGATCGGCAAGGTGTTGATAGTCGAGGAAGGCGCGGCGGGCCTGGTTGTCATGCCCGCGTCGCCAGGCGACGTAGCCCACCCAGTAGACGCTCTGGGCGTGGTCGTAGATCCGTTGGGGATCATCTGGCGCGCGAGCCAGCAGCTCGCCGGTGCTCCTGGCCGCTTCCTGGAAGAGGGCGAGCGCTCCGGCCAGGTCGCCGCGGCGGTCACGGATTTCGCCGAGCAGATGCAGAACGCGCGCGCGGCGGCCGAGCGAGGCCGCGTCCATGCCGTGGCTCTGCTGCGCGGCGTAGTAGGCGAGCGCGCGGTCGCCGAGCGCGTCGAGCGCGTCGAGCCCGCCGATCGGCTCGAGCTTCTTGCGCAGGTCGCCGATCATGAACTCGATCAGCCCCTCGGCCTGCGCCCGTTGGGCATAGGCTTCGTTGCGCTCGCGCACGGCGGCGAAGGTGAGCGCCGCCAGCACCGCCGAGGCGGCAAGCGAGGCCGCGGTGAGGATCGTGAGCTGGCGCTGGCGGCGTCGCGCGTCGCGCTGGACCAGCGCGTCGAGGCCTACGCCCAGCATCCCGGCGGCCAGCTTGAGCACCGCCAGGCGGAACCCATCCCGCCCGGGTCTTAAGTCCGCGGCGATGGGCTCTGGCCCGACGTCATCGCCGGCGCGGCGGCGGAGCGCCTCGGGGAAGCACTCCTGGTCCGCGTCGCCGGGGTCGAGCGAGGCGAGCGGCTTGCCGGCGACGATGACGGTCAGGATGCGCTCGTGGCCATGCATGGCCCGAAAGCGGGCGATCTCCTCATTGACCCAGCGCGAGCGAGCGGCCGCCGGCGAGCAGATGACGATCAGGTATCCGGAGGCCTCGAGCGCGGCGACAAGCCGCCCGCCGAGATCGGCCGAGGCGCCCAGTTCCTCCCGATCGCGGAACACCGGATGCAGCCGCCTGGGCGCAGGCCCGACCGGCGTGGCGGCCCCGATCAGGGGCCTGGGCGTCGCGAAATGCTCAAGCGCGCGGTGCAGCCGGTTCGCCCAGCGCGCGTCCGCGTGGCTGTAGCTCAGGAAGGCCCAATAGTGCGGTCGGCTGTCCGGCATGCGCCCGGCTCCGAACAGGACAGTTCCCCGCCAGCTTAGCCCTAGATCGCGCCAAAGGGCCACGCGGCGGCGTTCGGACCGCGTTGACAGCCGCGCGGCGAAGGTCGACGCAAGGCGGCGAAGGAGGGACGCATGCGGGTGCCCGACAAGAACCTGGCCGAGGTCTGGGAGCGCGGTTTCACGGTCGTCGAGAACTTCCTCGACGCGGAGACCCTGGGCGCGGCGCGGGCGGCGCTCTGGGGCGTGTACCCGAAGCCGGAAGACTATTTCGCCGACCCGTCAAAGCACCCCGAGCTCGCCGACAGCCAGTTCTCGGGCATCAACGTCTTCCCCTATGGGGACTGGGCGTTGAACCGCATCCCGGTCTATCCGGACCTGACCGACGCCGCCGAGCGGCTCCTGGGTTCGGACGACATCGAAATCTACAAGATCGAGCTCTGGGCCAAGTACGCGGGCGCGGTCGACTACGACCAGCCGCACCACCGCGATTTCGGCAACCACACCCTGGTCGTGCCGCGGCAGGACCGCGTGCACACGCAGATGACCACCTTCATCCTGCTCTCGGACGTGACCGATGCGGACGGGCCGACCAAGCTCGTGCCGCTGGAGTTCACCAAGCACCTGCCGTTGACGCCACGGCGCCAGCCGATGGGCGAGCTGTTCGAGCATGAGGTGGCGATCACAGGCCCGGCCGGCACGCTGATGATCTACAAGACCGACGTCTTCCACCGCGGCTCGAACTTCAGCGAACCCGGGCGCTCGCGGTTCGCCATGCTGGTCGACATGCAGCAGCGCGGCTGGCGCTGGAACGGTAAGATGAGCTGGCCGCACCACGCCGGGAACGCGGCGATGGTCGACGCCATGGTCAAGATGACACCCCGCCAGCGCGACCTGTTCGGCTGGCCGCCGGCGGGCAGCGACTATTGGAACGAACAGACCCTGCGCGATGTCGCCGAGCGCTATCCGGGGATGGACATGACGCCGTATCAGACCCCTCCCCAGAGGGAGGGGCCGAGCGCCAAGGGCGCGAGGGGTGAGGAGTTACGGCGCGTCAGGCAAACCGGCGGCGCCGTAACCCCTCACCCTCCCGTTCGCTTCGCTCCGGGCCCCTCCCTCTCCCTCTGGGAGAGGTGTTTCAGGGCGCGAGCTCGAGCGCCAGCCCCACCCGGATCATCCTGGGCGCGGCGTAGGTGACGACGCCGGTGGCGCTCCGACCGCTTTGCAGGGGCGCGTCGAACAGGTTGTCGGCGGCGAGGAAGGCCGTCGCGTTGGCGCCGAGGCGCCAATCGGCGCGGGCGTCGACCTCCGTGCCGCCGTCGATCTTGCGCGTGTTGAGGTCGTCGTCGAACGCGCCGCTTTGATAGCGGAGCGCGCCGCTCACCGTCAGCCGCTGGGTCGCGCTCCAGACGACCGCGGCGGTCGCGACCTCCTCGGGGGTTTCGGCTGGCCTCAAGCCCGTCAGCTGGGGGGCCACTGCGCCGCCGTCGACGCGGGCATGGGCGTAGGCGAGCGCGGCGCGCAGATCGACGCCGGGCGCGAGCGGCCAGGCGACGTCGGCCTCGAAGCCGGAGGCGTCGATCGCGCCGGCGTTCTGGCGCTCGAACAGCGTGCCGCCGGCGGGCACGAAGCCGGCGAGCGGAGATGTGCCCGGCCCCTTGCCGATGGTGACGTTGGTCACCGGGTCGACGACGCGGTTTGCGAAGACGTCGGCGTCCCACGCCAGCGGGGCCGACCCGCCCACACCCGCTTCGACGCCATAGAGCCGCTCGGGCGCGAGGCTCGCGTTCGCCTCGGTTACGTCATTGCCGACCCTGAACATCCGGTGCAGCTCGTTCAGCGTCGCCGGCCGGAAGCCAGCGTAGGCGGCGGCGCGGAGGTAGAGGTCGGGGGTCAGGTCGCGGCGCACGCCGATGCGGCCGGTGGGAACGACGCCGCCCCGATCGGCGGGGTGCTGGTCGAGACGCGTCTGCCCGGTCTGCACGAGGGAGGAGTCGTAGTCGTCCCAGGCGTCGAGGCGGGCGCCGCCGGTGATGAGGAACGGCCCGGAGGCGCGGCTGCCTTCGGCGTAGACGCCGCCGATCGCCTCGCCGCCGCCCGCCGTGCGGAAACCGGTCGCCTTGCCAAGGGCGAACAGCCGGTCGTGACTGGCGCCATCGAAATCGCGCAGGTCAGCGCCGACTTCCCAGCTCGCGGCGGCGGATTGCGCGCGCAGGGCGGCGTTGAAGCCGGCGCCGATTGCCGGCGTGGCGTACTGGTTGTCGGCCAGGGTTGCGGTGTTGCGGCTCGCCGCCACCGAGGCGGAGGTGTTGGCGAGGTTCGAGCCGGAGACCCGGCCCTGGAAGCGCCAGCCGAGCACGCCGTCACCGGGCTGCCGCGTGAGGCCGAGGCTGGCCTGGCCGCCTTGGTCGTGGGAGCCGGCGAACAGCGTGCCGGCGTCGCGATCCTCGGCGTAGCCGGAGACCCGCTCGGTGAGGACGGCGTCGGCGACGTCGGCCTCGAACCGCTCGCTCACACTCTCGTCACCGAGCTTAAGTGGCTGGTCGACGGCGCCGCGGCCGTGGACAACAGGGATCCAGCCGCCGCTGCGCTCGCCAGACGCGTCGAGGAACAGCGCGCCGGCCGTGGTGTCGATCTCGGCCGCTCCGACAGCGCGGCCATAGCCGAAGTCGCCGGCCTCGACGTCCGCGATCGCCCCGCCTTCGACATGCTGTTGGATCGCGAGCGCGATCGTCCCGGTCAGAGCGCCGGCTCCATAGGGGCCGGCGCCCGCGCCGCGGATGACGCTCGCTGCGCCGATGGTCTCCGGCGGAAGGCCCGTCCAGATCACCCAGCCGCCGAAGGGGTCGTTCTGCGGGACGCCGTCGAGCGTCACCAGCGCGCGGCTCGCCGCCGAGCCGGCGATGCTGCGCACCGAAATCCCCTGGGTGGTCGGGTTGGCGCCGAGGCTGGATGTGCGGCGGAAGAGGGCCACGCCCGGCGCGCTCATCAGCACGTCGTCGAGCCGTTCGCTCAGCTGCAGCCGTTTCGGGTCAATGGTGACGATGGAGAACGCGGCGTCGCCGGGCGCGCGCGGCAGGCTCGCGGCGCGCACGATGACGACCTGCGGGCTCGGCGGCTGGTCGACCGGCATCGCTCAGCCGATCCGCGTCGCCTTCAGGCACGCTTCGTCGACCGCATAGCCCATGCCCGGCGCGTCGGTGAGCGCGACCCAGCCGTCGACGGCCGCCAGCGGCTCGGCCATGAGGAAGTCGCGCCGCTCGAGGCTCCACTGCGGCGGGTCGTAGGGGAACTCGAGGAAAGGCGCATTGCCCAGGCCGGCGACCAGATGGGCGTTGGCGACCAGGCCCATGCCGTTCGTCCAGGTGTGCGGTGTGAAGGTAAGATCGTGCGCCTGGGCCATCGCCGCGACCTTGCGCAGCCCGGTGATTCCACCGACCAGGGCAGCGTCGGGCTGTAAGACATCAAGGCAGCCGCCCTCGATGAGGTCGCGGAAGGCGGAGAGCTCGCGGGTCATCTCGCCGCCGGCGATGCGGATGTCGGTGGCCGCGCGGAGCGCGCGCATGCCGTCGTGGTCGGCGCGGTGCAGCGGCTCTTCCAGCCAGTAGACGCCGAGCGGTTCGAGCGCGCGGGCGACGACGAGGGCATCCTTGAATGTCCACGGCGGCTCGACGTCCCAGGGCATGCGCCAACCCTGGTTGCAGTCGACCATGAGCTCGAGTTTGTCGCCAACGCGCGCCCGCGCCGCCTCGAGCGCGCGGACGTCGGCGCGCCAGTCCCCGCGGCGGAAACGGATCTTCAGCGCCGCAAATCCCTCCGCGAGATAGCCCTCGGCCGCGGCGGCCATGGCGGCAGGATCGCGCAGCACGCCGGAAGAGGCATAGACGCGCACGCGGTTCGACGACCCGCCGAGCAGCTTCCAGCAGGGCTGGCCCGAGAGCTGGCCGATCAGGTCCCAGAGCGCCAGGTCGAGCGGCCAGCAACGGCCGTAATGGAAGGCGATGTGCGATAGCACCTCGGCGTGGCGCTCGACCGCGAACACATCCTGGCCGACGAACAGATGCTCGTGGCCGCCGAAGCCCAGCATCTGGTCGCCGCTGCCGTGTCCGACCGCGCCCTGGTCGGTCGTGACCTTGACCAGCGTGGCGTCGAAGTGACGCCGAGGGCTCGAATCCCAGCTGGCCTCGAACGGCGGATCGAGCGGCAGCCGATGGTGGCTGATCTCGATCGCGGCGATGCGGTGCTCGCTCACGTCTTCGCCGGGGTGAAGAAGGGATTGTGCACGTCGGCAAGGCCGGCGCTGAGCGCGTCGAGGGTCGGCCAGTCGGCGGCCATGGCGCGCTCGGCCGCGAGCCGCGTAGCGGCGCGATTGTTCGCGTAGACGGCTTGCGCATCGTCAGCGGTCCAGTCGACCCATACCAGCGCGATCGCTAGCCACCCCTCGCGCGCCTCGGGCGGCAGGGCGCCCGCGATGAGGGCGTCGGTCACTCCCGCCGCGACGCCGGCCTGCGCAGGACCCCAGGTCATCCGCTCGTGCGCCGGATCGCGCAGCACCGCCTTGGCGACGAAGAGCGTCGTTGGCTTGGCCGGCAGGTTGGGCTTGAGCACCACCTGGAAGGGGACATGGCCGGGGCCGGGGCTGGCGGCGGCCAGCGCATAGGCCTGGCCGAGGTCGGCCTTGTCGCCCAGGATCAGGTTGATATGGGCGGCGTTCGCGCCATCGCCCACAAAGCCCTCGCCAATGAAGATCATGCCTGCTCGCCCTCAGCTTTTCGCCAGCGCCCGCGGCCGCCGGACCGGATTGTAGTCGTTGATCATGTCGCGCGGCCGGTAGGGCGCCTCGAGGAGGTCGCGCTCGTCGTGGCTGAGCACGAGCGCGGCGGCGTCGACGGCCGCGTCGACCTGCTCGGGCGCGTCGGGGCCGATCAAGGGCGCGGTGACGGACGGATGCCGGGCGACCCAGGCCATGGCGATCGCCGCCGGCGAAACGCCGCGCTGCTTGGCGATCTCACGCGTGCGCCGCGCGATCTCCTCATCGATCGGATCGCCGAACCATTCGAGGAAGGGGTCGTGCGCCGTGCGCGCGGTCGGACCGGCGTCGGCGAGATAGCCGCGGGCGAGCGGGCTGAACGTCGTCACCGCGGCGCCGGAATGCGCGCAATAGGGCAGCATCTCCCGTTCCTCCTCGCGGTAAAGCAAGCTGAGCTGGCACTGCATGTTGACGAACGGCGTCCAGCCGTTGGCGCGCGCCACCGCGTTCATCTCCGCGAACTGCCAAGCGTACATGGTCGAAGCGCCGAGGTAGCGCGCCTTGCCGGCGCGCACGACGTCGTGCAGCGCCTGCATGGTCTCCTCGATCGGCGTGTCCGGATCGAAGGCGTGGACGATGTAGAGGTCGACATGGTCGGTCCCGATGCGTTGGAGCGAGCGGTCGATGGAGGAGAGGATATGCTGGCGCGAGAGGCCGCGATCGTTCGGAGCGTCGCTCATCGGGTAGAAGACCTTGGTCGCCAGGACCAGCCGCTCGCGCTGCTCCATCCTGAGCAGATTGCGGCCGACCACCACCTCGCCGCGACCGAGCGAGTACCAGTCGGCCATGTCGAAGAAGGTGATGCCCCGATCGAGCGCCCGACGAAGGATGGGGATGGCCGCATCCTCGTCGAGGACCCAGCCCTTCCAGGCCGAGCTTCCCAGCGACATGGTCCCGAGGCACAGTCGGGAGACCTTCAGGCCGGTCGCCCCGAACCGCACATGCTCCATCGCCCGAGCCCCTCGCTCTCGTCTCCGCCGGCAGGGGCCATAGCATGAGCGTGGCCTGGACGCTGCCCACGCCGGTCGGCGTCCGCGAGGTCGAGAACGACTGGATCACCGCGCCCGATGGCGTGCGACTGGCCGTTCAGCTCTGGATGCCCGAAACCGACGCCCCCTGCCCCGTCGTGCTCGAGGCCATCCCCTACCGCAAGCGCGATTCGACGCGCGGCTATTCGCGGTTCTGGGGTCGGCGGCTGGCGCAGCATGGCGTCGCCTACGCGCGGCTGGATTGCCGCGGGTCCGGCGATTCCGGAGGGCTGCTCGTCGACGAGTATCTGCCGGTTGAGCAGGAGGACAACGCCGCCGCGATCGCCTGGCTGGCGGCGCAACCCTGGTGCAACGGCGCGGTCGGCATGCGCGGGGTCTCGTGGGGTGGCTTCGCCACGCTGCAGGCGGCGGCGCTGCAGCCGCCGGCGCTGAAGGCCATCATGAGCTTCTGCGCCTCCGACCGCCGCTACACCGACGACGCCCACTACGTCGGCGGCAGTTTCGCGCTGACGGGGCTGAAGTGGGCGACCAGCTTCAAGCTGGTGATGGCCGGCCCGCCGGATCCGGCCATCTTCGGGCCGGACTGGGAGCGCGCGTGGATGGACCGGCTCGAGGCCGCCCCGCCCATCGCCGCCCAGTGGCTCGCCCACCAGCGGGAGGATGACTTCTGGCGGCAAGGCTCGGTGGGGTTCGCCCCCGAACGGATTGCCTGCCCCACCTACCTCGTCGGCGGCTGGGCCGACCCCTACAACGAGACCATTCCGCGCCTGCTGCAGTCGCTGAGCGTCCCGAGCAAGGCGCTGATCGGGCCTTGGGGCCACGGCTATCCCGCGCCGGCGTCGCCGGGGCCGGGGCTGGCGTGGGAGCACGAGGAGGCAGCCTGGTGGCGCCATTGGCTGGCCGGCGAGGACACCGGGATCATGCAGGGGCCGAGGGTCTTGGCCTACTTGCCGGAGCAGGCGCCCGCGCAAGCCGATGGCGGCTCGATCCCCGGCCGCTGGATCGCCGCGCCGGACTGGCCGCCGGCGACCGAACCCCTGACCCTGCGGCTAAGCCACGAAGGGTTGGGCCAAGAAGCCGGCAAGGGCGTCGTGGAGATCGGCGGCGAGGTCGTCGGGCTGCAGACGCCCGAGTGGTGCCCGTTCTCAGGCCCGCAGTACGCCCAGGAGCAATCGCCGGACGACGCCCGGGCGCTCGTTTTCGACATCGGCCCGCTGGAGGCGGCGCTCGAGATCTTGGGGACGCCCGTCGTTCGACTGCATATCGCCGCCGACCGCCCGGTCGCCAAGCTGGCGGCAAGGCTTTGCGAGGTCGACGCCGACGGCCGCTCGTGGCTGGTGACCTATGGCGTTCTCAACCTGACCCACCGCGCGAGCCACGCGCAACCCGACCGCCTGACGCCCGGCGTGTTCTATGACGTGGCGTTGCCGCTCTACGTGACCGCGCGACGGCTGGCGGCCGGCGCCCGCCTGAGACTCGCGCTGAGCGAGGGCCTCTGGCCGCTGCTCTGGCCCTCGCCGGAGCCGGTGCGGCTCAGCATCGACCTTGCCCTCTCGACCCTGACGCTGCCGGTGCGCAGGTCCGATGCGCGCGAGCCGACGTTCCCGATTCCCCTCGTCGAGGTGCCGCCCGGTCGCAGCGACATCGAGATGAGGCGCGCCAACGCAGGCGGCCGCGCCAGCTTCCGCGAAGTCGCGCCGGCCAGCCGGGCCGTGATCCGGGACACCGAAACGACTGTCGAGCGCAGCGGACCCGACGTCGAGGCCGAGATGCGGGCGGACGACCCAACGAGCTGCCGCTGGCGGGTGCGGCAGGGGGTCGGCTACGCCCGCGGAGATTGGGACTGCGCGCTCGAAGCCGAGGTCGAGATCACCGCCTCGGCCACCGCGTTCCAGGTGCGTGAGCGGCTGGTGGCGCGCCGGCGCGGGGCCGAGGTCTTCTGCCGCGAGCACGCGAGCGCTATCCCGCGCGAGCTGATGTGATCGCGGCGCGGGCCGATCGCGTGGAGCGCTCGTGAAGGCCATGGACTGGGATTCACTCGACGCCGACAAGTTCCGCGACGAGGCCGGCGCGATCGCCGGCCTCCTGCAGGCGCCGCCCCTTTCGCCGGACCAGCGGCCCGCGGTCGTCGCCGACGCCGAGGCGCTGGTGGTCGCCGCGCGCAAGCGGCCGCGGCGGCGGGGCGTGGTCGAGAGCTTCCTGGCCGAATACTCACTGGGAACCGCCGAGGGGCTGGCGTTGATGTGCCTGGCCGAGGCCCTGCTGCGGACGCCGGACGAGGCGACGCGCGACGCCCTGATCGCCGAGCAGATCGGCTCGGCCGACTGGGCCAGGCACCTGGGCGCTTCCGACAACCTGTTCGTCAACGCCTCGACCTGGGGCCTGATGCTGACCGGGCGGCTGGTCGAGGTGGACGAGGCCGCCCGAAGCGACATCGGCGGGTTCATCGGCCATCTGGCCGGGCGGCTCGGCGAGCCGGTGATCCGCGCGGCGGTCGCCCAGGCCATCCGCATCATGGGCGAGCAGTTCGTGCTCGGCCGCACGATCGAGCACGCGCTGGCGCGGGCGGCGCGCGAAGGGCTGAGCTGCTCATTCGACATGCTCGGCGAAGGCGCACGCACGCAAGCCGACGCCGAGCGCTATGAGCACGCCTATGCCGGCGCGATCGAGGCCGCGGGCCTGGCGTCGGGCGGCGCGGGCCCGCAGGCCGGTCACGGGATCTCGGTGAAGCTCTCGGCGCTGTCGCCGCGGTATGAAGCGACGCAGGAAGCGCGGGTATGGGGCGAGCTCTATCCGCGGCTGGCGCGGCTGGCGAGCCTCGCGGCCTCCCACGACCTCAACTTCACCGTCGACGCCGAGGAGGCCGATCGGCTGGTGCTTTCGCTGAAGCTGCTCGGGCGGCTCTGCGCGGAGCCGGCGCTGGCGGATTGGCGCGGGCTGGGCCTGGCGTTGCAGGCCTACCAGAAACGCGCGCCGGAGGTGATCGCGCGGACGGCCGAGCTCGCGCGCACGAGCGGGCGGCGGCTGATGGTGCGGCTGGTCAAGGGCGCCTATTGGGACACCGAGATCAAGCGCGCGCAGGTGGCGGGGCGCCCCGACTATCCGGTGTTCACCACCAAGGCGGCGACCGATCTCTGCTACCTGGCGAGCGCCAAGGCACTGATCGAAGCATCGCCCGTGCTCTATGCGCAGTTCGCCACCCACAACGCCCACACGCTCGCGGCCGTGCACGCCATGGCCGCCGAGAGCGGCGTGGCCATCGAGTTCCAGCGCCTGCATGGCATGGGCCAGGCGCTGTACGAGGCGGCGGCCGAGCGGTTCGGGCAGGCGACCCTGCGCGTGTACGCCCCGGTCGGCGAGCACGAGGACCTGTTGCCCTATCTGGTCCGCCGCCTGCTCGAGAACGGCGCCAACACCTCCTTCGCCCGCGCGCTGACCGACGAGCATATCCCGCCGTCGGTCGTGGCGGCGGACCCGATCGCCGCGGTCGAAGCGCATCCCGATCGCCACAGCGGGATTCCGAAGCCGGTCGACCTCTATGCGCCCGAGCGGAAGAACTCGGCGGGGATCGACCTCAGCCAGGCCGTAGAGCGCCAGCGGCTCGCCGGCGCCCTGGCGCAGGTCGACCGGGAAGCGTTGGCGGCCGGCCCGGCCGGAGAGAGCGAGCCGGTGCGTTCGCCGGCCGATGGGCGCATCGTCGGCCGGGTTCGCCCTGCCTCATCCGACGAGATCGACGCGGCGATCGCGAGCGCCCGCGCGGCGCAGGGCGCCTGGGACGCAGCAGGCGGCGTGGCGCGGGCGCAGACGCTACGGCGGATTGCCGACGCCATCGAGGCCGAACGCGAGCGGCTGACCGCCATCCTCGCCCGCGAAGGCGGCAAGACGCTCGCCGACGGGATCGCCGAGGTGCGCGAGGCAGCCGACTTCTGCCGCTACTACGCCATGCTGGCCGCGCGGGACTTCGCCAGGCCCGAGGCGCTGAAGGGACCGGTCGGCGAGGCCAACTGGCTGGAGCGGCGTGGGCGCGGCGTGATCGCCTGCATCAGCCCGTGGAACTTCCCGCTGTCCATCTTCCTCGGCCAGGTCGCCGCCGCGCTGGCGGCCGGCAACGCGGCCGTCGCCAAGCCGGCCGAGCAGACGCCGCTGATCGCCGCCGCCGCGGTGCGTATCTGTCATGGCGCCGGGCTCGACCCGCGTCTGCTGGCGCTATTGCCCGGGCGAGGCGAGACGGTCGGCGCGGCGCTGATCGCACATGCGGGCGTCGACGGTGTCGCCTTCACCGGCGGCACGGAGACGGCGCGCGCTATCGGTGAGGCGCTGGCCAGGCGGGACGGGCCGATCATCCCCTTCGTCGCCGAGACCGGTGGCCTGAACGGCATGTTCGTCGACACCTCTGCGCTGCGCGAGCAGGTGATCGACGACGTGATCGCCTCGGCCTTCGGCTCGGCCGGGCAGCGCTGCTCGGCTCTGCGCATCCTCTTCCTGCCCAACCAGACCGCGGACGCGATCATCGAGGGGCTGACCGGAGCGATGGATGCCCTCGTCATCGGCGATCCGGCCGATCCGGCGACGGACGTCGGCCCGGTGATCGACGGGGACGCGCGCGCGGCGCTGGAACGCCACCTCGAGCGCCTGCGGCGCGATGCCAAAGTGGTCAAACAGCTGCCGGTCCCAGGCGTCGGGACCTTCTTCGGCCCGGTCCTGGCCGAGATCGCCGCGGCGGACGTCCCCGAGCGCGAGGTGTTCGGGCCGATCCTGCACGTCGTCCGCTACGACCCCGAACAGCTAGCGTCGACCGCTCGTGCGCTGGCCAACCGGCGCTATGGGCTGACGCTGGGCGTGCACACCCGCGTCGAGGGATTCTCCGAGCGGATGCGGGCGCTGGTCCCGGCCGGCAACGCCTATGTGAACCGCGCGATGATCGGCGCGGTCGTGGGCGTGCAGCCGTTCGGCGGCGAAGGCCTGTCAGGCACAGGCCCAAAGGCCGGCGGCCCATGGTCGCTGACGCGCTTCGCCGTCGAGCGTGCGGTAAGCGTCAACATCGCCGCCCAGGGCGGCGACCCGGCGCTGCTCAATCTCGGCCCGAGCTAGCCGGGCTCAATGCCAGTTCAGCACGACCTTGCCGGCCTGGCCTGAGAGGGCCGCGTCGAAGCCGGTCTGGAAATCGCGCGCGCAGGCGCGGTGGGTGATCAGCCTTTCCAAGTCGAAGCCGGCGTGGATCAGGCCGAACATCTTCTGCCAGGTGGTGAACATCTCGCGCCCGTAGACGCCCTTGATGGTCAGCGCCTTCAGGATGATGCGCGACCAGGAGACCTCCATCGCCTCGGCCGGCAGGCCAAGCATGGCTAGCCGCCCGCCCATGGCCAGCGCCTCGACCGCCTGTTCGAACGCATCCTTCGCGCCCGACATCTCGAGCGCGACGCCGAAGCCGCTCGCGACGCCCTCGCGCGCCATGGCTTCGGCCAGGTCCTCCTTCGTCACGTTCACTGGCGTCACGTCGGCGAGCTGAGTCGCGAGGGCCAGGCGGTAGTCGTTGACGTCGGTGATGATCACCGAGCGCGCGCCGGCGCGCCGCGCGATCGCCGCGGCCATCGCCCCGATAGGGCCGGCGCCGGTGACGAGCACGTCCTCGCCAAGGAGATCGAACTGCTGGGCCGCGTGCATGGCGTTGCCGAACGGATCGAGCAGCGCGCCGACGTCGTCGCTGACCTTGTCGGGCAGCGGCTGGACGTTGAAAGCCGGCAGGCTGAGATATTCCGCGAAGGCGCCATCGCGGTTCACGCCCACGCCGACGGTCTCGGGGTCGAGATGGTAGTGGCCAGCCCGCGAAGCGGTGGAGTTCAGGTTGACGATGTGGCCCTCGCCCGAAACCCGCTGGCCGCGGCGGAGCTTGCGGGTGACCCGCGAGCCGATCTCGACGATCTCGCCGGAGAACTCGTGGCCGATGATCATCGGCACCGGGATGGTGCGCCGCGCCCAGGCGTCCCAGCGATAGATGTGCAGGTCGGTGCCGCAGATTGCGGTGCGCTTGATCTTGATCAGCACGTCTTCCGGCCCGGGCTCCGGCGCGGGCGCGCGGGTCATCCACAGCCCCTCCTGGGGCTTGAGCTTGGCGAGCGCGGCCATGGTCTGGGGCATCTGTCAGCACACTCCGCAGAGGTCGCGGGCGCGGACGAAGGCGCATGCGGCCTGGTCGATCTCGTCCGGCTCCAACCGAGCCGAGACCTGGGTCCGGATGCGCGCCTGGCCGCGCGGCACCACGGGGTAGGAAAAGCCGGTCACGAACACGCCTTCGTCGAAGAGGGCGGCCGCCATCTCCTGCGCCAGGCGGGCGTCGCCCAACATCACGGGGATGATCGGATGCGCGCCGGGAAGGAGATCGAAGCCAGCCTTCGCCATCGCCTCGCGGAACTGGCGCGCGTTGCCGGCGAGCCGCCGCCGGAGCTGCACGCCCTCATCGCCGCCGGCGATCTCGATCGCCTTCAGCGCCGCGCCGCAGATCGCGGGCGCGAGCGCATTGGAGAAAAGATAGGGCCGCGCGCGCTGGCGGAGCAGCGCGACGACCTCGCGGCTGGCGGCCACGAAACCGCCCATGGCGCCGCCCAGCGCCTTGCCGAAGGTGCCGGTGAGGATGTCGATGCGGCCCTCGACGCCGCGGTATTCCGGCGAGCCGCGTCCGCCGTCGCCGAGAAGGCCGAGCGCGTGGCAGTCGTCGACCATCACCAGCGCTTCGTAGCGGTCGGCGAGGTCGGTGATCGCGTTCAGGTCGGCGATGACGCCGTCCATCGAGAAGACCCCGTCGGTCGCGATCAGGATCGTTCGCGCGCCGTCCGCGCGCGCGGCGGCAAGCTGCGCTTCCAGATCGACCATGTCGCCCGCGGCATAGCGATAGCGCCGCGCCTTGCAGAGGCGAATCCCGTCGATGACGGAGGCGTGGTTGAGAGCGTCGGAGACGATCGCGTCGTCTTCACCGAGCAGGGGCTCGAACACCCCGCCGTTGGCGTCGAAGGCGGCGGCGAACAGGATGGCCTCGGCGTAGCCGAGGAAGCCGGCGATCGCGGCCTCGAGGTCCTTGTGCAGCGCATGCGTGCCGCAGATGAAGCGCACCGAGGCGAACCCGGCCCCGGTGTCACGCGCCGCTCCGGCCGCGGCGTCGGCCACCCGCGGATCGCCCGCCAGACCAAGGTAGTCGTTGCTGCACAGGTTGAGCGCCTCGCGGACCGTCCCGTCGGCGCGGCGCACGCGCACGCGGACCCCCTGGCGGGAGACCAGCACCCGCTCGGGCTTTTCCAGCCCCTGCTCGGCGATCTCCCTGAGCGTGTCCTGAATACGGACGGTGAAAGCGGGATTCCTCATGGCCGCACCTTAGAGAGCAAGAACAGGGCCTATCGACGCGAGCGAGGGCAAAAGCGCGACAGGTCCGCGCCCTCTAGATAGGATCGATCCGATGTTCGCGATGGCCCTTTCGGCGCCCGGCCGGCCGCTCGAGCCGCTTCGCCGGCCGACTCCCGCCCCCGGACCGACTGAAATCCGACTCAAGGTCAGGGCCTGCGGCGTCTGCCGCACCGACCTGCATGTGGTCGACGGCGAGCTCGCGCCCAAGCGCTCGCCCATCACGCCGGGCCACGAGGTGGTCGGCGTCATCGAGGCGCTGGGCGAAGCCGTCGAGGGCCTGCGATTGGGCGACCGCGTCGGCGCGGCCTGGCTTGCCCACACCTGCGGTGTCTGCCGCTACTGCCGGTCCGGCGAGGAGAACCTGTGCGACAGCCCGCAATTCAACGGCTGGACCCGCGACGGCGGCTACGCCGACGAGATGATCGCCGACGCCCGCTACTGCTTTCCGATCCCCGACCGCTACTCGGACGAAGAGGCTGCGCCGCTGCTCTGCGCCGGGCTGATCGGCTTCCGCGCCTGGCGCAAGGCCTGCGAGGCGCGGCCGGTTGAGCGGCTCGGGCTCTACGGCTTCGGCGCCGCGGCGCATCTGCTCGCCCAGCTGGCCATCGCCAAGGGCCAGGCGGTCTACGCCTTCACCCGCGGCGGCGATGCGGCGGCGCAGAGCCTGGCCGGAGCGCTGGGCTGCGTCTGGGCCGGCGGATCGGAAGAGCGGCCGCCCGAGCCGCTCGACGCCGCCATCCTGTTCGCCCCGGTGGGCGCGCTGGTCCCGCTTGCGCTTGCCGCGGTGCGCAAGGGCGGAACCGTGGTCTGCGGCGGCATCCACATGAGCGACATCCCGAGCTTCGCCTACGATCTCTTGTGGGAGGAGCGGCGGCTGGTCTCGGTCGCCAACCTGACGCGGCAGGACGGCCGCGACTACCTGCCGATGGCGGCGGCGGCCGGGGTAAGGCCGCACGTGGTCTGCTATCCGCTGGCCGAGGCTAACCGCGCGCTTGCCGACCTGCGCAGCGGCGCCTTCACCGGCGCGGCGGTGCTCAAGCCATAAGCCGGGCCGGCCCGGCCGTCAGGCCTGCGCCGCCAGGGCGGCGCTGACCGCGGCCATCGTTTCGTCCCACCGCCCTGGGGCCGGCGGCGTGAACACCCGCGCCTGCGGGTACCAGGGATAGTCGGCGCGGCCGAGCTGGGTCCATGCGAAGGGCGCGGTGATCAGCCACACCGGAGCGCCGCAGGCGGCGGCGATGTTGGTCGTCGCGTTCGGCGGGCCTAGCGTCAGGTCAAGGGCCGCGGTGAGGGCGGCCAGGTCGTCGAGGTCGTCCTTCAGGTCGATGCCGGGCGGGGTCCAAAGTTTGACGCCCCAGCCGTGGGCGACCTCGGTCTCCGCCTCAGAGCGTCCGTACTGCAGGTCGACGAAGGTCACGCCTGGAACCTGGAAGACCGGCCGCCACGCCTCGAACGGCGCGAAGTGGCGGACGCGGTCGGCGCTCATCACCAGGCTCTTCCAGAGCACGCCGACCTTTCGTCCGGGGTGCTCGGCCAGGACCGAGCGCCAATGGGCGACGCGCGCCGGATCGGCCCTCAGGAAAGCGCGGGCGGTGAATTGATCGACTCGCGAGCGGAACGGCGCGAGCAGATCGCCGAGCGGCGCGTAGGCGTCGAACGCGCCGTCACGGCCGTCGGCGAATGGCGCGCGGCGGACGTTGACGTGTCCGATCCGCGTGCTGGCGTGCGCGCCCACCGTGATGTCGGGGAACGAGCGTCGGAAGAGATCGACCAGTCGCGGATCAACCGCCAGCGCGAGCGCGCCGGCGCCGACCGCGGTTCGAGCGTCGGGCAAGACGCCAGCGAACATCACCTCGTCGCCGAGACCCTGCTCGCCGATCAGCAACAGGCGAAGACCGCCGAGCCCGGTCGACGCAGTCCAGGCCGGCAGGGTCACAACGAAGCGCGTAACGTCTTCGTATTGCGGGTCGAGGCGCGCCGCATAGGCGGCCCAGCCGGCCTCCAGGGCGCCCGTCGCCAGGAGAGCCTTCGCCTTGGCCACCAGGACGCCCGCACGCTCCGCGCCCTGACTCGCCATCGCCCCCGCGGCCGTCAGGTCGGCGAGCGCGCCGGGCCCATCGCCGGTCGCCAACCTGGCCTGAGATCGATTGCAGAGGATGGACCCCTGATCCGGCGCGAGGCGCGCGGCCTCGTCGTAGAACACCAGCGCCTCGGCCATCCGGCCCTGTTGCGCCAGGACCGCGCCGAGACCGTTCCATAGAAGCGGGCTCTCGGGGCTAGCGCCGATCGCGCCGCGCAAGGTCTCGATCGCCTCGGCGAAGTGCGTCTGCTCGCGCTGGGCGCAGGCGAGATTGTTCAGGCCCTCGACCGAGCCGGGCTTGATAGTCAGGTAGTGGGCGAAGAGCTGCTCGGCGACGCCCGGCTGGCCGAGGCGCAGGCTGAGCCGGCCGAGATCGTTGACGATCTCCGGCTCCTGCGGCGCGAGCGCCAGGGCCTGCTCGCAGGCCTTGAGCGCCGCGGCGAGCTCACCCGCCTGCTCGCGGCAGAGCGCCAGCACCCGCCAGGCGAGGCCGTCGCCAGGGTCATGGTCGATCGCCTGCTCAGCGCCGGCGGTCGCCGCGTCGTAGCGGCCGGCGAGAAACGAGGTCATCGCGGCGGCGGAACTGCGGTCCGGTTGCGGTGCTGTGGCCATGGGCGCTTCGACGGCGGGTGGGAATCACGCCGCTGCCCCAGGCTAGGATCGCCGGGGTAACCAAACGATGACCTGCGCCACGCTCCGCTCGCCACGGCCCCCCGGCGCCCTTTCCACGCGCCATCGCGCGCGGCCGGCCGTTGGCGTAGAACGCGCCGCTAGACCGCATAAGCACAGGGGCAGGCCATGGCGCGCCGCTTCGTCGACCTCTCCATCGCCATCGAGATGGGCGTCCCGTCCGACCCGCCTGGCATGGAGCCCAGGATCACCTACACCGCCCACGCCGAGTCGGTTCCACAGATGGCGGTTTCGTTTCCTGGACTCACGCCGGCCGATCTGCCCGACGGCGAGGGCTGGGCGGTGGAGCGGGTGCAGCTGTCCACCCACAACGGCACCCACATGGACGCGCCCTGGCACTTTCACTCGACGACCGACCATGGCCAAAGGCGCGCGCCCACCATCGACGAAACGCCGCTGGACCAGTGCCTTCGGCCAGGCGTGAAGCTCGACTTCCGCGCGCTGCCGGACGGCTACGTGGCGACTGCGGGCGACGTCGAGGCGGAGCTGAAGCGCATTGGCCACGCCCTTCAGCCCTATGACATCGTGGTGGTGAACACCCGCGCCGGCGAGGTGTTCGGCAAGCCGGAGTACATCCACGCCGGGTGCGGGATGGGACGCGAGGCGACGCTCTATCTGACCACGCGCGGCGTGCGCGTCGTCGGCACCGACGCCTGGTCGTGGGACGCCCCGTTCAGCCACACCGCGAAGCGGTGGGCGGAGACGCGCGATCCTTCGATCATCTGGGAGGGCCACAAGGCCGGCCGGGAGGTCCCTTACTGGCAGATGGAGAAGCTCGCCAACCTGGCCAGCCTGCCGCCCTTCGGCTTCGAGATCGCCTGCTTCCCGGTTAAGATCAAAGGCGCGTCGGCCGGTTGGTCGCGTGTGGTCGCGATCTTCGATGACTGACGCGGAACGAGGGGATTTGCGGATGATCAGGCTGATCCTGGCGGCGGCCGCGCTGCTTCTTCTCGCCGGCTGCAACATGGTCAACTGCGACGGCGCCGCAGCGCCCGGCTACGGCGCCGCCGACTGCGGGATTCACACAACCTTCCTCGCCGCCGCGGCGACGCACGCGCGTCCCCGGCCGTTAGCGAAGTCTTAACCAAATCGGAGCGCCGAAACGGCGCTTTCGTTTACCTTAAACGGCAAGGCTCGGTTTCCCCGTGTTTTTGCGGACTGACCGGCAGAATCTGCCGGGTTCGCTGGGCAGAATCAGCCAGGCGGCGTCTCGCTCGGTCGAATTTTGCCGGCCAAGGCGGGTGCGACCGCGCCGATAACGCCGCCATTTCAGCCCTCTACGCCTGAGCTTGTTGCCTGCCTCGGCTGGCGCGGCGCTTGCGTGCATGAGCAGTCGGGCAAAACGCCCCCGGCCGTCAAAACGACGCCGGACACCTGAAAAAGGGAATTTGTAAATGCTCAGCGTTAACACCAATCCTGGTGCGCTCATCGCGCTCCAGAACCTGACGGCGACCGCCGCTCAACTCGCTCAAACGCAAAACGAAGTCTCCACGGGCCTTGCGGTTTCGTCGCCGCAGGACAACGGGGCGATCTGGGCCATCGCCCAGAACGAGCGGGGAACGGCTGGCTCGCTCAATGCGGTGATGCAGTCGCTGCAGCGGGGGCAATCGACCATTCAGGTCGCCACCGCGGCCGGGACGAGCGTTTCGAACCTTCTGAACCAGCTGAAGACGCTGGCTCTGTCGGCTTCGGACCCCTCGTTGGACGCGACTAGCCTTGCGGCCGACAACACCCAGTTCAAGTCGATCCTGACCCAGATCACCCAGATCGTGAACAACTCCGACTTCAACGGGGTCAACATGATCAAGACCGGCGGCACCAACATCATGGCGCTCGCCACGGCGTCCGGCGGCCAGATCACGGTCCTGGCGCAAAGCCTGACCCTGGGTGGGGCCAACATGGGCAAGGTCTCGGCGCATGCGTCGATCGGAACGACCGCACTGGCGGTATCGATGGTCGGCTTCGTCAACACCGCCATCAGCAAGGTCAACAGCGCTCTCGGCGTGTTCGGCAACGGGGCCACGGCCCTGCAGAACCAACTGACGTTCGTTCAGGACCTGCAGGACACCCTGGACACCGGCATCGGCAACCTCGTCAACGCCAACCTCGGCCAGGAAAGCGCTCAGCTGACCGCCCTGCAGACCAAGC
>DATNJB010000075.1:0-2674 GCA_035604135.1 Caulobacteraceae bacterium | reverse complement strand
CCATGAACGCGGTGCGGCCTTCCTTGAAGTCGGCGCTGTCGAAGCAGGCGGCGACGGCGGCTTCGACTTCGGCGAGGCGGCGCTTTTCCGGGTCGCGCAGGGCTTCGCGGGCCGCCATCTTGGCGGCGCGGATGGTCAGCGGCGCGTTGGCGCCGATCATGGCGGCGTATTCGCGCACCAGCGGCTCCAGCTGGTCGCGCGAGGCGACGCGGTTGACCAGGCCGACGCGCAGCGCCTCGTCGGCCGAGAACTGGCGGGCGGTGAACAGGATCTCTTTGGCGATGGCGGGTCCGACCAGGTCGATCAGCGCCTTGATGCCGCCAAAGCCGTAGCCGAGCCCCAGCCGCGCCGCCGGGATGGCGAAGCGCGAGTCCTCGGTGCAGATGCGCAGGTCGCAGGTCAGCGCCACCGCCAGGCCCCCGCCGATGCAGTAGCCGCGGATCATGGCGATGGTCGGCTTGGAGATCCCGGCCATGGCGATGTTGGCGGCGGCGGAGGCGCTGGAGTAGCGCGCCTCGGCGCTGGCGTCGGCCCGCTCGGCCTCGAACTGGGAGATGTCGGCGCCCGAGACGAAGGCGCGCTCGCCCGCCCCGACGAACACAACCACCCGCACCTCGGGATCGGCCTCGAAGGCGGCCAGCACGTCCGGGATGGCCCGCCACATGTCGAGCGAGACCGCGTTGCGGCGCTCCGGATTGTTGAAGATCATCCAGCCGATCTGCCCATCCTTGCGGCCGATCAGCTTCTCGACGCCCAGGTCCAAAGAGCCGCCGTCATCCATCGCATCACCTCGCTGGAGCGCGTTCAGCAAAAGTGGAATCGCTTTTGCTGTTCGAACGCGCTCCAAATCCAATGTCTTGGAGCACGATTCAGGGTTCAGGTTGGTTCAACCTGAACCCATCGTGCTCTGGGCGGCGACGTTGACAACCGCGGCTTCCTCCCGTCAACCGCAAGGGCATGAACGGCAACCTCTACGCCCTGCTCGCCTCGCGCTTCCCCGCCGACCGGACCCAGCCGTTCCTGGAGACGCTGGACGGGCGGATAGTCACTTACGGCGAGATTGAAACCGGCGCCGGGCGCCTGGCGGCGCTGCTGACGGCCAAGGGCGTCGCGCCGGGCGATCGCGTGGCCGTGCAGACGGCCAAGAGCCCGCAGGCGGTGATGCTGTACCTTGCGGCGCTGAAGATCGGCGCGGTCTTCCTGCCGCTCAACACGGCCTACACCCAGGCCGAGATCGACTACTTTGTCGCCGATGCGGAGCCGACCCTGTTCGTCACCGACGCGGTGGCGCTGGCGGCGGAGGCGGCCGCGCTCGCGCCGCACGAGGCGGTGCATGAAGCCGCGCCGCAGGACCTCGCCGCGATCCTCTACACCAGCGGCACCACCGGCCGCTCCAAGGGCGCGATGCTGAGCCACGCGGCGCTGGCCGCCAACGGCCAGGCCCTGACCGACGCCTGGGGCTTCACCGCCGCCGACGTGCTGCTGCACGCGCTACCGATCTACCACGTGCACGGCCTCTTCATCGCCCTGCACTGCGTCTTCCTCTCCGGCTCCCGGATCATTTGGCTGCCGAAGTTCGACGAAGCCGAGGTGCTGAAGGCGACGCGGCGCTCGAGCGTGATGATGGGCGTGCCGACCTTCTACACGCGGCTGCTTGCCAGCGCGAACTTCAGCCGGGAAGCGGCTGAAACCATGCGGCTTTTCATCTGCGGGTCCGCGCCGTTGCTACCGTCGACCTTTGCCGAGTTCGAGGACCGCATCGGCCAGCCGATCCTCGAGCGCTACGGCATGAGCGAGGCGGCGATCATCACCACCAATCCGCTGGCGGGCGAACGCCTCGCCGGCAGCGTCGGCTATCCCCTGCCCGGCGTCGACCTGCGGGTCGCCGACGACGGTATCGTGCAGATCAAGGGTCCCAGCGTCACCAGCGGCTATTGGCGCAAGCCGGAGAAGACCGCCGAGGCCTTCACCACCGACGGCTACTTCATCACCGGCGACATCGGCCGGCTGGACGAGACCGGGCGGCTGTGGCTGTCGGGGCGGTCCAGCGACCTGATCATCTCCGGCGGGCTCAACGTCTATCCCAAGGAGATCGAGCTGGTGCTCGACGAGATGACTGGCGTGATCGAGAGCGCGGTGATCGGCTGCCCGCACCCGGACTTCGGCGAGGCCGTCGTGGCCGTGGTCGCCGGCGAGGGCGACGAAGCGGCGATGATCGCCGCCACGCGCGCCCAGCTGGCGGTGTTCAAGTGCCCCAAGCGGGTGTTCTTCGTCGCCGACCTGCCCCGCAACGCCATGGGCAAGGTGCTGAAGGCCGAGCTGCGCCGGACGTATGGGGACGTGTTCAAGGCTGGCTAGCCGGCCCTTCACACCCGCTCATCCCGGCGAACGCCGCGACCCAGGCATGACTCAAAGCCGAGACGTTCCTCAAAGTGGACCACGAAAAACACGAAAAGCACGAACAGACGGTCGCTTGGTCGAGCGTTCCAAGTGACTCAGCGCGTTCGTGCTCTTCGTGTTTTTCGTGGTTCGCTTTCAACTGCTTCCTGCCTGGGTTCCGGCGTTCGCCGGAATGAGCGGGGTTGGGGTGGCGGTGTTTGTTGCTCGCGCCGCCCTTCGGTCTAAGAAGGCGCATGCTGGATCGGTTCGAGGCGAAGCTCGACGGCGCTTTCGG
>DATNJB010000074.1:0-38201 GCA_035604135.1 Caulobacteraceae bacterium | reverse complement strand
GCGGGCGAGTCCGAGGTCGATCGCCCGCTCGATCGCTTGATAGTAGCAGAGCTCGAAATGCAGGAAGGGCACATCCTCGACGCACCCCCAGTTGCGACCGTAGAGGCAATCGGCCCCGATCAGATTGAGCGCGCCGGCGATCCAGCGCGTCCCGCGTCTGGCCATGATGAGGAGCACGCGGTCGGCCATCCGCTCGCCGAGGAGCGAGAAGAAACGGCGGCTGAGGTATGGCCGGCCCCACTTCCTGGAACCCGTGTCCATGTAGAAGGCGAAGAAAGCGTCCCAGTGGTCCTCGGTCAGGTCGGGGCCGGTCAGGCCGACGATCTCGAGGCCTTCTTGCGCTTCCCGCCGTTCGCGGCGGATGGTCTTGCGCCGGCCGGAGGAGAGGGCGCCCAGGAAGTCGTCGAAGGTCGCATAGCCGGCGTTTCGCCAGTGGTACTGCTGGTTTTGTCGCTGCAAGAGGCCCTGTTCGCCCAGGAAGCGCCAGTCCGCTTCGTTCGGGAAGGTCACGTGCAGGGATGACGCGCCGAAGCGGTCGCAGACGGTGAGCGCCCCACCGAGCAGGACTTCTCTCGTCGCCTGGACGTCGACGTCCTCGCGCACGATCAGGCGCGGGCCGGTCACCGGCGAGAACGGTGAGGCGCACTGGAGCTTTGGATAGTAGGCGCCGCCGGCGCGCATGTAGGCGTCGGCCCAGGCACCGTCGAAGATGTACTCGCCCTGGCTATGCGACTTCAGATAGAGCGGCATGACCCCGGCGACGCGCCCACACTCGTCGTCGACCGAGACGTGCCTTGGGCCCCAGCCGGTGCGCTCGACGGCGCAGTTCGACTCTTCAAGAATGTCAAGGAAATCGTATGATATAAATGGGTTACGCTGATATTCTGCGTTCAACTCGCACGTCTCCCAGGCCTCGCGTCCAATCTCCTTCACGCGGCTATGAATCTTGACCGCGCGCTTGACGCCGATCACGCGGCGTAGCCCTCGAAGATCAGGTTGTCGCAATGGTCGCGCACGCGCTCCCAGTCGGCCGGCGAGCGCACCGTCCAGGCCACGATCGGCATGCCGCTGGCGCGGAACTCGTCGGCGCGGGCGCTCGGCAGCATGTCCATGCCGAGCGCCAGGAAGTGCGGCTTGGCCAGCGCCACGTGCTCGAGCCGGGCGTAGGAGCGCCGCTGCTCGTGCGCCATCTTGCGCGATCCGTCGTCGGTGTAGCTGAAGCTGTCCAGACCGCGCAGGATGTCCGGGTGGTGCTGGGCGAACCAGGCGTGGGAGTAGGGGTTGAACCCGATGACCGCGATCGGTCCGTTGTGGTCGATCAGGATCTCGTGCACCCGCCGCTCCAGCGGGCCGACCTCGCCGGCTGGCGTCTTCAGCTCGATCAGCACCATGGCGCGGTGACCGACCTCGGCCAGCGCCTCGGCCAGCGTCGGAATCGGCTCGTCGGTCCCGGCGAGGCGCAGCTTGGCGAGATCGGCGGCCGAGTGTTCGATCAGCGCGCCTTCGGCGCCGGTCATGCGGTCGAGCCGCGTATCGTGGAAAACGAACGCCTCCCCATCGGAGGACAGCTGCACGTCCAGCTCGATGCCGTAAGCGTGGGCGCAGGCGGCCTGGAAGGCGGCCAGCGAGTTCTCCGGCGGTCCGTCCGGGCGCCAAAGGCCGCGATGGGCGATCGGCGGGTCAAACACCCGGTCCCAGGCTTCGCCAAAGCGGGAGCGGGGAGAGACAGCATCGTCGGCCAGGGTCATTTGATCTGCACCACCGCATCCACTTCGACCGCGAAGTTCAGGGGCAGGCGGTAAACGCCGACCGCCGAGCGCGCGTGGCGTCCGGCATCCCCGAACGCTTCCACCATCAGGTCCGAGCAGCCGTTCAACACCCGCGGGATTTCGTAGAACTCCGGCCCCGCCTGGATGAAGCCGTTCAACTTGACCACCCGCACGACCCGGTCGAGGTCGTCTTCGGCGGCTGCCTTCATCTGCGCCAGCAGGTTGAGGCCGCAGAGGCGCGCGGCCGCGCGCGACTCATCCATGTCAAGGTCGACGCCGACGACGCCCTTGACGCCGCCGCTCGCGTCGATCGACACCTGCCCTGAGATGTGCACCAGCGAGCCAGTGCGCACGAACGGCACATAGTTCGCAACCGGCGCGACCGGCGCGGCGAGCTTGAGGCCAAGAGCGGTTAGGCGTTGTTCAACCTCGGACAATCTCGTCTCCTCCCAGCCGACGGGTCATAGCCTCTGATGCCAAGGCCCGTCACCCCCGATCGGTCTCCGATCGCAATGTTCGCCCGCTGACGACCGCGTCCGGCCCGAACCGCGCACGTAGCGCGTCCAGCGTCGCCTCCTTGGCGCGCGCCTTGCGCTCGTCCTCGGCGAACATGTCGATGTCCGCCGCCGCGTCGACGAGATCGGAAAGGCCGGCGCCGATCAGGCGGTACGCCGCCCCTCGCGCTTCGGCGCCGAGCAGCGCGCGCGTCACTTCGAACAGGGTCCGCGCCGCCTGGGTGGGTACGGCTAGCGTCCGGCGGCGAGTGATGAGGCGAAAGTCGGCGGTCTTTAGCTTCAGCGTCGCCACGCGCCCGGCGACGCCGGCGCTCCGCGCCTGCCGCCCGACGCGCTCGCACAGGGGCCAGAGCCTGTCCTCGAGCGCGTCCAAGCCGCTCAGATCGTCGAAGAAAGTCGTCTCCGCGCTGATCGACTTCCGCGCCTCGTTTGGGTTCACGTGGCGGACGTCGCGGCCGTGGGCGAGTTCGGAAAGCCGCAAGCCATAGGCGCCCCAGCGCTTGTAGAGGCTCAGCGGGTCGGCGCGGGCGAGGTCGCCGACGGTCGCAAACCCCGCCGCGCCGAGCGCACGGGCGAAGGCTGGCCCGACGCCGGGCAGGATCGAGGCCGGACGCGTGGAGAGGAAGACTTCCGCTTCCACGGCGCCGATCACCGAGAATCCGCGCGGCTTGTCGAGATCCGAGGCGATCTTGGCTAGGAACTTGTTGGCGGCGAGCCCGATCGAAACGGTGATGCCGACCTCGCGCTCGATCTCCGCCTGCAGGCGAACGAGCACCTCAGCGGCTGTCCCGCCGTGCAGGCGCTCGGAGCCCGCCAGGTCGATCCACGCCTCGTCCAGCGACAGGGGCTGCACCAGGGGCGTCAGGGCCTCGAGCTTCTTCATGATGCGCGCGCTTTCGGCGCGGTACTTCGTGAACGCCGGCGGGATGACCACCGCCTCCGGACAGAGCCGCCTGGCCTGGAACATCGGCATGGCCGAGCGGACGCCGGAGAGGCGGGCGATGTAGCAGCAGGTGGTGACCACGCCGCGCTTGCCGCCTCCGACGATCACTGGCTGGTCGCGCAACTCCGGCCGGTCGCGCTTCTCAACCGAGGCGTAGAAGGCGTCGCAATCCAGGTGCGCGATGGTCAGTCGCATGAGGTCGGCATGCGCGATCAGGCGCGGCGAGCGGCAGCGTGGACACCGCGCGGGCGCCGCGTCGCCGGTCCAGTAGCAATCCCGGCAGAGCGCGCTCATGGCGCGGGCCAGAGCCAGGCCGCGCCGCGCACGCCGGAGGAGTCGCCGTGCATGGCCGCGCGGATCGGCGTGTCGCAGTCGCCGGAGAACACATGCGGCGGGACGGCCTCGGGCAGCCGCGCATAGAGCTCGGCGACGTTCGACATGCCGCCGCCCAGCACGATCACGTCCGGATCGAGGACGTTGACGATGATCGCGAGCCCCCGCGCCAGCCGGTCGACGTACCGGTCGAGCGTCGCCGTGGCCATCGCATCGCCCGCGCGCGCCTGTTCGACGATCGCCGCCGCTTCGATGCGCGCCGCGCCGCGGCGCGCGTGATCGGCCTCGAGCCCGCGCCCGGAGAGGTAGAGCTCCAGGCAGCCGGGCTTGCCGCACCAGCACGTCTCGAGCGGCAATTCGTCGGCTGCGGGCCAGGGCAGAGGCGTGTGCCCCCACTCGCCGGCGACGCGGTTTCTCCCCTCCATCAGCTGGCCGTGCGCGACGACCCCGCCGCCGCACCCGGAGCCGAGTATGGCGGCGAACACCACGCCGGCCCCCGCCCCGGCACCATCGGCGGCCTCCGACAGCGCTAGGCAGTTGGCGTCGTTGGCGAGCCGCACCGGTCGGCCGAGCACGGCCTGCAGGTCTTCGCGAAACCGCCGGCCGTTGAGGTAGAGGCTGTTGGCGTTGCGGATCAGGCCGGTCTTGCCGGAGACGGAGCCCGGCATGCCGACGCCGATCGATCCCGCCGCGCCGGCCTGTCGCTCGGCCTCGGCCACGAGATCACGGACGACGGCGAGCGCGCTGTCGTAGCCGCCGGGGTTGTCCGCACGAACGCGGGCCTGGAAGCGACCTTGGCCATCAAGGGCGGCGGCCTCGATCTTCGTGCCGCCGAAATCGACCCCGACGCGGATCACGGCGCGCCGATGCCGAGCGCTTCGGCGATCGCGCGGCTGAGCGCCGGCCAAGAGTCGAAGGCCGGGTGCCGATCGGGCGCGCTCGGCGCGAGCGCAAAGAGCCGCGGGTCAGCGTTCATCTGGAAGCGCAGAACCTCTGGCGCCGCTTCGGCGACCGACTCCAGGTTGATCAGGAGGTCGTCGACGAAAACGGCCGGCGCGCTCGTCCGCTCGGCGAGTGCGGCCACCGCTGCGCCCTTTAGGCCGGCGTTGAGCAGGAGCGGGTAGTTGAGCGCGTGCTTGTCCATCCACCGCTGCCTCGGCTCGCGCGCGTGATCCGGCGCGTTGGTCAGCGCGATGACCGTCGCGTCGCGCGAGAGCGAGGCCAGCGCTTGGCCGGCGCCAGGCGCCAGCTCCATCTCGTCGCAGGCGAATCGGAAGAAGTCGTTGAACAACACCCGGCCCGATTCAACGTCGAGATGCTCGGTCGCGCCCGGCGCATAGATGTTCTGGAAGAGGGCGAATCGCTCGACCCTGAGCTCGTAGCCGCGTGTGGAGAGAAAACGCCCAAATCCTTGAAAGAAAAGCCCCAACACCTCGTCCACATCGACGATGAGCAACGGCCGATCCGGATGGATGGCGACGTCGTGCAGTTGGGGCAGAGGGTCCAAGACGGCCTTTTCCAGTCAACGCAGACTTAAGGATATGGTGTGCGTAGTCGAACCATAGTCGGGCGCACGACTGCAAACGCCGCTCGCGCGCCAAATCGGGTCTCGAATGCCGAAGAAGGTCCTGATCGTCGAAGACAACGAGCTGAACATGAAGCTCTTTCACGACCTCTTGGACGCCCAGGGCTATGAGATCCTGGAAACACGCGATGGTCTGCAGGCGCTCGCTCTCGCTCGCCAGCACCATCCCGACCTGATTCTCATGGACATCCAGCTGCCGGAGATTTCCGGCCTGGAGGTAACCAAGTGGGTGAAGGAGGACGAGGCGCTCGCCCACATCCCAGTGGTTGCGGTGACCGCGTTTGCCATGAAGGGTGACGAGGAGCGGATCCGCGAGGGGGGCTGCGAAGCCTACATCTCAAAGCCGATCTCGGTCTCGCACTTCCTGGACACCATCCGGCGGTTCATAGGGTAGCCCGAGCATGACCGCGCGTATCCTGGTCGTCGACGACATCGAGGCCAACGTCAGGCTGCTCGAGGCCAAGCTCACGGCCGAGTACTACGACGTGCTGAGCGCCAATGACGGGCCGACGGCGTTGGCCATGGCCGCGGCCGATCAGCCGGACATCGTGCTTCTGGACGTCATGATGCCCGGCATGGACGGTTTCGAGGTCTGCCGGCGGCTGAAGGAAGACCCGCTCACCCGCCACATCCCGGTCGTGCTGGTGACCGCGCTCGACGGCCGCGCCGACCGCATCGCCGGCCTGGAAGCAGGCGCCGACGAGTTCTTGAACAAGCCGATCGACGACGTGATGCTGTTCAGCCGCGTGCGCAGCCTGACCCGGCTGAAGACGGTCATCGACGAGCTTCGCCAACGCGAGGCCTCGGGGCGGCGCATGGGCGTGATTGCCGGCGCGGCGTCCAGGCTGGCGGGGGCCGGCGGTCGCATCATCATCGTCGACGACAACGTTCGCCAGGCGCAGCGCATCGCAACCGAACTCGCCGTCGAGCACCGGCCGCTGATCGAGCAGGACCCTGAGAAGGCGCTGCTCTCGGCGCGCGGGCCGGTCGACCTGATGATCATCAGCGCCAACGCGAAGGGGGGTTTCGACGGCCTCAGGCTCGCCGCGCAGATCCGCTCGGACGAGGCTTCGCGCCACGTGCCGATCCTGGCCGTCATCGACCCGGACGACCGCGCCCGTATGGTCAAGGCGCTGGAGATCGGAGTGAACGACGTCCTGCCGCGGCCGATCGACCCGCAGGAGCTCGCCGCGCGCGCCCGCACCCAGATCAAGCGCAAGCGCTACACCGACTTTCTGCGCAAGAACCTGGACCATTCGCTCGAGCTGGCGGTCACCGATCAGCTCACGGGCTTACACAATCGCCGCTACATGGTGGGCCAGCTCGAGGCGCTGGTGGCGCGCGCCAAGCGGGGCGGCGAGCCCGTCGGTGCGCTGATGATCGACATCGACCACTTCAAGAAGATCAACGACAACTTCGGCCACGACATCGGCGACGAGGTGCTGCGCGAGTTCGCCGTGCGGCTGGCCTCGAACGTGCGCGCGGTCGACCTGCCCTGCCGCTTCGGCGGCGAGGAATTCGTCGTCGTCATGCCCGACACCCCGCTCTCGGCCGCCGAGCGCATCGCCGAGCGCATCCGCCTGCACGTGGCGGGCTCGCCGTTCCGCGTCGGCGGCGGCAAGGAGCTGCTGACGGTGACGATCTCGATCGGCGTCGCCGCGACGCTGGGCGAAGCCGACACGCCCGAAGCGCTGCTCAAGCGCGCGGACGCGGCCGTCTACGAGGCCAAGTCCCTCGGCCGCAACAAGGTCATCGCCAAGGCGGCATAGGCCACCGGGGGCAAGGCCTATTTGATCTTGCCCTCGGTGAAGACGACGTGTTTGCGCGCGACCGGGTCGTACTTCTTCATCGACAGCTTCTCGGTCATGGTGCGGGCGTTCTTCTTGGTCACATAGAAGAAGCCGGTGTCCGCGCTCGAGTTCAGGCGGATCTTGATAGATGCGGGCTTGGCCATGGGTCTGTCGCGGGCTCTCGAGAGGCGGCGGAACATACTGACCGCCGCGCTCAAGTCAACGACGCCTGGTAAGCTTGGCCCCGTTCACCCATTCTTATCCGGCCGGGCGCCAAATCCGGGGCATGGTCGATCAGACGCTCGCCCCCGCTCCCGCCAAGGCCGCGACGCAGCCGAGCGTGCTGACCGCGGCCGATCTTGGCGAGAAGGCGTTCGTTCTCTGTCTCTTCGCGCTGATGACGACGCGCGTGGTGCAGTCGATCGGCTCGGGCGGAACTTGGCTCAACCTGCTGCAGCTCTCGGCCGAGGGGCTGGCGGTCATTCTCATCCTCCTGCGCAAACCGGCGAAGGAGCTATCGCTGAAGCCGCTCGATTGGCTCCTTGCTGTCGGCGCGACGGCGGCGCCGCTCCTGGTCAAGCCCGCTCTGCATGTCGCCGCGCTGGCGCCGGCGGGCTTCTGTGCGGGCCTGATGCTCACGGGCCTGCTCTTCCAAGTGATCGCCAAGCTGACGCTGAGACTCTCGTTCGGGATGGCTCCGGCGAACCGCGGGCTGAAGGTCTCAGGGCCGTACCGCATCGTCCGCCACCCGATCTACGCGGCCTACCTGATCGGCCAGATCGGCTTCCTCCTGCTCAACCCGTCGCTGTGGAACGCTGCGATCTACGGCGTGGGGTTGGTCCTGCAAATCTTCCGCATCGCGGCCGAAGAGCGGGTGTTAGCGCATGATGCGGGCTTTACCGCCTTCCGCGCCCAGACGCCCTATCGACTGATCCCCGGTCTCTACTAACGGGGCTGCTCGAGGAAGCGGCGGCCGCGCCAGAAGCGCATGAAGTGCGTCGGCCGGTGCGGATCGTCGCGCCGGTCGGCCAGCTCCTTCAGGACGAAGCGGGTGATGTCGGGCAGGTCGAGCTTCAGCGCATCGTCGAGGTCGAACCAGGCGATCTCGTCGAGCTCTCCACAGTCGGGACGGCGCTCCAGGCTGAGCAGCCGGCTCGCGTCGGCCACGAAAAACCGCGCGTCGAACCGCTTGAAGCGCGACGGCGGCGTGACCGCACGCGCGATGACGTCCATCGCCTCCAGGTCGGGCAGGGCCCCGATGGCGAGGAAGTCGCGCCACGGTCCGGCCGTCGAGCGCGGCGGCGCGGCTCTGGCGAGCAGCAGTCCCGCCTCCTCGAAGGTTTCACGGATCGCAGAAAGGGCGAGCGCGCGGGCCCGCTTCGGCGGCGTTCCCTCGGAGAGCTTGAGCGCGACCTCGTGGCGAAGCTCGCTCGCCACGGGGATGCGGTAGTCGCTGCGGTCGATGCGCCCGCCGGGGAAGACCCATTTGTCCGGCATGAAGTCGTGGCCGGCCCCGCGGCGGCCCATGAGCACGCTGGGGCGGCCGGTGTCCTTGCGGACGATAATCAGCGTGGCGGCATGGCGCGGACGTACAGCGCGCGTTCCCTCGGGCCGGGAGGGGGTGTCGGAACGGGACTCAGGCGCGAGTCGGGCTGTCGGTTGGTCCATGGCGCAGTACTATCGCGGCTCCCGGCCGCCCGGGGAAGGCTGACCTAACGGCGCCCGCGACGTCGCTGGCCCAGCCGGGGCCGCGGAGCTTTGGGGTCTGGAGGCTCGGGCTCGCTCAGCATCTCGAGTAGGAGGCCGCCGGTGACGGGGGTCGCCTCGCGCAGCCGAACCTCGACCGCCGCGCCGAGCCGCCAGCGGCGGCCGGTGCGCTCCCCGACCAGGGCGTGGGTGCGGTCGTCGTGGATGAAATACTCGTCGCCCAGGCTGGAGACCGGCACGAGGCCGTCGGCGCCGGTCTCCGCCAGGCGGACGAAGAGGCCAAAGCGCGTCACGCCGGTGATGCGGCCGGCGAAGTCGGCGCCCTCGCGCCCGTCCATGAAGGCGGCGACGTAGCGGTCGTTTGCGTCGCGCTCGGCCGCCATGCCGCGGCGCTCGGCCATCGTTACGTGCTCGGCGGTTTCGGTCAGCCGCACGATCTCCTGATCTGTCAGCCCGTCGTCGCCAAGGCCGAGCGCACGGATCAGCCCGCGGTGGACGGTGACATCCGCATAGCGCCGGATCGGCGAGGTGAAGTGGGCGTAGCGGTTCAGATTCAGCCCGAAATGGCCGATGTTCTCGGTGTCATAGATGGCCTGCATCTGTGTGCGCAGGACCACCTCGTTGACGATCTCGGCCTGTGGCCCGCCGCGCACCTCGGCCAGCAGGCGGTTGAAGCGGTCCGTACGCGGGGCCTCGCCCATGCTCCAACGGATATCAAGAGTAGCCAGGAAGTCGCTGAGGTTCTTGATCTTCTCTAGGCTGGGCGTATCGTGGACGCGATAGATCAACGGCGTCCGGCGCTGCTCCAGCGTCTCGGCCGCGGCGACGTTAGCCTGGATCATCATCTCTTCGATCAGGCGGTGCGCGTCGAGCACGCGGCGCGGGGTGATAGAGAGAACGCGGCCGTCGTCGCCGAGCACGATGCGCCGCTCGAGGCTGTCGATCTCGAGCGGCGCGCGTTTGTCGCGCGCCAGTTTCAGCGCGGCGTACGCCGCCCAGAGCGGTGTGAGCACGGGCTCGAGCAGCGGCGTGGTGACCGCGTCCGGCATCCCGTCGATGGCCGCTTGCGCCTGTTCGTAAGAAATTCCGGCGACCGAATGCATCAAACCGCGCACGAAACGGTGGGCGAGCTTGCGTCCGGCTGCATCGAAGGTCATGCGCACGGCGATGCACGCGCGGCTCTCGCCAGCCCTTAGCGAGCAAAGGCCGGCCGACAGCCGCTCGGGCAGCATCGGCTCGACGCGATCGGGGAAGTAGACGCTGTTGGCCTTCTCCCTGGCCTCGCGATCGAGCGCCGATCGAGCGCGCACATAGGCGGCGACGTCGGCGATGGCGACCCAGACGATCCAGCCGCCGCGGTTCGTCTGGTCGTCGTCGGCGTGGGCGAAAACGGCATCGTCATGGTCGCGGGCGTCGGATGGGTCGATGGTGATCAGCGGCAGATCGCGCAGGTCGACCCGGTTGCCCAACTCCGGCGGCTCGGCCGCGTCGGCCTCCGCCTCGGCCGCCGCGGAGAAGCCGGTCGGCAGGCCGTGGGTGTGGATGGCCAGCATCGAAGCCGCGCGCGGCTCGTCCTCGCGGCCCAGCACATCGAGCAGCCGGCCGCGCTTGGGTCCGTAGCGCTGGTGGGCCGCGCCCACCTCGGTCAGCACCAGGTCGCCGTCGCTGAGGCCTTCGGCATCGACCCCGGTCAGGCTGAGGCGCTCGCGGCTCTTGCGGTCGACGGGCTCGACCGTGACCTCGCCGCGACCCTTGCGCACGACGCCGAGCACGCGATGAGCGCTTTGGCCCAGACGTTTGATCAGCCGCGCTTCGGTTTCGCCGCTCTCCAGCCGTTCGAAGCGCACCAAGAGCCGGTCGCCCAGGCCAGGCGCGCCGGCCGGCTTCTCGGCGCGGTCCGGCGCGAGGCGGACGGGCGCCGCATCCGGATCGCCCTTTGTCGGGCGGACGTAGAGGTCGCCGTCGGCGTCGCGCTCGACGACGTCGACCACGCCGACGGGCGGGGGCGTCCCCGACTCACGGCGCCGCCCACGCACGCTCCGGCGCGCGTAGCGCTCCCGTTCGAGTCTTGGCCGTGCCATGCGCTGCCATAACCCACATGCGCGGGCGTTGCATGCGGATGCACATCCGCCCGGCCCATTGCGCCGCCTACGGGCGGTTCAGGAACGCGGTGATGGCGGGCAGGGCGGCGCGGTCCTGCAGAATGAAGAGATGGCCGCCCTCGAAGAATTGGAGGTCGGCGCCTTTGATGCGGCCGGCCATGCGCTCCTGGGCCTCCGGCAGCGCGATCCCGTCATAGCGGCCGGCGGCGATCAGCACCGGACAGGCGATCTGGTCCAGCCTCTCCCAGGTGTCGTGCCGGGCGCGGGCCTCGAGCTGCCGACGTGCGCCCATCGCCCGGCCCGGCTCGCCGGCGTAGGGGTCTGGCGCGGATGTCTGCTCGACGAACAGGGCGAAGGTCTCGGCGTTGGCGGCCTGCCAGGCGGCGTTGCGGCGTGTATCGGAGATCGGGATGAGGTGCTTGGCGCGCTCCTCGCCCTTCAGGTGCTGGATCTCATGGAACGGGTAGGAGGCGCCGCCAGCGCCTCCGGGCGAGGTGCAGGCGAGCACCAAGCGCGCGACCTTCTCGGGATGCCGCAGCACCAGCTCTTGCGCCACCATGCCGCCGAACGAGACGCCGATCACCTTCGCGCTCGACCAGCCGACGACGGCCATCAGCCCCGCGGCGTCGTCGGCATAGTCGGCCATGGAATAGTCAACGTCCGGTTTGGCTGAGCGGCCCAGGCCGCGCTGGTCATAGGCGAGTACCTCGAACGCCTTCGGCAGCGGCCCGTCCAGCATGTTGGGCTTCACGCGCAGGTCCGCGCCCGTGCCCGAGATGTAGAGCAGCGGCGGACCTGAACCCGTGCGCTCAAAGTAGAGCTCGATCCCGCCGAGGGACGCCATCGGCATGCTGCTAGTCTCCCTCCCCGCGTGCGTGGGCCGCGGCGCTTGCGCCGGCGATCTTGCCGAACACCGCGCCCGCCATCAGCCCCGTACCGCCGGGGTAGTTGAAATAGAAGAGGCCGCCCACGAGTTCGCCGGCGGCGAAGAGGCCGGGGATGGGCCCACCGTCCGTGCTGATCACCCGCGCCACCCGGTCGATGCGCAAACCCCCGAAGGTGAAGGTGACCCCGCAGGTGACCTGGTAGGCCTCGAACGGCGGCGTTTCGAGCGGATTGGCCCAGTTCGATTTGGGGACCGCGAGGCCGACGGTCTGGCGGCCGTCCTTGACGTTCGGGTCGAAGGGGACGTCGCGGGTTACGGCTGCGTTGAACGCCTTCAGCGTCGCGAGCGCGACGGCGGCATCCACCCCCTCGAGCTTGCCGACCAGCGCTTCCAGAGTCTCGGCGCGCACGCGGGTCGCCTGGCGGATGCGGTATTCGTCGCGGAGCAGGGGGCTGACCGTCGCATCGAACACTTGCCAGGCGAATTGTTGAGGCTGTTCAAGGATCACGCGGCCATACTTCGCGTAGGTGTAGTTGCGGAAGTCCGCCCCCTCGTCGACGAACCGCGCGCCGTGCGCGTTCAGCATCACGCCCAGCGGATAGGAGTGTTTCTGGAACCCATCGCCGACGGCGAGATCCCCGAAGTCCGGCGCGTTCCGATCCCAGGCCACAGCGTGGCAGCCGGACCAGTTGCCGGCGGCTTCCGCGCCCGCGTCCAGCGCCATGCGGATGCCGTCGCCGGTGTTGAAGCGGGTCCCACGCACCTTCGCCAGGTCCCAGCCCGGCCCGAGGTAACGCGTGCGCCACTCGGCGTTCGACTCGAAGCCCCCGCAGGCTAGCACGACCGCCTTGGCGCTGATCGTCGAGGTCCGGCCGTCCGCCCGGACGCGAACCCCGGTCACGCCGGCATCGTCGGTCAGCAACTCGGTCGCGCGGGCGCCGAAGGCGATCTCGACACCGGCCCCGCGCGCCGCGCCGTAGAAAGCTTCGACCAACCCCGGTCCGCCGCCGACCGCTTCGACGGTTAGCCCGCCCCAGAATTTGAACCGGCCGCCAATCCGGTAGGCCTGCCGGCCCCAGATGGGCAGGAACCTCATGCCCAGGCCGCTCAGCCAGAGCATGGTCGCGCGGCTGTTGGTGACCAGGAGGTCGCAGAGCTCAGGATCGGTGCGATATTCGGTGACGCGACCCATGTCGTCGAAGAACTGCGCGGCCGTGTAGGTCCCGAAATCGGCCCGCGCGACCTCATCGTCGGTCAGGTCCGGCATCAACGCGCGCAGGTCGTCCACGCCGTCGTAGACGCAACGGAACGCACCGGCGGTGAAGCGGCTGTTGCCGCCCGCCTCTGTCTCCGGCGCGCGTTCGAGCACGAGCACGGAGCATCCGCGCTCGGCCGCCGCCAAGGCGGCGCACAGGGCGGCGTTACCGGCGCCAACGACCACCACATCGACCGATGACGGCAACGCCAAGCCGGCGCCTCCTCGAAAGCCCAGCTCGGCAATCGCCCTCGGCGGCCGGCCCGTCAACCGAGGCGTTGGTCAGTCGAGGTCGAACACCGATCCGAACAGGCGTTCCGCATCGGCCTTGAACGCCGCGTCGGTGCGGTGCTTCAGGAACAGCTCTTCCAATCCGCCAGGGTGGAAGCTGACCAGCAGCTCCACGGGCTCGCGGGAGCGGTTGGCGTAGCCGTGGCGCATGCCGGGCGGCGCGCGGACGAAGTCGCCGGGACCGAGGCTGACGACCTCATCGCCAAGCAGGAAGTCCAGCCGCCCGCGGCGGAGCAGAAACGTCTCCTCGCAGCCGTGGTGCAGGTGTGCGCCATAGCCTTCGGCCGCCGCCGGCGCCACGGTGAGCTCGATCAGCCCGTACGCGCCGCCGGTGTCGCTTCCGGACACCAGCACGCGCCCGCGGTCGGGGCCATCCGCGAAGGTCCGGTCGTCAGAGCCGTGCCGGACGATCAGGCGCGGGCTCATGATCCCACCCTTTCGGCGACGACGATGGCCCAGCCGAAGACGTCGCGCTCCTCGCCCAGGTAGCGGTTTCGCCCCTCGTCGACCTGGCGGCGGAACGCATCGGCTTCCGCGTGGCCCGGGTTCTCGTTCAGCCAGGCCACACCGGCGCGCCAGCGCTGACTCTCGTAGTGGTCCCAGTCGTCGTCCGACGAGGCGATGACCCCGGTGGGCGCGAACCCGTGCGCCGCGATGGCGTCGACCAGCTCCGCAAGCGTCCGGTCGTACTGCGGCTCGCGCTCGCGGACATGGGGCGGGAACGGCAGCCTGGCGAACGGTTCGCCGATCGCGATCCGTCCGCCGCGTCTCACGATGCGCGCCATCCAGGCCGCGGTCCCGTCGAGGTCGCCCAGCGCGAAGGTCGCGCCGATGCAGAGCGCGATGTCGAAGCCGGCGCCGGCGGCCGCATACTGCAGCGCCGGCCCCTCGACGATCCCGACTGAGCCGACGAGGGAGGCCTCGGCAAGCCGCCGACGGCTTTCGGCGGCGAAGACGGAGCTTAGCTCCAGGCCCACCGCGTCGACCTTCCGCCGCTCGGCGATCCGCCGAAGCAACCAGCCGTTGCCGGACCCGACGTCGACGAGGCGGTCGCCGTCCCGCATCTCGAGATATTCGATCAGCCGGTCGAGCTTCTCGGGCACATCGGGTTCTGGATCGCGTGATCCGCCTCGACCCGTTCGTAGTATCGCAGTTCGTTCATCGCCGCGCCCCCGCGTCGATCCAGCCCATCGCCTGGAAGTAGGGCGGGTCGGGGTAGGGGTTCTGCTCCACCGTCATGCCGATCCGCCGCATCACCGCCTGGGAAGCGATGTTGTCGTTCTCGGTCGTCGCGACGACGCGGTCGAGGCGCCAATGCTCGAAGGCGTAGGCGAGCATCGCCGCGGCCGCCTCGCTGGCCACGCCGGTTCGATGCCGCTCGGGGACGACGGCCCAGAACATGCCGAGCTCGACGTTCTGTCGCGCGCCGCGGACCGCGCCGAACGAAGGCAGCTGGCCGAGGGCGACCGTCGAGGGCACGAAGCCCACCAGGCCGACGAACTGGCCGGTCGCACGATCGATGATCGCGCGCTCGCCCAGCGGCGGCTGGTGCAGCCGCGCGAGCTCTCGCGTGTTGTCGACGGCCCAATAGAGCCAGCTCCGCCGCCGCTCGAAGATCTCGGCCTCCGGCATCGCCGGGTCAAACCAGCCGATGGCTTTGAAGAGGGCGTGGCAGTCGTCGAGGTCGTTCCGCTGGAGCGGGCGGATGGTCAGCCGCGCTGTCTCGAGCACGGGCATGGCGGTCCCTTCCAGGGCCGCGGGTTCAGTATTGGACAAGGCGTTGAGCTTTCGATGAGTCGTTGCGAGGCCGCGCGATCGCGGCGGCCTCAGGTCAGGCGGAAGCGCCGATCAGGCGCGCGCTCTAGACAATCTCCGACAACATGCCGTGAGGGTAGCAAGCCGTCAGACGCGGTCAAGCGAACTTAAGTTGAACGGCCGGCCGCTTGCCGCGCCACGCTCGCGGCCCTTAGTCGAAGAGAAGAAGGGGGCTCTTGCCGATGGCCAGATGGACGCTTCGCCTGGACGCCGCCGGCGTGAACGCCGCCATGGGGATGGCGTTCGACGGGGCGGGCAGGGTCAACCGCATTCGCGAGCTCGAGCCCGGACGCATCCTGATCGTGCAGGACTTCAGCCCGAGCATGGTTCGACCGGGCGGAGCGATATCGGGACCGACCTTGATGGCGCTTGCCGACGAGGCGACCTATGCGCTGATCTTCGCCCACGTCGGGGCGGAGTTGATGGCCGTGACCACCAGCCTGAACATCAACTTCCTGCGCCCGGCGAAACCTGGCCCGATCCATGTGGACTGCCGGCTGCTGGCGCTCGGCCGCCGCAACGTGGTCTGCGACGTGCGGATCTGGACGGAGTCGCCGGAGCGGATCGCGGCGCAGGCGACGGTGACCTACGCCCGCGCCCGCGAACCCGCGGCTGCGTAGCTTACTCGGCGATCTTCGCGCGTTCGAACCACTCGGCCATGGTCACGCGCTGGCCGGTATCCTCGTCGTAGAAGGTGACGGCGTTGTCCTTGAAGATTGCCACCTTGCCGATCGTCGGCATCTTGGCCACCTCGACCGGCACGTGCTCGCCACCCGTGAGATAGACGAGATCGTCGCTCGGGTGGGTGTTGGTCAGATGGTGGACCACGCCGTCGGGTGGGGAAGCCAAGGAAGTCGCCGGGGCCGATCGGCGTGACTTCGTCGTCCAAGGTCACCGTGCCCTGGCCCTCAAGCACGAAGACGTACTCCTCTTCGACCGCGTGGGCGTGAGGGCTCCAGCTCTCTTTGCCGGGCGGCAGCCGCAACAGATTGACCGGCAGGCGTTTCAGCCCCGTCTGCTCGCTCAGCCGCACCATGTACATTTCGGAGTTCGGGTTGAACGGGTGCTTGCCGTGGGTCGCGTCTGCCCGGCCCAGCGCGACGGTTCGGACAAGGTGCTTGGGCTCTGCCATCGCAGACTCCCCTGTTGCGTCAAGCCTTCTTACGCTTCGCCGCCGGCCTTTTCTTCGCCGGCGCCTTCGCCTTGGCGGGGCGCCGGGCCGGCCGTCCCGTGGGAGCCTTGCCGGCACGCGCGGCCAGCAGCTCCACCGCCTCGGCGAGCGTCAGCGCGGCCGGGTCAGCGCCCTTGGGCACGTTGGCGTTGACCGCCCCGTGCTTGACATAGGGGCCGTAACGACCGGCCAGCACGCGCACCGGCGCGCCGTCGTCCGGATGCGCGCCCAGTTCCTTGATCGCCCCGGCCGCCGCGCGCTGCGGACGTCCGCCGCCGGCGCGCTTCTCGGCCAGCACCGCGACGGCGCGGTTCAGGCCGACGTCAAACACCTCGTCGGCGTTCGGCAGGTTGGCATAGGTCCCGTTGTGCTGGACGTAGGGCCCGTAGCGGCCGATGCCGGCCAGGATCATGCCGCCGTCGTCCGGATGCGCCCCGACCTCGCGCGGCAGGTGGAGCAGCTTCAGCGCCTTGTCGAGGTCGACGCTCGCAGGCGGCCAGTCCTTCGGCAGGCTGGCGCGCTTGGGCTTGGCGTCGAGCGTGGTCTCCACGAACGGCCCGAAGCGCCCGGTCTTCAACCAGACGCTCTGCCCGGTCTTTGGATCCGTCCCCAGATCGCGGTCGCCGCTCTCGGCGCCGTTCTCGGCTTCGCCGGCGGCGATCGGCCGGGTGTGGCGGCACTCCGGATAGTTGGAGCAGCCGATGAAGGCGCCGTAGCGGCCGGTCTTCAGCGACAGCCGTCCGGTTCCGCAAGTGGGGCAAAGCCGCGGATCGGAGCCGTCACCCTTGTCGGGGAAGATGTGCGGTCCGAGCGCGTCGTTCAGCGCCTCGAGCACCTGGGTGGTGCGCAGCGCCCCGATCTCGCCGACGGCGGCGTGGAAATCCTTCCAGAAGTCGCGCAGCAGCGCCTTCCAGTCGAGATCGCCTGCCGATACCAGGTCCAGCTTCTGCTCGAGATCGGCGGTGAAGTCGTACTCCACGTAGCGACGGAAGAACTGCTCGAGGAACGCCGTGACCAGCCGTCCCTTGTCCTCGGGCACGAACCGGTTGCGTTCCATGCGCACATACTCGCGGTCCCGCAGAACGGCGAGGATGGAGGCATAGGTCGAGGGGCGGCCGATGCCGAGCTCCTCAAGCTTCTTCACCAATGAAGCTTCCGAATAGCGCGGCGGCGGCTCGGTGAAATGCTGGTCAGCGCGCGCGGCGTGCACCCGGGCGTCCGCGCCCTGAGTCACCTGTGGCAGGCGGCCGCCATCCTCGTCATCGGCGTCGTCGCGGCCTTCCTCGTAGACGGCGAGGTAGCCGTCGAACAGCACCACCTGCCCTGTGGCGCGCAGACCCGTTTGCCCGTCGGTGCTCGCCAGGTCGATGGTCGTCCGCTCGATGCGCGCCGACTCCATCTGCGAGGCGATCATACGCTTCCAGATCAGCTCGTAGAGCCGGCCGAGGTCGGGTTCGAGCCGGAGCGAGCCGGGGTTACGGTTCAGGCTGGTCGGGCGGATCGCCTCGTGCGCTTCCTGGGCGTTCTTCGCCTTGGTGCGGTAGTGGCGCGGGCTCTCGGGCACGTAGGACGCGCCGTAGAGGTTGCCGATGACGCTGCGCGCCTCGCTGAGCGCCTCGGGCGCGGACTGGACGCCGTCGGTGCGCATGTAGGTGATGAGCCCGACGGTCTCGCCGCCGACGTCGATGCCCTCGTAGAGCCGTTGCGCCGCCTGCATGGTGCGCTGGGCGGAGAATCCCAGCTTGCGCGCCGCCTCCTGCTGCAGGGTCGAGGTGGTGAAGGGCGGCGGCGGGTTGCGCCGGGCCGGGCGTTTCTCGACCGCCGAGACCTTGAACGTCCCAGCTTGCACCGCCGCTTTGGCCGCGGCCGCTGCGGCCCCGTTCGGCAGGTCGAATTTCGCCAGCCGCTTGCCCTGGTGCTTGACGAGCCGGGCGGTGAAGGGATCCCCGCCGGCCGAGACGTCGGCGTCGACGGTCCAGAATTCCTCGGTCCTGAACGCCTCGATCTCGATCTCCCGATCGACGACCAGGCGGAGAGCCACCGATTGGACGCGTCCGGCCGAGCGCGCCCCCGGGAGCTTGCGCCACAGGACCGGCGACAGCGTGAACCCCACCAGGTAGTCGAGCGCGCGCCGCGCCAGGTAGGCATCGACCAGCTCCATGTCGATGTCGCGCGGATGCGCCATCGCCTCGGTGACGGCCGAACGGGTGATGGCGTTGAACACCACCCGCTGCACCTTCGCGTCCTTGATCGCCTTGCGTTGGGTCAGCGCCTGCAGCACGTGCCAGCTGATCGCCTCGCCCTCGCGGTCGGGGTCGGTGGCGAGGATCAGCCGGTCGGCGCCCTTCATCGCCTGGGCGATGTCGGAAAGCCGCTTGGCCGCGCGGGGCTCGACCTCCCAGGTCATGGCGAAGTCGTCGTCGGGATCGACCGAGCCGTCCTTCGACGGCAGGTCGCGTACGTGGCCGTAGCTCGCCAGCACCTTGTAGTCCGCGCCGAGGTACCGGTTGATGGTCCGGGCCTTGGCCGGGCTTTCCACGACGACGACGTTCATGCGGGGGTTGGACTCAAAAGACGAGGGGCGGGCGAAGGGCGCGGAAAGTGGGGGTGACACCCCCGCACTGTCAACGTTAGCCGTTGCGCGGCGTGCGCTATGCCTTGACGGCGAAGCCGCCGGGCAACAGGTCGGCGCGCCCGGCGAGCGCCAGTTCGGTCAGCGCAGCTCCTACCCTGGCGGCGGATGCGCCGGTCGCGCGGACGAGCTCGTCGCGCGGCGTCGGTGTCGGCGAGAGCAGGCCGGCGATCCGCTCGCGCAGCGCTTCGAGGTCGCCGTCGCATGCCTCGCTGGCCGGCGGCGCGGCGTCCCGCGGCGGCTCGCGCACCGATGCGAGCCCCTCGAGCGCGCGCAGCACATCCTCGGCCCCTTCGCAGATGGCCGCGCCCTGGCGGATGAGGTCGTTGGTCCCCTTGGCGCGCGGATCGAGCGGTGAGCCGGGCACGGCCAGCACCTCGCGTCCCTGCTCGGCGGCCAGGCGCGCGGTGATCAACGAGCCTGAACGCATCTCCGCCTCGACGACGACCACGGCTTGCGAGAGGCCGGAGATCAGCCGGTTCCGGCGCGGGAAATCGCGCGCCTGCGCCGCCGTGCCCGGCGGGCTTTCGCTGACCACGCAACCGTCGGTCGCCAGCTGCGCGTAAAGCGCGCGGTGCTCGGGCGGGTAGACATCGTCCACGCCGCCGGCCAGCACCGCGACCGAACCGGTCGCCAGCGAGCCCTCGTGCGCGGCCGCATCGATGCCGCAGGCCATGCCGGAGACGATGGCGTAGCCGGCATGGCCAAGCTCGGCCGCGAGACCGCGCGCGAAACGCTGACCGGCGGCCGACGCGATGCGCGCGCCGACGATGGCGACGCTGGGGCGGGACAATAGCGCTGTGTGGCCGCGGACCCAGATCAGGGGGGCGGCGGGTCGATCGCTGCAAGCGCGGGCGGAAAGTCAGGTTCGGAGGCGACGAGGAGCCGCGCGCCCAAGGCGGCGCCGGCGGCCAACTCCGCCTCGGCGTCGGCGATGCTCGGAATTCGGGCCGGGGCCGCGCGACCGCCGCGGCGGGAGAGCTCCGGCAGCGCCGCCAGCGCTCTCGAAGCCGTCCCGTAGCGGCGGATGAGCTCGCGGAAGGTGACCGGCCCGACGTTCTCGCTGCGGGCGAGGCGGAGCCAGTCGCGCCGCTCGGCATCGGAGAGCGAGGTCACGCCCCTTCCATGGGCGGACCACCGTTGTGGCCCGTCGTCGGGACAGGCTCGAGTGGCTTGCCGCCGGAGCCGATCTTCGGCTCCTCGCCGCGCAGCAGCCGTCGGATATTCTCATGGTGGCGAATGAAGATCAGCACCGCCATCCCGGCGGCCATGACGATCACAGCCAACGGCGCGTGGAACAGCCAGGCGTAGGCCGGCGCCAGGAGCGCGGCGGTCAGTCCGGCCAGCGACGAGAAGCGGAAGACGGCGGCCAGGGCGATCCATGTCGCGCCGGCGGCCAGCCCGACCGGCCAGGCCACCGCCAGCAGCACGCCGAAGAAGGTCGCAACGCCCTTGCCGCCCTTGAAACCGAGCCAGACCGGGAAGATGTGCCCGGCGAAGGCCGCGCCGCCGGCGATCGCGGCCGCCACGGCCGGCGGGCTGGGCGCGCCGAAGTGGATTGCCGCGGCGAGTGCGATCAGCGCTGCCGCCGCGCCCTTGCCGCCATCGCCGATGAGGGTGATCGCGGCCAGATCCCGCCGCCCGGTCCGGAGCACGTTGGTCGCGCCGATGCTGCCCGAGCCGATCTGGCGGATGTCGCCTGCGCCGCCCAGCCGCGTCGCGATGACGCCGAAAGGGATCGAGCCCAGGAGATAGCCGCCCACGACGGCGGCGATGCAAACGATTGCGGCGGTGATGGCCATCGGCGCCACTCTAGGTCGCTAGAGCGCCACGGCAAAGCCGAAGTGAGCCCTATACGTTGCTGGCAATCGCCGCCTTCACCGCCGCCAGCCTGGCTTCATTGCGGCGGTAGAAGGTCCACTGCTTGATGCGCTTCGACTCGACCAGGCCGGCTTGGCTCAGGATGCGCATATGCTCGCTGACGGTCGGCTGGCTCACGCCGAGCTTCTCAGCGATCAGCACGCCGCAGACGCCGTCGTCGACGAGATCGCCGTCCGCCTGTTCACGGAAGTGCCGCCTCGGCTCCTTCAGCCACTCGAGGATGAGCAGCCGACGCACGTTGGCCATGGCTTTCAGCGCGGCGATGACCTGGACATCCTGAATCATATTGTGACTTAGCTAAGTAGCGATTTAATGTGAATCCGTCCATCCCCCATAAAGGAGCCAGCGCCGATGAGCGAGAGTCCCGATCGTTACGACATCTCCAAAGAGATTCTCTTCGGCGCGCTCGAGAGGATGGACCTGGGCGCGGTCGCCGGCGCGCAGACCCCCTGGTGGAACCGCACGCTGACGCAGGTCAACGACGCGGTCGTGCGGCTGGCGGTGATGGAAGGCGACTTCCACTGGCACAAGCACGACAACGAGGACGAGTTCTTCTACGTCCTCGACGGCGCCCTCACCATCGAGCTCGAGGGCGGCCTGTCAGTGCGGCTCGATCCCGGCCAGGGCGTCACCATCCCGCGGGGCCGCATGCACTTCCCGCATGCCCATGGCCGCACGACCGTGCTGATGGTGGAACAGGCGAGCGTCACGCCGACGGGGGACTAAAGCGTCGGGTTGCGCCTGAGCCAGGGAAAGCTTCGCCTGAGCAAAGTGCGTGAGCGCGCCGCTCACGGCGGTTGCCGCGGCGTCCGATCGAGAAGGTTCCCCTTCGCGGTCGGGCGTTGTTGCTGCTGCTGTTATTGCGGTGACTGCGTCCAGCGAGAGCGGGCTCTCGCCGGGAGCCGGGAACTCTTCTCAATCGAACGCGCGCGAACTGAGACGCATTAGACCACGCCTCAAGCGCGCTCAGGAAATCGTTTAGCGGAGGGTATCGGAGCCGCTCGAAGCGCTTTCGCCCGCTTGAAATCGGCGGACGCGTAGGATTTAATCCTACTCGATCGGAAGGAGGCCGGCGATGCGGTCGACCCAACAGTTCAGCGTCACCTTGCCCAACGAGATGGCGGCGGAGGTGCGCGCAAAAGTCGCCTCGGGCGAGTATGCGAGCGAGAGCGAAGTCATTCGTGACGGGCTGCGCGCACTTCAGGCGCGGGACCGGGCGGTCGAGCATTGGCTGCGCCATGAGGTTGTCGCGACCTACCAGGCGATGAAAGCCCACCCCTCTCGCGGCAGCTTGTTGGCGGATGCCAGGGCCGGGTTGGCCGAGCGCCACGTCGCCCGGGCGGGGAAGACCGCGTAGTCGTGAGCCACAGAATCGTCGTCTCGCCCGAGGCGCGATCGCAACTTGACGATCTCTACGACCACATCGCCGCGGCCGCCTCTCCGGCCACGGCCCTGCGTTTCATCAACGCGGTTCTCGACCAGCTCGATGCGCTTCGCGACTTCCCGAGGGTCGGAACGCAGCGCGACGATATCCTGACCGGATTGCGCACGATCGGCTTTCGCAGGCGGGTGACGATCGCGTTCGTCGGGGAGGCGACCGAGGTGCTGGTGCTTGGAGTCTTCTACGGTGGCCAGGACTTCGAGACCGCCTTGAAAGACGACTGAGCGGCGGACCGACCAAGGTTCAGCGTCGGCAGGCGGACTAGGTTCTGGCGTCGAACACCACACGGCCGTCGACCAGGGTCATCATGACCTTGCCCTGCAGGCTGCGGCCGTCGAATGGGGAGTTCTTCGATTTCGAGATCAGCTTGTCGGCGTCGATGCGGACGGGCGCGCCGATGTCGCAGAGGACGAGGTCGGCGGGGGCTCCGATCTTGAGAGCGCCGGCGTCGAGGCCGAGCAGCTGCGCCGGTTTCAGCGTCACCGCCGCGATCAGGTCGACGAGCGGCGCCCGGCGCTCGTGGTGCAGGCTGAGGAGGGCCGGCAACAGTGTCTCCAGCCCGACCGCGCCGGGCGCGGCCTCGTCGAACGGCAGCCGCTTGTCCTCCGCCGGCGCCGGCGCGTGCGCCGAGACCACGACGTCGATCAGCCCCGACGCCAGCGCCTCGATCAGCGCCTGACGGTCGTCCTCGCCGCGCAGCGGGGGGACGAGCTTGTAGAAGGTGCGGTAGTCTCCGATGTCGAGCTCGTTGAAGCTCAGGTGATTGATCGAGACGGTGGCGTGGACGTCCAGGCCCTTGGCCTTCGCCCGCTTGAGGCTCTCCAGCGCATCGGCGGTGCTTAGTTGATCCACGATGAGCTTGGCGCGGGTCAGCTCGGCCAGCGCCAAGTCGCGCTCGAGCATGATGCGCTCGGCGATCGCCGGGCCGGCGACGAGCCCGAGCCGCCCGGCGAACTCGCTCTCGTTGGCGTTCGACCGGCCGGCCAGCGACGGATCGGCTGGGCGGTGGGCGAAGGGCACGCCGAAGCCGCGCGCATAAGTCATCGCCCGGCGCATCACCTGCGAGTTGACGATCGGGCGATCGACGTCGGTCACGTAGAGGCAGCCGGCCTCGCGCATGAGACCGATCTCGGCCATCTCGGCCCCGGCCAGGCCCTTGGTCGCCGCGCCGGCCGGGTAGACCTTGCTTAAGCCGAGGTCGCGGGCGCGGCGGAGGATGAAATCGACGACCGACGGCTCGTCGACCACCGGTTCAGTGTCCGGCTGCACGACGATCGAGGTGACGCCGCCGGCAACGGCCGCACGGGCGGCCGATTTCAGCGTCTCCTTGGTCTCCGCGCCCGGCTCGCCGGTCTTCACGCGGATGTCGACCAGGCCGGGGGCGAGCATGGCGCCGCCACAGTCGACCAGCTCGATGTCGGGGGAGAGCCCCTCGAGCGCTGGCCGTTGCACCACCTCGGCGATCGCGCCGCCGGCCGTGATCACCGCGCCCGGGCCATCGTAGCCGCTGGCCGGGTCGACCAGCCGCGCGCCGACGAACGCGATCGGACGAGCCTCGGCCATCAATCGTTGTCCAGCCGGGCAGCGAGGCTGGCCAGCACGGCCATGCGCACCGCGACGCCCATCTCGACCTGGTCCTGGATCAGGCTGATGCCGAGATCGTCGGCGACGTCGGAGTCGATCTCGACCCCGCGGTTCATCGGCCCCGGGTGCATCACCCGCACGCCGGGCTTGGCGTGCGCCAGCTTCTCGCGGTCGAGGCCGTAGAAGCGGAAGTATTCGCGGGTGGAGGGGACGAGCGCGCCTGTCATGCGCTCCAGCTGCAGGCGCAGCATCATCACCACGTCGACGTCGGCGACGCCGCGGCGCAGATCGTGGAACACATCGACACCCCAGCGCTCGGCGCCGACCGGCATCAGCGTCGCCGGCCCGACCAGGCGCACGCGCGCGCCCAGCGTCTGCAGCATGAGCACGTTCGAGCGCGCCACGCGGCTGTGCAGGACATCGCCGCAGATGGCGACGACGAGACCCTCGACCTGGCCGAAGGCGCGACGCATGGAGAGCGCGTCGAGCAGCGCCTGCGTGGGGTGTTCGTGCTGGCCGTCGCCGGCGTTGATCACGCTGCAGCCCACCTTCTGCGCGAGCAGCGACGCGGCCCCGGACGCGGAATGGCGCACGACCAGAAGGTCGGGCCGCATGGCGTTCAGCGTTACCGCGGTGTCGATCAGCGTCTCGCCTTTGCTCATTGAGGACGCGCGCGGGCTCATGTTGACCACGTCGGCCCCCAACCGCTTTCCAGCCAGCTCGAAGGAACTCTGCGTCCGGGTTGAATTCTCGAAGAAAAGGTTCATCAGCGTCCGGCCCTTGAGCAGGTCGAGCTTCTTTGCCTTCTGCCGGTTCAGCGCCACGAAGCCGTCGGCCAGATCGAGGAGGGCGGCAAGCGCGTCGCGGTCGAGGTCGGCGGCTGAGGTGAAATGGCGGGCCGGAAACGGGAATGTCCGCGCGCGGACGTCGTCGATCCCAAGGGGGTTCCTGGCCATTAAAGCGCCGTTCTAGGCGGCTTCTCAGCCCGAGCCAAGCTCAGACGCCGCGCAGCCGATCCAGAGCCCCCTGCAGGATCCAGGCGGCGGCTGCCTTGTCGACCAGGTCCTTGCGGCGATGGCGGGTGACGTCGGCTTCGTCGATGAGCATTCGGTTCACCGCCGCGGTCGAGAGGCGTTCGTCCCAGAAGGCGATCGGCAGGTCCGGGCGAAGGCGCAAGAGATTGCGGGCGAAGGCGCGCACCGACTGGCAGCGCGGGCCTTCCGTCCCGTCCATGTTCACGGGCAGGCCGATCACCAGCGCGGCGGCGTCGCGGGCTTGCATGAGCGCGAGGAGAGCCTCGGCGTCGTTGGTGAACTTCGTCTTGCGTAAGAGGTGGGTGGGCGTCGCGATCATCAGGCCGACGTCCGAAACGGCGACCCCGATCGTCTTCTCGCCGAGGTCCAGGCCCATGATCGGCGCGCCTCGTGGGATCGCGCCCGGCAGGTCGGTAAGGTCGAAGACCGGCATGGGATGCGTCTTTCGGCGCACCGGCGCCCCTTGTCAAAACCGGGGCGGGATGGCTAACCGACGCCTCTTTCGGAGAAGCGGGCCATGGCGATCGATGCGGCGACGGTGAAGAAGGTCGCGAGCCTGGCCAAACTACGCATGGAGCAGGACCGGCTGGGGCCGCTGGCCGAGGAGCTGAGCGGCATCCTGGCCTGGATCGAGCAGCTGAAAGAAGTCGACACCGAGGGGGTCGAGCCGATGACCTCGGCGGTGGCCGCCGCGCTGCCAAGGCGCGCCGATGTGGTCACCGACGGCGGCGATCCGGAGCGCGTTCTGTCCAACGCGCCCAAGCGCGACAAGAGCTTCTTCGTCGTGCCGAAGGTGGTCGAATAGTGGCCGCTGCGACGACGCTCACGCTGAAAGGCGCGATCGACGGCCTGCGCGCCAAGGCCTTGTCGGCCGAGGAGCTGACCGCGGCTCATATCGCCGCCGTCGAGCAGGCGAGGCCGCTGAACGCCTACGTGCTCGAGACGCCGGAGGCGGCGATCGCCGGCGCCAGAGCAGCCGACGCGCGCATCGCGCGCGGCGAGGCGCGGCCGCTCGAGGGCATCCCGCTCGGGATCAAGGACCTGTTCTGCACCGAGGGCGTGCGCACGACCGCCGGATCCAGAATCCTCGGCAGCTTCAAGCCCACCTACGAGTCGACCGTCACCGCCAATCTCTGGCGCGACGGGGCGGTGATGCTGGGCAAGCTCAACATGGACGAGTTCGCCATGGGCTCGTCGAACGAGTCCTCGGCGCACGGGCCGGTGGTCAATCCCTGGCGCAGCCGCGGGTCGAACCAGCCGCTGACCCCCGGCGGCTCCTCCGGCGGCTCCGCCGCGGCGGTGGCGGCGGAGCTCTGCCTCGGCGCGACCGCGACCGATACTGGGGGCTCGATCCGCCAGCCGGCCGCTTTCACCGGCACGGTCGGCATCAAGCCGACGTATGGCCGCTGCTCGCGCTGGGGCATCGTCGCCTTCGCCTCTTCGCTGGACCAGGCCGGGCCGATCGCGCGCACGGTCGAGGACGCGGCGATCCTGCTTACGTCCATGGCCGGCCACGACCCGAAGGACTCGACCAGCCTCGACGTCGAAACGCCGGACTTCGCCAGCTTCGTCGGCAAGTCCATCAAGGGCCTGAAGATCGGCGTGCCCAAGGAGTACCGGGTCGAGGGCATGCCGGCGGAAATCGAGGCGCTGTGGGCCGACGGCGTCCGGTGGCTGAAGGAGGCCGGCTGCGAGATCAGAGAGGTTTCGCTGCCGCACACGCGCTTTGCGTTGCCGGCCTACTACATCATCGCGCCCGCCGAGGCGTCGTCGAACCTGGCGCGCTACGACGGGATGCGCTTTGGGCTGCGCGTCGACGGCGAGGCCCTGAACGACGTCTACGAGGGCACGCGTGCGAAAGGGTTCGGCGCGGAGGTGCAGCGCCGCGTCCTGATCGGGACCTATGTGCTGAGCCACGGATACTACGACGCCTACTACCTGAAGGCGCAGCGGGTGCGGCGGCGCATCGCCGACGATTTCAGCGCCGCTTTCGACGAGGTCGACGCCCTGCTGACCCCGACCGCGCCCTCGGCGGCGTTCGGGTTGGGCGACCGCGCCAGCGATCCGGTGGCGATGTACCTGAACGACATCTTCACCGTGACGGTGAACCTGGCCGGTTTGCCGGGGATGAGCGTGCCCGCCGGCCTGGACGCGCAGGGGCTGCCGCTCGGACTGCAGCTGATCGGCCGCCCGCTCGACGAAGGGACCTTGTTTTCGCTGGGCTACGCGCTCGAGCAGGCCGCGGGATTTGCGGCCAAGCCCGAGCGGTGGTGGTGAGCCTATTGCGGCGCGGCCGGCGCGCTTGAGGCGGCCGCCGGAGCGCTGGACGCCGCGGGTGCGGCGGAAGCCGCTGCCGGAGCGCCTGAACCCGAACCGGAATCCTGCAGGTCGGTCTGAATCTGCGCCAGCTTGGCCGCATCGATGTTGGCCTGCGGGAACTGCGAGATCTGGCGGATGCTCATGCCCTTGATCTGGTCGAGGCCATCGTAGGTCAGGAGCGCGGGGAGGTCCTTGGCGAGCACCGCCTTCGACGTCGGGTTGGCCAGGAGGTCGCTGATCGTCGAGTCGACCGATGGACCGCTGGTCGCTGCCGAGGCCGCGCTGGAATCTGCCGCCGGCGCGCCGCTCGCGGCAGGCTGACCCTGAGCGACGCTTACGGCGGCGGCGGCGAGGCCAAACGCGGCGCCGAGCGCGCCAATGAACAGGAATCTACGCATGCAAGGTCTCCCCATAGGGTAGCGGAAAGTAACGGCGCGCGACCAAAGCCGCTTTTGCCGAGCCAGACAAGCCTCAAGCTCGTTACTTCGGCGAAAGGAGCCGTGCTAGAAAGCCCCATGAGCGACCATGCCGAATTGATCGAGGGCCGGACCGGCCAGTGGGAGATCGTGCTCGGGCTGGAGGTGCACGCGCAGGTCGCGTCCGCCTCGAAACTCTTCTCCGGGGCCGCCGTCGGGTTCGGGGCCGGGCCGAACGAGCAGGTGAGCCTGGTCGACGCCGCCTTCCCCGGCATGCTGCCAGTGATCAACGGCTACTGCGTCGAGCAGGCGGTGCGCACGGGCCTGGGGCTCAAGGCCAAGATCAATCATTGGTCGCGCTTCGACCGGAAGAACTACTTCTATCCTGACCTGCCCGCCGGCTATCAGATCAGCCAGTACGCGTATCCGATCGTGGGCGAGGGAGCGATCGAGGTTGAGCGCGACGACGGCTCGAGCTTCGTTGTCGGCATCGAGCGGCTGCACCTGGAGCAGGACGCCGGCAAAATGATCCACGACCTCGACCCCGACTGGACGTACGTCGACCTCAACCGCGCCGGCACCGCGTTGATGGAGATCGTGTCCAAGCCCGACATGCGCAGCTCCGCGGAAGCCTCGGCCTATGTGAAGAAGCTCCGCACCATCCTGCGCTACCTCGGGAGCTGCGATGGCGACATGGAGAAGGGCAACCTGCGCGCCGACGTGAACGTCTCAGTGCGTCGCCCGGGCGGCGAGCTCGGCACGCGCTGCGAGATCAAGAACGTCAACTCCTATCGGCATATCCGCGAGGCGATCGAGTTCGAGGCGCGCCGCCAGGTCGAGGTCATCGAGGATGGCGGGACGATCGATCAGGAGACGCGCCTGTTCGATCCGGTGAAGGGCGAGACCCGCTCGATGCGCTCGAAGGAGGATTCGCAGGACTATCGCTATTTCCCCGATCCGGACCTTCTGCCCCTGGAGCTCGACCCGGCCTGGGTGAAGGCGATCGAGGCCACGCTGCCCGAGCTTCCGGATGCGAAGAAGCGCAGGCTGGAGACCCAGTATGGCCTCTCGCCCTACGACGCTGGGGTGCTCATTGCCGAGGCGGCGCGGGCGGACTTCTTCGAGGCGGCCGCGGCGGGCCGCGACGCCAAGCTGGTCGCCAACTGGACGACGAACAACCTCCTGGCCCGCCTCGCCGAGGCCGGACTGGACATCGCCGACAGCCCCATCGCCGCCAAAGACATCGCCGCGCTGGTGCGGCTGATCGAGGAGGACGTGATCTCGTCGAAGATCGCGCGGGTGGTGTTCGACCACATGTGGGACGGCGAGGGCGAGCCGGGGGCGATCGTCGAGGCGAGGGGGCTGCGCCAGGTGACCGACACCGGCGCGCTGGAATCCACGATCGAGTCCATAATCGCGGCCAATCCTGACAAGGCCGATGCCGTGAAGACCAGGCCGCAGGCGATCGGCTGGTTCGTCGGCCAAGTGATGCGGGAGACCGGCGGCAAGGCCAACCCGGCGGCTGTGAACGCCATCCTGAAGGCCCGGCTCGGCGTCGAGTAGTGGTCAGTAGACGCCGGCCGGGATCACTTCGACGATCAGGCCGGACGCGCTGGAGGCGAGCATCAGGTCGCCATCGCAGAGCAGCCAGGTGTAGCCCGGCGGGGCGGGACGCAGGTGGAAGCGCGCCGGGTCGGCAAGCACTGTCGCCGGCGCGTCGGGCGGCAATGTCTGGCCCGGCCACCATCGTCCGTAGTGAGGGCGATAGCGGCCCCCGACGTCGGGTGACGGTGGTCGCGGCCGGCCGTGCGGCTCGAACTGCAACTGAGCGAGGTCTTGCCCGTCCTCGCCGCGCGCGGCGTCGTACCGATCCCAGGGCGGGTCGCGAGGATGGCCCGGCGCTGCGGAGGCCGCCAGCAAGCCGAGTGCGACGGCAAGCAACGCCACGCCCGGCCGTTCGTTCGGGCGCACCTGATCTCGTCTGTGCTCTGCGTTCGCAGCGCTCAACTCCGCTCTCCCGATCCAACCGCGGTAAGGAGCCGTGGCTGAACGTCAACTGAACGCACGCAGCGGGCGATTTCCGCTTGCCCGTCGTGCAGCCACGCCGCCATGGTCGCGTCCACGCGCATGCAGCACGGAGTCCGCCGGTGCAGGAGCCGATCGAAGTCCACTACTGGCCGACGCCGAATGGCCACAAGATCACCATCGCGCTCGAGGAGATGTGCCTCCCCTATGCGATCAAGCCCGTGAATATCGGACGCGGGGAGCAGTTCACGCCCGAGTTCCTCGCCATCAGCCCGAACAATCGCATGCCGGCGATCGTCGATCCCGACGGCCCTGGCGGCGAACCGATCGCCATCTTCGAATCCGGCGCGATCCTCCAGTACCTCGGCCGCAAGACCGGGCAGTTCTATCCGAGCGACGAACGCGCCCGCGTGAAGGTCGACGAGTGGGTGCATTGGCAGATGGCGAACCTTGGCCCCAACGCCGGGCAGCGCAATCATTTCCGCAACTACGCGCCGACCTTCATCGTCGACCAGCGGCAGATTGCCTACGCTGCGAGCCGCTACACCAACGAAGTGAGCAGGCTCTATGGCGTCCTGAACACGCAACTTCAGGGCCGCGACTTCATCACCGGCGACTACACCATCGCCGACATGGTCAGCTGGCCCTGGGTGTTCGCCCGCGACGGTCAGGGCATTATGATCGACGACTTCCCGCACATCAAAAGCTGGCACGCGCGCGTCGCCGAGCGGCCCGCGGTGCAGCGGGCGCTTGCGGCCGCAGCGCAGGTGCGCGCGGGCGGCGGACTACAGGGCGGCGGACGCGAGGCCGCTGAGGCGCGCAAGATCCTCTTCGGTCAGCGCGCCAGGGCCTGATCGAGCGGCAAGTTGTCGCGGTCGAATTGTTGGCGGCAATAAGGATTTCTGGCAGCACAGCCGAGCCGGGTCACAAGTCGAGAATGGCTAACCGCGAGCTTAACTATATGTTTATCTCGCCGGCTCTTTCATCGAAGCCAGGGCGAGAACGCCTGTCGTCGTGAAGGCGGTTCACCCGCGAAGATGGGGGTGCTTAGGTATGTTGGCAGATCGGGAGAAGCCCGTCGCGCCAGAGCCTGTGATGGGGCGGGACCTGCCGCTGCCAAGACCAGACTCGTCGGGCGACGAGTTGTTCAAGATGGGGCTCTTGTACTCAACCGGCCAGGGGGGCGCGCCGCTCGACTACGTCTCGGCGCACATGCTGTTCAACCTCGCCGCCATGCGCGGTTCGCTCGAGGCGAAGATCTACCGCAAGGAGATCAGCCAGGAGATGGACCCGCAGGATGTGGCCGAGGCCCAGCGCGCCGCCCGCGAGTGGCTCTCGCACGGCTGATCAGTTGACGCCGCTGATGAACGCGGCGCCGTGGGTGTACTGGAACCCCAGTTGCACCGGCGAGACGTCCTTGAAGTATTGCTGAACAAACAGTCCCGCCTCAGCGACGCTGGTGCGGGGCACATAGACGACGTCGAACCGACGGAGCGGCACAAGGTCGACCGCCGGATCGGTCATGCCTCTCCTGAGATCGGTCGTCCGCAGCATGGCTGACCCATCGGGGCCTCTGCGGATGATCACCACCTGGCTGCGCTTGGCGATCGGCGTGAACCCGCCAGCAAGGATGACCGCCTGCAACGCGTTGATGTCGCCCGGCATGTCGTAGACGCCCGGCTTGCTCACCTCGCCGCCGACAAACACCTTCAGAGTCTGCGCCTTTACGGAAAGCGAGACGTCTGGGCGGATGAGCTGGCTCGCGTAGGCGCGAGTGATCATCGCCTCGGCCTGGCTGACCGTCCGATCAGCGACCATCACGGAGCCGGCCAGGGTCAGATACAGCCGGCCGTCCGGCTGGACGGTCAGAGTCTTGTTGAGCTCGGGTGCAGACGGCACCGCGAGGTCGACCTGGTCGCCGGGATAGAGCCGGTAGGGCGGCTCGGCGTCGGTCCAGTTGGCGTAGCGGATGTCCGGGAAGTCGGCGCTCGGCCGCGGGCTGGGCGTGAAGACGTCCGGGCCGCCGGTTGCGCAGCCGCCGACGCTGAGGGCGAGGCCGAGAACGAATGCGCGACGAGCCGGGGAAAGGGGCATTTCGGTGCTTCCAGTACCAAACTTGGACCGGAGCCAAGGGTTAACGGAAATGGGTAACCAAGCGTTAATCGCGCAGCGCCAGGGTCGCTTCATGCCGCGTGGCGTTTGGGATTCTCATGTCGGATAGCGCATGGACCGCAGGAGCGACGCGCGCGTCGCGGACCGGCTTGCGCACGCGGCCGCGCTATGGCGCGGGTGACGTCATCCCGCTGCTGTGGCGCGAGCGGCTCCTGGTGCTGACGGTGTTCATCGTCGTCCTCGCCATCGGTCTCGCCGTCGCCTTCCTGATGAAGACCACCTACGACGCGCAGTCGAGCATCCTGGTGCGGCTGGGCCAAGCCTACGTCTACCAGCCGCGCGCAGGCAACGCAGCGCAGGGCGCGGTGCCCGAGTCGGACCAGGTGCTGCAGTCCGAAGTCGAGATTCTGTCGAGCGCGCAGGTGAAAGAGCGGGTTCTCGAGCGCCTTGGCCTGGCGCGCGTCTTCCCGGCGCTCGGCCGCGGCTACGACACCGCCAGCCCCGACGAGCGCAGGATTCGCGAGGGCAAGGCCGTCGTGGCCATGGAACGCAACCTGAAGATCGCGACCACGCCCGGCGCGCCGGTGATCCGGCTGGACTACCTCGACCGCGACCCGCAGACGGCGGCGCAGGTGCTCAACGCGCTGATGGACGAGTACCTGGTTTACCGCCGCGCGATCCTGCTCGACCCGACCGCGCCGCTCGAGGAGCAGCGCAAGGCGTTCGAGGCCAGGCTCGCCGAGGCCGACGAGGCGTACGAATCGTTCCTGGGCTCGAACAACATCGGCGACTTCGAGACCGAGAAGAGCTCGCTCGCCCAGCTGCAGGCCACGTTGCAGCAACAGAAGTACGCCAACGACGCCCAGCTGACGGATCGTGAGGGCCGCGTGGCCGCGCTGAGCGCGCAGGCGAGCGCGCTGCCGCAAGAGGTCGGGCTCTATCGCGACGTCGACCACACGGCCCAGGACAAGCTTTCGCAACTGAAGGTCCAGCGCGAGGACCTGCTCAGCCGCTACCGCCCGGACTCCCAGCCGGTGAGGGACGTCGACGACCAGATCGCGACTCTGGAGGCGGCGATCGGCGCCGGCAGCGTGCAGGGCGACGGCGCCAGGCGCATCGGCGCCAACCCGGTGTACCAGACAGTGCAGACCGACCGCATTCAGCTCACCGCGGAAGTCGCGGCGCTGAAACAGGCCTCCGCCACGCTGGGCCAGCAGATCGAGCAGGTAACCGAGCGGCAGCTGAGGCTCGCGCAGCTCGAGCCGCGCTACGATGCGCTGAGCCGCGATCGCGATGTGCTCTCGGGCAACGTGAAGGATTTCACGCAGAAGGAGCAGGACGCGGAAGCCGCCGACGCGATCGCGCGACAGAGCAACGACAACATCGCCATCATCGAGCGCGCCGTGACGCCGGCGCAGGGCAAGAGCCTGAAGGCTCCGGTGGCTCTGCTCGCCCTGGTGCTGGCCGCGTTCGCCGCGGGGTGCGTCGGCCTGGTGCGCGGGCTCACCCGCCCGGGCTTTCCGACCCCATCATCGGCCGGCCGGACGCTCGAGCTGCCCGTGCTCGCCTCGGCGGGGCTGAAGCCCGCCCGCTAGTGTGCTGGACTTGAAGCGCGCCTGCTAGCTGGGTCGGCCACCCAGCGAACTTCCGAATCGGGACGCCGGCAGGCCGACCGGCGCGTTGTTTGTGTGGTAGAGACAAAGCGCGCGTCAGGTGCGGCGGCGATTCGGGCGATGGTCGACCTAACCTCTGAAATGGCTGAGCTTTGGACGGCGCTCGGCGCGCCCACCGTCGGGCCGACGCGAATCATCCAGTTCGTCGCCGCGACCACCGGCGAGGGGGCCTCGACCGTCGCGCGTGAGTTCGCATTCTTCGCCTCCAAGCGGGCGCGCCGTGGCGTCTGGCTGGTCGACCTCGACCTGATGAACGCCCCGCAGCATCGCGCCATCGGCGCCGACCCCGGCCGCTACGGCGTCTTGGGACGGCAAAGCGCGGCATCGCCCGACGGATCGGCCTTCTTCACCGTTCAGCCGCCGATGCCGACAAATCAGGGGCCGCCCTGGCCGGACGCGCGCTTCATCGTCGCTCATCCGGTCGGCGGCGCCAGGCTCTGGGTTACGCGCTTTCGCCGCGAGGCGCTGCAGGCGGATCAGGCGCCACACGTCCTTCCGACGGACAGCTACTGGCAGGCGCTGAGGCGTCACGCCGAGCTGATCGTCGTCGACGCGCCGGCGCTCGATCAGTCCGCGAGCGCGCTGACCGTCGCGCCACGGGTGGATGCAACAGTCATCGTCGTCGCCGCCGACGCCCCGGACACCGGCGCCGCTGCGGCGTTGAAGGAGGCGATCGAGCATGCCGGCGGGCATTGCGCCGGGCTGGTGTTCAACAAGGCGCGCGACGACGCGCCGTCGTTCCTGAAGCGCTCGATGCGCTAGCTCACACGGTTTCGGCGTAGAGCGCGGCGCGGTAGAGCCGCATGGCGAACGCGCGGGCGAAGAGCGGCGCCGCGTCGGTCAGCGCCAGGCGCTTGAGCATCGGCCGCCACGCCGGCCGGAAGGGCAGCCGCCTGAGGATCCGCGCCGCGCGATAGCTGGGATAGCGCTCGACCAGGCTGAGATGGCGGTCGGCGACGCGGGCGAAGTTGCCGGCCGACTGCTCGTATTTCGCCGCGATCGTTTCCGGCGGGTCGAGGCCGAGGTGGGTCGCGGTGTTGTCGAGGTGCCGGATCGCATGCTCGCGGGCGACCCGCATCCCCCACTCGACGTCCTCCCAGCCCCAGCCCTTGAACGACTCGTCGAAGCGGTGAGCGGCGAAAACGTCGCGCCGCACCAGAAGGTTGGAGGTGAAGACGTGCTTCTCCGGCTCACGCCGCCGCATGTCCGCGACCGCGCAGTCGGAGGCCAGCGCCATGCGCCGGTGGAGGGCGAACTCCGCAGTGTCCGGCGCCTGGTCGAGGGAAAAGCCGCCGAAGGCGACGGCCGGCCGTTCGGCGGCGATCAGGGCCAGGTAGGTCGAGAGGAAGCCAGGGCCGTCGGGGGCCATATCGGCGTCGAGGAAGAGCAGGAAGTCGCCCCGCGCGTGGGCGGCCAGCTGATTTCGCCCCCTGGCGCGCCCGAGGTTCTCGTCTGAGCGGATGAAGAGCGCCGGCGTCTTGAGCGCGCGGACCGCCGCCCGCGCGCGCCGGGTCAGCGCCGCATCGCCGCCGCCGTCGTCGAGGACGAGGATTTCGACCGCGCCGCGCGGCGCCTGCGCCTCCAGCGCGGCCAGCAGGGGGCGCGGATCATCGCCCAGGAAGGGGATCAACACCGACAGGCTCGGAGCCGCGCGGGCCCAGGCGACATTGCCGCTGAGGCGAAGCCCGGTCATGCGAGCCTCAGCTGCAGCGCGCGCGCGAGGCGAAGGCCGCGGCTGCGCGCGCCGGCGATGTCGAAGGCGAGCGCTCCGATGCCATAGACCAGGACACCAACCCCCGCCTTCGCGCCGAGCTCGACCACCCCGCCCCCCAGCTGAGGCGTGAGCAGAACCGCCCCGCCCATCACCAGTGAAGCGACGGCGACCTTGCCGATCGTGGCCCAGGGCAGGGGCAGCGGAATCGCCCGGCGCCCGAGCGCATAGGCGGCGACCGCCCCCAGCGCATAGCTCGCTAGCGTCGCCCACATGGCGCCCTGGAGGCCGAAGCGGGGGATGAGCACCAGCGTCAGGACCAGGTTGGCCGAGGCGGGGATGGCCATGGATAGCAGAAGCAGCGGCGTGCGCCGGCCGAGCGTGAACGCCGTGAGCAGATAGTACGTGGTCACGCCGGCGAAGAAGGCGCTGGCGGCGATCCACGGCGTCACGTGCGCGGCGCCGTCACGCAGCGCCGGCCCGATCATCACCGCGCAGAGCGGTTGAGCGACGAGGGCGAGGCCGACGGCGGCCGGCAGGGTCACCGCGACCATGAGGGCCGACTGCTCGCCGGCGACGGCGTCCAGCGCAGCCTTGCCGCCGCGCTCCAGCGCGGCGATCGCCGCGGGCGCCCCGGCCATGCCCAGCCAGATGAACATCACGTCCAGCGTGCGGCTGGAGAGGCTGTAGCCGGCCTGGTAGACGCCGACGCTGCTCTGCCCGAGGTCGGCCGCGATGACGAAACGGTCGGTCGTTGCGATGGCTAGCGCCAGGATCAGCGACAGTGACACTGGCGCGCCGTACGCGAAGTACCGGCCGGCCAGCGCCGGGCGGAAGCGCCCGCCTTGCAGGTTCCGCAGCTCCACCGGCAAGGCGAAGATCAGGCAGATCGCGGCGGCGATGCCGGGGCCGGCCAACGGCGCAGCGCCGCCGAAGCCGAGAAGCGCCAGGCCTGCGCCGAGGAGAAACCCGCCGCTGGTCCATACGATGTCGAGCACCGCCGCGCCGCTGACGTCGCCGGCCGCGCGCCTGCGCTCCTGCGCAAGCTTCACGAGGCTGCGCACCAGGATGCTGGCGAGGCCCGTCGCGATGGCGGCCTTCAGCGCGCCAGACATCGGCCATGCCCACAGGATCAGAGCGACCGGCGCCGGCAGCGCGAGCGCCAGCCACGCAAACATCCGGTAGAGAGTCGTGAAATGGTCGGGCAGTCCCTCGGCGACCGACCGCTCGGTATAGAAGCGCGCCATCGCCGCCTCCAACCAGGTGAAGCTCAGCATATGCGCCAGGCTCATCACCGAGAACGCGAGCGCATAGGCGCCATAGTCCGCGGGCGGCAGAAGCCGCGTGAACACGATGATGCCGAGGAAGCCGGCCAACCCCTGCATGATGTTCACCGGCAGGTAGCCGATCACGCCGCGCCAGAACATCTGGCCCCGCCCCTCGCTAGCGCGCCGCCCGGCGGTCGCCGAGCAGGCAGGGCAGGGTCATCGCCATGATGAAGAGGTCGAGCCAGAACGACTGGCGCTCGACGTATTCGATGTCCAGCGCAACGCGCCGCCGCACGCGCTCGGTCGTATCGACGGGACCGCGGCTGCCCTTGATGGCCGCCCAGCCGGTCATGCCCGGCTTGATGCGATGGCGGTGCGCATACTCGGCGACCAGCTTGGCCGATTCCACCTCGCCGGTCTTCATGCCGGGCGCGTGCGGTCGGGGGCCGACGAGCGACATCTCGCCGCGAAGCACGTTCAAGAGCTGGGGCAGTTCGTCCAGGCTGGTCTGGCGGATGAAGGCGCCGACGCGGGTCACGCGCGGGTCGTCGATGCCGACCTGGCGGGTGGCGCGCTCGTCGCAGGTTTCGACGCGCATCGAGCGGAACTTCCAGACCACGATCTCTTCGTTGTTGAAGCCTTGTCGCCGCTGGCGGAACAGGATCGGCCCTGGGCTGTCGAGGCTGATGGCGATCGCGACCGCCAGCATGATCGGCAGGGCCACGACAGCCGCGACGACGCCGATAGCGAGATCCTGAGCGCGCTTCACCAGCGCCCGCCGCGCGTCCATCCGGGCGCCTGAAAGGGTGGCGAGCGGCAGGTCCGCCAGCCGCGAGAGCACCTCGCCGCGCGCCTCCTCGCCGCCGAAATCGACGAAGAGGGTGATCTCGTTCGGCAGCACGCGCAGCCGCTCGACCAGGGCGCGAACCCGGGCCTGGGCCGAGGCGGTGACCGTGATCACGATCCGGTCGACGTAGGGCATGATGCGGTGGCCTACCAGGGCTGTGGTGTCGCCCAACAAGCGGACGCCGCGCACGCTCTGCGGCGCACGCGCCCGGCGATCGTCGAAGACGCCCAATACCGCGACCTCGCGGCTCTCGAGCGCCTTCTCGATCAGCCGTTCGGCGTTCGCGGTCGCGCCGACGACGACAACGTTCGGCATGAGCCGACCCGAGCGCCGCATGCGGCGAACGGCGAACCACCACCAGATGTGGAGCAGGTAGACGCCGGCAAAGGCGAGGCAGAACCAGGTCCCGCCCGCGTCCCAAGGACGGCCGGCCGGCGACAGCACGAACAGCGTCGCGACCATGACGCCTAGTGTGAGGCCGAACGCGCCGGCGATGCGCCCGAGATGGGCGGCGATCGTCTCCCGCGCGCGAAAACCATAGGCGCCGACGGCATGCAGGAAGAAGCCGAGCACGCCCGCGGCCAAGGCAAAAGGCGTGACCGCCGCGACCGGGCTCGCCCAGACGCCGGCGGGGTTGGCGAGGTCGCAGGCCAGCCATGCGAGCACCCCGATCGTCAGCAGGTCGACGACTCTGAAACTGTGCGCCAGGACCACGCCGTTCAATCGCGAGCGGGTGGCGATGAGGCGCCCAGGGCGCAGCGGCCCGCGCCGGTCGCCGCGCTCTTGGGCCGGAACGGGCATCGGCCGCACGGCCGCGGCGCGGTCGCCGACCTGGGAAGGCGCATCCCACCGGGGCGCCGGGCGTGGTTCAAGAACGAGAGTCATCGGGTGCTACAGGCCCCGGCTCGCATCAACCATGCCAGAAAAGCGGTGTTGGAACGGCGCGAGGGAGGGGTGGCGGTGACGGAGGGATTCGAACCCTCGATACGGCTTTACACCGTATAACGGTTTAGCAAACCGCCGCCTTCAGCCTCTCGGCCACGTCACCCTTAGAGCGGAGCGTTCGGATAGCCCGTTCGGAGCGGGCTGGCAACGC
>DATNJB010000073.1:0-10059 GCA_035604135.1 Caulobacteraceae bacterium | reverse complement strand
GCGAGCAAGATTCTGATACGCAAGTTAGAAATCCTCCAGCTAGCGTTGCTTGAAGCCGATGGCTCTGATGCAACCAGCGAGATAAAATCGGTAAATCGGGCCAAGGCTGAAAGGACGGAGATGCGACATTTCGCCGATGATGCCCCGATGATCGCGTCGATCGAACCCCGCCCGCCGATCGGGCGGATTCTACTCGCGCATGAGGCGGACTTCCGGCTGGCGCAACTTCTGGTGCGCCCTTCGCTGCGCGAGGTGGTTGGCGGCGGCCGACGCGACATCCTGGAGCCGCGCGTGATGCAGGTCTTGGTGACGCTCGCCGCCCTTCGTGGGCGCGTGGTCTCCCGGGACCAGCTCATCGAGTCCTGTTGGGAGGGGCGGGTGGTGGGCGAGGACGCGATCAACCGTACGATCGGCCGCCTGCGCCGGCTCGCCGAGCGCTTCGAGGGCGCGTTCAAGATCGATACCGTTGCGCGGGTGGGCTACCGGCTGAGTGAAGTCAGCCCCCCGTCGCCGGCGGCGCCGCATCGCTCGCCCTGGCGCCAGGCGTCGGCCGCCTTTGCGGCGATCGCCGTCCGCGCTGCGCGAGCCCTGGGTCTGGCGCGCGACTGAACCTCTGCGCTAAGCAGGGGTCATGACCGAGCTTGGCCTCATCGAAGGCTACTATGGCCGACCCTGGACCTGGGACGAACGCGACAGCCAGGCCGCGTTCCTCAAGCGGCACGGCTACGGCTTCTACCTCTATGCGCCAAAGGCCGACGCCTACCTGCGCAAGCGCTGGCGCGAGCCGTGGCCGCAAGAGACGCAAGCCGCGCTCCAGCGCTTCGCGGCGCGGTGCCGCGATCTCGGGGTTCGCTTCGGCGTGGGCTTGAGCCCGTTCGAGGTCTACCTCGACTTCAACGACGCGGCGAAGGAGTCGCTGGCGCGACGGCTCGCCGATTTCGACGCGCTGGGCGTCGAAGACCTCGGCGTCTTCTTCGACGACATGCGCGGCGACGTCCCTGAGCTCGCCGCGACGCAAATCCAGATCCTGCACTGGATCGCCGAGCGCAGCACGGCCAGCCGGATCATCTTCTGCCCGACCTACTACAGCGACGACGTCCAGCTCGACCGCGGCTTCGGCATGCGGCCGCCCGGCTATCTCGAGGCGCTGGGCGCGGGCCTCGATCCGGCGATCGGCGTGTTCTGGACCGGCGAGGAAGTCTGCTCGCGCGAATACAGCCCCGGCCATCTCGATCGCGTCGCCGAGCAGGTTCGGCGCAAGCCCATCCTCTGGGACAACTATCCGGTCAACGATGGGCCTCGGATGAGCCCCTACCTCTACATCCGCGCCTTCACTGGCCGGCCGGCGGCGATCGGCCCCTCCCTCACCGCGCATGCCGTCAACCCGGCGCTGCAGCCGGTGCTCAGCCGCATTCCGCTGGCCAGCCTGGCCGAAAGCTACAGGCTGGGCGACGCCTACGAGTATGGCGCCGCCTTCGCCCGCGTCGCCGCCGAGGTGCTCGGCCCGGAGCTGGCGGTGCTCGTCCAGCGGCACCTGCTGACACTGCAGGAGGTCGGCCTCGACCGCCTCGAGGAGGCTGCCAAGACCCGGCTACGCGAGCGCTACGCCGCCTTCGACCACCCCGGCGCGCGCGAGATCCTCAAGTGGCTGGACGGCGGCTACACCGTGACCCGCGAAATGGTCGAAGCCGAGGAGAGCGGCTAGGGCGATTGCCTGCAGGCGTGAAACGCATGTCCTGCGCTTTTTGGGAAACAATCGGGCCACGGAATCAGGCCAGAGACTGGAGTGCTGCATGGGCTGGTCCGTCAATCGCCCCACGGGACTGACGTTCCATCGCCCCGGTCTGTCGACCAGGGGCTACACGCTGCTCACGCCGCATGGCGATACGGGCACGTACCTGATCGATCTGGAGGGTCGGGTCGTCCATCGGTGGAAGTTCACGCACATCAAGCCCGGGTACGGTCGCCTGCTCGACAACGGCAACCTCCTCATGACCGGCTCGGACGTGAACCTGCCGAAGCCCCCGCCTGACGAGCCGACCAAGCCGCCTCCGCCGTTTGCCACACATGTCACCCGCCTGGGCGGCTACCACACCACGCTCGTCGAGGTGGATTGGGACGGCAATGTCGTCTGGGAATACGAGAACCGCTTCCAGCATCACGACTTCCACCGCTTGGCCAACGGCAACACGCTGGTGCCCGAGTGGGTGGAGCTGCCCGAGGATCTGCATCGCAAGGTCCGCGGCGGCTATCGCATGCCGCGCGAGAAGATGCCCCGGTTGATCGGCGACGATCTCGTCGAGATCACGCCCGACATGAAGGAGGTGCGGCGCATCAACACCTGGCGGCTGCTCGATCCGGTCAAGGACGCGATCCATCCCACCAGCCGCCGCTGGGAGTGGACGCACATCAACGGCATCGACGTGAACGCCGCCGGCGACATCCTGTTCTCCGCCCGCAACTGCGATCGCGTGGCGGCCATCGACCACGAGACCGGCCAGCTGCGCTTCAAGCTCGACAAGGCGCACGGCCAGCACAATCCGACCTGGCTGGCCAACGGCAACGTGCTCATCTTCGACAACGGCCACGACAGCTCGAAGGTGATCGAGGTCGATCCGGCGAGCGGCGAGGTGGTCTGGCGCTACCGCGGCATGCCATCGCAGCAGTTCTTCAGCGGCCACATCTCGGGCGCATCGGCGCTGGCGTCCGGCAACGTGCTAGTCTGCGAAGGCACGAGCGGGCGGCTGTTCGAGGTGACGCGCGGCCACGAGGTCGTGTGGGAGTGGATCAATCCGTTCGTGAACAACAATTCGCGCGGCGAGCCGACCGTCAGCATCTACCGCGCGCATCGCTACGACATCGATCACCCGGCCCTCGCCGACCGTGACCTCGATCCGGCGCGGTTCGCCAACCTGAACCAGTTGAACGGTCTGGCTTGATCGCGACGCCGACGGCCGGCCGATAGCAAGGGGAACGACATGAGGGATCTGTCCGGCAAGACGGCCTGGATCACCGGGGCCGGCACCGGCATCGGCGCCGGCGCCGCCCGGGCGCTCGCCGGCGTCGGCATGCGGGTCGTCCTGTCGGGTCGACGGGAAGCCCAGCTGCGCGAGGTGGCGCAGGCTATCGAGGCGCAGGGCGGCCAGGCGCGGATTGCACCGCTCGACGTCGCCGACGCCAATGCGGTGGATGCGGTCGTCGCGGGCATCGAGCGCCAGGAGGCTCGGCTCGACTTGCTGGTGAACAGCGCCGGCATCAACGTCTCGCGCCGCAACTGGAAGCACCTCGCGCGGGCCGACTGGGATCAGGTCATCCGCATCGACCTCGACGGCGCGTTCTACTGTTGCCATGCGGCCCTGCCGATGATGCGCGCACAGCAGGACGGCCTCATCGTGAACATCTCGTCCTGGGCCGGGCGCCACGTCAGCGCCGTGACCGGTCCGGCCTACAGCGCGGCGAAGTTCGGGATGAACGCCCTGACCGAGAGCCTCAATATCGAGGAGTGCATACACGGCATCCGCGCCACGGCCGTGTGCCCAGGCGAGGTCGCGACCCCCATCCTGGACAAGCGCCCGATTCCGGTGAGCGAGGCCGATCGCCAGCGCATGGTGCAGGCGGAGGATTGCGGCGAGCTCGTGCTGTTTTTGGCGCGGCTGCCGACACACGTCTGCATCAACGACGTGACCATCAGCCCCACGTGGAACCGCGGCTACGTCGGCCAGGCGCGATCGATCCCGGACTGACTGGCCGCGGCCGCGGCGGAGGCCGTGGCCGTTCGACAGATGGCATGGCGCAGGCATAGGCTCGCGGCCCATGCCGAAGAGCCGCCTTCAGCTCCGCGCAATGCCGATGATCGTGGCGGCCTACCTTGTCGCGCCCCTGGTCGCGGTCAGCGGACTGTGGCTGGTGTGGTATGGGCCCTGGGCGGCGCCCACCGGCATCGCCTGGCCGCAGGGCGGTCAGGCCTGGGCGTTGCTCTTCATGGGCGGCGTCCCGGTCTGCCTGATCGCGGAGCTCGTATTCGCAACCCCGTTGCTGGTCGGCTTTTCCCGCCGCCACTGGTGGTGGCTGAATGGGTGGAGCGCCTGTGGCCTGGGCTTTCTGGTCGCCTTCCTGCCGGTCTTCGCCTTCGACGCCGCTGCGCCGGCCATCGGCGACGTGGTCAATGGCGTCGTGCTCGCCGCCAACGGCGTGAGGACGGCGGCCGGCTGGATCAGCCTGCTTGAGGCCGACGCGCCCTGGGGGCTGGCCGGCCTCGCGACAGCGCTCACGTTCCGCCTGATCGCGGTGAGAACCAGACCCTCCGAAGGCGAGATCGCAGCGCCCGCGTCCTAGCGCCTAGCGGCAGCTGGTGATCAGACAACGATGGCCGGTCTTCGTGAAGCTGTCGCAATAGCGAAGCGCGCCCGCTCGCGCGACGGACAGGTGGCGCGAACTCGCCCATCCCCTGGCTCCCGTCGGGGATAGGGCATAGCAGGTGAGCGCGTGCGCGGCGCCGGTCGTCATCGCCGCAACAACGACGATAGACGCGCCGATCGCCACCGTCCTGATCAGGTGGCGAGGAGCAGTCGACAGCGATCGAGCCGGCCCCATCACGAGATCCGCGCGTGGAGCTCGCCGCGGGCCCGGTAGAGCTCCCAGAACCGGTTCGCGATCGCCGAGGGCTCGATGGTCTGCCCGCCACGATCCGAGGGCGTGCCCTTGACCATGCCGGCCACCATGACCTCGCCGACATAGACGCCATCGCCCTTCAGCCGCTCGCTCAGCAGGCCGACCAGCTTGTGCTTCGCCCCGTTAGCGAGCGCGACGCCCATCGTCTTCAGACTGACGGCGTAGGCGTCGATCTGCGGGTTCAACTCACCGAACGCGCCGTTGGTTACGAGCACCGCCCCATCGCCGGCGGCCTTCAGATCAGGCAGCGCCGCCTGGACGGCGGCGAGCAGGCCGACCACGGCCACGTCGAACACGCCGCGCACCGAAGCGGGGTCCGCGGTCACGAGGTCGCCAGCGTCTGCGCCGCCGAACGCGTTCCAGTGCAGAACGGTGATCGCGCCAAGCGCGCCGCGCGCGCTTGCGATCGCCGCGCGGACGGCGGCCGGGTCGCTGGCGTCGGCCTGGACCGCGACCGCGGCGACGCCATTCGCCTTCAACGCCTCGACGCCCGAGGCAAGCCGCTCTTCGCTCCGCGCGACCAGGGCCACGGAGAAGCCCTCGGCGCCGAACCGCTCGGCGACGGCGCTGGAGATGCCAGGCCCGAAGCCTATGACGACGATGGTCTTTGACATGCTCTCTCCAAAGCTCTGCTTGATCCGCTAGACGTCGTCGTCATCGACCCAGCCCATGGTGCGCTCGACCGCCTTCTTCCATTTGCGATAGCCGGCTTCGCGCCGGGCCTTCGTCATCGTCGGCTTCCACTCCGCAGACTTCCGCCAGTGCTTGCGCAGGCTTTCGATGTCCGGCCAGTAGCCGACGGCGAGGCCGGCGGCGTAAGCAGCGCCAAGGCATGTGGTCTCGGCGACCTCCGGGCGGACGACGGGCGCGTCCAGCACGTCGGCCTGGAACTGCATCAAGAGGTTGTTGGCGGTCATGCCGCCGTCGACCTTCAGCGTGCTCAACCGCACGCCGGAGTCGGCCGCCATGGCGTCGACCACCTCGCGCGTTTGCCAGGCGGTGGCCTCCAGCGCCGCCCGCGCGATGTGGCCCTTGGTGACGTAGGCGGTGAGCCCCGCGATCACGCCGCGCGCGTCGCTCCGCCAATGCGGCGCGAAGAGACCGGCGAACGCCGGCACGAAGTAGCAGCCGCCATTGTCGTCGACGGTGCGCGCCAGCGCCTCGATCTCGCTGGCGGTCGAGATCAGGTCCAGGTTGTCGCGCACCCACTGCACCAGCGCGCCGGTGACCGCGATCGAGCCTTCGAGCGCGTAGACCGGGCGTGAGCCGCCGATCTGGTAGCCGAGCGTGGTCAGGAGCCCGTGCCTGGAGGGAACGGCCTTGGCGCCGGTGTTGACCAGGAGAAAGCTGCCCGTGCCGTAGGTGCACTTGCCCTCGCCGGGCGAAAGGCAGGTCTGCCCAAACAGCGCCGCCTGCTGGTCGCCGAGCGCAGAGGCCACCGGCACGCCCTCGAGCACGCCGCGCGCCGTGCCGTACACCTCAGACGAGGGTCGGATCTCCGGCAGCATGGCGCGGGGCACGCCGAATGCGTCGAGCAGGTCCTCGTCCCAATCCAGGGTCTTTAAGTCCATCAGCATGGTGCGGCTGGCGTTGGTCACGTCGGTGGCGTGGCGGCCGGTCAGCTTCCAGATCAGCCAGGCGTCGATGGTGCCGAACAGGATCTCGCCGCGCTCGGCCGCCGCCCGCGCGCCGGGCGTCTCGTCCAAGAGCCAGCGGATCTTCGGTCCGGAGAAGTAGGTGGCCAGCGGCAGCCCGCATTGGTCGCGAAAGCGGTCTTGGCCGATGCGGCCGCCCAGGTCGCGCACCAGCCGGTCGGTGCGGGTGTCCTGCCAGACCAGCGCGTTGGCGATCGGCTTGCCGGTCGCCTTCTCCCAGAGCAGCGTTGTTTCCCGCTGGTTGGTGATGCCGACGGCGGCAAGGTCGGGCGGGCCGATGCCGAGCTTCTTGAGCGCACCCTCGACCACCTGCTCGACGTTGGTCCAGATCTCCAGTGCGTCGTGCTCGACCCAGCCGGGCCTTGGGTAGATCTGCCGGTGCTCCTTCTGGTCGATCGCGGCGATCTGGCCCTTGGCGTCGAAGACGATGCAGCGCGAGGAGGTGGTTCCCTGATCGATGGCGGCGACGTAGCGGCTCATGGGTCGAACGCCTCATCTCATGCTAAGCGATCGGGTCAACGTCATAGCCGGGAGGACGCCGATTTGCGAGGTTGGGGGGAGCGCGCGGTCGCGCTGGCTCTGGCCGTCGCCGCAATCGGCGCCAGCCGCGGGGTGCCGCAGCCCGCCGATCCGGTCGTGACCTTGCATTCGGGCCTTGTGCGGACGTTCGCCGCCGCCGGCGGGCCGTCCGAGCCGGCGATCGAGGCCTTGGCGCTGAAGACCTTCGACATGGGCGCGATCACGCTGGCGGTGCTCGGCGAGGCGGGCAAGACAGCGACGTCCGCCCAGCGAGCGCGGCTCTCGCACGTGCTGGTCCAGCGCCTGGCCCGTCAGGTCGCGCTGGCGGGACGCCAGAGCGCCGACGATGGCTTCGGCGTGCTCGGGACGCGTTCGCTGGGCGGCGACGACTGGTTGGTCACGACGCGCGAGCTTCGGGCCACGACGGGCGCCCCGCCGGCGGCGGTCGTTCTTACTTGGCGGGTCCGGCGCGAGGGCAAGCGCTTCCGCATCGTCGACAGCCTGCGCGACGGCTTGAGCACCGTCGGCGTCCAGCACGACGATTTCGCCGCCGCGCTCAGGGGCCGCGACATCGATGCGGTGATCGTCCAGATAGAGCGCCGCGCCGCCGCGCCCCAGCCCGGCCTCTAGGCCGCTAGCGGCCTTTCCGGTCGGTCATCGCGGCGTAGACCGCGCGCGCCGAGCGCTCGCGCATCATCGGGGCGCCGTCGGGGGTGGTGCCGCCCACGTTCTGGATCATGCCGATAACGATCATGTCGTTCACCGGATCGATCCAGAACCAGGTGCCGAACGCGCCGCCCCAGTAGAAGCTCTCTATGCCCTGCGCCGTCTTGGCGGCGGCGGGATCCTCGATGATGCCGAAGTCCATGCCGAAGCCGAGGCCCCGCGCGTGCGGCGAATAGAGTGTGACGTTGACGCCGGGCTCGAGCACGCTCTTGTGCATCATCGCGACGGTCTCGGCCTCGAGATAGCGCCGGCCGGCGAACTCGCCGCCGCTCAGGATCATCTGGGCGAAGCGCCAGTAGTCCCCGATGGTCGAGACCAGTCCGCCGCCGCCGGAGAGGAAGGCCGGCTTGGAGGTGTTGAACCCGTTCTCGCGTCCGGCCGGGACGATCTTGCCGTCCTCATACTTGTGGATGCGCACCACCCGCGCGCTCTTCGAAGAGTCGACCCAGAAACCGGTGTCGACCATGCCCAGGGGCGCGAACAGCCGCTGCTGGAGGAATTCGTCCAGGCCCTGCCCGGCGAGCTTCTCGATCACGTAGCCCTGGATGTCGACGCTCGGCCCGTAGCGCCACTCGGTTCCCGGCTGGAACGAGAGCGGGCGCTTGGCCAGGGTCTCGATCATGGACCGAAGGTCTCCGCCGCGCAGGTTGGCGTCGGCGTACTCGCCAAGGCCGCCGAAGCCGGCGGTGTGACTCATCAGCTGGCGCATGTTCATCGGCCGCGCCTGTGCGACCGGCGACCCGTCCTTGGTCTTGACCTTCAGGTCGGCGAACTCGGGGATGTGCTTGGCGACCGGGTCGTCCAGCGTCCACCTGCCCTCTTCCCACAGCATCATCATCGCCGCGCCGATGATCGGCTTGGTCATCGAGGCGATGCGGAAGATCGAGTCCGTGGTCAGCGGCGCCGCTTCCGACGTGTCCTGCTTGCCATAGGCGCCCAGATGGACGACCTCGCCGTGGCGGGCGACCAGCGTCGCCACGCCGGCCAGCTTTTGCTCGTCGACCAGGGCGTGCATGTCGGTATCGAGCGCGGCCAGGCCGCTTCGGGTCAGGCCGGCAACCAGCGGTTCGGCAGTGGCGATGGCCGGTTGGTCGTCAGGAGTCATCGGGCGGTCCTCGCGTTTTCGGTTCTTGGCGTCGCTGCACTTTTTGCCAGAGAACGCCGCGACCGGCCAGCGGGGCCGACGCCCGTCCGCTCTCCTTCCCAGCGGGGCCGGCGGCCGCCTAGTTGGGCGCCGTGGTGGCCCGGGGGTAGCTCGACCTCTTCTTGCTCTTCTTTCTGAAGTCCTTGAGCTGGTCGCCCTGGGTGTGGGTCTTGCCAGTCGTCCGAGCTTGGCGCAGGCACGGGAGATCGGGACGCGGATGACGCCGGGCCTATCACTGGTTCTTCGCCGCCGTCACCCGATCAATCCCGGAACACCACGGTCTTCCGTCCATTCACCAGCACGCGATCCTCCAGGGTCCAGAGCACTGCCCGGGCGAGAACCCTGCGCTCGATGTCACGGCCCTTACGGATCAAAGCGGCTGGCGTGTCCCGATGGCTGATGCGCTCGACGTCTTGTTCGATGATTGGCCCCTCGTCGAGGTCGGCGGTAACGAAGTGGGCGGTCGCGCCGATCAGCTTCACGCCGCGGGCGTGAGCCCGGTGGTAGGTGGTTCCACTGGACTGCGCGCCCGATTGGAGCGTGAGTGCTTGTGCTCGCCCGGCCGTGTCCGGGCTCGTGTCGGTGGGAAGCCAGCGGTGGTCGCTGGCAGTTTGGGTCCCGCCGGAGCATCTGGTTCATGCGAGCGCGCACGAGGCGATCGGGTAGCGACGCGAGGGGTGTTGGGAGCCCCGGCGCCTCGAGCCTGCTCGAACTCATGGAACGGTCGCTGGCCGATCCCAGCGCTGATCTGGACCGCCTCGACCGTATCGCCGTGATCTACGAGCGGGCGCTGGCGCGCGAGACCGAGCAGGCGTTCGCGCGCGCCCTGATCCAGATGCAGCGAAGGCTGCCGGTGCTGGATGAGCTCGGCGAGGTCACCGACGAGAGCGGGGAGGTGAAGTCCACCTACGCCTCCTGGGAGGATACGGTGGAGGTCATCCGCCCGATCCTCTTCCGCCACGGCTTTGCTCTGAGCTTCAAGCCAGGGCTCTCAGCGCGAGGCGAGCCGGTGGTGGTTGGCGTCCTTCGCCATGAGGCGGGCCACACGGAGGAGGCCGAGCTCGTGCTGCCAGCCGACATGAGCGGCGGCAAGAACCCGGTGCAGGCCGTGGGGTCGAGCCTCTCCTACGGCCAGCGCTATGTCACCAAGCTGCTTTTGAACCTCGCCAGCCGTAAGGCGGGCGAGGACGACGACGGCCGATCTGCCGGTGAGACCAGGGCCGAGCAGGACGCCATCGTCGAGATCAATGCGCTGGAGAGCGAAGAGCACTTCCCCGCCTGGAAGCGGACCAACCGCAGGCGGCTGGGGGAGCTTGCGCCGGCGTCCTTCCAGCGGGTGATCGG